>JBAUEH010000143.1:0-95934 GCA_049678505.1 Candidatus Acidiferrales bacterium
GCGGTGAGCTGGACCTGTTCGGCCGCTGTGTCGACGCGCGTCACGCGCGCGTGCAGCGTCTTGCAGCCGGCGGCTTCGGCGCGGTCGAGCAGCAGGCCGTTGAGCACCGCGCGCGAATAAATCACCAGCGGCCGTGACATTTCGAAGCGCGCGCGATGCCCGCGGCTGGAGATCAATTCCGCGCTGTGAATTTCTTTCTTTGCGGCGGGGCCGTCCAGCAGGAAGGGATATTTTTCGATGGCCTTGTGCGTCAAGCCGCCGCCGCAGGGTTTTTCCCACGCCAGATGCTCGTCAAAAAGAGTGACGCCGAATCCGGCGGCGCTCAGTTTCTCGGCGCAGAGAGCCCCGGCGGGCCCGCCGCCCACGATGGCAATTTGTTTCATTCGCGTGAAGTCCGCTGGCAGACCAGATTGCCGCGTCTGCTTGAATTGGAAAGTATAGCATCATCTTACGCCGCGCAAATTCCCTGGTGCGCCTTTAGTAGCGGGGGAAGCATTTCGACTGTCAGCGACTTCGATACGGGGCGATTTGATGATCCACTGCCGCAAGGTAGCTTGGCACATAACAATAGACTAGAATTGCGATTCTGGAGCTGTCCGTGAATAGGCAATTCGTCTTTATATCCTGCGGGCAATTCACCGAGGCCGAAAAATGCCTTGGTAAGCAAGTTGCGGACATGGTGAGAAAGAGAACCGGGCTTGCCACTTTTTTTGCAGACGAGGTTCAGGATCTTAACGGACTTGATGACAACATTCTCCGCGCGTTACGCGATTGCGTCGCCTTCATAACTGTCCTGCATCCCAGAGGTAAGATTGAACGTCCGGATGGGTCCACTCACATTCGCGCCTCTGTCTGGATCGAGCAAGAGATCGCCATTGCTACCTATATTCAGCGGGTCGAGAAGCGTTCCATACCGATCATTGCGTTTAAACATGCGTCTGTAGATCGCGAAGGTGTCAGGGATCTGCTTCAATTGAATCCGATTGAATTCACTGACGAGGCCGAAGTACTCGCGGAGCTTCCGAAACGCCTTGAACTGCTAAAGGATTTATCGTCACAGGATATCCAGCTACAACTTAGGTCCGTTGCTAGCCGAAAGCAAGATGATCACGTAATACGACAGCTTGAAGTTACGCTCGTTAATGACACGAACCAGCGCATTACGCAATATAGCTGTCTCATCGAACTGCCCTCCGGTATTCTTAAGCACTGGAACGCTCACTATGTGCTAGAAATTCGAAGTCAGGACCCGACCAGGCGCTTTTTTCGGCTTACTGAGAGTAACAAGGGCCCATTGGAGCCTCGCGACCGAATCGTTTTAGCGACCTTTGAATATTGCACGCAGTGTGCTCTTGAAACGAGTCTCGTGATCTCAACGCTGGTCGGATCCCCTCCGGTCAAGGCGACTGTTTTCATAAACAATCGTGAATATTCAGCAGAGAAAACGATCCCAGAGTTGGCTGTCGATGCAGAGCGTTTGGGTACCTACTGAATTTTTCGCGAGTTTCCTCTTGCGAACATCCCACGCGATACCGAGAAAGGATGGAAGTTGGAAAGGTCATTTGCCGAGGCTGTTCAGGAAACCGTCTAGCACGGAATTGAACTGATCCGCATTGTCGACGAAGAGGGCGTGGCCGGCGCCGCGAAAGACTTCCAGGCGCGAGCCTTTCACGCTGTGCTGAATTTGCGCCTGCGCTTCGGCGGACATGTAAGGAGAATCGGCGTAGCAGAATAGCGCGGGCTTATCCATTTTTGCGGCCGTGGGACGATAGTCGGCGGCGTATTTGCCGACGAGGAGCGCGACGGCGTCGCTGGTGGGCGTGCGCAGGCACGCGGCGATGACGCGATTGAGGTATTCAGGCGGCTGCGGTTTCTTGAAGCAGAGATTGTGGACAAAGGCCTCGGTGTTTTTCTGGCGGTCGGCGAGAATTTGGCCGATGAACAGTAAGTCGCCGTTGCCTTCGCCGGGCGCGAGGCCGCCGAAATTGTCGTCGACGAAAACGAGCCCGGCAATGTCGCGCGTGCCGAACTGGTCGACGTAGGCCGCGACTTCCGTGACGGCCATGGACCAGCCGACGAGCACCACCGGGGCGAGATGAAGCTGGTCGACCACAGCTTTGATGTCGCGGGCGCGCGCGGCGGGATACAAGCCTTCGCTGGTTTGCGAGGATTCGCCCTGTGAGCGCGGGTCCATGGCGACGACGCGATAATTTTTGGAAAAATAGTCGAGCTGCTTTTGCCAAATCCACGCGGGCATGGTCCAGCCGGGCACGAAAAGAATCGATGGCGTTTTCTGCGGCATGAGCGCGCGTTCGCCTTCGTCCATCGGCCGTTCACTGGTTATGGGCTTAAGACGACGTGCTGTTGGCCCGCTTCGAGGTAATGGATTTTGACGTCGTCGACGGTGGTGATGAAGCCGCTCTTCGTTCCCGCCGCTCGCGATGGCGGCGCAAACGCAATCAGCGCCAACAGTGCAAGGACGATTTTACGTTGCGGTTTCATAGTTAGGTGGGGCGTCTTTTTTTCCTGCCTATCGCACTTCTCCAGCGGCGCGAAGTACTCCCGAGTTTCGCTTTTCGGGTTTCGAATTTCGCTGGCCACTTGCCACTCGTCACTGGCCACCGTCTTCACGAGGACGCGAGAGACTCTTTTCGCGCTTGATGATATTGCGCAAGCTGAGCATTCGCGTTCGTTACTGTTTCCAGCTCGCTCACAACGCGCGAAAGGTTTTTCCCCGGCACCACAACGTACATTTCGCCTTCGCCGAGGCTGGTGTAGACGCGGTTCCCGATGCAGCCCGAACTCACCACCGCGCCGTGAGCCATCGCTGCGGGCAGCGCCATGCACGTGGGCCGTCCCAGGATCGGAAGCGCCACGGCGCAGCCCGCACGCAACGCCGCTTCCTGCAGCAGCATGATTTGCGACGCCGCTCCCGCGAAGAGCACCACATCCGGGTCGACCGGAGTATTGCCCAGCGGCGCATAAACGATCGCGCCCGGTTCTTTCTCAAGCCGCGGAATGTCCGGCACTTCTTCCATCTTGACATATCCAATCTGCGCCATCAGCCCCAGCGTTTGCTCGAGTTCCTTCGCTCGTTCCGGCGGCAGCGGGATGTTGTGCGTGTAGCTTCCAATGGGGCAGTTGTAATGGTCCTGCGGAACTGTATAGAAAACTTGTCCCGCCGCTGCCAGCCGCCAGAAGCTGCATCCGGATGGTTCCGTGCCCGTGAATTTTTCGATTCCCACGGGCGCAGCGTCCAAGAACTTCACAGCGACCGGACGCTTCTGCAAATCTGTCGCCTTCATAATTGTTTTTTCAAGTGCGTTGTAATTCATGCTTCTCCTGTTCCGGGCCGCGCCCAAAACTAAAACAGCGCGTCCAGTTTACAGAATTAGCGCCGGAACGCGCATTGCATTCGAACGCCTCAGCGATTACTCGCGGCGGCAACGTGGCGCAATGCTTTTCCTACAAGGACGCCGGTGTACTTCCCATCGTTCACCGCGAGCGTGCCATTGATGAAAACGTACTGCATGCCGGTGGACAAAACTTCGGGATGCTCGTAAGTGGCTTTGTCGGCGATGGTAGCGGGATCGAAGGCGATGACGTCTGCGATGTAGCCTTGGCGAAGCAGGCCGCGATCGTGCAAGCCGAGCATCTTAGCGGGCAGTTCGGTGCTGACGTGAACCATGAAGGGAAGGGTGATCAGTTTTTTCTGATAGACGTAGAGGCGCAGCTTGCGCGGAAAAGTTCCGTAGAGGCGCGGATGGCCGGGCGAGCCGTCGGAGTCGGTCATGACCCAGGGCTGGCGCATGAAGCGGTCGATGTCGGCTTCGCTCATGTTGAAGGAAATGATGCCAAGCTCGTCGTAAGTTTTATCGCGTGAACAGGTTTGCAAAATCGCGAGCGCGGTTTCAGGAGCAGGAGCTTTTCGCGCAGCGGCAACTTGCGCGAGAGTTTTTGCGTAAAGCTCGGGCATGCGCGAGGAAGTGAAAAGCAAAGTGTTCGCGCCGCCGCGGCGCTTTATATTTTCGGTGATGGCGGCGAGAAGTTTTTCGCGTTGTGCAGCATCGGCGAGGCGCGCGGCGACTTGTTGTTGCGTGCCTTCATGCGCCCAGGGCGGCAGCAGCGATGCGGGCAAGCTGGTGCCGGAACCGGTGTAGGGATACTGCGCGGCAGTGACATCTTGGCCGGCGGCGCGCGCGGCGTTGATTTTTGCGATGGCGTCGACGCTTTTGCCCCAGACGGCTGGACCGAGCGCCTTGATATGTGAAATGTGCACGGGAATGTGCGCTTCGCGGCCGATGCGCAGAGTTTCGTCGATGGCGCCAAGCAGGCCGATGGAATACGAATCTTCGTCGCGCATGTGCGTGTCGTAAAATCCACCGAACTGCGCGGCGACTTTTGAAAGCTCAATCACTTCGGGAGTTTTCGAAAAACTTTGCGGTGCGTAGAAAAGGCCGGTGGAGAATCCGAACGCGCCTCCCTCCATCGCCTTGCGCACATAGGCGCGCATTTGATCGAGCTGGGCGGGAGTGGGATCGGCGTCTACCATGCCCATCACTGCGCGGCGTATGGTTCCGAATCCGGTGAGAATCGCGACGTTGGTACCGATTCCCTGATGCTGATATTTGTCGAGCGTGGCGGCGACGTCGATGGGGCCGCCGCCGTCGTTGCCGACGACGACGGTGGTGACGCCTTGCATGATGTAGTTCAGATTGTTGCGGCGGATGGAATTGTTCAAGTAGCCGTCGGCGTGAGTGTGCGGATCGATGAAGCCGGGACAGATGATGAGGCCTTTTGCGGAGATGGTTTGGTTCGCGTGGAAATGCGCGCGCGAAGCGTTGCCGATGAAGGCGATGCGGTCGCCGCGAATGCCGACGTCGGCGCGGCGAGGTGCGCTGCCGGTGCCGTCAACGATGCGGCCACCGAGGAGCAAGAAATCCAGCGGCTGCGTTTGCGCCGGAGCGGAGGCGAGAGGAATGAGAACGAAAAGGGCGATGGCGATTGCTGCCAGGGCCGATGCGCGACGAAGATTTAGGTTTGTGGGTAGTGTTTTCATGGTTTTAGGGCTGGATTATCCACCAAAAGACACTGGAAGCGTGCAGATTTCTAATCGAGTATTTTTTGAAAAAAGTGCAGAAATACTCGATTAGAAGTAGCTTCCGTTTTTTTGTTTTCAATAAGTTGCATCGAATTTTAATTCCCGCAAAATACTCGATTAGACCCCCAAAAGCGCATAAAAAGCGAAAAGCCGCCAAATGGCGGCTTGTTGGCGCGGGAACAATGGCTGCGTTCCACGCACTAGACCTATGTGTACCACTTGATTACTAAATTGTCAAGGGAAAAAGAGAACAAAGGGCTATTGCCGTGTGGGTGGACCGAACGAATGGAAAAGTACATAAAGGATTTGTTCACAGCACATTAGATGTTAGGATACGGCTCCGCGGGGTGTGAAACATGAGCGTTCTGAGAATCAAGTGCTCAAAAACATCTCTTTTGACCGTCCGGCGCAGTAAGCGATTGAAGAAAAGAATGGTCTACATCCTCGTCGCAAATAAGGCCTATAAATACAACAGCGGCAGACGATCGCATATTATCTATATCGGGACAACTGGCAAGGGTGTTCGGAGGCCAGCAGCTTCGGCGGTAGACAAAGCGAGCGAAGCTTTCGGTGAACTACGTGGCGTTAGAGAGATAAACGTGCACGTCGCGACATGTCGCGGTCGCAGAGCAATGAGGACATGGGAGCACCTTGAGTCGGCGCTTCTTGCAACGTTCAGGGCGCTGCATTTCGAACTCCCGAAGTACAACAAGCGGAAAGGTTCGGTGACTCGCGAGGAGGACATCCACCTATTCCGTGATAAGGCGCTTCAGAAAGTCATTCTTCAGTTTGCTGGATGAATTTACCGGGCCTTCTTTCTAAGAGCCGAACCGGTGAAGCACATGAATCCCGCTGCGAACTGAACTCAAAGAACCGGAACCCACTTACGCTCGCGTTTGTCGAATTGGTATCATCCCCACTTTTCTGGTCATCCGTTTACCAGATACTTGACTTGAATTCGGAAGCACCGCGAAACGGCGCCGAGGCGAGATTCTTCGCTTCGCAAAAAACGCTTCGCTCAGAATGACAACGAAAAAACAAAAGCAGGTCCCTCACCGCCATCGCGCAGAACCGGCGCGCTGGGTTCGGGATGACAACATTAAGACGACAGCAGATTCCTCGGATCGGCGAAGTGCGCCGGCGTCAGCGTCAGAATGACAACGAAAGACAAGAAGAGCCTCAGGTCAGTTGCAGCAAACGGCGCTGCAACGGGACCTGAGCTACAAAAAGGCAAAAGCAGATTCCCTGCCTGCGGCAGGCAGGCTCGTCGGAAGCTGATCGCAGCCTCGCTCGGAAGGACAGCGAAAAAAACGACAGCAGATTCCTCACACGTTCGCCAAACGCAGGCGACCGGTTCGGAATGACAGCAAATAAAGTTAGGTGATGGCGACTTCTTCGTAGGCGCCGAAGACGGCGCGGAGGGCGTCGCAGACTTCGCCGAGAGTGGCGTAGACTTTCACGGCTTCGTAGATGAAGGGCATGAGGTTTTCGGAGCCTTCGGCAGCTTTGCGGAGAGCGTGCAGGCGGCGATCGACTTCAGCGGAGGAGCGATCGGCGCGGAGCTTGTTAAGACGCTCGGTCTGACGATGGGCGACGGTCTCGTCGATCTGCAGAGTGTCGATGGGCTTTTCTTCGGCGACGAAATCGTTGACGCCGACGATGATTTTTTCCTTGTGGTCGATTTCCACTTGATAGCGATAGGCGGCTTCGGCGATTTCGCGCTGCGGATAGGCGCGTTCGATGGCGTCGACCATGCCGCCGAGGGCGTCGATTTTTTCGATGTAGTCCCAGGCGCCACGCTCGACTTCGTCGGTAAGAGTTTCGACGAAATACGAGCCGCCGAGGGGATCGACGGTGTTGGTGACGCCACTTTCGTGGGCGATGATTTGCTGGGTGCGGAGCGCGATGGTGGCGGCGAATTGCGTGGGGAGGGCCCAGGCTTCGTCGAGGGAATTGGTGTGAAGGGATTGCGTGCCGCCCATGACCGCGGCGAGAGCTTGCAGCGCGGTGCGCACGACGTTGTTGTAAGGCTGCTGCGCGGTGAGCGAGCAACCGGCGGTTTGCGTGTGGAAACGCAGCGTCCAGGAGCGCGGATTTTTTGCGTGAAAACGCTCGCGCATGACTTTGTACCAGATGCGGCGCGCGGCGCGGTATTTGGCGATTTCCTCGAAGAAATCGCTATGCGCGTTGAAGAAGAATGAGAGATGGGGAGCGAAGTCGTCGACGTCGAGGCCGCGGCGAATGGCCCAATCGACATATTCGATGCCGTCGCGAAGAGTGAAGGCAAGCTCCTGAATGGCGGTGGAACCGGCTTCGCGGATGTGATAGCCGCTGATGGAAATGACGTTGAATTTGGGAGTTTGCTTGGCGCCGAATTCGAAAGTGTCGATGACCAGACGCATGGAAGGGCCGGGTGGATAAATGTATTCCTTTTGGGCGATGTATTCCTTGAGGATGTCGTTTTGAATGGTGCCGGAGATGCTTTTCCAGTCCGCGCCTTGTTTTTCGGCGACGGCCAGATACATGGCCCAGATGACCGCAGCCGGAGAGTTGATGGTCATGGAGGTGCTGACGCTCGAGAGAGGAATCTGGTCGAAGAGAACTTCCATGTCGGCGAGAGAACTGATGGCGACGCCGCATTTGCCGACTTCGCCTTCGGAGAGGACGTGATCGGCGTCGTAGCCCATCAAGGTGGGAAGATCGAAAGCGACGGAGAGGCCGGTCTGGCCTTGCGAGAGCAGATAACGAAAGCGCTGATTGGTGTCTTCGGCGGCGCCAAAGCCGGCGAACTGGCGCATGGTCCAGAGGCGGCCGCGATACATGGTGGAATGAATTCCGCGGGTATAGGGAGGCTGGCCAGGATAACCGAGGTCTTTCTCAGAGGACCAATTCGGGAGATCGGCCGGCGTGTACAGGCGCTCAATGGGATAGTCGGAGATGGTGGTGAATTGTTTGGCGCGCTCAGGAGATTTGGCTAACGTTGGCTGAAGAACTTTTTGTTCCCACTCGAGTTCCGCGGGCGAAGGCTTGCGAGTCGATTCGGGCTCCGCGCTGGCTGTAATCGACGAACTTCGATTTCCTTTAGCCATAGAAGCAGCGCCTCCCGAAGACCGCTTGTACTCAAGCTCTGAATGTCATTGTAGGTCAATTGTAAGAGCAGGGAAAGGGGAGTCGCTCAGGGTTAATGGGTCAGGTCGAATTTTGACTCCTTATGTCACGATGAAAAAATTTCAAGCTGACCCACTACCGGTTCAGGCGTTGATAAAAAAAAGCCCGAAGGAATTGAGATTGCCTTCGGGCCCAGCATGGCTTACTTGGATTATTTGTTTCCGTCTAAACCGAAAACGTCCCTTCCAGCCAAACGGTTGCCGATGGTGCCCGGAATCAGCGGGGCGCTGGCCGTGAAATCATCAATGGGCTGGCGATTACTAGCGATGGTGATGTTATTTGAGGTTAATGTACGGCCCAGGGCCTGGTTGAAATTGACGAGGGCAATGGCCAAGCTGGTCTTGGCGGTAAGCTCGTTCAATTTCGCCGCGTTCAAGTCACGAGATTGAAGAACGACGTTGTAGGTGGTGGAAGCGCCCAAGTCGAACTTTTTCACTTCGTCATCGTAAGTTTCCTGAGCGAGCTGAGTGGCCTTTACGTCGGCCGTCACCAGCGCAGCGCCTTGCTGGAGAGCGGTGAGAGCCTGGCGGACTCCCACCACAATGGCGTTCTTGTCGCGCTGAAATGCTGTTTGCTCCTGGCGGTCGTTCAATTGAGCCTGGGCGGCGGCGGCCTGCGCCGAGCGATTGCGAAGCGGCATGCTGAAGGTCAGGCTGCCGCTATAGGTCGGGTAGCTGTTGTTGAAGAGCTGAGAGTAAACCGCACCGACTCCGCCGGAAGAAGGAAAGGGAGGGGTGAGTCCAAATTGTTGAAGAACGGAGGTACTCGTAACTACGCCGCTTAAACCTCCGGTGGTGTAATTGCCGGACAGGTTGAGCTGGGGAAGGAGGCTGTTCCTCGTTGCCTGAATTTCGACGCGATCGTTCTTGAGAAGAGACTGATCGACCTGCAGCTCGGGGCGACTGGCCCACGCTTCGTTGACAGCGTCCGGGATGGTAACGGAGGGAACCTGCTGAGTTTCATCGAGGGTTGTGGTCGGAACGACCTCCAAGCCTTGCAGGCGCGGATCCATGGGGTCTTTGGTAATCAAGTTGAGGACAACAGTTTCCTGTTGGAGCTGATTTGTCTGCGCAGCGATCAGCGCCTGGTTATCCGAGGCAATCTCGGATTCTGCGGTGACCACGTCGAGATGAGCAAGAGTTCCGATCTCAAGCTGGCGCTGGTCGTCATTGTAGAGTTTCTGGGAGACAGCGAGTGTCTGCTTGGCAACGTCGACGGCTTGGCGGTCGGCAACAAGGGTCCAATACTGAGTGGCCACTTGAGTGACGGAAGAGATGACTTGCTCCTCGAACTGCAACTTTCCCACTTCGTCAGTATTGCGGGCTTCCAAAATAAAACGCATGTTGGGAAGAAAACCGAAGCCATTCAAGAGCGGCTGAGTAACCGTGATGGAAAACGTGGATTGAAGGGCGGGGTTGTAAATGTAGTCGGGTATGTTGACAGAAGAGCGGTCGTTGTTGAAAGAGACGGTGAAGGAAGTGCCCTCGTGGAGCTTTTGCGAGTAGCCGAAGCTCGACGAGGTAGAGTGCGTCTCATAATTGGGTATGAACTGGCCAATCGTG
Source organism: Candidatus Acidiferrales bacterium (assembly GCA_049678505.1). Taxonomy (GTDB): domain Bacteria; phylum Acidobacteriota; class Terriglobia; order Acidiferrales; family UBA7541; genus DAHUXN01. The sequence continues at coordinate 9,832 of JBAUEH010000143.1, forward strand.
AAAGGAGTGTTTGAGAGATTTACCGTGTCGGAAACGCCGGCCGTTGCGAATAAGACGGGATCGAATGCGCCTCCGCCACCACCGCCGACGACGAATTGGCCAAGAGGTGTGCCGCCGCCCTCCGCGTTGAGCAACTGCGTTTCGTCGATCCAAGGAGTGTATTCAGAGACGGCGATATCGAGGTCGTTCTGGAGCGCGAGAGTGATGGCGTCCTGGAGGCTCAGTTCGAGCTTGCTCTGGTGGATGAGATCGAAGATGCCGGGAGCATTGGTGAGATTGGGCTGGGGAACGTAGCGCGAAGTGTACGCGGAAAATAAGTTCGGGAAGGTCCGTTTGTTACGGGAGTAGTCCACCGCGCCGAGGAGAGAAGTGTAAGGAATCGAAGAGGGCCGCGAAATGGCAGACGGCTGCGTTGGAGCTTGGGTCCCCTGCTGCGCCGGGGCTTGCGCGAATGCCGGCATTCCAACGGCTAAGGACGCCCCCAGATAAAGAGCAACGACGACTCGAAAAAACCTTGCAGTCATATAGTTTTCTTCCTCTCACCCTGCGTGAAGAATTTGTATTTTTTGCCCTAAGTGAATTAAACGTGCCAGCATAGCGATTTGTTTCAACTGATTCGATGCAAGGTGGCCGCCAATCGTATGCAATTGGAATTAAGCGAGTAATGAGAGGTCGTGCGGCATCGATCGTCCGCAAACGGACACGGCGCAACCACAAGCGAACATAGAAGGTAAGCAAGGTAGCATTAGGCATAGCAAGTTGACAATAGGAGCAGCGTGGCCTAGGCTAACGCCGTCGTTTTTGGGCGAGGAGGGATTGCGTGGACGCAAGCGAGATCCGCCAACTGCTCGATAAGGTGGGAGCGGTAAGGCAAGGGCATTTCGCGCTGTCCAGCGGACTGCATAGCGCCACGTACGTGCAATGTGCGCTGGTGCTTCAGTATCCGGCATTGGCGGAGCGTCTGGGGCAGGCGTTGGCCGAGAAGTTCAGGGACTTGCAGATCGAATGCGTCGTTTCACCCGCGATGGGCGGCATACTTGTAGGGCACGAAGTCGGCCGGGCATTGGGTGTTCGAGCGGTTTTTGTGGAAAGGGACTCGTCTGGGCAGATGGCACTGCGGCGCGGTTTTACGCTGCGCGGTGGCGAGAGGGTCTTGGTGATGGAGGACGTGTGGACTACGGGAGGGTCTACGCGGGAAACGATGGGCGTGGTCGAACAGGCTGGCGGAAGAGCGGTTGCCGCAGGAGTGCTGATTGACCGAAGCGATGGAAAGATAGAGTGGGACGTGCCCGCGAAGGCCTTAATCGAGATAAGCATACCGAGCCACGAAGCGTTTGACTGCCCATTATGCCGCAGAGGCGAGCCGATCACGAAGCCAGGAAGCCATTTCGCGCGCCTGAGCGCGTAAGGCAAACCGCTAGAAAAAATCTTGCAATTTCTCGTTTTTGGAGTGAGAATTCACCCCAGGATTTTCCGCGTAGCTCTACTTAGAGGGTAGGCGCTTCGCAAAAACATGCCTCACGCTGAGCCAATTGAAGGCCGGAGTACCAACACAAAAATATAGGCACATGTGGGCGTCCGCGCGAAGGCGCGCGGAATGACTCTCCCCAGAAAAACAGCAGAGACATGCGGAAGGCCGATTGAGGATTTAGAGATGGCGATTGTGAGGGTCCCTCAGCTTGGGCGGACTTTCATCATGCCCGCTGAGATCGAAATGTTTCTGGCAGGTATTGGCGTTGAGTACCAACGCTGGACGCGTGTGAATCCCATTCCCACCACTTCTTCCGCAATTGAAATCTTGAAGGCTTACGAGCCCGAACTGGAGAACTACAAAGCGAGTAACAATTTTTCGGCTTACGATGTGGTGGACCTAACACCGGAGACTCCAGGGCTTGAAGATATGCTGTGCCAATTCAAGAAAGAGCACTGGCACAGCGACTATGAGGCCCACTTCATCTTGGCTGGGCGCGGAGTATGTAACGTCCATCCCGTGGGTGGGCTGGTGGTCACGGTGGAGCTTGAGCCGGGGGATTTGATTTCGATTGGCTGCGGGATTCGGCATTGGTTCGATCTCTGCGCGGAAAAGCGGTTCCGCGCCATCCGGTTTCTTCCTAAAGCTGAAAATGACTCCACCGCGTACACGCGAAGCGGCATCGAAGCCGACTATGAACCGGTGTGCATGGGTCCAGCGTACTTTGCTCCCAAGGGGCTGCGCTCCATGCGCCAGGCCTCTAACAGTTTCTGATTTTCTTCTTCGTTTATCCCTCTTGCGAGAACAGCGTCATGCGATAATTTCCCGCGCATGAGAAATATAAAGCTGACTCTTGCGTACGACGGTGCAAAGTTCCATGGCTGGCAGATCCAACCTGGCGTAGTCACGATCCAAGGTTCAGTGACAGACGCAATTCGCAAGATCACGCAGGAGCCAGTGACGATTCATGGAGCGAGCCGAACGGATGCGGGCGTGCACGCGCTGGGTCAAGTGGCGAGTTTCAAAACGAAGTCGGCGCTAACTGCGGAAGAGCTGCAGCGCGCGCTGAATGCGCTGCTCCCGCCAGCGATCCGCGTGGTGGCCGCAGAGGAGATGGGGTCGGATTTCCATGCGCGATGGCAAGCGATAGAGAAAACGTATCACTACCGGATATTTCGAGGGAGGGTGGTGTCGCCGTTCGAATATCAACGGGTCTTGCACTACCCGTATCCGCTGAATGAGGAGGCGATGGTTGCGGCGGCGAAATGCTTCGAGGGCGAGCACGATTTCACTTCGTTCGCGGCGTCCAGTGGATCCGAGGAAGCGGACAAGGATCGTTCTCCTGTGCGGACGATTTGCCGATCGGAACTCGATCGGCGCCCAGAGGAGCAGCAAATCATTTATGTAGTCACGGGGAGATCTTTTCTGCGCTACATGGTTCGGAAGATTGTGGGCACATTGCTGGAGGTAGGGCGGGGAAAGCTGCGAGCAGAGGACATTCCCGAGTTGTTCGCAATGCGCGACCGTTCGCGTTCAGGGCCGACTGCGCCGCCGGAGGGTCTGTATCTCGTACGTCTGAAATATCCCGAGCCGTGGAAAATCTAGAGGAAGGCTGGAACTGGCAGCGGCGCTGTTGCGCTACCCGACTATGCAACGGACATTGAAAAAATCGTTATGGCTGATTGCCGGGCTCGTCGTTATCGGGGCCTTGCTGTACCGCGCGCGCGGCTCGGCCATGTTGGCGGGCTTCAGCTGGCAGAAGCTGGGTGCGTCGCTGAAGGACGCAAACTTCGGTTTACTGGCGCTGGCGCTGGCAACAATTTTTGTTTCCTATGCAATTCGCGCGGCGCGATGGAAACGATTCTCGCGTTACATGGGAAAGGCGTATTTCTGGAACGTTTACAGCGCAACGATCATGGGGTTCACAGCGGTTTTTCTATTGGGGCGCGCGGGCGAGCCGGTGCGACCTTTGCTGATTGCACGCAAGGACCGCTTGCCGGTTGGCGACAGCCTTGGCGTCTACGTGCTCGAACGAATTTTTGACGCGGGCGCAACAGTGGTGCTGGCGGCATGCGCGCTGCTGCTGATTCCACGCGGGTCTTTGTCGGGACCACATGCCGGAGCTGGGCAGCAATCGAGCGCATTGTTGCGGGACGCGCGGCTGGCGGGCTGGGCGCTCTTTGGCGTGCTGGTCGTTTTGATTGCGCTGCTCGTTTATTTTCGGTTGCACGGCGCGCGAACTCTGCAATCGCGACTGCGCCATTGGCACACGCGCGGAGGCTGGCGCGGCAGGATCACGACGCTCGCCGGCGGATTCAGCGAAGGGTTACAAGCGATTCGTTCCGCGGGTGATCTGTTCGCTGCGATCTCTTATACTACGATTCATTGGGCGGTGGTGGCGCTGGTTTATTTCTGGGTGATTCGGAGCTTCGGCCGCAGCGGAGGCGATTTGGAGTTTCGCGGCGCGATGCTGGTGCTGGCATTCACGATGGTGGGTTCGGTGGTACAACTGCCGACGGTCGGCGGCGGAATGCAATTAAGCACGTTCCTTGTTCTGAGTGTCATTTTTGGAGTAGAAAAGGAGCCCGCGGCGGCGATCGCGATCATGATCTGGATCATAACGTTCGCGGCTGTAACGATCGTCGGGTTACCGCTGCTGATTCGCGAGGGATGGTCCATGGGTACTCTGCGGCGTTTAGTGCGCGAGGAAAATGCGGACGAGGAGCGTGGGAAGTATGCGACGCTCACGGAAATTGACATGGCCAAGCGTGCGCCGGAGAAGCGCCGGTGAAGTGCCCTTATTGTTCGCATCTGGATGACAAGGTGGTGGATTCACGCGAGGGCAAGGCTGGGGATTTGATTCGCCGCCGGCGGGAATGTTTGAAATGCGGCAAGCGATTCACGACGTACGAGCGCATCGATGAAATTCCGTACATGGTGATCAAGAAGGACGGAAGGCGAGAAAAATTCGAGCGGCATAAGATTCTGCAAGGGCTGTTGCGCGCGTGCGAGAAGCGGCCTGTGCCAACGGCGAAACTGGAAGCGCTGGTCGATGAAGCGGAAAAATTCGTCAATGAGGCAACGGATCGGGAAAAGACCACGTCGGAGATCGGCGAGTTGCTGATGTCGCGGCTGAAAAAACTAGACAAGGTGGCGTACGTGAGATTTGCGTCGGTGTATTCGGATTTCAAGGATGTGAAGGAGTTCATGGCGGAATTGAAAGGATTGCTGAAGGAGCGGACGAAGAAATAGGAATGCGTTTATGGTTCCCAGACGCCAGCGGCGAAAGTTTTGACGGTTTGGAATCCGAGATTTTCGTACAGACGGACGGCGTTGGCGTTGGTGGCGGTGACAGTGAGTGTAAGTGCGCGATAGCCGTGGTTCTGAAGAGCCGCCAGAGAAGCTTCCATCAAGCGACGGCCCAATCCATTTTTTTGATAGCCGGGAAGGACGCAGATTTGCGTGGTGTGCCCGACGCCGGGCGCAACCGTAGAGGTGAGAACCATGGCGATAGGCATCTCCGAGGGGCCTGGGCGCACAACGAAAGAGGCTTCGGGACAGAACTGGCCGCAGCCGGGAAGAAGCACGATGTTGCGCAGGAATTTCGTGGCGCCCATCTCAGTGCGGTACTGATCGTTGATCTCGCTATCGACATGATCCGTATATGCGCGTTGGATCAGGCGAGCGCAAGGCTCCAGGCATTTGTCGCTCCAGGCCTCCAGGCGTAGGCCGTTCTGCGCCTGCGAGCGAAAAGGCGGGCCGGCGGGAAGCTCGAGGAGCATGAACTGCCGGCGGCGAAGACGAAACTTCTGTTCCTGAAGCACTCCATCCAAGGCGATGCCGAAGGGCATCAATTGAGCCTCGATGCGTTCGATAAACGGAGTGGCGCGAAGAGACTCGAACATTTCCAGAAGAATCTTCTTGCTGACGTCAATTTGGTCGGACTGTGGAGAGGCGAACAGTCCGCCGATCAGACCCTTTTGATCCTCGAATACATAGAAGCCATAGCCGATCGGTTGCTTGCCCTCGAGGGCAGCATAGCCTGCGAGAGAGTGCGAGTCGATGAACTTGCGGATGAGGTGCTGCGAGGGACGATAATCCCAATAGAGCTGCTTGCGCCAATGATCCGCCTCCTCTTGGAACAAGGGCTGCAAAGCGCGCGAATGAACTTGCCGCAGATCCAAAATCTGCATGGGTCGCCGACTTGGCCTCGATGAGGTCAATTATAGCTTCGGCTGGGCACCTGGACAATGCGCGCGCCAAGCTCCTCAAGGCTTCGGCTGGGCCGGCCGCGAAAGTTGCATCGTGTTTGCAATTCATGCTGAGAAATAGTTACTAACCAAAAGAGGCGCGTTCGAAGATGTCCGAATGAACTGTGCTAAACTGCGCGGCGAAATGAATCGAGAGCCCGGCAACGCATGAGTTTTGTGACGAACTTTAGGCGTGGGTTAGCGCGGGTCGCGCGCATCGCGGGGATGTTCCTTGCGCTTGCGCTGTTTCTTTTCCTCGCGGTAGCGACGATTTCCGGTTACTTGCTGTATCAAATCCTATCGCCTCCGCGAAGTCCGGCGAACGTTGATGTGACGCTGCTGATGGGGCATCCGACAACGTATAAATTTGACATTCCTGGCAATGGCAGCCGCGAGGGATGGTTTTTCCCGGGATTGCTCCACGCGCCAACGATTGTTCTGTGCCATGGATATGGGTCGCAGCGCGCGGACATTTTGACGCTGGTCACAGCGTTACAGGAGCACCAATTCAACGTCTTCTTGTTCGACTTTACCGGCCACGGATCGGTTCCCGGCAGGACAGCGCTTGGTTACGGTGAAACCGAGCAGCTTCTTGCGGCGATTCACGGCCTCGAAGAACGCGATGACATTGACCGCTCGCGCTTTGGCGTTTGGGGAACAGACCTGGGCGCTTATGCGGCGCTTTCCGCTGCTGGACAAGAGCCGCGCATCCAGTCGGTCGCGCTGGATTCCGTTTACGACCAGCCGTCGGATTTTTTGATGGTGGAGGTGGGACATACGGGCCTTGGCGGATTGCCTCTGGTCAAGATGTTTTGCTTCTTCGGATTTCGAATGCTCAATTACAAATACCGCACTGTGCCACCCGCGCGGGCGTCGCTTGCACGGCTACAAGGCATTCCCAAGTTATTCATTGAATCGACCGACAGGCCGGAATTAGATACGGCCACGCTGCGCATGTACCAAATTGCCCTGCCGCCGAAGGACCATCTTGTCGATTCCATGACGTATTCTGAAATGAGCGACGAGGGACGACGCACGTACGAAGACCACATCGTCAGTTTCTTCCTGCAAAACCTCCCGCCCACCGGGCAACCGGCGCAGTAATTCCGCTAATCGGTTGTTTTCGGCTTAACTGATTCGACCCAGCAATACGGCAGGAAGCGCGCGAGCATCGTTCTGTGGATTATGCCGAGGTCGTTTAATTCCATGTCGCCGCCAGGGCTTACGAGGACGTAGTTTTCGCTGGAAAAAAGATGCGGATCGAATTGGGGCAGCGAGGTGCGGTCGAGATAGAAGCGCAAGCCGTAGTCGCAAGTTCGGTTGATGTCTCCAGCGGAATAAATGTCAGCGGGCGGAGCGATCGTGGCGCGAATTTCGCGAGCGAGGGGCCTGGCGGAGAGAAGCGGGTCAAGTTGAGGCAAGACGCGAAGGTTTGCGGCGAAAACTACGCAAACGGATACGAGCGCGGTAAACGCGAGTACGAGCCACAGCTTACGCCAAAGGCTCATCAGCTCAATAGCCACTCCAGCAAATATGCCGATTAGCAGGGAAGCAACGGCGAGGTGGATGACTTCTTGGTGATAGAACGGCGCATAGACCGGTAAACGATGAAAACCGACAGCGCCAGCCACGCCGAGGGCAACCCACATGGTTCCGGTTGCGACCCCCATCCATTGCGCTTTACGAGGAGCATGATCTATAGCGCCGACGAAGGAATGCGCCAACAAGACAGCCAGCGGGGGAAAAACGGGCAAGATGTACTCGGGGAGCTTCGATTGCGAAAAACTGAAGAATATTGCCGGGAAAATTGCCCAGCAGGCGATGAAGAATCCTGGAGAAGCGCGCCAGGAGCTATCGCGGAAAATGCGGCGAGCGTCGAAAGCGGCGCCGACCAGGAGAGCGGACCACGGTAGAAGTCCGAGCAAAATAATCGGACCGAAGAACCAAAATGGCTGACGATGCTGAAAGACGGGGGTGAGGTAGCGCTGGAAATTATGCTGGACGATGAAGACGTGGAGGAAGCCGGAGTTGGCGCGCGCGCAAAGTACGTACCAAGGGAGCGCGACAACGGCGAAAGACAAGACGGCGAGCGGATGCAGGATGTGAACCGCAAGCTTTAGCTTGTTGGTTGCGATGGCCCACAGCAGGACACTGCCGCCGGCGAGCACGAGCGCCGCAGGGCCCTTTGCGAGAATGGCGAGTCCGAGCCAGGCGCCGAGAAGAAGCAAGTCGAGCTTGTCGTTTCGGGTTCTTCCTAAGGGGTCAATTCCGAATGCGCCGCGTTTTTCGAGAATGCTTACGGCGGAGAGCAGCGCAAGAGATAGGGCGGCGGAGAAAAGCATGTCCGGGCCGGCCGCGCGCGCGAAGGCGATGACGCCCACAGACGTCGGAAAAATTAAGAGAACGGCGCGGGCCGTTCTTCTGCCATAGCGCCAATAGCCGAGCGCGGCCATGGCGATGGCCGCAACCAGCGCAGCGAACGCAGAGGGCAAGCGCGCCGCGTACTCCGACGAATGCAAGAATTTGAAACCGACTGCCGCAACCCAGTAATAGAGAACAGGTTTTTCGAACCAGGGCTGGCCGTAAAGTTTTGGCGTGAGCCAATCGCCGGTCATCGCCATGTGTTGGGCTATCCAGGCATAACGAGGCTCGTCGGGGCCGACCAAACCAATCGCCGAGAGGCCGCTAAAAAGACAGATAATCAGGACTATTCCGATCAAAAGAGCGGCGGGAAGACGATGCGAGGGTGCGCGGCGTTTTTGAGTCACGTCGCCGAAGTGTATCAGAGATGAGCGGGCAGCTACATGCGCACTGGCTCGCGGAAAACGAGTGTGCCAGAATGGCGCGCGATGCGGGAATGGTGCGAGTATTTCGCGGCATGGACGATCCTAAAGTTCTTGGAGCTTCTGCCACGGCCGTCGGCGCGCGCGGGTGCGGCGATTGTCGCCAGGATGCTGCTGTGGGGTCTCCCACGGTTGCGGCGCACGGCGATGACGAATCTGCGCGTAGCTTTTCCCGATTGGACGGATGAGAAGCGGCGAGGAGTGATTCGCGGGATGACGCGAAATCTGGGATGGATGGCGGCGGAGTTTGCGCACTTCCCGAAGTTGTCCCGAGAAAATATCGAAAAGCTCGTTGTGCTGGATGGTTTTGAGAATTTTGATGTTGCGAGACGGCTAGGAAAAGGCGTGCTGTTTTTGACTGGGCACATGAGCGCTTGGGAACTAGCGCCCTTCGCACAGGCGCTTTACGGTTATCCGCTTTCGTTCCTGGCGCGGCCCATCGACAACTGGCGCGTGAATCGGCTGATTGATTCCTACCGGTGTCTTTCGGGCAACCGGCCGATTGAAAAAAACAATTCAGCGCGAGCGACGCTGCGAGTGCTGCGCGACGGAGGAACTGTCGGCGTTTTGGCGGACCAAAACACATCTGTCGATGAAGGCGTCTTCGTGAATTTTTTTGGCATTCCCGCGGCGACAACCACAGGGCTGGTGCGCATGGCACGCCATACTGGCGCCACGGTTGTTCCTGGATTTTTGTTTTGGGACGATGCAATGCGCAAGTACAGGCTGCGGTTTGAGCCGGCTGTCGTGATGCGGCGCACGGAGGATGAAGAGGAAGACATTCGCGAAAACACGGCGCGATGCAACAAAGTGATTGAGGACTACATCCGCGCGCATCCGGAGCAGTGGCTTTGGGTGCACAAGCGATGGAAAAACCGCCCCCCCGGCGAGGCTTCGTTGTATTCCGGTTGATCGAGTAGAGCAGGGACGTTAGCAGGATGGGGAGACGCAAATGAAGAAGATGACGGCTGCGGAGCTCGCGGAGTACTTGAACGCGAAAATTGACGGTGACGGCGGAGCGTTGATTTCAGGCGTTGCAGGTCCGGAAGACGCGGGCGGCGAAGACTTAATTTACGTGGAGGCGATGAAGCACAAAGGGCGCGCGGAGGAATCCGGCGCGCGGTGCGTGATTGTGGCGGAAGGGATGGAGTTGAAAAACAAGACAACCCTGGCAGTGGCGCAACCAAAACTTGCCTTCGCGAGGGCAGCGGCGCGATTGCTCGAACCGTTTCCCGTCGCAGCGGGGCGTCATTCAACCGCGCTGATAGATGCTTCCGCGAAATTAGGAAGCGGTGTGCTGGTCGGCCCCTATGCGGTAATCGAAGCGGACGCGGAGATTGGAGCGAATACAGAGATTGGCGCTTTCTGTTTTATTGGGCGCGGAGCGAGAATTGGCGAGTCTTGCCATCTGTTTCCGCGCGTGAATCTATACCCAGGAGCGCAGTTAGGCAATCGCGTTATGGTTCACTCGGGCGCGGTGGTCGGCGGAGACGGATTTGGGTACGTGTACGGCGATGGAGGGTACGTGAAGTTTCCGCAAGTTGGAAAAGTCGAAGTGGGAGATGACGTGGAAATTGGAAGTAACGCGACTATTGCACGCGGTTCGCTTGGCAAGACACGAATTGATCGCGGAGTGAAGATCGATAATTCGGTGCACGTCGCACATAACGTCCACATAGGCGAAGACACGATCATCGCCGCGCAGACCGGAATTTCCGGCAGCTGCGAAATTGGAGATCGCGTAGTTATCGGAGGCCAAGTGGGCATAGCGGACCATTGCACCATCGAGAGCGGAAGCATCGTCGGCGCGCAAGCGGGAATACCTACGGGGAAGAAGATTCGGGCGGGAGAAATCGTTTGGGGAACTCCGGCGCGACCGCTCGCGAGATTTAAGAAGCAATACGCATGGTTCGAGCGTTTGCCGGAACTAGCGGAACGTCTGAGGGAAATTGAACAAAAGACTAAGTAAGCCCAGGCTCGTTTTTGCGCATCATACATGAGGCCGCGGGACTTGGAGTTTGCGAGGGCCGACCGTACAGCCCGTAGAAAGGAGCTAAGCACAGGTATTGCGGGGGCTTACGGGTAGAATTCGATGGCACTTTTTGTGTTGACCCAAAAACGTAAGGCTCTGATAATATGTATTTTAGGGCGTACTTCTGCGGCTTGACCAGCACTTGGGTCCCATGTTGCCGTGCAGGTGCGACTTGTCTGCTTTTTGTTTGGGGGCGGGGGCGTATGCGAAGGGCAGGAGGCCAGAAGTTTCGCTAGAGGGTTCATTGTGACGCCAGAGAGCGCGAGAATGCAGGAAACCGAAACCTCGACGGCCACGGCCACGAAACGTGCGCGTATTCCGGCCAGCAAGGTCGATACTCGTTCGGAGGCTGCGGTCGAGCGGGCGGTTCAGCATTTGCTTTCGTTGCAAACCGCCGATGGGTATTGGTGGGGTGAACTGGAAGCGGACACGACGCTTGAGGCTGACTGCATCTTATTGCATCACATCCTTCAAGACGGCCAGAACCCTCGGGTGCGGAAGTTCGCGAACTACATCCGGAAAAAGCAACAAGCCGATGGCGGCTGGAACATTTATCCCGGAGGTCCGGCGGAATTAAGCACATCGGTCAAAGCCTATTTCGCTTTGAAGCTCGCAGGGGATTTGCCGGAAGCGCCGCATATGGAGCGCGCGCAAAAGAAAATTCGCGAGCTTGGCGGATTGGAACGGACGAACTCTTACGTGCGGTTTTACCTAGCCATGATCGGCGCAATTGGCTGGGAGATGGCGCCGGCGATTCCCCCGGAGCTGCTCCTGCTTCCCCGTTGGATGTTCGTGAATTTGTACGATATGTCGTCATGGACGCGCGCCATCATCGTGCCACTATCGATCATTTACGCGCTGAGGCCAGATTGGCGGATGCCGAAATTCACAGGCATGGATGAGCTATTCGCGGACCGCGCCAACGCCAAGGTTGCGTTTGCCTGGAACCGCAAGATCATATCGTGGCGGAACATGTTTTTGGCGATCGATAAAGCGCTCAAGTTGCACGAGCGGCTGCCCTGGAAGCCGTTTCGGAAGCGGGCGATAGCGGAAGCGAAACGGTGGCTGTTCGAACATATTGAACGGAGCGAGGGTCTTGCGACGATTATCCCGGCGATGGCCAATTCGGTTTATGCGATGCTTGCCGTAGGGGCCCAGCCGAGCGACCCGCTGGTTCGCCGGGAACTGGGCTGGATTAACGCTTACGAGATCGAAGAAGACGACACGTTGCGGATGCAACCTTGCATCTCGCCCGTATGGGATACGGCGATTGCAATGGTTTCGCTCGAGGAGGCTGGCGTTGATGAATCGCATCCGGCTCTACGGAGTGCTGCACGATGGCTGATCGATCATCAGATTCTCGGGCCGGGGGACTGGCAAGTGAAGAACAAGGATGCTGCGCCGGGAGGATGGGCGTTTGAGTTTCGCAATGACTTCTTTCCGGACGTGGATGACACGGCGTTTGTGCTGATGGCACTGCAGCGCGCTGTCGACAACGATACTGATCGTTTTGAACAAGCCGCGCGGCACGGATTGGCTTGGCTATTGAGCATGCAAAATCGCGATGGGGGCTGGGGGGCCTTTGATCGCGATAACGACAATGCCGTATTGACGAACATTCCTTTTGCGGACCACAACGCGATGATCGATCCTTCTTCTGCGGACGTGGCAGCGCGTTCCATCGAATGCCTGGGCAATTTTGGATGGCCGTCTTCGCACCCAGCTGTTCAGAAGGCGCTCACCTATCTGCGGCGAGAGCAGACGCCGGAAGGCGCATGGTACGGACGCTGGGGCGTGAATTATGTGTACGGAACAAGCGGCGTGCTGCGGGCGATGGAGGCGATCCACTGCAACGACAGCACGGAATGCCGGCGCGCGGTTGACTGGCTGAAGAGCGTGCAAAACTCCGATGGCGGATTCGGTGAATCGTGCAAATCGTATGACGATCCATCGCTCAAAGGGATCGGGGAGAGCACCCCATCGCAAACCGCGTGGGGATTGATAGGGCTGCTCGCAACCGTGGGCTCGGAAGATCCGGCCGTGTTGCGGGCCGTGGCATGGCTAACAGAGCACCAAAATGAGGATGGGTCGTGGGACGAGGGCGAATTTACCGGAACTGGATTTCCGCGGGTCTTCTATTTGAAGTATCATCTATACAGAAATGCGTTTCCGCTATACGCGCTGGCGCGGTACCGCAACCTGCGGAACGGAGTGAAAGCAACACCGCAATCTTTTCAATTCGATCCGAATCAATTCAAGTATCGAAACGGACGGGGGTAAACGATGAGGTTTCCGCTGAGCTTGACCGCCAATCTGACGAAATATCTGGCGGGGAAGGCGATTCGGGGCGAAAAGAAGTTTCCGCTGGTACTGATGCTGGAGCCCTTGCATGCGTGCAATTTGACGTGCACGGGATGCGGACGCATCCGCGAATACAAGCCCACGATCAATGAGTTGCTGACCGTCGAGGAATGCATCGCGGCGCTAGAAGATTGCGGCGCGCCGATCGCTTCGATCTGTGGCGGCGAGCCGCTGATCTATCCGGAAATCGGGCGACTGGTTAAGGAAATTCTGGCGCGCAAAAAGAATATTTATTTGTGCACAAATGGAATGTTCATTCGCAAGCGCCTACACGAATTCACGCCGACCTCGCGATTTTTCTTCAACGTTCACCTGGACGGCTTGGAGAAGACGCATGATTTGTGCGTGGAGCGCGATGGCGTTTTCCGCGAGGCTATTGCCGGGATCAAGGCGGCAAAGGCTGCGGGATTTTTGGTGTGTTCGAACACGACGGTGTACAAAGAGACGGATATCGAAGAGATTGCGGAGCTTTTCGATTACCTTCGCACGCTCGGCGTTGACGGAAATATGCTCTCGCCGGCGTATTCCTATGCTTCGGTGCAGACCAAAGACATCTTTATGTCGCGGCAGGATGTGAACGAGAAGTTCCGGCGCGCCAGCAAGCTGCTGGAGCAATTCAACGTGATCACGTCCCCGATTTACATGGAATTTCTGCGCGGGGAGCGCGAGTTGATGTGCACGGCGTGGGGTAATCCCACATACAACCCCCGCGGGTGGAAAGGCCCGTGCTATTTGATGACCGACGAGCACCACAAAACGTTCGGAGACTTGATTAACAACACGCCGTGGGAAAAGTACGGCTATGGCCGCGACCCACGTTGCGAGAATTGCATGGTGCAATCGGGATATGAAGCTTCCGCTGTGTTGGGCGGGAACAGCAAGTTCGGAGACACCTGGAAAATGCTGCAGTGGCAGATTTCCGGCAGGATGGGCGGCCGCAAAGGCGGGAAAAGTAAGAATGGAGACGTTGCCGCCAAGGGAAACGGAAATGGCAAAGGGAACGGACACCAAGTGCGTCTTGATGCCAGGCCAACGAACTTGCCGATAGAGCAAGCTCCCCCAAAGGAAGAGGCTTTCCGCATTTTATGACAACGCTGGTAACCGGCGCGACTGGGTTCGTCGGGTCGCATGTTGCCCGACAACTGGTCGCCGCAGGCGAACCCGTGCGCGCCCTGGCGCGGCCGAGTAGCCGGCGGAAAGCACTGGATGGCGTCGCGGTGGAATGGGTCGAAGGCGACCTTCGCGACGAGGCTTCGCTTGCTCTTGCGTTGCAAGGAGTCCAGCGCGTCTATCACGTCGCGGCGGACTATCGCTTATGGGCGAAACGTCCGCAGGAAATCTACGAGAACAACGTAACCGGCACGAAGAATTTGCTCGCTGCGGCATTGCGTGCACGCGTCGAGAGATTCGTTTACACCAGCACGGTGGCGACGATTGCGGTGCCGCGCGGGGCGAGCTTGCCGGATGAAACGAATCGAGCCTCCGTCGATGAAATGGTGGGGAATTATAAGAAATCGAAACTGATCGCGGAGCAAGAGGCGTTGCGGGCCGCACATGAGAGTTTACCAGTGATTATCGTGAACCCGACTACTCCTGTGGGTCCCGGCGATTGGAAACCAACGCCGACGGGCCGGATCATTCTGGATTTTCTCCTTGGGCGCATGCCAGCGTACGTGGATACAGGGCTGAACTTCGTTGCGGTGGAAGACGTGGCGCGCGGGCACGTGCTTGCAGGCGAGCGCGGCAAAACGGGAGAGCGGTACTTGCTGGGCGGAGAGAATTTAACGCTGAAAGAATTGCTCGATACGCTGGCGAAGATCACGGGATTGCCCGCTCCTACGCGGCAGATTCCGCACGCGGTGGCGCTGATGGCGGCATATGCGGACGCGGTATTTTCCCGCATGGTGGGGCGCGAACCGCACGTTCTGGTGGAGGGCGTTCGCATTGCGCGGCACAAGATGTTCGTCAAGGACGCCAAGGCGCGCAAAGAGCTGGGATACGAGTCCGCACCGGTGGAAGCGGCCCTCGAGCGCGCCGTTCGCTGGTATACCGAGAATGGCTACGCAAAGATTCTCGAA
Organism: Candidatus Acidiferrales bacterium; assembly: GCA_049678505.1. GTDB lineage: Bacteria > Acidobacteriota > Terriglobia > Acidiferrales > UBA7541 > DAHUXN01. Next base: position 24,867 of record JBAUEH010000143.1, read on the forward strand.
CGAGCACAGATCGCCCAGGCTTCGGCTGCTTGAGGCGCAACGTTGAGAATCCTGATTACATTCGCGTTGGACATGGAATTTGCGCCGTGGCGCCGCCTGCATTCGTTTGCGCAGATTCCGGACACTGAGTTTGCCATGCATGAAACCAAACTTGGGGACGCGCAGGTTCGTGCGGCCCTCACAGGTATCGGTGGCGTGCGCGCGAAAAGTGTTGTGCGCGCCGCACTGGAATGGCGGACGGATATTTGTATTGCAGCGGGACTCGCGGGCAGTTTGCGTGACGACTATCGCGTCGGAGAGATTCTTGCGGCGCGGGATATTATGGAGCTGGAGAGCGGCCGGACGGTGGCCGCAGAAGCCGGGCTGCTCCATCGAGCCAAGACCTGCGGGGCGGTCGTTATCGACCGACTGCTTACTTCCTCAACGATGATTTTGTCTGCCGAGGGAAAGAGGCGGCTGGGGAATATGGCGGGAGCGGTTGAGATGGAGAGTTTCGCCGTGGTGACGGAAGCAGTTGCCAAAGGCATTCCTGCAATTGCCATCCGCGCGATTAGTGACGAGGTGGATGAAGACCTGCCGATGGATTTCAGCGGTGTTTTGGACGACAGGGGGAACGTGAGGACAGGGAGAATTGTTCGCGCGCTTGCGCGTGCGCCACAGAAATTACCAGCGTTAATGCGCCTGGGACGGCACAGCCGCGCTGCGTCGGTGAAGCTTGCGGAGTTTTTGGAGCGTTACGTATCAGGATTGGCGGCGGCCTCTGGTAAGGCCGCGGAAATGGCCGAGGCGGGAAGAGCATGAGCTCGACGGCAGCTATCGCGTCCAAATCGGCGGAACGCACGGGCAGGGAGAAAATGTTGGCGGGCGTTTATCGCGGCAAGGGAAGAGTGGTGTGCGAGGAAGTTCCGATTCCGCAGATTGGCGAAGGGGAAGTGCTGTTTCGAGTCACCGCCTGCGGCATTTGTGGCACGGACATCAAAAAGATCGCGCACGGCTTTGTCGATCCTCCGCAGATTTTCGGACATGAGCTGGCCGGCACGGTTGTGGAGGTCGGCCGCGGTGTTCGCAAATTCCGGCCTGGCGACCGGGTGGTGAGCTTTCATCATGTGCCATGTGAGAAGTGCTTTTACTGCGAGCGAAAGCTTTTCTCGCAGTGCGCACAGTACAAGAAGGTGGGGCTTACGGCTGGCTTTGTGCCGAATGGCGGAGGTTTCGCGCAGTACGTGCGAGCAATGCCGTGGATTGTCGAGCGCGGAATGCGGGCAATCCCACCGGGCATCACCTTTGAAGAAGCAACGTTTATCGAGCCGGTGAACACGGCGGCGAAGGCGGTGTGGAAAGCGCGAGTCACGGAGGGCGAGCTTGCCGTCGTGGTTGGGCAAGGGCCGATTGGGATGCTGCTGACGGGCTTGTGCAAGCTCAAGGGAGCGGAAGTGCTTGCGACGGATCCGTTGGCCGGGCGTCGAGCGGCCAGCCTGCGACTGGGCGCAACCGCTTCGTTTGATCCCGCATCGGATGATATAGACGCCGAAGTTCGTCAGCGGACCAGCGGTCGAGGAGCTGACGTGGTGTTGCTGGCTGCCCCCCATCCTAAATTGGTAACGGAAGCGCTGGGCATGACTCGGGCGGGAGGGCGCGTATTGCTCTTCGCGCACAATGACCCGGTACTGAAGATCGAGTTTCCGGCTGCGACGGTAGGCATTGAAGAAAAGGAAATTCTCGGTAGTTATAGCGCATCCATAACCGAACAAGAGGAGTATGCTCAGATAGTGTTCGAGCGAAGGTTGCCCCTTGCCGGACTGGTTTCGCACCGGTTTCCGACGGAACGGATTGCCGAGGCTCTGGAGCTTGCGGCCAAGCCAAATGCGGATACACTAAAGGTTGTGATTACACATTCATGAACACGGCATGAAGACGGAAACAAAGACAGGTGCGAACGGGGGCATGAAGAGGAGTTCCAACGGCGTGATGACCGCGGCTGTTCTCTACGGCCGTGAAGATCTGAAGATTGAACGCGTCGGAATACCCCAGGTGCTCGAGGATGAAATTTTGATCCGCGTTCAAGTTGCCCTGACATGCGGAACGGATTTGAAGGTGTGGAAGCAGGGCTCGCATCCGCGAATGATCCAGCCGCCGGCGATATTTGGACATGAATTGGCAGGAGTGGTCGAGGAAACCGGGTCGTCCGTCAGCGGAACGATTCGCACGGGTATGCGCGTGGTGCCGTCGAACTCAGCGCCCTGCGGCGTGTGCCTGTATTGCCGCAAGGGCCAGCCGAATCTTTGCGACGACCTGCTCTTCAATAACGGCGCCTACGCGGAATACGTAAGAATACCGGCGCGTATTGTGCGGCAAAACTTGCTGGAAATTCCGGAGCACGTCAGCTATCGCGATGCGGCGATGGTTGAGCCGCTGGCGTGCGTGCTGCGCGGCATCCATGAAACGGACATTCGCGCGGGGGATACGGCGGTCATTGTAGGCTGCGGGCCGATTGGGCTGAAGTTCATTCGCGCACTGTCGGCCAGGGATGTTCGAGTGATAGCGCTCGGCAAGCGTAAGAGCCAGATTGAGGCGGCCGAGCGGCTGGGAGCGTATGCGGCGTTCGACGTTTCCACGATGGATACGCCGGTGGGAATGGTTCGCGAACTGACGGAAGGCGGACGCGGGGCTGACGCGGTGATCGAAGCGGTCGGTTCGGCAGCGACTTGGCAGTGGGCCATGCAAATGGTGAGGAAGGGCGGAAGGGTCAATCTGTTCGGCGGATGTCCGCACGGGACGCACGTGCAATTCGATCCAGCCCTGCTGCATTATTCGGAAATCACCATCAAAGCGACGTTCCATCACACGCCACGCTTCATTCGCGAAGCGCTGGAAACCATTGCGCGCGGGGACGTGCGCGCCAGCGACTTTGTGACCGGAGAGATTCCGCTCAGTGAATTGCCGCGAGCCTTTGAAGATATGAAGCGCGGCAACAGCGACCTGAAGACGGCTGTGAATCCCTGGGCTTGATCGGCTCGATGCTCGGACGAGACGAACTAGAAATCGCCCGCCACCTGCCTCCTGACGGCTGCTCGCTTTCCGAAGCCGAGCATTACACCCACTGGCTAGCCACCCATCATTATGAAAACTTCCGGGTTGTATCGTGGCTGCTGCCGTCGCGCCTGCATCAGCATTTCTATAATGTTTATGCGTATTGCCGCTGGGCCGACGACCTGGGCGACGAGATCGCCGATCCAAAGCGCGCGGTGGCGCTGCTAGATGACTGGGACGCGGAATTGCAGCGCGCCTATCATGGCGCAGCGGCGCATCCTGTGCTGATTGCCGTCGGCGAGACGGCACGAAAGCTGGATATTCCGATAGGGCCGTTTCGTGATTTGTTGATTGCGTTTCGACAGGATCAGACCATTCATCGCTATGCGACGTGGGAGGAAGTAATTGGCTACTGTCGGTACTCGGCGAATCCGGTTGGACGGTTGGTTCTTTACCTGATGGGTTATCGTGATGCGGAGCGGCAGGAGCTCTCCGACGCGACATGTACCGCGTTGCAGCTTGCGAATTTCTGGCAGGATGCCGGACGGGATCTCGAAAAAGGGCGCATCTACATTCCGCTGGACATGGCCGCGCGCCACGGTGTGAATGAAGAGGACATCACGCAGAGAAGATTCGACGCCCGGTACACTCATTTGATGAAGGACCTGATCGGCCGTACACGCAGCCTCTTCGCAGCGGGCGCGCCACTGGCGAGCCGCGTCTCGCGAGAATTCCGCGTCGACGTGGAGCTATTTACGCGCGGCGGTTGCGCTGTGCTCGATGCCATTGAGGCGATGGGCTACGATACGTTGAATCGCCGGCCGACGCTCAATCGGCGCTTGCAAGCGCGTTTGCTGGGACGCGCGATGATTTCGCGCATTGCGGCTTCGTTTCGCTCCCGCCATGATGACGGCCAGAAGCCAGAAAGCACTTCACTCGCCGGTCGACATGCCTGATATCGCCGTCGCTGCTGCCTACCTTCATTGCCGCAAAATCGCGCGTTCGGCGGCTCGGAATTTTTACTACGGCTTCGTGCTGCTGCCGGACGCGAAGCGCGATGCACTCTGCGCGCTCTATGCTTTCATGCGCGGCGTCGACGACATTGCGGATGAGCGGGGCGCGCTGGAAGAGAAGCGGAAGGGGCTGGGCCAGCTTCGTGAAGAAATGGACCATGCATTGGAGGGCACGGATACAAGCGATCCTGTCTGGATAGCGCTGCGACATGCCGTTTCGCATTTCGGGATTCCGCCGCGTTATCTGCACGATTTGATTTCCGGCGCGGAAATGGACCTGACGGTTTCGTCGTACGAAACATTCGAGGACTTGAAGAAGTATTGCTACCACGTGGCGGGCGCTGTTGGACTATGCTGCCTGTATGTTTTCGGCTTCGCGGACCCGGAAGCTCCGGATCTCGCAGAGAAGCTCGGCATCGCCTTTCAGCTCACGAATATTCTTCGCGACGTGCGCGGTGACTACGCGATGGGACGGACGTACCTGCCTCGCGAGGATTTTAAGAGGTTTGGCTGCGATTCGCGAGAATTCAAAGAGAGCACTGCGAGCCAAGGCACCGTTGCGCTCCTTCGCTTGGAAGCTGAACGAGCCTGGCAGTTTTACCGTGAAGGATGGAAGCTGCTATCCATGGTAAGCGCGGATAGCCGCGCGGCATTGTGGGCCATGGCTCGCATTTATTCTGGAATCCTGGACAAAATCGAGAGGCGTAGGTTTGCAATTTTGACTGGCGGCCCTGTGCGCCTTTCGGCGGCTGAGAAACTGTGGATTCTCCTACGAGCGCACATGGGGTGGTTCAAGGAAAACGATGGCTTGCGAGAGCGTGATCGTGATTGGCGGCGGACTGGCGGGGCTGTCGGCAGCCACGGCGCTCGCTGACGCGGGAATTCGTGTGCAGGTGTTTGAGAAGCGGCCGTATCTCGGCGGCCGTGCGACGTCTTACGCCCTGCCCGATGGAAGCCACATCGACAATTGCCAGCATGTGACGCTGGGCTGTTGCACGAACCTCGCAAATTTTTATGAGCGAACCGGGGCCGCCTCGAAAATCCGTCATTACGATCGATTGTTTTTTGCGGATAGAAAGGGGCGCATCAGCTCAATCCATGCATCCGCACTGCCTCCCCCGTTCCACACCAGCCTGTCGTTCCTGCGGTTTGGCGCGCTTACCTGGCGCGACAAGCGGGCAATTGCAAAAGCGCTGCTGCACATTGCACGTCTGGGAGGCCATCCCGAGATTGGCACCGGAATGACGATGCTGGAATGGCTGCAACGTAACGGGCAGACGGAGGGGGCGATCCAGCGATTCTGGCGCGTGGTTCTGGTTAGTGCGCTCGATGAGGAGTTGCACCTCACGGATGCGCGTTACGGAATCGATGTGTTTTGGAAGGCTTTTCTCCAGAATCGCAAGGGATACGTTCTTGGGATCCCGTCGGTGCCGTTAGGGGAGTTGTACGCCGAGTGCCGGCAGGGAATTGAAAACCGAGCAGGGATGATTCGCTCGCGTGCCGTCGTACGAAAGATCCGATTCGCAGAAGGGAAATTTCAAGCAGCCGTGCTCGACGATGGAAGCGAAGTGCAAGCGGATGCGTGCGTTGCTGCCGTACCGCATGACGCGCTACTGGAACTGTTGCCGGAAGAGTTGCGCGCGAGCAATTCCACGTTCGCGAATTTGAAACACTTGGAGACTTCGCCCATAACGGGTGTGCATTTATGGTATGACAAGCAAGTGCTCGGCAAACCATTCCTTACGCTGATGGAACACACGGTGCAATGGATCTTCAATAAGAGCCTGCTGTACGATTCGGGCGGTGGGAGTGAGAAAGATACAGGGCAATATCTTCAGCTAGTGGTAAGCGCATCGTACGAACTGATTCCAAAGACGCGACAAGAAATCATCGATCTTTGTACCAGAGAATTGCATGAAGTTCTGCCGGCGACGCGCAGCGCGCAATTGCGTAAAGCAAACGTGGTGAAAGAAGTTCATGCGACGTTCTCGCCGCGTCCGGGTTCGGACGCGTGGCGACCGCCGCAGCAGACGGAAATTTGCGGGTTTTTTCTTGCGGGTGATTGGACACGCACGGGATGGCCCTCAACCATGGAAGGCGCCGTGCGCAGCGGATACCTGGCGGCGGAAGCAGTTCTCGAGTTCGCGGGAGCGCGACAGAAATTTCTGGTCCCGGATCTACCGGCGGAAGGTTTTTGCCGCTCGTGGGCAAAAGAGTAGAACTGCTGGAACTTCCCGACCCTTGCGCGCATAAAGCACCGAAGTTATTTTCGGGCTTGCCCTGGCGGGTGGTTGGCTGTATATAGGTGTGAGAACGCGAACCGGTGTTGGTCACGAGAAACCTCTTGTCTTCCCACACGCAATGCGCATGTAAGAGTGTTGCGCGAAGCAGAATGGATCGATTCGGCGCACCTGCCGGCGTCTACTTGGGGATATAAACTGCGCCGGTTTCTTAGTCGCAATGAAAGGCGAGGCTGGAAACTGCTGGCTGCGTTCCTCGCGCCGGTCTATTCCATTGAAGCATATAGGCCCTGATCGTTGTGGTAACTCATTTACGTGTGGGCCAATGCTGGGTTAGTTTTTCAGCGGCAACTGAATTATTCAAGATGCTGTGGTATTTCGGAGTATCATGAATCACTCCCCGGAGGAAATCTATGGAGCGGAAGTATAAGCACAAGGGCTACAGCGACCGCGAACGCGAAGACAAGAAGCGCGAACGGCCAGCGGAGCCCAGGCCGCGCCAGGAGCAAATGGGTCCGCGCACTCCGCGGATGGTGGGAACAGTGATGCGCGCGCGCTGTTCGAACTGCGGGACGATTTTGGCTCCGGGATTTGACAAGAATGGTCAGTGCCCCAAATGCCAGCTTGAACTGCACTCCTGCAAACAGTGCGTCCATTTCGATACGGGCGCGCAGTTCGAATGTACACAGCCGATTCCCGAGCGTATCCCGCGGAAGGACGCGAAAAACAGCTGTACGTTCTTTGAATTTCGTATGACTGTGGAGAAAGACACCTCACCAGTCAACTATCCGAGCGTTTCAGCTCCCGCGCCTGCCTCCGCCGGTCGCCCCGATGATGCCCGCAAAGCGTTTGAGGATCTCTTCAAGAAGTAAGTAGATTGCAACGATTTTTTCTCGGACGATCTATTGTTGCGTGTAAGCTGAGTGCGTTTGCGTTGGGCCAAGATTGTTTTCTGCTCCCCAAATTGCGAGATATGCCATACAGTGATATCCATCCGAAGCGCATAACGCAGATTGAAAAACTCATTCGGCCATACATTCGCCGAACGCCGGTTGTTGAGGTCGACGGCAAAGACTTTGGTTTGCCGTCTGTTCGACTGTTTCTTAAGCTAGAGTCTTTGCAGCATTCTGGCTCCTTCAAAGTGCGCGGCGCGTTTGCGAATCTGCTGTCGCGCAAGATCCCCGAGGCGGGCGTGGTGGCGGCGTCAGGCGGGAATCATGGAGCTGCAGTGGCGTTTGCGGCAAAGGCGCTTGGAAAACCTGCCCGGATTTTCGTGCCGAGTATCGCTTCGCAAGAAAAGATCGATCGCATTCGGAGCTATGGAGCGGACTTGGTCATCGGCGGCGAGCGATACGCTGATGCGCTAGTGGCCAGCGAAAAATGGGCATTGGAGAGCGGGGCACTGACGGTGCACGCCTACGATCAGCCGGAGACACTGCTTGGTCAAGGCACGCTGAGCTTAGAGTGTGAGGAACAATGCCCGCGACTCGATGCACTGCTGGTTGCAGTTGGCGGCGGCGGTCTGATCGGAGGCATCGCTGCGTGGTATGAGAATCGCGTCAGAGTGGTCGGTGTTGAGCCGGAAGCAGCACCAACGCTGACTCGCGCGCTGCAGGCTGGTATGCCGGTCGATAGTCCCGCGGGCGGAATTGCCGCCGATTCGCTTGCGCCCAAACGCGTGGGCGAGCTGATGTTGCCAATGGCGCAAAGCTACGTGAATCATGTGATTCTCGTCACGGATGAAGCCATCCAAGAAGCGCAGATCGCGTTGTGGAAGATTCTCCGGATCGTGGCTGAGCCGGGAGGGGCGGCAGCATTTGCCGCGCTCTTCTCTGGGCAATATAAAGTGACCACAAGCGAACGCGTGGGCGTGGTGATTTGTGGTGGCAACACTAGCGCGGTTAGTTTCGGAAGTACGAATCGCATGAAGGCTTCCTGAGGTCACTTCACAGCTGCTGGCCTAAATTGACCGCCAATCGAGCAGGTTGCGGCGGTGCCAGCGGACTGCAATGCTTTTATTGCCCACCATGCTAGGTGCGATGTTTTCTCCTTCCGCGTTTTCCAATTCAGGAGGGTACCGTGAAGACCTCATTCAGTTACAAGCAAGTTGAATTGCAGAAGCAAATGGAAAAAGAGGTGAACATAAATGCGAAAAGGCTGGAAAAGTTCCTAAAAAGGTTTGCTCCCGACCTGGTCCAGTTGCATGGTGCTTTTGAGCGTATCCCGCACAAAAATAGTTTTGCGCTCTCTTTGAATCTTTCGCTTCCTACGGGCACTTTGCATGCAACGGGCGAGGCCGATGACGCCGCGGGCAGTGTCCGGGCGGCGTTCGCTGAGGTGTTGACGCAGCTGAAGAAACACATGAGCAAGCTTCGCAAAGATTATGAATGGAAACGGAAGCGCACTCGACGATTGCCCACGCCTGACGGAAGCCTCGCTTCTTGACAAAAATAAGAGCGTAGACGCAGCTCAGATGCGGCAAAATTAGGGCAATTCTAGCCGGCGCGCGGCGGTGAGATCGGCTTACTCCCATTGATGCTCGTCTTGTCAGACCAGCGAGGTCCTACGGCTGAACGTTTGGCTGGCCGTTTCCGTCGTCCTTGCGGTACTGGAAGAGATAGCTGGATGGTGGAGCGCCAGAGACGGCACGCGTGTTGTAGAGCAAAAGATATTCGAGGTGGCGAAGGTCATCGGGATAGCTGATCCCCTGCGGATAAGGATAGGAATGAAGAGTGTGAGTCGGTAGAGGAGCGACCGTTCCGCCGAAGTCGGCGTAGAAATCCATGTCCTTGTCAAAACCGTCCGCGTAGAAGAAATAATCGCGCACCCATCCGGGCGGGAGTTTGCGAAGAGATGAGGGATCAAAGCTAAGCGCGACTTCGTCGCCCGAGCCGAAGACCACGTATTCTTCGTCGGCGCGCTGGAGAAGTGGAAGGACGTCGCCGTAGCGCGTGTAGTTTCCGGCTTGCTGCGCATAAGGGCCAGTGGAGCTGACTTCATCGTAGATATAGCTGAGGTCGGCGGGCGTGCTGCCTTCGATGTATTTCGGGTAGCCACGAAATTGGAGTTTTGCGGCGGCGAGCGGGACTTCGGAAACGCGGTAGGGAGTCGTGGCAGGCGAATTGTCGATGAGAATGCGATCCCAGTAAATCTTCAGGTTGGTCACAATGCGAATGCGGCGCGTGCCCGGCGGAAGTTTGCCGGTGAGGTTGGCGGTCATTGTGCGTTCGAGACCGGCGGGAAATCCGATGTCATTGACGACGCGGCGCCATTGTCCTAAGGAATCGAGAGCCTCGACATAGGGCGAAATCGGCTTCAGTCCGGCTTGCCAGGCGGCGTAGAGCGAGCTGGCAGAAAAATAATCGGTGAAGCCATCGAGCACGAGCCACAACGGATTGCGCGGATTCCAAGCGCCGAGATCGAGCTCGACCCAGTGCAGGTTCGCAAAACCCTCGTACGGCAAGCCGGTGAAACCCTTCACGAACTGATGATCGGTCTTCAGGAGCAGCGGAAGAACATTGTGTCCTTGCGAGTCCCACGCGCCGAGAGGCGGATGCGCGCCACGAGCGGCGATCACCTGAAACGCGGGGAACGGCGGATACATGGCGAAATGGGAGTTGGGATAGACAGCAACATCAGTCGGATGGTCAATCGCGAGAAGGCGAACCTGATTCAGATAGTCCAATTCCTCCATGGGCTCGAGAAGGCGAAAGCGCAGGAGGCCGTTTTCCGGCTGAACGGCTGAGCTATCGACTTTTATGTATTCCTTGGGATTTGAAATGTTGCGCTCGCCGGGAGCAAACCAGTGGCCCAAGATGCCCGGGCCGAGCATGTCGGAGATGAATTGGAAAGTGCGGCCATTCCAGGAAAAAAGAAGTGGACAAGAGCTACCCTTGCGGTCGAGTTCGGTGATGGACTGCGTGGAATTCGCGGGGAGATTGATTTCGTCCTGAAGGACGCCGGTGGGCCACAGCATGCGGACGATGTCCGCGTGAGTCGCGCCGTCAAGGCCGACGGTAAGCGCGGTGTCGCTCTGGCCGAGGTAGCCAGATGCGGCGGCAATTTCCATTTTTTGCTGGAGCGCGCCGGCAAAAACAGTGACTTTTGTTCCGAGGGCGCTCTTGTTGTCGCCGAGGCCTTGGAACGCGAGTCGCAGCCAATGATTGCGATTGCCGTCGACGTTGCGCAGGAGCAGGGGCGGGCCCCCATTTTGAGTGATGAGGAGGCTGCCCGCGCCATCGCCGAAGAAATCAGCAGCGACGATGGAGCGCGGGTGCAGCAAATGAATTTTGTCGAGGCCGACGTCTTTCGAGACGTCGCGAAAACCAGCAGGGCCTTCGTTGCGCAAGAGAGCGACGTGGCCGGCGCCGGATGAATCTTCGCCAACCGCGGAGAGGTCGATCCAGCCATCGTTGTCGTAATCAAGGGCGGCAAGGCCCCAGGCGCGAGACCAGTTCAATTGCGGCAAATTGACGGAAACAAAATTCTTGCCGTTGATGTTGCGCCACAAAGAAAGCGCCGGGGCGAAGGCGTGAGTGAAAGCGAGGTCGATCCAGCCGTCTTTGTTGAAATCGAAGGCCAAAGCGCCAATGGCCGGAGAAATTGCAGAAGCCCAGGGCCGCACGGCGCGGAACAATCCTTCGCGAGGATTCAGATAGACGACGGGAGGATAGGCGAGCGGCGTGACGACGAGATCGACGGCGCGATCGTTATTGATGTCGCTAGCCGTGGCGCCCCAGCTTGCGGCGGCACCGAGGCCGGTTTGCGAAGTGACTTCGGTGAAAGTTCCGTTGCCGTTGTTGCGCCACAATTCGTTGACGGATTTTGAGGAAGAGTGAGTATCCGCGGATGAGCGGGCGACGTAGAGATCGAGATCCCCATCGTGGTCGTAATCGACGAAAGTCAGGCCCATGGGTTGGCCGGGCACGTGAATTCCCGCTGACGCGGTGACGTCGCGAAACTTTCCGTTGCCTTCATTATGAAAGAGCGCGACTCCGCCGTCGTAACTCACGGCGAGATCGGGACGGCCATCATTATCGTAGTCGCCCGCGGTGCAGCCCATGCCGACTCCGGGGATGACGATGCCAGATTGCTGGGTGGCATTCTCGAAGCGGCCGTTGCCGATGTTGCGTAAAAGAGCGGGATGGCCGCTGCCATCGGCGTTGGCGAGAAAAATGCCGGGATGGCCGTCGGGGTCGAAATCGAAGACGCACGCGCCAGAACCAAAGGAAGCGGCGGCGGAATCTTGGTGCAGAGATGCATCGAGAGGCGCAGAGTGCATGGGCAAGCCGGAAGCAGCAGTGGTGTCCACGAAGTGGACGGCGATCGCTGGTGGAACGGATTCAATGCCCGGCGGGACTTCCTCGGCGAGCGAATACTTTCCCTGATCGCCGTAGATCATGCTCATCGGCGTGGCAAGCTTCTTCTGCGTTTCGTCCTGAAAGCGTGCGAGAAACTCGCGCGCGTGAGGAGTATCGCCGGAGCGCTGATATGCCTGGGCGATGGCGAAAGCGGCCGAAGCGTGGAACGGATTCAGATTCAAGGCGGCGTCGAAGGCGGCAATTGCCTTGGCGTAATCGTGAAGGGTGATGTAGTCCTGGCCGAGAAAATAAAGGGAATCGGCGTCGTTGGGATCGAGGGCAATCACGCGCTGGAAATCGCGGGCGGAAATGTCCGGATGGCCGAGGGATTTCTGAAGAAGGCCGAGGTTATACCAGACGAAGGGGTTTTTCGGTTCGCGGGTCGCGGCTTCGTTCAGGATGGATTGCGCTTCGGGGAATTGCTGAAGATTCAGAAGCGCGATGGCTTGATTCAGGCGCGCGGCGTAGAGATGGGGATCGAGCGCGTAGGCTCTTCGGAATTCCGCAAGGGCTGTTTTTTGCTGCTGGCGGTTCATGTAAGCGACGCCAAGGTTATTGTGCTGGGCCGCTTGCGCCTGGGGCGTTACGGTGGCAGATTGAGCCGAGATGGATCGGTGCACCAGGGAAAAAGTCGAGAGCGCCACGAAGACAAGGCTAGCGAGCACGACACGCCAAGGAACGCTCAGGGCCATGCGCCGCGAGCTAGTTTTTTCCGAAAGATTTGGCTGCAACGATGCCACTTCCTTCCTTAACCGTGATGGTCTGGCCACCGGAGACATTCTTGAGATGATCCACCAGATCGCTGGGCCAATGAACCTCGACTTCTTGCGCGCTCGCATTTTGGCCCAGACCGAAAGTAAGAACAAGTTCACTGGAAGATAAGTAGCTCGAGCCGCTGGTCAGCATTTTGTGCTGAGCGACGCCGCCGGAAGTTACGCGAACCTCGGAGTCAATTCCATCGCGATTGGACTTTGTGCCAATCAACTTGATGCGAAGGCTGCGATTGGAGCCACCTTCATTGCGAAACAGGGCCGACGGCCCCGCGTTCGTGGAAATGAGAATGTCGAGCTTGCCGTCATTGTAGACATCGGCGTAAGCAGCGCCGCGCGCGACGCGCGCTGCGTTAAAGGATGGTCCCATTTCAGTGGTTACGTCGGCAAATTTCCCACCGCCAAGATTTCGGAAGAGCAGCGGCGGCTCGGCGTAGTGAACCTGGCGCTGGACTTCCTGGATATCGCGTTGAATGTGGCCATTGGCGACGAAAATATCGGGCCAGCCATCGTTGTCGTAGTCGAAGAAAAAGCAGCCGAACCCAAGGGTCAACAGACTGGAGCGGCCGATCTCGGAGTGAGGCGCTTCATCGACGAAGAGGCCGTTGCCTTCATTGTGGTAGAGGGCGAGCATCTGGTTGGAAAAGTTGGAGACGAGAATGCTGGAATAGCCAGAATGGTCGTAATCCGCGGCGGCGACGCCCATGCCTGCGCGAGCAACGCCATTTTCACTGAAACCGACGCCGGACATCACGGCCTTCTCGGTGAAGGTTCCATTGTGATTGTTGATATAGAGCTTATTCGGTTCGGTGTCGTTGCTGACAAAAATGTCGGGCCAGCCATCGTTGTTGGCGTCGAAAACGGAGATGCCGAGGCTCTTTGAGGATGAATCGTAAAGACCGGCTTGCTTGGTGACATCGGTGAAGGTTCCGTTTCCGTTGTTATGCCAAAGGCGCAGGGAGGTGCCTTTGTAGGATTGAGGCGTGCAATAGGATTTCGCGCGGCCGTCGATGGTGCAATAAATATCAGTTTCGGGCGTCCATTGAACGTAATTCGCGATGAGAAGATCAAGATGGCCGTCGCGGTCGTAATCAATCCAGGCCGCGCTGGTGCTGAATTCATCGGGTCCCCAAAGGCCAGCCTGCTTGGTGACATCGGTAAAGGTGCCGTTGCAATTGTTGCGGAAGAGACGGCTTTGGCCGAGAGCGGTGACAAAAATGTCGTCGCAGCCGTCGTTGTTGTAGTCACCGACGGCCACACCCATGCCGTACATTTCGACGTCGAGTCCGGCCTGACGTGTGACGTCGGTGAAGGTGCCATCGCGGTTGTTGCGATAAAGGGCCATGTACGTGAGGCGTTTTCCATGGCCGGGCCAGTTTTTTCCATTGATGAGGAGAATGTCGGGCCAGCCGTCGTTGTTGTAATCAATGAAGGCAACGCCCGAGCCCATAGCCTCCGGCAACCACATTTTTCCAAACGCGCCATTGTTGTGGATGAAATGGATGCCGGCGGCGCGAGTGACGTCCTGAAAAACAATTGGCGATGCAGGGGGCTTCTGCGCGTACAGACCGGCAAGCAAGCAAGTGCCAGCTAGAGCAGCCAGCGCGACGCAGAGTGTGTGCCACAATTCGTGAATGAGCAGCTTATTCACGGGCGAGAGGCCTTCGATATCGGTGGATTGCCATAATGAGACGGCGGCTGCAACGGCGCGGATTTGATTTCGTGGAGGGGCTGGCGCTCGTTGTTTTCATTTGGATGGCTGCGAAGATAGGGGCCGGTCAGAGAATCTTCCGCTTCGTTGGCCTTGAAGCGCAGATAACGCAGCTCGTAATCGTGAGCGCGGCTCGATTGACCAAGTCCCGTATAGCAAAGCATGAGGTTGTAATTCGCTTCCACATCTTCCGGGTCGATCTGGAGCACAGTCTGGAACTCGCGAATCGCTTCGGGGTAACGCCGCTCAAGAAATAAGGTGCGGCCAAGATCGTTTCGCGCGACGCGATCGTTCGGATATTGTTCGAGCGCGATTTTCAGTTGCGCGATGGCTGGATCGTACTGTCCGCGGTCACGCAGCAGCGTAGCGTAGAAAAAGTGCGCGCTGGCCAACGTGGGGGCAACTTTGAGCGCTTCCGTCAGGACCTGGTCTGCTCCGGAGAGATTTCCTTCCTGCAAACGCACGCGGGCCATGTTGACCCAGCCTTCGCCACGGTTTGGCGCGGCCTGGGCGACTTTTTCGAAGGCGGATTCGGCGCCTTGCAAATCGCCCTGGAGAAGAAGGCCGATGCCGTAGTCATTCCATCGCTGCCAATCCGCCCCATCGACGTCAATGCGCGGCTTGGGGAAAGGAGCATCCGCAGGCAACACTTGCAATTCGGCTTTGCTTTGCGCCATGACAACGATGGGCGCGTTGGGAATGCCGGGGCGTTTGCCGGAATCGTTCTTTGTGCTTTCGGTGAAGGCCCATTTCGTGTCGTCATAAGCGGGAGAAATAGCGGGGGTATGTTGGCTAGGATCAGGAATTCCGGCAAAAGAGAACTGCGTGAACCACCAGCTGAATTTGCGGTAGTTCAATTTTGCGGTGAGCGTGATGCGGTTGCCAACATCCTTTGGAATGTACAGACGATAGTGAATGGTGTCGGCGGCACCCGGCGGAATGAGGCGGACATAAATGACCGCGCGTTCGGCCCAGGCGTTACGCTTGTTGATGGGATTGCCGTGGGC
This sequence comes from Candidatus Acidiferrales bacterium, assembly GCA_049678505.1. GTDB lineage: Bacteria > Acidobacteriota > Terriglobia > Acidiferrales > UBA7541 > DAHUXN01. The sequence goes on from JBAUEH010000143.1 coordinate 39,998, forward strand.
ATCGATGAGTAAAGCCCGATAAAACTGCGCAGCAGGGTCGACAGGGCCATCGCCGTCGCCGTTCGTGCCCGCCTCGCCGCTCCAGAAAATCGAGCGGCCGTTTTCGTCTGTGGCCTGAAGTTCAAGCCATAGATCGAAGGCATCGACAGTGCCTCCGGGGAAGAAGTGGCCGACGCCGCGCGTGCGAACGACTACGTCGATGCGTTCGGTGTCTCCGCGACGAACCTGAACCGGGAAACGGCCGAACGGCGCGGTGAGGCGAGACGCGGGCGTGGCGAGTCCTTGCTGACCCACGGGCGCTTGAAACTGCGCTTCCTCGCCAACGCCGAAGGTGGTTTGGATTTGCGGCATGGCGCTGAGGGATTCTGCCGCGGGCACGGGACTTGCGCGTGGCGAGTTCGATGGCTCCAGTGAAAGCCCGAAAATGTCGACGCTGACTTGATTGTCTTTCAAGAACTTCTCGACGGTGTCGAGCTGCTCGGCGTCTTCATTTTCGTATGGCAGAGCGGTGTTGGCGGCAGGGAAACGGTGCGAATGGATGATGCCCGCATAATTGCCGAAGTCATTCGAGTGCACGACAGGCATGTGGCAATCGGTGCAGGTTTGCGGATGCGGCGGATAGTAAAACGATCTTGCGCCCTCGCCGGAGACCCCACTGGCCTGCCAGTTGTCGTATTCGTTGAAACCGCGCGTCCAGCGGTAATGGTTGACAGGGAAATCGAGATGCACTTTGTGGCAGGAGGAACAGAATTCCGCCGTCTGGTTTTTTACAAATGGTTTCATGAAGACGCGGCGGTGCGGCTCGGGATTCAGTTTCAGTAGAAAATCAACCAACTGATGCACGACGGGATTCTTGCTGGTGGCCAGGTTATTCAGCGGCGGATACTCGAGAACATAATTGTTCTGACCCATGGTGGATTGAACGGCAACGATGGAGTGGCACATCACGCAGCCCAAACCGGCTTGGCCTTCCGGAGTGTTTTCGACTTCGCGAACGGGGCGGTCGAACATTCCGGTCAAAAGCAAGGCAGGATCGTGGCACCCGGCGCACCACTTCGAAGGGCGGATGCCGACGGTGTCCTGCATGTACTCAATGCTCCTGCGGTACCACTGATTGTTGAAGGAGGAGAAATGATGGGCGGAACTGGTCCACTGGCGATAAATGTCTGCGTGGCATTGTTTGCAGGTCTCGGATTCCAGGAAAAACTCTCTGGGGATTTGCGCATTGTTGGCCACTTCGACAGAAGCGGGGGAAAACGGACCCGCGAAACCACCGCCTTCGTCGTTCATGGTGGCAGGCGCGATTGCTGGGTTTTCGATCTTGTAGGCAGCTTGCCAATGCGTGGTGCGCATCCACCACGCGCCGTAAGAAACGGCGGCGAATGAGACGATGATCACGGTCCAGCATGCGGCGCCAGAAACCGCGCTGCTGAAGAGAAGTTTGCGGCGCAGCCAAGAACCGAGAAGCAAAATGACGCCAAGGATGCTGGCGGCAATATGCGCGCCTAGCAGCGGAAAATCGTTGCGCAGCGTTCCGGTGAAGATCAGCGCTATGCCGATGCAGCCGCCCAGGGTCAGCAAGCTCCAAGCAGCGCGGTCAATGAGTCGAGAGTTACGCCAAATCGCGCCGAAAAGGAAAAAAAGAAGTGCAAGAAAGGCAATTCCGGCGACGAGATGCAAAACAACGAAGGCGTAGTAATGAATGGTGGGAGTAGGACAGGCATATTCGTAGGCTGCTGTGAACAGAAGTACAACAAGCAGGCCGAGGAAACGTTTTCTCGTCATGGCCTTCTTTGCAACCCGAACATCGACGCCCTTCAAATCGAATTCAGCGAAACATGAAGATACAGAATGAGGATGAGGGTATCGAAGGGAAATTCCGCTTGCAACAGGATTCAGCATAAATTATTGCGAGGCTTGGACACCTTTTGATCCGTTGTAGCACTGCGGTGAAACAATATCAGCGTTGATTGCGCAATTCGCAACGGACTGCGCGGCGGAAATGAGTGCTAGACTGTGCTGCTCATATTTCGTACGGGAGAAATCATGCACCAACATGCCGAGCGGCGGCAGAAGAGCCTGACATCTCTTTCCGCCATGCAAATGGCGGCAGCAGTACGAGAGCGCGAAATACGGTCAGCGGATTTGATCGAAGCGCACCTGGAACGAATTGCGCGGTTGAATCCGCGGCTCAATGCGTTCGTACACGTCGACTTCGAGGGTGCACGGCAGCAAGCCAGCGCGGCCAATGCTGCCGTGGAGTCCGGCGAAGCAGTTGGGCCGTTGCACGGGGTGCCGCTCACCATCAAGAGCTCTATCGACGTGACAGGCTGGCCCTGCAGCTGCGGTTCTCGTTTGCGTGCCGATCATGTGGCACAACATGACGCGCCGCTTGTCGCGCGCCTTCGCGACGCGGGAGCGATTCTGATGGGAAACACCAATGCGCCGGAATTCCTTATGGCTTACGAAACGGACAACCTGATGACGGGCCGCACGAACAATCCGTGGGATCTGAAGCGAACGCCCGGCGGCTCGAGCGGCGGAGAAGCTGCCGCGATTGCTGCGCGATGCTCGGCTGGCGGCGTGGGCAGCGACGGTGGCGGGTCGATTCGAGTGCCCGCGCATTACAGCGGCATCTGCGGTTTGAAGCCAACCCCGGGGCGCGTTCCTGCGACGGGGCATTTTCCTGAGTCGGCAGGACCGTTCGCATCGCTGGGGGTTGTGGGGCCAATGGCGAGAACCGTTGGCGATGTGAAGCTGCTCTTCGAAGTGATGGCGGGGCCGGACGACGGTGACCCAATGTCCGCGCCGGTTCCGGTGCGTGCTCCGCTGGAGAAAGAGGTTCGCCAATTGCGCATCGGGTTTTTTGAAGAGGATGGGCGAATCCCCGTGACCGAGGAGACGCACGCGGCGGTGCGAACTGCGGCGAACGCCTTGCGGACGGCGGGTCATATTGTCGAGCCGTTTCTGCCGGACGAGTTGGAATCAGTGCGGCGGATTTGGTGGAATCTTTTCGGGCGTGCCGGGCAGCTTGCGTTGGGACCTCTATACGAGGGAAGGGAAGCGGAGCTGAGTCCAATCTTGAGGGAGTTCATCGGCATCGTGCGCGGCGAGCCGCAACTAACAATCGAAGGATTCATGAACACGCTGCTCGAGCGCGACGCTGTGCGCCCGCGATTTCTTAGGCAGATGGAACGGTACCCGATTTTACTTTGCCCGGTTTGCGCAGTGCCGGCTTTCGTGCACGGCGAACGAGGTTGGAAAATCGAGGGACGCACAGTCGAATATCTCGATGCGATGAGTTACTGCCAGTGGTTCAACGTGCTCGGCAATCCGGCGGTGGTCGTGCCGGTAGGACGCTCATCCGAAGGGCTTCCGATCGCGGTGCAAGTTGTCGGCCGGCCGTTCGAGGAACAAATGGTGCTCGCGGTAGCGCAGGAGATTGAATCGAATTGCGGCGACTTGGGAGAACCCCCGCTGCACTGAGGCGAAAGTGCATCTTGCAAACGCGTGCGCAGCGAAGCGGGGATCACGCGTTAAGAGAAGTGAGCGATCACCTCGAAATGCTTCTCGGCGCCTGCGGGGAAAATGGCAACGTCATTGTGTGCACCGCCGAATTTGGCTGACCGGCCATTGACGGTGACACTCTGCAGCGAATTGTCTTTCGGCAGGCGGAACTTTACGTGCAACTCTTTTGGAGCGCCGGACCGAGCGAGCAGGACATTCGCGGTGACGCTTTTCGCGCCGGTGTCCGCGACCATTTTCAAATTCACTTTGCCCCAGCGAGTGGGCGCCTGATCAATTCTGATTTCCTTGCCGGAAGCGAGCCAGTCTCGCGGTATACCTTTGGCGAAATAGAGGCGGTCGTCGTCTGAATCCTCGAGCACAAGCATCCAGCGGACGAGCAATGGGATTGTTTGTTGCGCGGGGATGCAAAAAGTCGCTGTGTCGCCATCAATGCCCGAAACCTCGCCGGCCGTCCAACTGCCACGCGTGTGGTCATGGAAGCGATGCGAGTAAAGGAACAGCAAATATTCCTCGATTCTGTCGAGACGCAACAGGGCCAGCGCGTAGCCGTAGGAGATGAAGCCGAGAATGTCGCGTCCGGTGGGATGGGGCCGCTCGACATTGGCAACCACGCCGAGAGTGGTGGCGCCATAAGCGCGCATGCAATCGATCACGAGATTTGCCAGTTCGGGAGGCAAGACGTCCGCGTGCAATAACTCGGCGTAAGGCCGATGCGGCCACTGCTGCGGGCTCGGCCGCTCCTTTTCCATGGACTCCCAAAATGTGAGCGTCGTCCCGGGGTAAGTTCCGATATACGGGGGAGTCATGTCGCGGCGGACGTTTTTCGTAATGCTGGTGGCGACGGCTTCTTGCAGAACCTTGCTACGGCGCAGCCAATCGCCTGTAGCTTCATTGGTTTCTGTGCCAGCTTTAATGCTCCGCCACGTTTGGCTGATGTCTTTCAAGCCTCTGGCGGCAAAAGCGCTGTTCGCGAAATAGGGAAGCCACCAAGTTTCTGGTTTTGGCGCCAAGCAGGAGTCGGACTCGCTCCAGCCGTGAATCAAGCCGTAGCCGGGATCGTTGGCGGGCAATCGAAGGCTTTCGTCGTGCATTTCGCAAAGGAGCGTGGCGGTCGCAGCGATCTTTTCCTGGTGCTTCAGGAGCAGGGCGCTGTCGCGGGTGTAATTGAAATATCTCGCGAACAGCATGAGTTCCATGCCGAACTGCGCGGTTTCCGGGCCGCGCATATTGATCATGCCTTTCGTGTCCGTGATATCGCTGAGGTAGTTATCGATGACTGCGCGGGCCATCTCAAAGCGGCCCCATTCGAGGTTCGCGGTGACGGACATGGTGAAAATATCCTGGAAGCCGTCGTATTCCGAACCGTAGTAGTCGCGATCTACAGCACCGTATTTGGGATAAACGCCGCCGGGGCGAACCATCAATTCTTTTGAGAAGGCGTAGCGGGACATATCGACCCAAGCGTTTTGCGGGAGGGAGACTGGGACAACATCGTGCAACTGCCGTTGCCAGTAATCGGCGAACTGCAAGAGGGCGCGGTAGAATTCCTCGGGTTGCGGATCGAGGCGGCCGGGAGGAAAGGCCGGGTAGCTGTGTCCGTAGACGACTTTCGTAAGTTTTCCATTTTCGACGTGAGCGGTGCGATGCCAGGTTTGCACAATGAATTTGTCATGGGCCTCAACGTCGCCGAACACGACGATTTCGTCATAAGCGTTATCGGATAGGGGCATTATCTTGCGAACTGCCGGCATCCAGCCGCCGATCAGACCCTCGAAGCGCTTCTCGGCCGCTTGAGAATTGAGTTCTGGGAAATATTGCCCAGGATGGTAGGTCCGCGTGCTGCCGCTGGGGTATACGGGCATGGTGTCGAAGCATTCTTTCGTTCCGACAAACGTATTCCATGGCAAGCGGAAAAAGATAGGACGTCTGCCGGTAGCTGAGCCCATGGGTGGCGCGGCGGATTTCACCAGTTCTGGGTCCGGGTCGCCATTTCGCAGTAGTTTCTCGGCCAACAAGTCGGGACCGGACATTCCGATATCTTTCAGACTAAGGCCGAGATATGGCGGATTGGCTTCTGCGAAGGTGGCTTCAGCGTTCTTCGGCAGAACTCTGCTGTCGCCGTTAGACGCGAGGAAGGTGATTGCGCCATCACGGGTACGAAGATCCTCGAAAATTTTCCAGGTGATCGAATCGATTTTGAATTCGCAGACTTGGGTATGGCCTTCGATGTCCGGCGCGGTTGGAAGCACGGGTGTGACGCGGGCGATGGTATTGGAAGTGTCTTCCGGCGCGCCAGTGGGTGCGGCGGTCTTAGGGAAGTAACGCGCTGCGGCGGTGGTGATGGCCAAATTTTTCAGGAAATTTCGACGGTCCATGACTGGTTCCCCGGCTCCCCAGTAGCTGGGTTGAGGTGCCGATTTGATTTTTTTGCTTCTCGCGGGGGAGTTGTATCACAATCCAGGGCGCGCCAGTAAACGTTTTCCCGATATTGGCGGAAGACGGCAGGCCAGTCATGAGGGAAGCGAAAGTGACGAGACGGACCTATCGATTCGCGAACGGAATGTTGTTGGGGCTGCTTGCGGCGGGGTTTGGCATGGCGCGGCACCCCCAAACCGTGGCGCAAGGGCGGAGAGCACGGGAAGTTGCCACGCTGGGTCCGATGCTCGCGCAGGGAACGGTCGATTTCAATACACCTGACTTTGACGTTAGCCTGGTGCGTTCGTCGCAGACCGTGGCGGCGCTCAAGCCCAAAGGCGCGGGCGGTTTCGACTTCACACCAGGGGACTTGCTGGCCGGGCGATCGAGGAATGGCTACTACCATCTTGGCGATATCGATTTGCGCTTGCGCGCAGGAACTTCCGGTGACTGGAGGAGTTACTCGACGGCCGTTTCGCGCACGCCTGTCACCACTCTGGCTGCATCCGGCGACATTTTAGCTTCGGCCGATTTGACTCCGACGCTCCCTGCTGATTTTCCGTTGCAGGTTACGCGCACGTGGGCTCTGGAGAACGGCAAGCTTGTATTGCGATTTACATTGAAGAATAAGACCACGCAAGTGGTGCAGATTGGCGCGCTGGGCATTCCTATGATTTTCAATAACGTGCTGAACGGCCGCTCGCTCGAAGAAGCGCATGCAAAATGTTCTTTCTACGATCCATACATTGGTGAGGACGCTGGTTATTTGCAGGTCACCCGGTTGAACGGGCATGGGCCAGCCTTGTTGGTGGTGCCCGACGGCAAGACTCCGTTTGAAGCTTACAAACCGATCCTGGACGAACGCAGCGCCGATGGGAGCGTCTCAATCTTCAACGATCCGACGCCGCGCGGCGTGACCTTTGAGGGATTTTACGACTGGATGGTTCACAGCGAAGCATACGCTGAAAACGAATGGAAAAATGCGCAGCCGTGGAATCCACCGAGCATGCTGCGCCTGGCCGTGGGCCAGTCGAAGAGCTACGGAGTCAAATTCCTCGTTGCGGATTCCATTCGAGACATTGAGCAAACGCTTTCAGCGAATGCGCGGCCCGTCGCGGTCGGGATTCCGGGTTATGTCCTGCCGATGGACATTGACGCTCGCTTGTTCGTGAAATATCCGAAGGCCATCCGGTCAATGTCCGTTGATCCTGCAGGGGCGATCACGATTCATAAAGATTCGCCCATTCTAGGTGGCTGGCAGGGCTTCACGCTGAAGGGGCGCACATGGGGTCGTTCGCGGCTGACGATCGCGTACGAGAACGGATTGGTGCAAACCATCAGCTATTTTGTGATCAAGCCGGAATCACAAGTGGTGGCGGACCTGGGCCATTTCTTGATGACCAAGCAATGGTTTATTGATCCGAACGATCCGTTCCATCGTAGTCCGTCGGTGATGACTTACGACCGACAAGCGAATGCCGTCGTGACGCAAGACAGCCGCGTGTGGATTGCGGGCCTAAGCGATGAAGGCGGCGCAGGCTCGTGGCTCGCCGCGATTATGAAAGAATTTGGACAGCCGGACAAAGAAGAGCTCGACAAATATCAGCAATTTGTTGATGGCGTTTTGTGGGGCGGCATCCAGTACAAGAATGGGCCGTACCGTTATGGCGTGAGAAAAAGTCTCTTCTATTATCAGCCCGGCGAAGTGTGGGGAAGTTATTACAGGAACGATTTGGATTGGGGCAGTTGGACAAGCTGGACGAGGAAGGAATCCGAAGCGGTCGACCGCTCATTCAATTATCCGCACGTTGCAGCCGCGTATTGGGTGTTGTATCGCCTGGCTCGTTATCATCAAGGGCTGGTTACGAACGATCCGTGGCAGTGGTATCTGATGCATGCTTACCGGACGTCACTGGCAATGACTGAGTTTGCTCCGGGCTTGGCGCACTTCGGACAGATGGAAGGCGATATCTTCCTGAAGATCTTGCAGGATCTGAGACGAGAAGGCATGACCGGAGAGGCAGATAACCTGGAAGGAACGATGCGGCAGCGCGCCGATCGTTGGAGGCAGGAAGCATATCCGTTCGGCAGCGAAATGCCGTGGGATTCAACCGGGCAGGAAGAGGTTTACGCCTGGATGAAACATTTTGGCTTTCAGGACAAGGCCGACGTGACGCTGGATGCAATCCTCGGTTACGATCCGACAATACCAAGCTGGGGATACAACGGGAGCGCGCGCCGCTATTGGGATTTCATTTACGCCGGAAAAATCCAACGGCTCGAGCGCCAGCTTCACCATTACGGTTCAGGTATCAACGCCATCCCGTTGCTGGCGGCATATCGCGAGCATCCGGATGATTTTTATTTGCTCCGGGTCGGTTACGGCGGAACGATGGGCGCGCTTACGGACATCGATCAGGAGGGATTCGCCTCGGTCGCGTTCCATGCATTTCCGGACATGCTGAAGTTTGATCCGTATTCCGGCGACTACGGTCCGAATTTTTTCGGGCACGCTTTCGACACGGCGACGTACATCGTGGATCATCCCGAATTCGGCTGGCTGGCCTTCGGCGGGAACATCAAAGCGGAAGGCGACAAGATCAGGGTGATGCCGCTCGATTCCTTTCGCCGGTGCGTGTACATCGCTCCGATGGGACTGTGGCTCACGCTGGATGCGGGCCAGTTCGATAGCGTGGAGCTGAATTCCAAGACGGGAGCCGTGCGAGTCGGACTTGCGGCAGCGACTAGTTTTACGCCCACGGCATTTCTACGCATCGAGCAACCCGCGAAGATTCAAGGTGTGGGGTCGTATCGTCCCGTCGAGTCATTTCAACTGGCACGTGAGGCCTATGCCGTGCCTCTGCACAAGGACACGACTTGGATCGAACTGACGGCAAATCGATAGGCGGGGAAGCGAGAAGGAAGGATAACCATCGAATGAGCAAGCGATACGATCGTCGGGAAGTCTTGAAGGGAATGAGCGCGGCGTGCGCGGCCTATCTATTGCCGGGTCAAGAAGGGCAGACATCGGAGAGTCTTCGTGTGGCTGGGCAGGAAGTCGAGATTCAGGTTGGTGTGGTTAGCGCACACACGTTTCGGTTGAGCATCCTTCCTCTGAAGGATGGGCATGTAGCGACCATTCCTACAGACGGCTCGCTCGTTCGCAGTTCTTGGGGCGAGCCAGCCACGAAGCTACGGGGAGCGGTGCACGCGCAGAATGTAAAGTGCGGCGACACGACGATTGAAATCACACGTGATCCTTTGACTTTCGTGATCAACACAGCGACTGGCAAAGTTCAACAATGCAAAGTGGACGAAGATACGGGAGTCGTTTCGTTCGAGACGGGAGACGCACCACTGCTGGCCTTGGGCGAAGGTGGTCCGCAGTTCGACCGGCGGGGGGCATTCGACGCAATGCGCAGCGGCCAGGGTGGCTACGAGCTTGCGACGCACGGCGGGCGTGTGCCGATTCCCTGGCTGATCGGCAGCGCAGGTTGGGCGATGTTTATCCACCAACCGTTCGGCACGTTCGATTTCTCGGGACCCGAAAGCCAGTTCCAGCCGAAAGATCCGGATAGCGCGCTTCCGCTGGACATTTTCTTCGTCACTGCCCGTGAACCTGCAACCATTATGGCGGAATACGCGCGCCTCACCGGCCATGCGGAGATACCACCGCTGTGGAGTCTGGGCTATCAGCAATCCCATCGCACACTCGCCAGCCGGGAAGAAATTCTCGATGAGGCAAGAACGTTTCGCGAGAAGAAGTTGCCGTGCGACGCACTGATTTATCTGGGCACCGGTTTCTGCCCGTCAGGATGGAACACGGAGAATGGTTCATTTGCGTGGAATTCGCGGGTGTTCCCCGATCCGAAAGAGATTCTCGACCAGTTGCATCAGGAGGATTTTCGCGCGGTGCTGCACGCCGTGATTCTCGCGCGAAAGCTTCGCGGGTCAGTCCACGATCCGTGCTCGCTCACGCGATTCGATGAGGAAGAGGTGAGTTGTTATTGGGATGCGCACCGCAAGGACTTCGCGATGGGCGTGGACGGGTGGTGGCCGGATGAAGGCGATCCGCTTGACATAGCTTCGCGGTTGACGCGCAACCGCATGTATTGGGAAGGGCCGCAAATCGACCGGCCAAACGAGCGCCCCTACGCACTCCATCGCAACGGCTATGCAGGCATGCAGAGGTTTGCGTCGTTCTTGTGGTCGGGGGATGTGTATTCGACGTGGGAGACGCTGAAGACTCATGTCCCAAACGCGATCAACACAGCGCTTTCCGGCATACCGTACTGGGGCACGGATATCGGCGGTTTTGTGCCTACAAAGGAATTCACAGCCGAACTTTATCTGCGATGGTTTCAATTCGGCGCCTTCTGCACGCTTTTTCGCTGCCACGGGCGCACATGGAAACTGCGTTTGCCGTGGGGTTGGGACACTGGCGATCCCGGGCCGATCGAGATAAGCAACTACGGCGGCGCAGCGATTCCCGATGCGACTCAACTGCATAACGCGCAGGTCGAGCCGATTTGCCGGAAGTATCTCGAACTTCGTTACAGGATGCTGCTGTACCTCTACAGCGCAGTTCGCGAATGCGCCATGACGGGTATGCCGATTATGCGAGCGTTGTGGCTGCACTATCCGGACGATCCTGCAGCAGTTGCACGCGGCGATGAGTATTTGTGGGGTCGAGACATTCTGGTTGCGCCGGTATTCGAGAAGGGAGCGAGTTCGCGCTGCGTCTATCTGCCGCGCGGCGACTGGTACGATTTCTGGACCAGCGGGCGCACGAATGGAGGACGCGAGATAAGCCGCGATGTTGACCTGGAGACCTTGCCGCTTTTCGTGCGTGCGGGAGCGATTCTGCCGCTGGGCCCCGTAAGACAACACACCGGCGAGAAAGTCGACGGACCGCTATCGGTGACGATTTATCCCGGTGCGGATGGTTCGTTCCTGCTTTACGAGGACGACGGCAAGTCATTTGATTACCGTAAGGGCGAATGGATGGGAATTCAGATGGCGTGGAATGACTCACGGCGCGTGCTGAGGTTGCATCTTGCACCGGGCTCGCGGATGCTGGCGCCGTTGCGGCGAAATATGGAGATCAAAGTCGATCAGGCGACGCAGCAAATCGTTTTTGAAGGGTGTCCCGTGGAAGTGTCCCTGTAAGGTTGTGCTTGCGATTATGCCTCGCGCAAGTGAGTTGGTGCGGCGTCGAGCCGTTTTGATATTCGTGGGCGAGGCTCTTTCGTGAAAAAGCTCCCCGGAATCTCCAGAAGAAACCTGCTGAAGTCCATGGGATTGGCACTGGCGGCTCCTCGTGTATCGTTGGCAGGGCGCGGCGCTCGGCCGATCAAGTTTGTCGACGTTGCGCAATCCGCGGGAATTCGCTTCCGGCATGACAACGCAGCGTCTGCCGAAAAATATCTGATCGAGACCATGGGTTCCGGATGTGGGTGGATTGACTACGACCAGGATGGATTGCTCGATTTATATCTGGTGAACGGCGCGGCGACGCGAATTTACACTCCGGCGCACGCTTTGCGCAGCGCTCTTTACCGCAACAACGGAGACGGAACGTTTACCGACGTAACGGACAAAGCCGGCGTCGGCGCAGAGGGCTTGTTCGGCATGGGCGTGGCGGTAGGGGACTACGACAACGACGGATTTCCGGATTTGTTGGTTCTCGGCTATGGGAGATGCATTCTTTACCACAACAACGGAAATGGAACATTCAGTGATGTTACCGCACGCGCTGGTGTTGCGAACGCCGGGAGATGGGCGTCCAGTGCAGCATGGTTTGATTATGACAACGACGGCCGGCTGGATCTGGTGATCGCGAACTATATTGACTGGTCGCCGGATCGCAACTTCTGGTGCGGCGACCAGGGTCCTGGCATGCGCAGCTACTGCCATCCGGACGACTACAACGGCCAGCCCCCAACGCTCTACCATAATAACGGCGACGGAACCTTTACAGATGTGAGTAAGAAATCCGGCTTGGGGCTGAAACCGGGCAATGGCCTTGGCGTCGTCACGTTCGATTACGACGACGACGGCTGGCAGGATGTTTTTATCGCCAACGACTCGATGGCGAACTTCTTATTCCATAACAATAGGGACGGATCATTTCGCGAAGTGGGGTATGAGGCTGGGGTTGCGGTGAGCGCAGACGGTTTGCCAGAAGCCGGGATGGGAACGGATGCAGCGGACACAACGGGCGATGGGCGAATGGATCTGGTTGTCACCCATTTGGATTCCCAACTGGCCCGCCTCTATCGCAACATGGGGGATGGAACCTTCGACGATGCCACGCTTCGGTCTCAACTTGGTTATAGCACGTTCCACATGAGTGGGTTCGGCGCGCGGTTTATGGACTACGACAACGACGGCGCACGCGACATTTTCATGGCGAATGGGCATGTTCTCGACAACATCGAACGTTACAACTCTTCGGTCCACTACGCAGAACCAAAGCTGATGTTTCGAAACCTGGGCAAAGGCATATTCGAGAATGTCAGCGGCCATCTTGGGACGGATTTTCTTGTGCCACGTGTGAGCCGAGGCGCCGCGATCGGAGATTTTGATAATGACGGCGATCTGGACATTCTGGTGAACAATAACGGCGAAGCGCCGCAATTACTTCGTAACGATGGCGGCAACGCCAATCATTGGATCCAGATTTTTCTGGTTGGAACGAAGTCAAATCGTGATGGCGTGGGCGCGCGTATTAAGCTGGTGGCAGGCGATCTCGTTCTCTATGATCAAAAAAAAGGCGGGATGAGTTATCAATCTGCACAGGATCCGCGGCTTCATTTCGGGCTAGGAGATCGCCAGGTTGTGGATTCAGTTCAGATTATTTGGCCAAGCGGCAGTGCTACAGCGCTTCAGAATCTGAAGGCGGATCAAGTCATCACCATCAAAGAGGGGCAGGGGCTCGCGGAACGGTTATTTCCCCGCATTGCTTCACGTGGATGAATTAGTTGTGCTATTGAGACGGGGGCTGGATCGTTCGTCCCGATGCGATGTAACCGAGCTTGGTGGGTGAATCGGTTTTATATTTTTCCGTTTGTTGCCGATTCAATTTGGAGAGGATCGTCAGCACCTGTTGTACTTGGCCAGTGCGCCCTTGGCGGCGATAGGCAATTGCCAGATGCGAATAAACGGCAGGGTCTAGTGGGGCAAGTTGCCGTGCGTTTTCAAGGTGCGCGACGGCGTCGTCAAGGCGCCCCGCTGCAAGGTACAGCTCGCCCAGCGCGAGCTGTGAAGCAGCGTAATTGGGACGTTCCGTGACCGATTCCTCCAGCGCTTGCTGTGCGTCCGCGAACACGCGTTCATCCGAAGTGGCGCCGGAACGAACGACCGCATCCCCGAAAATCGTCAGCAAAATGTAGTTTTCATGGCCCGCTCGAATTCCCTTGCGTGTAATCTCTATCGCGCCTGGAAGGTTTCCCTCAAGAAGGTCATTTTGGCCTAGGGCCATGTAGGAAATATCGGCTTCAGGGGCAAGTTTGGCAGCCATTTTGTAGTCAGATTTTGCCAAGTCAGGCTGGTTCTGAAAGGTAAGGAAGACGCCTCGCTCGTAATGCAACCGCGCGGAACGCGGCAGATGTTGCAGTCCTATATTTAAGATCTCGGTGCCGAGATCGTACGACTCGTGATCCATGCAGGCGTCCGCCATCAAGAGATAAAGTTTTTCGTCCAACGGAGTTTGTTGGACAGCTTGCTGAAATGTGGCGAGTGCCTTTTGCGGTTGGGCCACGCCAATATAGGTCTGGGCTAATAAGTTATTCACGTCTGCGGTTGCGTGGCCTCCATTCCTCAGAGAAGCGAGAATGCCAACTGCATCTTCGTATTGGTTTGTCGCCACATAGCAGAGAGCCAGGTCAAAGTTGGCGGCGTATTCGTCGGCGACTCTGCCACGCGCAGCCAAGAGGTGTGGAATCGCGCTAGTGAAGTCTCCCTTGTGAGTCAGCGCAATTCCTGTGACAAGGTCTGATTCTGCTTGAGTATCCGTGGTTGACTGGGCCAGAGAATCGACGCTGCCAAGGCCATCCCTCACACAGGCAGGTGCCCGCGCACAGGTCCAGAATAGGGAAACCAATAGAGAGAAGCTCCCCAACCTTCGGAAAACAACTGATGTGCTTTGCTTTGCTGGATGCATGATTTTAAGGGCCTGTAACAAAGCCAACGCCATCCATCTCGCAGACGTTATCACAGCAATAGGAACCGGAAGAGAGGAATTCTATGAGGCGATGGACTTCACGTTTCCGAGACCTCGATGTAAACGTTTACCATTTCGAGGAAATCTAAAGCGTTTTCTCCTGCAGTTGGTTTATTACGTCGCTAGCGGCAAGGCAATTGGGAGGTCTAAGACGATTTTTTTCAGATTTGGCTTGACAGGGAGTGGGAATGGATTATAAAAATCGGTCATCTTCGAGGGGCTTGTGTCAATGGGGTGGGCAGTTTGAGTAAACGTTTACTTTTGTCCTTTTGTAAAGGCTATGATGCCGCGGCTGGTGCCGGTTCAGATTATTGCGCTGTCGTGTCTTCCATTGCGCTGCTTTCTTTCTATCCTGACGTGATTCGACGTTTTTCCGGACGAGAGCATTTTCCATTTTTTGCACGTGGTGCGTTGAGGGCAAGATCGAGTTTACTGCGTGGTTTTCAACAACAAGCTTGGGTGCGTCTTAAGGAGGAGAGTATGCTGCGGAGCTTTTCTCGCTCTTTGGTTCTTGGCCTGGCAGTTTGTTTTTGCATTCTATTTGTATTCAACATCGTTCCAGCGTGGGGCCAAACCACCGTCGGCACGGTGACTATCACTGTGCTCGATCCCAGCGGTGCCGTGGTTCCCAACGCCGATTTGTCGCTCGTCAACGAGAGCACGAACGTTGAAACCAAGGGCAGCACGACTCGCGCGGGCACGTACAGCTTTGAAGGTGTGCCGATTGGGATATACCGGCTCACGATTAGCAAAAGCGGCTTTGCGAACCAGGAATTCGACAGTGTAATTGCCGAGGCCGGCCGCGTTACCGACCTAAGCGCCACGCTGAAGGTGGGTGTCGCCGTTCAGACCGTAAAGGTCAATGGGGCTGTGACTCCCCTGTTGGAGACCACCAGCGACGCCATTTCCACTACGATAGACATGAAACAAATTGAAGACCTGCCTCTTCAGGGACGCGACATCAGCAATCTCGCGTTCCTAACTCCTGGATATGCGTCGTCGCCGGCAGTGAACGGCGGCTACACCAATACATGGAACGGTCTTCCTGTGATTGCTCAGGGAAATAACATCAACGGCGTCGTTTCCTCGAGCGCCCGTATGAAGTTTGATGGCAACGCAACCCCGAACGTGTCGGCGCGCCTTGAGGACATGCAAGAAATGACCGTTGATACCGGGCAGCTCAACGTGAGTGAGGGCTATGGCCAGGCAGCCATGCAGACGACCTTTGTCAGCAAAAATGGAACCAACAATTTTCATGGCGGGATATTCGAGGACTTCCAAAACGCAGCCTTGAACGCTAACAGCTGGACGAATAATGCGGAAGGTCTGCCGAGAAATCCGCTTATCCTCAATGACTTTGGCGGTAATGTTGGCGGGCCCATCATCAAAAACAAACTTTTTTTCTTCGGCAGTTTCGCGATGTCGAAACAGCCCGGCGGCTACACAACCACCGACACGGTCTTGACGCCGACCGCTCAACAGGGAATTTTGACAGAATCTACCGGACAGCAGGTGAATCTCTTTACCCAAGTGGCGCAGCCCAACGGCCTGCCGACCACGATAAACTCGGCCATCGCGCAGGAGTTATCGAATATTAATAGTGCGGTGCCGGCGGGAAAGAAAACCATCACGGCCGACCCGAATTTTGACCAACTCGCTTGGTTTGTGCCCTCGCCTATCACTTACTACAATCCTGCGCTGCGCATCGACTACGATATCTCTTCGAAAGTGCGCATCGATGTCAACTGGAATGAAACCAAGGAAGATCAACCGGGCGCCGATGCTGCTCCATTCCCGGGTCCAACCTACTCGAGCCTTGGGGGATCGTACAAACAGAACAACTATACGGCGGGACTCGGAGTAGGCTGGACGATCTCACCGACAATGCTTAACCAATTCCGCGGCGGCTTCCTTTACGATGCGGATTGGTTCGCCTACGGTGTTGGGACCTCCTACCTTACCCAGCAGAGGATTTTTTGGCCGCAGACGAATTTCGGCAATGATGAGGGGTCAGGACAAACGCTGCCAAATTTGCCCGTAACTACTTACTATCCGGTTTTCAACTTCTCCGATAATCTAACCTGGCAGCATGGTGCGCACAATTTCGATTTTGGGGTGACTTGGTGGCGCGAGCAGGACCATTACTGGAATCCTCCAGACGGCATTGTCAGTAATACCTTGGGCCTCGCAACCGGTGATCCTGCCCTTAGCGATTTCTCCAGCTACTTCGCCAGTGCTGCTCAAACTGACCGGAGCGATGCCGAGAATCTCTATGCAACTCTCGTTGGCAGAATCTCCGCAGTGAATCCTGGCGGAGGAAGTGGTTTCCCTCTCAACCTCAAGACAGGCCAGTACTTCACCTCAGTTGGTGAATATCCGCTCGATGAGTTAATGAAATCGTGGGGCGTTTATTTCCACGATTCGTGGCACGTCAAGCCAACGCTGACATTCAACTACGGTTTGCGCTGGGACTTCACGGGTGACGATCACGACCTGACAGGTGCGTATCACAGCCCCGATAACGCCGGCATCTGGGGTCCCTCGGGAATTGGCAATATCTTTGAGCCCGGGACGCTGACCGGCACGATGGATCCCACCTACGACGCGCGCGAACATGTATACAACCCATGGAACGTGAGCCCTCAACCAGAAGTCGGCATCGCGTGGAACCCCCACAACGGTTGGGGAAAATTTGGTGACGGCAACACGGTGATCCAGGCCGGATTTATGCTGCGACGATTCACTGAGCCCCAGCAGTATTATTGGGATGCAGCCTCCAATTACGGCTTCGCATACTACCAGTACTTCTCACTGACTCCGGCAGCGCTCGTCAACGGCCAGCAAGCGGTAGGAACATTCAACCCCGGCAGCTTGGCCGTCGGCGACTCGCTCCCGCCTTTTTTCTATAGTCTGCCCCAATATGAGACGACGATTCCAGAATCGACGCAGACTTGGTTTGGCAACGGCCTGAGCGGTATCGACCAAAACATCGGTCAACCCTACGTTCAGCAATGGAACGTCGGGATTCAGCGGCTGCTGAGCCATGACAATGTCCTTTCCGTGCGGTACATCGGCAGTCATACGGTTCACGAATGGATTTTGGAGGATCCAAACGAGGCGAACATTTTCGAGAGCGGCCTCTTGACCCAATTTAAAGCGGCGCAAACGAACCTGGGAATCAATGCAGCGAATGGCATAACTTCCTTTGCAAATAATGGTTACCCCGGACAACAGGCGCTCCCCATCTTCGACGCAGCCTTCGCTGGTGAACCCAGCGGCGGGCCAGGAGTGCCATTCTCTGATTATGCAAACGGGCAATTCATCAACTATTTGAATGAGGGGGCTGTTGGGAGTATGGCCGGCACGCTCGACGGTATCTCTGGTACAGCTCCTTATTTCTGTAACCTGGTGGGCGCATCCTTTGGCCCATGTGCCAAGCAACTCGGTTATACGGGCGCGGGCGCAGGCTATCCGATTAATCTTTTCCAAGCCAACCCTTACATGTCCGGAAGCCAAATACTCTATATGACGGATGCTGGCTATGGAAACTACAACGCTCTCCAGGTCGAGTTCCGTCAGAATCCTTGGCACGGCATGCAGTTTGACGCGAATTATACTTGGGGCCACGCTCTCGGTATCGAGCCGAACGGCCAGTGGCAGGGATTCTCGAACTTCTATACCATGCGGGATCCTCGGATGGCATACGGCCCGAATCCCTACGACATCCGGCAGGTCGTGCATGTCAGCGGCACCTACGATCTTCCGTTTGGCAGTGGCCGGAGTTTCCTCAATGGCAGCAACTTTCTCGATAGGTTCGTCGGCGGCTGGGATATCGGCACGATTCTTACCCTCGAGACGGGGTCCCCGTTTACGATGAATGGGGGATATGACACCTTCAATGACTACGGCGATGGCGGCGTGGTGTTGCATGGCGTCACCGCCTCCGATTTGCAGAAGGCTATTGGTACTTACTCGGTACCCGGCGCTGCCTTCAAGGACGGAATCAATCCGCAATATCTGCTGAACGGGGCGGCGAATCCGCAGTACCTGACCCCTAACGAAACTCCAGGGACCTTTGGTCAGCACATTTGGCTGTACGGGCCCCATTTCTTCAACGACGACATAGCCCTCACGAAGGCTACTCACATCAGGGAGAAGCTTACGTTCGTGCTGCAAGCGGAGTTTCTGAACGCGTTTAATCACCCCAACTGGGGGATTGCCGATGACACCGATTATCATCCGAGCAGCGTCCTGAGTCCTGGATTCGCGCAGGCGAACGTGATCAACGGTCCGCGCGCAATCGAATTGCGTGCGAGGCTCGATTTCTAGGTAAGGTTAACCGCCTTATAATGTATTCACTGGATGCGTGCGTCTCTTGCATCCAGTGAATGCGTTATACTCACCGATCGAAATGCTGCGTGCGTGGCATAGAATTGCTGCCCTTTGCTTGGAAGGAAGCAAGACTAATGAATAGAAACTTCTGCGAGTATCTCTTGATTGGTTTCTTCGGGCTCGCGTTTTCCCTCTCGTGTTCCGCTCAGCAGCCCAATCTGGCGCCGACGCCACCGATGGGCTGGAACAGTTGGAATCACTTCGCCGACCGCATCGACGACAGAATCGTCCGTGCGGAAGCCGACGCCATGGTTTCCAGCGGCATGAAGGCCGCGGGATACACCTATATCGTCATCGACGATACGTGGGCCGGGCAGCGCGACGCGAGTGGATTCATTCATCCAAATGCAAAATTTCCTGACATGAAGGCGCTCGCCGATTACGTCCATAGCAAAGGGCTCAAGCTAGGAATTTATTCGTCGCCCGCGGCAAAGACCTGCGCCGGTTACGAAGGCAGCTTGGGCCATGAACAACAGGACGCGCAGACTTACGCGAATTGGGGAATGGATTACCTGAAATACGACTGGTGTCAGTCGGGTGGTAGCCTAGACGACATGGAGGCCGCCTACACCAAAATGCATGACGCGCTGCAAAAAACAGGCCGGCCGATCGTCTTGAGCCTTTGCCAGTACGGATGGCACAAAGTTTGGGAATGGGGTGATTCCGTCGGCGGCAATTTGTGGCGAACCACCAACGACATCAGTGACCGCTATTTCGTCATGGCGGAAATTGGATTTGGCCAAAATGGCCTGGAGAAGTACGCAGGGCCGGCCCACTGGAATGATCCCGACATGCTTGAGGTCGGCAATGGCGGTATGTCGGAAGACGAATACCGGACGCACATGGGCCTGTGGGCCATCCTGGCAGCGCCGCTGATGGCCGGCAACGACCTTTCGCAGATGACTCCTTACACCGTCGAATTGCTCACGAACCCCGAGGTAATTGCCGTCGACCAGGACCCTCTCGGCAAACAGGGATACCGTGTCACGCAGGAAGGACCGTTCGAAGTCTGGATGAAGCCGATGGCCGATGGCAGCAAAGTTGTGGGATTGTTCAATCGCCAGCGCACGACGGAGCAAATGACGGTGAATTTTTCCGACATCGGTCTGAGCGGCGATGCCACCATCCGCGATCTTTGGTTAAAGAAGGACCTCGGCACGTTCACTGACAAATTCAGCGCCTACGTGCCGATGCACGGAGTCGTGTTGGTCAGGATTAGGGCAAAGTAAACTTGCGGATCGGATGAAATTGAGCCACGCGCGGTGTCAAATCGCTGACACGCTAGTACAAACCTCCCTGCCCTCCTCTATTCTCATTCATCATCCCGGCACAAGCTTTTTAATGCATTCGACACGAGGTCTGCGCTCCCCGCGCGCCACGATGAGGCGGTCATGAATCCGGCCGCGATACTAGCGGTTCCTACCCGGCTGGTCCGGCTTTCCCCGGTTGATCTGATCATCGTGATTTTCTATTTCGCCCTCGTCTTGGCGATCGGCTTCTATCTAAAGCGGCGGGCAAGTACAGGCGAAGATTTCTTCATGGCCGGCCGCGAAATGACGGCGTGGATCGCTGGCTTAAGTTTCCTCTCTGCGAACCTGGGAGCACTTGAGTTGATGGGCTGGGCTTCCTCGGCCTACGAGTACGGCATTCTGGCCACGCATGCGTATTGGATCGCGGCGATTCCCGCGATGTTGTTTCTCGGCATTTTCATGATGCCGTTCTATTACATTTCAAAGACGCATTCTGTTCCTGGTTACCTGAAACTCCGATTCGGCGAATCGAGCCGCGGCCTTGCCGCCGTTTCGTTCGCATTCATGACCGTGCTGATGAGCGGAATCAATATGTATTCGATGGCGCTGGTGCTGAAAATTGTTTTGGGCTGGAACATGAATTTCAGCATCTGGATTTCTGCCATTACGGTTGCCATCTATGTGGCGCTCGGCGGGTTACGTTCGGCGATTTTCAATGAAGTGCTGCAGTTTGTGCTCATTTGGGCTGGGGCGCTACTCATCCCGATTCTGGGGTTGATTGAAGTGGGCGGATGGGGTCCGCTAAAAGCGCAAATCATCCACAATACATCGATCGAATATGTGCATCTGTGGCGTTACTTGGGCTCGTTTAGCACGAATCCGGAAGGCATCCACTGGACAGGCGTTCTCTTTGGCCAAGGCCTCGTGATTTCGTTCGGCTATTGGACAACAGACTTCCTTGTTGTGCAGCGATTGCTGGCCGCGAAGGATTTACGATCTGCGAAGATGGCGCCCATCATTGGCGCTGCGTTCAAAATGTTTGTGCCGTTCATCGTCATTTTGCCGGGTCTACTGGCGCTGGCTGTGCTGCCGTTTAAGCTGACGGGCGCCAATGTGGCAGCGGTGACGGGTGGGCATAGCTATAACGAAGTGCTCCCCTTGATGCTGGCGCGATACTGCGGTCCTGGTTTGCTTGGGCTCGGGATGACGGCGCTAATCGCTGGCTTCATGTCGGGGATGGCGGGCAACGTCAGCGCGTTTTCCACAGTCTGGACTTATGACATCTATCGAGCGCTCATTCGAAAGAAGGAATCGGACGCCCACTACGTTTCGATGGGCAGATGGTGCACAATTCTGGGAGTTCTCATCAGCATTGGCACAGCCTATTTCGTAATGCAATTTCTGAGTATCATGGATTATGTCCAAGCGCTGTTCAGCATATTCATCGCACCATTGTTCGGTACGGTCGTCCTCGGGATGTTCTGGAAACGAACGACTTCCGCGGGCGGGTTTTGGGGCTTGCTTACGGGAACAGTCTCTGCGGCCGCGATGTTCGGCTGGATCGAAGTGAATCCGTCAGCGGTCCGCTACGTCGCGCTCTCGATCCACGCCAGTCCCATGGCTGCGGATATGTATCGCGCTCTGTGGTCCTGGATTGTGTGTATGGTTGTCACAATCGTTGTAAGTATGGCCACGCGGCCAAAGCCAGTGGAGGAGCTCAACGGACTTGTCTACGGAGCGACTCAAATTCCTACTGAGGAGCATGCTCCGTTGTACCAGCGTCCTGCTTTCTGGGCAATTGTTGTGGGAATTGTATTCGTGGTGCTGAATGTTATTTTCTGGTGATACCGTGGACTTGCGAGCATCGATTTCGATTTGGTTTTTTATCGGCATCTCGTTGTTGGTGAATGGACTGCTGATCTTCGGTACAGGTCTCTATGAGCTCGTGCATCCGCCCCAACACCCAGTCATCTTGTACAACCTTCACGCTAGTGTTTGGTGGGGAGCGATTCTGTTTTTGCTGGGTGCTTTTTACTGCCATCGCTTTGCGCCGCGAAATGGCTCGGACGAGTAAGAATCTCGGTCATCCGGGTTCTAGGCTTGCGTTTTTGAATCCATAGACAAATTTCCTGGGCCGCAAAGTGCAGTACAGCCCGACTAATGCCAGCGAAATCGATGTGCTTTGCCCGCTATGCCGTCAGCGCCGGGCCGCGCAAGGGCAGCATGTACGCATTGACATGCCGATGGTAGACTGTGAAGGAAGGATGCTGAATGTCCCCGATCTGGGCACAAGCGTTTGATGATGACGAAGCTGTATTCGCATCTCGAACGGAGCAAGCTGCATGAAACCGTGGGAGCCTGGATTCAAATAGAATTCCAGTAGCACCGGTGGCGAGACCGGAACCAGCAAGTTACATGAACTAATCATCTTAGGGGCGTAGCTCAGTGGTAGAGCAGCGGCCTTTTAAGCCGAAGGTCGTGGGTTCGATCCCCACCGCCCCTACCAATCCTTCTCCTTGAAAACACGCGAGTTCTGGCGGCGGGTTTCGCCGTGTACCCGGCGTGTACCTCTTTAATCAGCGGATCGTTGCTCCAAGCCGCTCGGAGATCGGCTTCGATCTGCTCTTGGCGAGATCGCGTCCACGGCGCGTAGTGGCGCTCCGTAATCCGAATGCTGCTGTGTCCGAGAAGGATCGAAACTCTATCGAGAGGGACACCTGCGAGAAGCAATTCGACGGCGAACGTATCGCGGAAGCGGTGCGGATGGCCGGTGGGAACCTTTGCGAATTCGAAGAGGCGCTGCAAACGGCGCTGCCATTTTCCCTTTGCGCTTCTCACGGTGGATACGCCTGTCCAGAAGAAATATCGCTCGCTTGAACGCGGGGCTGCTTCCAAGGTCTCAACAACGGCGTCGGGCAGGACGCAATAGACGGGCACACCAGTTTTCTCCGTATGAAGGAGCAGCTTGTTTCCATTGAGGCGGCTCACTTCAAGCTGAGTTGCATCCCCAATTCGCATCCCCGAGTAGCGAAGCAAGAGAACAAAGGCTCTCAGGCGCTGCGCATTGCGAATGCCGGCGCTCTTGCCATAAGGCCCAAGAGCCGCAATGATCCGGGTCATCTCTTCTCGCGTAAAAGGCATTGTTGGCTTGCTTGGAACCTTCGGTGCCTTCAACTCAAGGGCGGGATTATCGCCAATCCATTTTCTCTTTTCAGCAAAGCGCATGAATGCCCTCAGGCGTTCCAACTTCTTGAGACTCGTGCGCGGTCCCTGTGTCCACGTGGCACGAAATGTTGCAAGGGTGTCCAGGTCTAGCTGCATTAGGGATTGCAGCTTGTATGCTTCCGCGAAGGCGTCAAGCTCTTGGAATAAGAGACGGTACTTGTACAGCGTGGATTGATTCAGTTTCCGCGCTTCGGCGTCCGCAATAAATTTCCGATGAGCGTCCTTAATCGTTGTTTGCTGTTCCGTCTGATGTGTCCGACGGTCCTCCGCTTCCCATTCACGGACCATTTCTTGCGCTCGCTGCCAATCGCGCAGCTTGAGAGACTCGCGTATCTCTTTGCCACCAAGGAAGCCATCAACCCAAATAGGGCACTGGCAATGGCGGTGCTTGCGCCCCTTCGTGCGTTGCTTGCAGTGTCTTAGGTGACGGCGGTAAATGGTCAGCATCGCGCAACACTCCTAGCGAACAGCGGCTTTCGCCGATAGTCGCCGATGGACCCGCTGTAATACAGAGTGCGGAATCCGCAGCGTAACATAGCGTCTTTTGTGGCGGGGATTGCGATCCCCAATCACGAGCACACCTGGTTCGTCCTCGAAAATTTCACGAACTTTATCAGGACTGAGGTTCCACATCTCAGCGATTTCCGTAACGGCGTAGTGCCGCTCGATTTGCACTGAGGTTTCGAGTTGTAGTTCGACGGCCATTGCTTGCAGCTACTCCTGGACGGAATTGGATTCGACAAACTCTTGTTGGCTCCCCCTGTGGTCCCCTGCATTTGTCGGCGCTGTGATTCAGGAGCATCGGTGTCACGCATGATGCGCGGCGGGCGCATCCTCGTCTGCATTGCCGGCGTGTTGGTCCTGCCAAGACTTGAAATCCTTGTCTCGATGGAAGAGGTCTTTCAGGGCTTCGGTAATCACGTAAGACGGAGTCGAGCCGATGAATTCTGCATAGCGGTCCAATTGATCCTTGATGGCTTCCTCAACCCGCGCTTGGATCGTGACCGACTTTGGTTGTTTGGGTGGTGCTTTGATGATTGACATGTTCCGCCCCCAATCCTCGTTTGGAATTTGTCTGACAATTTGTCTTACAAAGCTGTGGGAATTTCCCAATAGTCCGCGGCCAAAACACGAGCTGCGCTTTCGAGCAGCAAGAGGCGGGAGTGACCCCCGAAGCCCGAAGGGATCGGGCCGCGATTCTGCGGCGCGATGGGGTCGCTCCCGCCTCTGGTCGTGTTTTGGCCGCGTTCCGTTTCTTTGCCTTGTCCGCTGCATTTGCTTGCGCTTTCTCAGGCTTATCTCCAAGCCGGGGAGAAGTGGAAGGTGAAATCTCCCTGGAAAACTCCTTCTCTGGAACTTTTCACCGGCACGTTTACGGGCCGATGCGGATGCCGCTCAAACATCGCAGCCTGTCCGTTCACCGTGACGCAGATCATAGCCGCCTGCCCCGGCCTTCGATACTTCCCGGATTCCGAACGGACCAAGTTTCCCGTAACCTCTCCCGCACGCCACTTCGAATACAGCTCTTCGACTCCAGGATCACTGAATCGCTCTTGTGCCTGGTTCAGGAACTCGATATCGCCATTGCTCAGCTTGCCATATTGTTTGTCATCCCAAAGCCGCCGCGTGTGGAAATATTGGAGCAGACCAAACGGAGAATCCGGGTTCCACAGCCGTTGAAACGTCTCACGGAAAAGTCCGTTGGCTCGCTCGAAGTTGGTATCGCGGGTAGCGATGTAATAGAAGTGGAGTTGTGGGAGCTTGGTAAAGAGCGTTAGGTAGGCGTCCAAGTGGGTTCTGAAACTGTCCACGCTCTCGAATCCCGGATCAATGAAACTGAACATGACCACGGGCGAGGCGGACACGCTTGGGTTGTAAAACATCGGAAACTTATCCACGAAATAGCGCTTAGTGAAGTCACCCTTGATAGCCCCGGAATACCGCTTGCGGGGAAGGACTTTCTTATTGATCCCCATCTGCTCACAGAAAAAGGCGAGCTGCTGCTCCTCGGTTTCGAGATACGTGAAGTTTTGGTTTCTGAGAATGAAGTCGAGGGCAATAAGCCGCGTTCGGATGTATTCGGTCGAATGGACGCGCCGGAAGCGAATGTTTTCTCTGCCGATGGCTTCGTACAGATTGCGGGAGAAGAGGTGAAAGACGCGACCATGCCGGAGGTATTCCTTGGCGCTGGCGTGCTTCTTGTCGAGAACTTTCTGGGCGAAGGCCACGCTGCGCTTGCCGGGCTTCGTCTCGATGAACTGCAAGAACTGCTGACAGGTGAAGTACCCGGAATGCGTAGCCACAAGGTAGAGGAAACGTGCTTCTTCCTCGGTATAGCCAAAGCTGCGGAAGGCGTCGGTATGTATGGGTAGGAATTTCATAATGCAAAAATCCTCGCGGTGATTTCCTGCGAATCGAGTACGCGGCGCAGTCGGTCATGGTCTTGCTGCCGAGCAAAAACATGGAATCCAGCTTTGGCTTTTTCGCCGAGACCCTGAGGTCGATAGTCGCGAGTGGCTACCTCTAAATCGAGCCGGTGCACGTCGCGGCACTCATCTTCATATTCGATTCGTAGGTCGGGAATCGGAATTTTGTCATTCACAACCTTCAGATCAAACCGGCTGGCGATGGCGATGCGCTCATAGGCTGGGTCCTTATCGGGCCGCATCCTTGAGATGGCTTGGTAGAGCTCTTTCTTTAGCTCCAAGTCGAGAATCACGCGCCGGACCTTCCCTCCCGAGCGTTCGATCTCTTTGGCGACCTTCTGATAGAGCCGGTAGAGTGCGGCGTCGTGACGCGCTTCCTTGGGCTTCGCGAGGCCGTGGTACGTCGCCTGCTGATTGGAGACAAGCTGCGCACGTTTGAGCAGCCGTTGACCCTCTTTCGTTAGCGTGAGTACCTTCGTCGAATATGAGGAATGACCTTCAATCGTCCGCTGTTCGACTAGCCCGTGCTTCCGCAGATTTCTAATGTCGGCTTCCATGTGAGCCTGATTGCCTTGATATCCGAACCGCGCCAGATCGTCGGTTGGCACGACGCGAAACTTGCCCACATCGGTGAGTGTTCGTACTTCTGAGGCACGCAGAGAATACTCACGGTCGCGCCCACGATAAATTGTTCTGGATCGGTCGAAGCCTGAAGGTGCGCCAGAATCGGAATGCTTTTCGCGATCTGCCTGAGTACGTGTTCTGTCGTCGCTCGGGGACCTGCCCGCCCGCTCGATTACACTGGGGCGTGAGTCTGACTCCCAACGGGACGGCAAAGCGAAATCGGAGATGCTGTAAGGCCGGTCCATAGGAATCTCTTCACTTATCCCTCGGACTCAGGTGCGCGACGCGTGATCCTGGTCCTCGGCGTACAGAAACACCTCTTCGACATTTTTTCCGAACGCCCGCGCGATCTTGAATGCGAGCGGCAAGCTCGGATCATACTTGCCAGTTTCAATAGCATTGATGGTCCCGCGAGCTACCCCAACCCGCGCGGCGAGCTCGGCCTGTGACCATTCCGCTTCTGCACGCAATACGCGCAGCCGGGTTTTCATCGGTACCGCCAGGAATACAAAACGAGGCCGATGCTCCACAGGACGACCATCAATGGCGGAATTCCTAGCCATGAGATGGAATGGAAGCCAACAGCCTGCGAATAGCCAATAGCGAGCGAGAAAATTAGCGTGCCCGCGAACGCGAACGTCAGGGCGCGGTAGTTGACTTGTTGCTCCCGCTCATCGTTGGAGCGGAGGAAACGAAGTAGGGACAGAATCGCGGCCCCTGCTGCCAGAACAGCGAGGGCGAGAATAGGAACTCGGAGAGAGGGGATCTTGCCAACTGCGCTGATCGCAATTGCAGAAACTACCGCAGCGCCATAGAAGAGCCAAAGCGTACTTCGACGGCGGTAGGCCAGATTCTCTGAGGATTGAACAGGCATTTGCGCCTCCAATCTTGTTTCGAGTGTAATGTATAAAGTACATAGTGTCAAGTGCAAGATTCCTGCGGTCTCGTACACCGCTCTCTCGTATCCGCCAGTCTGCAGATATATGGTCTTGACTCCATAATGTATTCCATGCCATATTTGTAGACGTGAGATGGGCCGTTGAGATGGCCGATGAATTCGAGCCGGAATTCCACGCGCTCCACCAGGATGTGCGGACAGAGATACTAGCGTTGTCGATTGTTTTAGAGGAGTTTGGGCCGCAGTTAGGCCGGCCCCGCGTTGACACGTTAAAAGGCTCCCGGCACGCGAACATGAAGGAATTGCGATTCAGCGCGGCAGATGGTGAATGGCGAGTGGCTTTTGCGTTTGATCGTAGGCGCAAAGCGATTCTACTCGTGGCTGGAGACAAATCGGGTGGGAGCGAAAAGCGCTTTTACCGCGAACTGATTAGGAAGGCAGATCAACGTTTTGACGCCCATCTTGCGCGGATCGGAAAGGGGACGTAACCATGTCCGTGAACGTGAATGAAATAATTCGGAAACTGAATCCAACCGAGCGCAAGAAGGTTGAGGACCGCGCAGCTGACATAATCGCAGAAGAGATGAGCCTGCGTGATCTCCGAAAAGCTCGCAAGCTCACGCAGGCTCGCGTCGCCAAGACTCTGGGAATCACTCAAGACAGCGTTTCACGCCTCGAAAAGCGCAGCGACCTACTAATCTCGACGCTACGAAAGACGGTCAAAGCCATGGGCGGCGACGTGCGCATTGTCGCTGAATTTCCCGATCGCGCGCCGGTCGTGCTTTCGGAGCTATCCGAAGACGATCCGCCCCGCAAATCGTCGGGCAGACGCGCGCATGTACACGCGTAAGATTTCTCCGGCATTCTCCGGCCCAATCCAGGGCGGCACTTGGGCTATGGCCTTGACAAGCGACTCCAAAGAGACCATCCGGGCGCGCGTGAAACGCGATCCTGGTTTTCGCAAGGTGCTTCTGCGCGAGGGCATCGACAACTTTCTCTCCGGTGATGTTGAAACCGGCAAGATCATTCTGCGCGATTTCATAAACGCAACGGTCGGCTTTCGCAAACTGAGCGAAATCACCCATCGTTCCGCAAAGAGCCTTATGCGGATGCTCGGACCGCACGCCAATCTCCAAGCGCGGAATCTGTTTGAGATCGTCAAGTACTTGCAGGAAACGGAGGGCGTGCAGTTTGAAGTTCGGCCTAGACGCGCCGCCTCACGCACGAAGCGACGGCTATCGCGCGGCAGAAGCGAGCCTGTGGAAGTCACTGTTGGGCGTTAGCTCAAGCTCATCGCGGGGTGTAGACCGGACAGTCTCTGAATCTTGAACAGCGGTGGCGCGGAATCCAGATCTCGCCGCCAAGGGTCGATGATTCTCGTACCGGAGGAGGATTCTCTTTCATTTCACCCAGGACAAAACCCCCGGTCAGGTCAATTTCTTTCAACGGTTTGCTGGGCTGCTTCCCGAGATCGAAGAAAAGTTGGCATGAGCGTTAGGCGCTAGGCAGCTTAGAGAACGGAAAGATAAAAGCCACATTCGAGCCTATCAACCGCCTTGCCTCTACGACTACGGTGAATGCGTCAGCCCCTGCGAGAAAATTCTCAGGGAATACAGCATCGAAGTTCATCGACGCACCGCCATCAAGCGCGGTCGCTCCTAGCGAGGAACGTCTCCCGCCTGACGATCGAACTTGAAGAGCAACGATGCTAGCTACGGGATTTATATCTTTGCGGGCTATTGAGAAACTGTCTCTGTAAAGCTTGAAGGTTCCACCACCGACGATATTGGATATGGCCCCGCTCGCAGTCAGGAGTCCTTCAGATGGGGAATTGTGGGTCACAAATATCTGAACGAGCAGATACTGCCAGTGGAGCGACTTCACCGGGCCAAACCACCCTACGCCATCTGGCGATTCCTCTTGGACTTTTCGCCATTTCTCATCCCGCTCTGCCGACCACTCAATGGTTACTATGCTCATGGTGTCAACCCGGATTTACTTCGACAGGTGGATCAACCAGCGCGCCGTTCCAAATTTTCGGAAACGCTGCCCAGCGAGCGTCCAAGTCCGAATCTACTCCCAAAGCGAAATATTCGTTCATCAGCTTGAACATCCGCAGGACTAGGCCGTGGGCGCGCAGCAAGGAATCGTGTGCTTGTGCTTCGGGCAGGTCTTTGTAAACCAACCCCGCGTCAGTCCTTTCGAGCCTTAGCTCTAATCCGAAAGGTGTTGGGTGCATCAACGCGGTGCCCATCAAGTAGCATGGAGCGTAAAGGTTTTGCAAGCTGTTGCCGCCTTTAGAAGCGTCTACCTGTTCGGCCATCGTAGCGACATCAACCCTTGTCCACGCGTCTTGGGTGATAGGTTGTTTGCACGTTTTGCATTTTTCAGTCTTCAGCCGGGTTTTCACCTGCTGTTGCTGTTCATCAAGTTTTTGAATCGTCTCTTCTGGCACGGTGTGCTTAGCGGCTGGAACAGCCTTCAACGTCCTGACCCACACCTTCCATTTTTGAATAGACGCATTGTCATCGAAAGGTTTTGTTTCTTCAGGCTTCATAGCGATGAATGAAGCGGTCACCAAATGTTCGTACATCATCCGCAACATCATCTTCGCAGCGAAGCCCCTACAGTTGCCTGCGAGAATGAATACATCGTTGAAGCCGTCGTAAGCCGCGCGGACAAGATAGAAGACGATTATTTGAGCTAGTCTAAGCGCAGTGAGTTGATCTGAGTCTGCACCTTCGGGTTCTTTGTCTAACGGTTGATTGTACTTTTCGAGTGCCAGACCAAAAATCTTGTCGGCCAGTTTTTGGAGTTCGCCGAACTCGATTAGAAACGGAACGTGTGACGCCAAAAACTTCCTGTGAATTGCAGAATCTCCGACAATCGCGGCGTCTGACATTTTCTTTTCCCTTCGCATCACCAAGCTAAACACTTTCCAGAAGATGAAGGCCAGAATGATGAGGGATAGCGCGAGGTATTCTACGTCGGTTTTTGTCATTATGGTGATCGCCGCGTGTTTCGGCACTCAGTATCCCCCGCCGAACAATGCGGTGATGTGCGCATTGTCGTTGAATTCCCTGATCGCGCGCCAGTCGTGCTTTTGGACCTACCCGAAGATGATCCGCCCCGCAAATTGTCCGGCAAACGCGCGTGCGCAGGCTTAGAATTTCTCCGGCACTCCTTTCGGAGACAATCGGCGGAACCAATGGAAAAGCACTATATCTTGGGTCACCACCTTGTTGGCTTCCTCGATGTACTCGGCCAGCGGGAGAAGTTCCGGCAATTGGAAATCCCGAAAACCCCGGAAGACCACACCAGAGTTGGGCAAGTGCTGAGAGAGACAGCAGGTTTTGTTTCTGATCTTAGGGAAACTTTTCAATCAAATTTCAAGGCGTTCGAGGCCGGGATTTCAACCGGTCCGTTGGGTACGCTAGGTTCGATGCAGCCGAAATTTGTAGGCTTCTCGGATTCCTTCGTCATGTCGGTTGCGTTGCGCAATGATCGAGGCGACCTGATTCCAATCATTAGTGTTTTCGCGGCTCTTTCCGCTGCCGCAACCGTCATGCTGACCTCGCTGGCTGGTAGACACGCTCTCCGAGGCGGAATGGATGTTGGTCTGGCGACTGAGTTAGGGGCAGGGGAAATCTACGGTACAGCGCTTGAGCGAGCGTATCTGTTGGAATGCCAGAGCGCACAATATCCGCGCATTGTGATCGGCGACGAGCTATGGAGATACCTTTCAGCAGCACTCGTGAAATTCGACATCGATACAGCACCCAATGCCAAAATTACGAAGGCCCTCGTTCAAAAGATCATGCAGCTAACTGCGACTGATACCGACGGGAAGAGAATTCTGGACTACGTAGGTCCTGTTTTTAAGGAACTCATGAAACCTGGAGACGTGCAGATTTTGGTTCAACCAGCTTACGATTTCGTTGTCGCCGAACAGCAACGGTTCTCTTCTATAGCTGATGAGAAGCTTGGAAAGCGATATGCTCTTTTGCGTCGGTACTTTGAGTCGCGCTTGTCCCAATACGGGCTAGCGTGCCGCCCTTGGCCTTGACGCTCGGGACGCGCTTGCTTCTTAGCGTGTTTCGACCAGAATTTGCGGGTGCAAGCCCAAAGCCTCCGCATAGGCGATGAGTGTTTCCAAGCTGAACTTTGCGATCTTTCCTGTCATTAAGTCGCTGACCCTTGGCTGGGACTCATCCAAACGCTTCTGCAAGTCCGCTTGTGCGTAAGCCCGCTTTTTGATTGCCTTGACTATCTGCGAATGCAGCTCAGACTTCATCTTTAGCGCGGCCGCCTCTTCCGGCGAGAAACCGATTTGCTCGAACACGTTACCTTTCATGCTTGGCCTCTTTCTTCAGTTTCGCGATCTCCTGTCTCAAAAGTTGGAGTCGCTTTCCTGCGGTTTCAATCTCTTTTTGCGGCGTTTGATTGGTCGTTTTCGTGAAGCAGTGCAAGACGTAGATCAGGCCTTCCAACGGAACATAGAAGACTCTGTACCAGTGCTCCGAATCACGGTCCCTCAACTCAAAGACGCCCGGTAAAACAGCACCCATTGGGGCGAAATCCAAGGGCTCCTCGCCTTCGTCGAGACGCTGCAAATCGTTCCCGAGGTTCTGACGCGCCGCCTCCGAGAAACCGCGAATGATCTTTTGCGAGTCCCCTAGCCAACGAATCCGGGTTTGCGATCCTGGGCTAGTCACGGCCAATCTTATATAAGAACTTATATGGTTGTCAAGAGCCGTTGGAGATGCGGTGGAGGCCTGGGACTTCCTGCGCCTCTAAAAGGGCGCAGCGAAACGCGTTGTT
Source organism: Candidatus Acidiferrales bacterium (assembly GCA_049678505.1). Lineage (GTDB taxonomy): Bacteria > Acidobacteriota > Terriglobia > Acidiferrales > UBA7541 > DAHUXN01. Next base: position 71,801 of record JBAUEH010000143.1, read on the forward strand.
AATGCTTATGTCATAAATCCCCGTGTTTGCCGGGCCGACTGGGCTATCGTATTGGACAGGAGGAAGAATATGGCGACGAGCATCATCGTTGCGTCAGTGACGGCCTTTTGGGGTCTTGTTGTATGGTTTGTGAAACTCATTTTGCTTGAACGCTACCAGTTTATGGACAAGATCGGCGGCGAGCCAATAAAGAATCCGTACGTGATGATCCGTTTGGATCGCTTAACTGGTGCGGTGCACGCTTTCAACTGGGCAGGATGGGTGAAGATAAAGCCGCATTCAGGCTATCCCGGCACGGAAACGCCGGAGTAAAACCACATTGCTTTCCGCACTTTCCGCCTACAGGCCTCGAAGTAGGCGATCTGGACGAACGGTGAACACTTGGCAAATGCGGAGCAGTGTCGTCATGGTGATTGGGCGTCCAGCCTCGATTTGTTGCCAGTGTCGCGCAGAAAATCCACGTGAAATCATGTCTTCTTGAGTCCACCCCCTCGCTTTGCGTAGGTTCTTAACCCGCATCCCAAGAGCACGGAAGAATCTGATGTGGTTAACCACATCTTGTGTTTAACGACACACGAGCAATAACACCACGAGCAGATTAGCTGGAGGAAGGCTACGCTAAGACATCGGCACCGAAAAGCTCTCAGTCGTGAGCGGACGAGCCGGAGGCAACTATGTATCCCTTCACGCGAACGGACGCAATTATTAGCCGAGTGCTAAAAGCAACTGCGAACAATCGGGAACAACTCGCAGGAAGTAGGCGGCGAATGATGCGTACATGTTGCATTACTATGCTTGGGCTGGTGGTGTCTGTAGTGCTCGCGGCATGTGGAGGTGGCTCCACTTCGGGGTCGCAAACGAGTCAGCCACCTCCCGCTCCCAATATCACAGGTCAATGGGACTTCTTCATTGTGTCAAACAGCGGACAGCTCGGGTTCCCGAATCCGGTAGTCGCAAATTTGCAAGAACAGTCAACGACGAATTACTTTTCGACCCCGGCAACCACACTTCAGTTTCTAATGAACCCCAATGGGCCGCCTCAGCTTTGTGCGTTCGCAGCGAACGACACTGGATGCAATTTTCCACCAAATTTATATTCAGGGCTTGTGGTGAATGCGACGCTCAGCAATTCTGCCAACCAATGGTCAGCGACCGTTCAGCTTCCCACAGGAGGAACAAATATCGACAGTTTCACAGGCGTCGTGAATTCGGCATCGTCCCCTCAAATTCAGGGAACCACGACCGTAGGCTCGGAGGACGGCGTTTTTGTGGGGATAAAAATGCCCTCGTTTTCTGGAACATACTCCGGGAATCTAAGCACCACTCCCATACCGGCTGGTCAGGGCGTGTCCAACTTCCCCGTGACAGTATCCATGACATTGAGCCAAGATCAGAACTTGAACGTCACAGGAAGTGGAACATTTTCCATGTCGGGTTGCGTTCAGACATTCACATTCAGCAATTCCGCAGCGGTCGGTGGCACGGCGTATCTCAACGGTGCCAGCGGCTCGACCACGATACAAATGCAATTAATGCAGGCATGGACTCCATTCGCTTACGATCCGGGTATGAACAACGGTACCTGGGCTCTAGATGATCCGATAACGGGAGAAGCACTTAACGCGGGTCAGGTACGGGTGTTTTACACGGGAAGCATCTGCGGGGCCAATGGCGGAACTGAAGGCAATGGCGGTCAGGGTACTCTTACCCCCCAATGAGAACATTTAGAGCCTCACGCCCTGTGCTGGGGAAAAGATGTGCTTGGTGGGCACACAACATGGCGACGAATTATTGGGGGCACACGCTTGAGGAAATGAAACGGAAGTTGGATGGCTACCGAATGAATCGCGGTTTTGCCGCCTTGGGGGGGCGGGCGTCGTGAGTCTGGTCATTGGAAGGGGGACGAGTGAGGTTACGATTTAGCTTCAAGGTATAATCGCCATATGCGGCCAGCGACATTCACGGAGCAAAAGTATCTCGACCTCGCCGTGCAGTACACGGAACGGGCGATGACTTGCCGTGAACACAAACAGTGGCACGAAGCCGCAACTAATTTTGGTTCGGTGTTAGAGTCTTTGCTTCGCATCCGCTTTGGTCCAGGAAAATGCACTTTGGCAGCTCTGTTGGACAAGTTCGACAAAGACCCGTTGTTCGACTGCATCGCAATTCATGAAGATGGCGAACAGAAATGCGCGACTTGCTTTGCCGACAGGGTTAGGGTGTTGCGAAATGCGGTGCACCCAAACTGTTGGATAACGGCGACGGAAAAAGACGCAGATAACGCTGCCGCCATGGTGTCCGTGCTTCACCATATTTTGGTCGCCTGCCCCGGGTCACGAATCGCCGATTTCCAAGAACGACCGGATTCTCCCTTGGTCCGCATGGAGCAATCGGGCATCGCTGGGGAAGCGGCGCATCAAGTGGACCATGAGCGACTCAAAGTACAAAGCCATGAGAGTAACAAAGCCGATGGGCTGCTTGATGTCGTGCTGACTGGTCAACCCACCGGAGAAGAGACTTTTGACACTGTGGCTGAACCTCTCCATCGAGAAGAAGAGGAAGCTGAAGACGCGGACCGTAAATAGCGATTCCGCTTCATTGACCGTCAATCATTCGGCGTGGCAGCTCCGCCTGATCATGCCCTGTTATGGCGAGTGGACAGATCGTCGAGGATGAGCGGGTGGTCTACACAGCGAGAGTGTGATTCCGAATGCGGGCTGAAACACTTCACCGGGTTAGGCTCATCTCGTGTACCCCGCGTGTACCTCGGTTGGGCAAATATGGGGTTTTTGGCGTTTTTGCCGTCTAATGGAATGAATAACTTACGAATTTTCAGCGTCGCTTTTAGTCCGATCCCCACCGCCCCTACCAACCATCTTTCTATAGATGCAGCGCGAAGGCATTGCAACGGGTTTTTCCCAGAACCCCGTTTGGGATCGCCTCCGAGTTGCCGACCATCCGGGAGCTATCGTGTGGTGGTTCGACTTGAAATGCCAAGTACGGCTACTTCCAACCTGGTATGTGAGTTCCAGGGCTGCCGCCTGGAGACTGGGTTATCCGTGGTGAATCGCCGCGAATGGTGCCGCCGCAGGTTTGCAGGATATGCGACGGCACACGCGGGTTAGAAATCGAACTTAAATCCGATGCGCAGGACACGTGGGTTTAGCATGTCGGTTGGGAGCTCATAGTCAGAAAACGGAGCGAACGTCGAGCCGGTAATGGTGCCGTAGAAATTCAGCTTGTTGATAATCGATCCGCTGTTCGTAATGTTAAATACGTCGATGATCGGCTCAAGGCGAAAGCGCTCGTGAAGAGTAAACGGACGCGAGAAGCGTAGATTCAGCGAATCGCGGTCCGGCAGCCGCACCACGCCTGCGGGAAGAAGGTTGATCGTTTCCGATCCCTGGGCTAGTGCGACAGAAGCTTGCGGTTGGAATGGATAGCCACTGTAATGCTGGTAGCTACCGCTAAGGCTCAAACCGATGCGCGGCACGACGTAAGTCGATGCCAGTTTCAGAGCATAGGTGGCGTCGTCATTCAAATAGCTATTGGCCCGGTTAATGCCGAGATTGGGATCATTGAAGTTGTCGCCCGAACCGGTGGTGAACTCGCCCTTATTCCGCGAAACGGTGAATCCGCCCAGAACTTGCCAGTTGTGGCTGAAATGCTTCTGCGCCGTGAAGTCGACTCCATCGTAACGATTGTCGTTCAGCGCAGGCTCGGTCGTGAGCAGGAAATTGAACATGCCGATTTGCGCAGGATTCAAGTTGTACACGGTCAAGGGCTGGTTTGTAAGGGGATTCGTGATCGTCGTTGGCGTCCAGTCACTGAGCGGAGTATCGATATTGTTCGATACCATTTGGTCCTTGTTGGATCTGTAGTAGTAATTGACGCCAACTTGAAGGTCGCGGAAGAGCGTTCGCTCGTATCCGAACGAGATTTCTTCCGAATACGGGCGTTTCAGATTGGGATCAACTACGGTGTCCACACCTCCGGTCGCGGAAACTGGAGGAGAACCCAGAAATCCCGTTGGCAATCCATTAGAATCCGTCGCGCCATTCCACGTGTAGGTGAAACTGCTGAAGGCGTTCGGATTTACCGATTCGGCAGGACCAGTTCCTTGTTGAAATTCAAAAGTTGCGAAAGAGGCGCGGAATACTTGATTGCCTTTACCTGTGGGATCGAATGCCACACCGATTCGCGGGGATACCGTATTCCAGTCGACGACGTTGCCGGACGCGGCAAAGCTCTCGGCCGGGAAAAGCGTCGGAAAGTCCGTAGCCGCGGTGCGGGATTGGGCCGGATAGAAAGTGACAAAATGTTCGAAGCGCAGCCCCAAGTTCAGCGTGAGGCGCTGTTTGATCTTCCACGCGTCTTGTCCAAAAAACGACAAGTTATGGTAAACCTCGCGCGCGTCAGACGGAGTGTTGTAAACCGTGACCTGATAGGGCGCGCCATTGTTGAGGAACTCTTCCATATTGTGGTTCGCAAGATAGAGATACCGGTTGCGCCCATCGGTGAACTCAACCCCTGCCTGGAAAAGGTGCGAGCCGGCCAAGTTCGACTTGTTATAGGAAGCTGTCGAAGCGAGCGCAATCACGTCTGTGTTGTTGACTTGCTGAAAGATGGCCGCACCGTTCAAGACACCCGTGGCGATGTCATCAATCGGGATATCGTTTGGCCCGACGCCGGACTCATACATCAACGGGAAGAGTAAGTGGTTCCAGCCCGCGCGAGTGTCTAGGGAAAGATTAGGCGTTATGAAGCTCGTCCACTGGCCCTGCAAGATATACGTTGGCTCAATTTGCAGCCAAGTAGCCTGCGGATAAACGAATGTTCCGTCGAAGCGATTAAATTGGTTTTGTTCGTTCCACCACCAATTAAAATTTACGCGATTCTTGGCATTGATTTGGTAATCGCTGCGCAAAAGCGTGTTTGATTGATGGTTTGTCGAATGGGAGATAGAGCCGTCGGGGTTGAGCGTGGCGGGATTGTTCTCACGTGTGTCGTATAGGCCATAAGAACCGAAAATCCACCAGCGGTTGCTCAGGATCGGGCCGCCAGCGTCAACCGTAGTATCGCGAGACATCACGAACGGCGTACCGATCGGATCCACGGCTCCGTTGAAAACGGGGTAATTCATCTGGGACTGAAATGCGCTGGTTAGATAATACGCAGCCGCGTCGCCGTGCCATTGATTCGTGCCGGAGCGGGTGACCATATTCATGTACACACCGCCTACGCTGACGTTGGCGCCCGCGTTGTCGGTGACCACATCAAATTCCTGGAGATCATCGCGATTGATGTAAAAGCTGGTATAGCTGTTGGAGCCCTCGGGCCAATTCATGGCCAGTCCGTTGAAGCTATAAACTTGCTGGCCTGGAATGCTTCCGTGAACTTCGGTCGTGGATTGATAAAAACTCTTCGAGCCGCCGACGTCCATCTGGTCCTGAACCTCGCCTGCAGTCAACGCAACAGTAGACCAAGGATCGTTGCCGGTAGGGATCTTTTGCAACAGGTTCGTGCCGAAAGTAGTCGAAGTGGTCGCGGTCGACACGTCGACGGGCGCGGTACCCGTAACGGTGACCTCTTGCGAGACTGCGCCGACTTTGAGTTTCGCATTGACGGTGGCAGTGTACCCTGCCGTAATTTCCACATTCTGCTGAAGGAAGGTTTGAAATCCAGAAGCGGTGATCGTGACGGTGTAGTTGCCGGGAGGGAGTAAATTGACCAGGTAGCTGCCATCACTCCCGGTTTTCGCTGCCTGCGGCGACATAAGCGCTGAGCCGGCAACCGAAATGACTGCGCCAATGACTACGGCGCCAGAGGAATCCGTGACGGTTCCCGTAATCTTGCCAGTTATCGAGCCTTGACCAAACGTGCAGACGGGCACCAAGAGAACGAAGAGCAAAACGGAAACAAAGATTCGATTCCTCATCGCAGACACTCCTCAACCGAGAATTTGGTGACTGCGGCGCAGGACCAAGGCTGAGGGGATGCCCGCGTCCGTTTGTATACAACAGAAACACACCCAATAAACTCGACTGCTGCCGGGGAGCCTACAAGAAGTTCCGCGAGAGTGTCAATTTCTTTTGAGGCTGGACTACCGGAGCAGACATAATTTTCCTCGTCCAAAGTTATTGACGTTTAATGCACTCACCGCGATGAAACGGAAGTTCCCTCATGACTGCCGCGAGAATGCGCTGCTCAATGCCCGGCAACGCTTGATGGCCTCAGGTTCGCGGCGAAAAAGGCGTCGACGCGGTTCCAAGCGTCGAGCAGCGTTTGCGCTCGACTGAAATAATGGAATTCGCCTGGGTACATCATGAATGAGACCAGGCTGCCTTTTTTCTGCTTCAAGATCTGATCGATCAGGCGAACCGATTCGAGGAATGGCACGTTGACGTCGGCGGTGCCATGAAGGATCAGCAACGGCCGCGCCAACCGGTCGATGTGGTTAATCGGCGCAGTTTGCGCATAGACTTCCGGATTTTGCTCGGGGGTTCCGATTCTGCTCGCCGTCCACTCGCTGCGATAGGGGTCGGTGTAATACATGGCGAAGTCCACGACGCCAGCTACGTCGACGCCAGCGCGGAATAAAGTCGGCTGGTCGGTTAAAGCTTTCAGCGTGAAAAAGCCTCCGTAGCTAAGACCCCAGACGCCGATGCGGTTGGGATCAACGTAGGGAAGGGTCTTCAAATAATTTCCGGCCATCCACGCGTCTTTGGCGTCTTTGCCGCCGATGTCGTGGTAAACGGCATCGCGCCAATCGCGGCCGTAGCCGATGCTCCCGCGATAGTCGGGAGCGAAAACGACATAGCCTTCTTGGAGCAGACATTGGTGAAAGCTGTAGTAAACCGCGTAGTTCCTCTCCACGTGCCAGCCATCATAATTCTGGTTAATTCCATCGCCGTGAATCCAGACAATGGCCGGATGTTTTTTCGTGCGATCCAGGTTTTTTGGCACGAACAGCCAGCCGGGAACGGGCGTGCCGTCGGCACCCGGAAAATGAACAAATTGTGGCGCAACGAAGGCAGAACGGTCGATGGATGCTGGCATTGAATCGGAGAGGCGCATCGGTTTGGAGTCGGCGGCAGCATCGATAACAAAAAGATCGGCGGAATTATGCGGGTCGGTATGCTGATAGACGAGATGCTCGTCATCGAATGACCAAGACGGCTCAATATCAGTGCCGCGGCCTGCCGTGATCATCTTCACGGTTGCGTGAGCGGGATCGTCGCCGATGGTTGCGATGCCCAGATGGCGATCACCGGGATGATCGGGTTCATTGGCGTCGAAGGCAATCCTGTTGCTGTCGTGCGACCAAGCGGGACGCCACGATTCAAAATGCCCTCTGGTGATCTGTACTGGCTGGCCGCCAGCCGCCGGCATAACGTAGAGATGATCCCAGCCGTCTTGATCAGTGAGAAAGGAAATCCATTTGCCGTTTGGCGAAGGCAGCGGTTCAGCGCCAGCGTCATAAGGAATGCTCCAGAATTTCTCCTCGACGTCCTGATGAAGTACTCTTGGTTCGCTGCTTTGGGTATCCGTATCAATAACGCAAACCGTGCGTTTCTTGAAGTCGCTGGATTGTTGTTCAAACACCAGATGATTCGCGTCGACCCAACGCAACGCCCCGTATCCGGCGTCCACCCGCAGCGGGATGGACTGGCCTCCTGATGCGGGGGCGACAAAAACGCTCCCGCGCTTAAATTCCGTGATCACGTAGATGAGCTTCGCGCCTGAATAGGCCGGCGATTCGTCGTGATGAATGATTTGCGAGCCCCCAACGTAGGCGATGTGCATGGCGTCAGGCGACCAGCTAATGCCGTTGATGTTGATGTCGTCATGAGCGATGCGCGATTCTGTGCCGTCGTCGAGAGAACGCACGTAAAGGTCACTGCCGTGATTTGCCGCTGAGGAACCGCCGGAAGTAGGGCGCACGAATGCGACGCGCGTACCATCGGGTGAGGCGACGATGTCCGTTTCCTGTGTCTCGGGCGTCCACGCGGGGCGCGGCCCGCCTCCGGTTGCCGCCACTTGCCACAACTCGCCGTTGCGAGGAAAGTACAAAGTTGTGCCGTCTTTGCTCCAGAACGCTCCGCCAACCTGCCCGTCAGAATAGGACGTAAGAGCCATTGGTTGTCCGTGCCCATCGGCGTCGGCGACGTAGAAATTGCTAACGCCAGCGCGATCCCAGACAAATGCGACGTAGCGTCCGTTAGGCGACCAAAGAGGCTCGGACGGATGCTTGATGTCAATTAATTGGTCAATCGTGAGCCGTGGATGCGATGTTTGCTGGGCTCTCGCGTAGCCGGCCAGCGCGAGAATCACTGCCACCAAGGGAACCAGAGATAGTTTTCTCATGTGAGTTCTCGCCGCAGACAGTAGAACAAATGTCGCATGAAAACAAGAAAGTTAAGAAGAATATGGCAACACAAGTCAACTTGAAAGGCATTGATCCCAAACGCATGACATCGATATAAGCGCCTGCAGAGTGGCTTCACCCAGACGTTTGATGTGCCGAAAACCTAAGCAGGCCTGCTCGTTTTCATGAATTGAGGCGCTACGTAATCAATCGTGCAGCCGTTGCGTTATTTGCGGCCTGTGTGATCTTTGGTTCTTCCGACTTTGGGAACATCCTCGCCGAGAGCGGTGGCCAAATCGATCAGGTGATCCTGTTCCTCCACCAAGATGTCTCGAATCTCTTCGGCCAGCGCAAATTCTTCCAATTCCTCGCACTGATGAACTCGTTCGCGATAATTCAGGATGGTATCTTTTTCATTGTCCAAATCCATGCGGAGCATTTCCTTGGCATCCTCTGAAGTCTGGAGGCGCTGTGGAACTGTCGTCGGCATTCCTCCCAGGTAATCGATCTGCTTGGAGATTGTGATTGCGTGCTGGAGCTCCTGCCCCGCATGTATCTCCAACTGCGCGGCAATGTTCATGTATTCGGCGCCCTTCAATACCTGTGAATAGACCACGTACGCGATAATGGCTTTGTATTCCCGTGCGAGGTCTTCGTTCAAAAGTGCAACCAGACGTTCACGGGAAACCGGTACTTTTTCGCTCTCGATGGATATTGGGCTAGCCATACATATGCCCTCCTAAATTTTTGTCGGCTGCATCGCGTCGAGTTCGTAGGTGACTTTACGTTGTGACGTTATACAGGACGAATGTTGCGCCTGCCTTTACGCAATCCAGCGTTATGGTTCTCCATGTTGGACACGCGGAGTCCATTGCCTCGCTGGTATAACTTCTACTGGTCTTACAACGAAACAATCCCAAGCGCCGTCAGGGAAACAACGGTCAAGACGAACTTTTTCACCGTATTCCATACTCTTTGCTTTGCCTATAAGCCAGTCTTACGCCGGAACATTTAGTGTGCGCTGTCTTGGTTGCACACCATGTTCTGGAGTTTGCCACCGAACGAAGACTCCTCATCGCAACTTTATATTGAATTCTGCTTTGGTTCGTTATTTATCCGCTGGCTTTCTTTGTGCCCGTTCCGTCTTCGTCATGGATTGCGCTGCGAGCCTTGGAAAGGGCGTCCGGGGGAATATTATGCATGTTGTGTGTTGTCTTGGCGTGCGTGGCGGCTTTCTGGAGAACTTCGTCTTCGGAATTGCCGCGTGCTTCGAAATTACATCCGGGATTCAGGTCACTGCATTTCAGGACTTTTGCCATAAGGGCCTCTTAATTTGGTTTCATATTCAGGCCGAAACACCAGCCAGGTTAACGGTACAAAGAAGGCCTTTTGCAAAACTGTATAAAAGTGAACAGTTCGTACCTGAATTCTTGGACACAGGAGTCCTTTAAACATCTCGTCGCAGTGGTGGGCACACGTAGGCACATCGGCCAGATGCTTCTTATGCTCCGGGGTTGTGCCAACCGCCGTCCGAGGCGATGATGGCGTCAGCCTCCTTCGGCCCCCAACTGCCACGTTTGTAAGGACGAACCCGATGGTGCTTCTTGAGGACTGGATCGACCACCGCCCAGGCAGCCTCGACCGCGTCTTCTCGGGTGAAGAGCGCTCCGTCGCCTACCATGGCGTCGCCCAATAGCCGCTCGTAGGGCGATTCCTCGCCCGATTGCTCTTCGACCAGGCACAGTTCTCGCTGATCCCCGACGAACTCCTTCCCCGCGCGCTTGACACGAGCGGCGAGGGCGATGACGGAACCTGGGGAGAGCTGGAATCGGAGATAGTTGGCCCGGCCGGTCGCCGGCGCTGAGTCTGCGAAAAGCCTCTGCGGGGGTGGTTTCAGTTCCACAAGTATTTCGGTGGCGTTTTCGGCCAGGTATTTGCCGGAGCGCACGTACCAAGGCACTCCCTCCCAGCGCCACGAGTCGATGAAAAGACGCAAGGCGCAGAAAGTCTCTACGTCGGAGTTCCTCGCCACGTCTGGCTCCTTCCGATAACCGACGTACTGGCCGCGCACCACGTCGTCCGATTTCAGAGGGCGCATGGCTTGAAAGACCTTGGCTTTCTCATTATGCACGGCTCCAAAATCCCTATCGGCCGGTGGCTCCATGGCAAGTAGCGCGATGATCTGGAACAGATGGTTCTCGATCACGTCGCGCAGACAGCCGGCGGTTTCGTAAAACGCGCCGCGGCCCTTCACACCAAAATCCTCGGATAGGGTTATCTGGACGCTGGCCACGTAGTTACGATTCCAGATCGGCTCGAGGAACGAATTGGCAAAGCGGAAATAGAGGATATTCATGATCGCTTCCTTGCCGAGGAAGTGGTCGATGCGAAAGATTGAATCCTCAGGGAATACAGAGTGCGCGACGCGGTTGAGCTCTTGCGCGGAGGCAAGGTCGCGTCCGAACGGTTTTTCAACAATGATGCGTGCATGCTCTGCTAATTTCGCGGCACCAAGCCCCTTGATCACCGTCTCGAAAAGCGAGGGCGGGATGGCGAGATAGTGGGCTGGGCGCCGAGCGCTACCCAACTCCTTTTTTATCGCAGTGAACGTAGCCGGGTTCTTATAATCCCCACTCACATACTTAAATAGGGATAAAAGATGTTGGAGGGCACGCCGGTCATCGATCCCGCCTGCACGTTTTATACTGTCCGTCACGCGTTTGCGCAGACGCTCCATACTCCACTTCGAAGAAGCGACTCCGATTACCGGGACCTTAAGAGTGCCGTGCTTCACCATCGCGTAGAGTGCCGGGAAGACCATCTTGTGGGCAAGATCGCCCGTCACACCGAAGAACACCAGCGCGTCCGAACGGGAGGCAGCCATCAGGCACTTCCCTTGGCGGCTTTTTCCTTATGGCCGCCGAACTGGTAACGAAGCGCGGACAACACCTTGTCGGCGAAGTCGTCCTCGCCGCGCGAGCTGAAGCGTTCATACAGCGCGGCACTGAGCACGGGAGCCGGAACAGACTCGTCGATGGCCGCCTTGATCGTCCACCGTCCCTCCCCCGAGTCCGACACCCGGCCGGCAAACTTCGCCAGATCGGGGCTATCGAGAAGCGATGTAGCAGCCAGATCCAACAGCCACGAGGCGATGACACTGCCGCGGCGCCAGACCTCGGCGATGTCGGCGAGATTCAGATCGTATGCGTAGTGCTCGGGGTGGCGCAACGGCGTGGTTTCGGCATCGACGGTGTTCTTCTGCTTGCCGGTGTTGGCGTGGCGAAGGATGTTCAATCCCTCCGCGTAAGAGGCCATCATGCCGTACTCGATGCCATTGTGGACCATCTTGACGAAGTGGCCCGCGCCACTCGGACCGCAGTGCAGGTAGCCGTGTTCAGCGGTGCCACCTACTTTTTCCCGGCCGGGCGTGCGAGGTGCCTCGTCCATACTTGGAGCGAGGGCGACAAAAATGGGATCGACGCGCTGGATGACGGTTTCATCACCGCCGATCATCAAGCAGTAGCCTCGCTCCGAGCCCCAAACCCCGCCGCTAGTCCCGGCGTCCACATAATGGATGCCTTTCGGTTTCAGTTCGGCGGCGCGGCGGATGTCATCGTGGTAGTAAGAATTGCCGCCGTCGATGATTACGTCGTCGCGTTCGAGGAGCGGGACAAGGGTCTTCAAAGTCTGATCGACCACGGCCGCCGGCACCATCATCCAGACGGCGCGGGGAGATTTCAGTTTCTTCGCAAAATCTTCAAGCGACGTCGTCCCGACCGCGCCTTCTTTGGCGAGCGACTGTACGGCTTCCGCCTGAACGTCATAAACCACGCATTTGTGTCCAGCGCGCATAAGGCGCCGCACCATGTTGGTTCCCATCCGGCCCAATCCGATCATTCCTAGTTCCATGTAATTTCCCTTTCTCTTAAGAATGTTAACGTTCGTGCTTCGCGAACGTCAGATGAAGCTATAGTCGATCTTTCTCGAAAGTTGGCTTCCGATCGTTGATCATCTCGCTGAATCGGGGTAGTCATCTCTGGGGTTCAGTTGGTGCACGCCGAAATCTACGACTTCGTGCGCCAAGCTACGCAACGATTCCACTATCTGTTGCTTCAGAGCAAACTCCGTGGTCCGATGCGAGACACCCATGCGCATCATGGCTTCTCCTTGGCCCGCTGGAGCACGTTGTGAGCTTGCTTGCAGACATTCTCCACGGTGAAGCCATAGTGCTCCATCACGACTGATCCGGGGGCAGATGCGCCGAAGGTATCCACTCCGATTACGGCGATCTGCGGACCGACATAGGATTTCCATCCGAGAGATGCTCCAGCCTCGATGGCCAAGAGAGGCACACCCGGCGGCAAAACCTTGTCGCGATATTGATCGGACTGCAGGGAGAAGAGATTAGTACTCGGCATACTCACTACCCTCGCCTGGACGCCCTCACTCGCCAATCGATCACGAGCTTCCAGCGCCAGATGCACCTCGGATCCTGTGGCGATCAGAATGATGTCGGGCCGCGTGTTCGGCGCAGAGTCCACGAGGATATAACCACCAAGCGCCACTCCCTCCCGTATTGCTGGATAGCGGGATAGATCGAGCACGGGAAGGCCCTGGCGCGTCAAGACGAGGGCTACGGGACCTTGATTGCGTTCAATAGCGATCCGCCAAGCAACAACTGTCTCGTTGGCATCCGCAGGCCGAATGACAACCATGCCGGGGATCGATCGCAGTCCCACAAGTTGTTCGACAGGCTGATGGGTCGGGCCGTCCTCTCCCATGGCGATGCTGTCGTGCGTGAAAACATAAATCACCGGCAGACCGTTCATGGCTGCCAGACGCATCGGAGGACGCATATAGTCGCTGAAGATCAGAAAGGTTCCTCCGAAAGGGATGAGGCCCCGGTGCAATGCCATCCCGTTCAGTATGGCGCCCATGGCGTGCTCGCGGATGCCGAAGTGCATGTTGCGTCCCGCCCAGTTCTCCGGCTCGAAGTTCCCGGCACCGTCCATGTTCGTGAAGGTGCTGGGAGCAAGATCGGCCGAGCCTCCCATCAGTTCGGGTAGATGAGTGTTCAGAACTGCGATCGTTTTTCCCGAGGCGATGCGGGTTGCCATTGGACCGTCCGCCGGAGTGAATCTCGGGAGGCTTGCGTCCCAATCTTTCGGAAGCTCGCGGTGCATGACCCGCAGGAACTCAGCGGCCAATTCAGGATTTTCCTTCTTGAAAGCTTCGAACCGTGACTCCCATTCGGCCTGCGCGGTGCTTCCCCGCGTGATTGCTTTTCGGAAATGCTCCAATGCCTCGTCGGGAATGTGGAAGGCAGGTTCCACCGGCCAGCCCAGCCCCTCTTTGGTCAGACGAACCTCCTCCACTCCGAGCGGTTCCCCGTGGGCCGCCGCAGTGTCCTGCTTGTGAGGACTACCGAAGCCGATGTGCGTGCGAACGAGAATCAAGGATGGACGCCCCGTTTCTTGCTGGGCAGTCTTCAGCGCGAAGGCGATGGCATTGACATCGTTGTTCTGTTCGATTCGCTGAACGTGCCAGCCGAAAGCGGCGAAACGCGCCATCCGGTCTTCGGTAAACGCCAGCTCGGTGCTGCCTTCGATCGTGATGTGGTTGTTGGCATAGAGGACGATAAGTTTGCCCAGCCGCAGGTGGCCCGCGTCTGATCCTGCCTCGGAAGAAATTCCTTCCTCCAGGTCGCCGTCGCTCACCAAAGCGTAGGTGTAGTGGTCTACGATCTGGTGACCCGGCCGATTAAATCGCGCTGCAAGCGCCACCTCGGCGATAGCCATGCCGACGGCATTTGCGAGCCCTTGTCCCAGGGGACCGGTTGTAGCTTCGACGCCTGGTGTCTTGCCATATTCCGGATGGCCAGGCGTGCGACTTCCCCATTGGCGGAACCTCTCGAGTTCCTCCAGCGGCAAGTCGAAGCCTGTGACATGAAGCAGAGCGTACAAGAGCGCACATCCATGTCCGGCTGAAAGAACGAAGCGGTCGCGGTCGGGCCAGAAGGGATCGCGTGGGTTGAACTTGAGAAAGCGATCCCATAGTGCGTAAGCCATGGACGCCGAGCCCAAGGGCAGACCGGGATGGCCTGATTTAGCTTTCTGCACCATGTCCACCGCGAGAAAGCGGAGCGTGTTGATACAGATCTCATCCAATGCGGGCGGAGCGAGTGTCGTCGAAAGTGTCGCTGAAGAAGAAGATGTCATGATTGCACTGTGCCTCTTTTTGCCTCGATGGGCTTACTCCACACAAAAGAACGAACACTCGTGCGGACATTTAGGATGGTTAGTGATCGCGGCTTCAGGTGCCCGCATGCGAACTTTTGTGAACATGCCGTTCTTGCCAAAAAGAATCTGTTGTCCGGTGGCTTTGCATATATTGCGTTGGGCAAGTATCTCGAATCCGCTCTAGACTGCGTTTGTCTTTGCACACAACGATATCTTTACATCAGCGCAACCAACAAACTGTTCTGTTTTGGTCAATGTTAGCGTCTCCGGACGGTTCTTCTCACCTGCGGAGCTGTGAGGTGGCTAATATTTATTTTCTCCCACTGCGCTTCGGTCAGCAACGGACCGGACCACGCTATCAAGTCTCTCTCTCGGCGCGGCTGGCTCTGCTTATCCCTCATTTCCCAAAAACACACATGACAGCGGGAGCCTGATCATGAAAGCATGTATTTGCGGCGGGCTCTAGCTTCGGGAGGATTGGGAAAAGTGAAAGCTGCCATTTTTGCGTCAGCGCACTCAGCAACCGGACGGTTCCTCGAAATTAAAGACGTTCGTCGTCCACAGTTGGAAGGCGGTCATGTCCTGCTTCGGGTCGTTGCCTGCGGAGTTTGCCGTACGGACCTGCACATCGTTGAAGGGGACCTGCCGCCGATTCAGCCGCAGCTCATTCCCGGTCATCAAATCGTGGGTGAGGTAGTCGAAGGCGCAACAACCGAGTTGCCGACGGGAACGCGTGTCGGTGTTTCATGGATGGGCGGAGTCGATGGCGATTGCTGGTACTGTCATCATGGAATGGAAAATCTATGTGATAAGCCTACTTTCACCGGATATACGGTTAATGGCGGATATGCTGAGTATGCTCTTGCGCGCACGGACTTCACATTCTCCTTGCCCGCTGGTTTGGACGACGTACATGTCGCTCCCCTCCTGTGCGCAGGCATCATCGGTTTCCGGAGCCTACGTGTTGCGGGTATTGAGCATGGTGAGCGAGTTGGGCTTTTCGGTTTTGGGAGTTCCGCAAGTTTAGCGATTCCCATTCTGCAATCCTGGAAATGCGAAGTCTATGTCGTGACGAGAGGCGAATCCCACCGGCGCTCGGCTGCCTCCCTTGGCGCGGTGTGGGTCGGCAAAGAAGATGACAAGCCGCCAGTGGAGCTCGACCGTGCAGTCACTTTTGCTCCCAGCGGAAAGGTCGTAGTAAGTGCTCTCGCTAGTTTGCGTAGAGGTGGAGTGGTGGCAATCAATGCAATTCATCTTGACCATATGCCCGCCTTTGACTACGACAAACTGCTTTGGGGCGAGCGGCAGATACGTAGTGTGGCCAATATGACTCGACAGGATGCGCGCGATTTTCTAAAAATCGCTGCGAGTCTGAACATTCGTCCGCAAGTCACAACATTTTCACTCGATGTTGCGAACAACGCTCTTCTCGCAGTCAAAGAAGAAACGGGGCATGGATCAGCAGTGATTGTTCCTTGAAGATGAGAGACGCGGCATGTTCGAACATTGATCTATTGCTTGAACCATCTTGTCTCCATCCATTTTTGCAGGAAATCTTGGCACGGACCCGCAAACTTTTCCTGGCAGACTTTCAGCATAATTCTCTGAGTACCGGAAGCGCGGCCCGTCATCTTGAGCATCAGGAGGACTTGTTCAAGCTCTCACAGTAGTTCGGCTAATTCGTTCAACGCCATACAGAATGAGATTATCGCAATCCATTAAACTGCTTAGTTCTTGTGGGGGCGGGATAATCTCGTTGACGTTTCGGGCACAGTTGAACTTGGCTGTTCTGGAATTTGCGTAGCATCCAGATTCTGTTCCGCCATTTTCGCAGATCTGGCCATGCGCGGCTTTCCCATTTCCTTCCTGACGCTCGCACGTGTTGCGTGGTCAGGTTCGTTTTTAGCGCTCTTATGCATCACGCATCGATGATGACATCGAGATAGAGACCATGCAGTCCCGTTTCGCACAGTTGCGAAATATGCTGCTGCGAACTCCTATCGCTGATCTCCGGCCCCACCTCATAGGTGTTTCTCATCACCGCTTTAATCGGGTCCTGAAACGCGAGTACAAGCGGCTCGGAACAAAGATCATCGGGAACCGGCTGACCGGCATTACTTATCCCGACCGGTCGACGGTCAGGACACATTTGCATTCCCAGAACAGCTCACTACCGCCTTTTGGGTTGCTTGCTTTTCTCGCCCCCGCCAAATAACCTGTCTGTTTATGAGATGGCAAAAAGGAATCGCCGCGATCTGCGTGACGCTAATATGGCTAAGCTTAGGACAAGTTTCTAAGGCCGCGGACGATCAACGGGCGCGGGAGATCGTGGACAGAATAGCTCGGCTGTTTACCAGCCAATCCACCATCGCCACGGTGGAAATGCAGATCACCAAGGAAGACTTGCAACGGAAGATCACGATGCAGTTCTGGTCGGTCGGGGAGTCAAACATCCTCCTCCGCATCCGCCAGCCGCCGGAAGATGCGGGCACGGCCATTCTGAAAGTTAACGGCAAGATTTGGTACTATCTGCCGAAAGCAAACCGCACGGTGAAGATTCCGGCTTCGATGATGATGAGCCCGTGGATGGGCAGTGACTTTACCCTCAATGACCTGGTGAAACAGAGTCGCCTCACCAACGATTATGCGATTGAGACCTCTTTTGAAGGACAGCGGGATGGGGTCGCAGTTTCTGAATATACCCTAACACCCAAGCCGGCAGCGGTGGTGGTGTGGGGAAAAATTACTTTGGAGGTCCGCCAAGCCGACCGGATGCCCATCCGGCAGCGGTATTATGACGAGGACGGGAAGTTGGTCCGAGAACTGACCTTTTCCGACTACAAGATCATGAGCGGGAGGCTGATTCCGACACGTTTGGTTATGCGACCTACGGGCCAAGCGGTTGAACAGACGACCATCACGTACGAGAAAATCAACTTTGACGAGCCCATTAGCGAGGCGATGTTTTCCAGGAAGAATCTGAAGCAATGATCGCACGGCTGCTGCGGCTCGCGTGGCGCAATCTCTGGCGTAATCCCCGGCGGACGCTTATCGCCATGGCGGCGATCGGTTTGGGATATGCCATGTTGCTGTTTGTCGCGTGCCTGATGGCTGGACTGAGGCAGCAGATGATCCAGAGCGGCACGGACCTTGTTCTCTCTGATGCCGAGGTGCATGCTCCGAGCTATTACCCGGATCGTCCCATTCACTTGACCTTGGGGGGGCGAAACGGGACAGATGTCAGCGCGCTGGTTGCCGCCATCGTCGCCGATCCGCGGGTTGAGGCTGCGAGTCCCCGGGTGTATGGCTACGGCTTGGTCAGCACGACCCATCAATCGGCTGGGGCGGAACTCCTCGGCGTCGTCCCAGATCAGGAGCAGAAGATCACTGTGCTGCAAAGTCGTATGGTAAAGGGGAACTACCTGACCGCAGGAATACCCAAGGGTGTCGTGATGGGAGATAAACTGGCCACCACGATTGGCGTCGAGGTGGGGTCGGAAATAGTCCTGTTAACACCGACGGTGAATGGTTCGACGGGAAATGATCAGTATACGATAGTCGGGATGTTTCACTCGGGGCTTGACGCCATGGACCGGGGTCTGGTGCTCATGCCTCTCGCTTCTCTGCAGGAGCTGTTGCGCTTGCCGCCGGGAAGGATCCATGAAGTAGGGATCAAGCTCCATGACAGCGACATCACAGCGGCAACGACGACAGCGGCGGCACTTCAGGTGCGACTGAGTAAAACCTTTCCGGTTCGAGTGAGAGCTTGGCCGGAGCTCGCGCCGGAGTTGGCGGACTACGTACAGTTCAATCGTCGTGTAACTTTTATTCTGTTTTTGATCTTTTTCCTGCTGGCAGTCATGGGCATCGTTAACACTATGCTCATGGCGATTGTAGAGCGCACGCGTGAACTGGGCATGCTGATGGCCGTGGGAATGCGTCCGGTTCAGATGGTTAGTCTCATAGTGGCGGAGGCGGCAATTTTGGCGGGAGGCAGTCTGGTTTTGGGTGGAGCGCTTGGGTCTCCTGTCCTCTGGTATTTGCAAGTTCATGGTCTGTACTTAGGTGGAAGTCGAGGCGCGATTTCTCTGGGCGGAGTCGTGGTAGGTCCCTTGTGGTACGGTCGGCAGGATTTCACTGCCTACACTCAGGCTGCTCTGGGACTGGCCGTCACAGCTGTGGTATCGGCCCTCTATCCCGCATTACGGGCGGCTCGCTTACGGCCAGCGGAGGCGCTCCGAAAGGTTTAATGATGATCGGCGTCCTTCTGCTCGTAAAAATCGGGTGGCGCAATCTCTGGAGGAATCCCCGCGGGACCCTGTTGACGGCGCTGGCTTTGGGTTTGGGTCTCACCTTGCTGCTGATTTCCTTGGGCCTGCTCGACGGCAGCCACGAGCAATTGGTTAGTAATGCGGTCAGATTCGGCACCGGGCATGTCGTCATCCAGGCGCAGGGGTATCAAGACACCGGCTCTCTGGCGTTGTTGCTGCCGGTCCTGGTCGTATCCACGGCAGAGGAGTTTATGCATAGCGGGCCCATGAAGCATGTTCTGCGAGGTATGAGTCCCCGGCTGCTGGCCTCTGGGCTGCTGAGTTCCGCAGCCAACGCGAGTGGCGTGAGCGTGATGGGGGTCGTCCCCAAAGAGGAGCGTGCCGTATCCCTGATTCCCCAGCGGATCATCGAGGGGAAGTATCTCAATGACGACCAACAATCGGGCGTCGTGATTGGTGAGGAATTGGCGCGTAAGCTTGCGGTGAAGGTCGGGGCCAAGGTCGTGCTCATGACTCAGTCGGTGCAAGCACCCGGAACGAAGGCGACCGACGCCGATGAGGGAGAAATGCAGAGCGCTCTGCTGCGAGTGAACGGGATCTTTCGCACTGGTATCGAGGCGATCGATGCCCACGTCATCCAGTTGCCGCTGCCCGAGGCCCAGGAAATGCTCGAAGTGCCCGACCGGGTCAATCAGGTCGCGGTCCTCCTGGAACGAGAGGGTGACTCGCCGATGGTGGCCCGGAGCTTGCGGAAGCAGTTGACGGGGCTTCCGGTTGAAGTTCTGACTTGGCGGGAATCCATGCCGGCACTGGCTCAGTCCTTCGTGTTAGACGAGGCCTTTAATTATGTGATGAACGGAGTGGTACTCGTGATGGTCGGGTTGGGAATACTCAACACGATTCTGATGCGAGTCATCGCGCGCCGTTATGAATTCGGTCTCTGTTCGGCTCTGGGCCTACGGCCCGTGCAGCTTGCCGTGATGGTCATTGGCGAGTCGTTGGCGCTTACAGCGATCAGCCTGGCTCTTGGCCTGGTCCTGGGGTTGAGCGCTCAACATTATTTCGCCACTGCCGGGTTGGACCTCCGCTGGTTCTTCAAGAGCAGCCTCCCAACCGCTCTCGTTTTTGACCCGATCATCTACTCGCGCTTGAGCGTGGCGCGAATCGCTTCGTCCGTCGGTATTGTGTTTTTGACAGCGACCGTCATCTCCTTTTATCCAGCTCTCAAGGCGGCGCGAACCAAACTGCCCGGCTCATTGCAGGTGTTCTAGCATGCTTTGGAGGGTGCTGTGACTGAGTGGGCTGCGGAACTGAAGGACGTGAAGAAGAGCTACCGCACGGGGCCAATCGAGGTTCCGGCCCTGCGCGGGATCAGTCTGTGCGTTGCTCCCGGAGAATTTCTCGCGATTGCTGGCCCGTCCGGTTCCGGCAAGACCACGTTGCTTAATATCATCGGAGGACTCGATCGGGCCGATTCTGGAGAGGTGTTGGTGGAAGGGAAGAACCTGCAACTCTTATCCACAGGGGAGCTGGCTCATCTGCGGCTGCAGCGCCTCGGCTTCATCTTCCAAGCGTACAATCTGCTGCCAGTGCTCACCGCGCTCGAGAACGCTGAATTTACGTTGCTGTTGCAGGGCATTCCGGTGGAGCAGCGTAAGGAAAGAGTGCGAAAGCTGTTCGCAGAAATCGGTCTTGCCAACCTTGAAGATCGTCGGCCCGGCGAGTTGTCCGGGGGGGAACAACAGCGAGTCGCGGTGGCGCGCGCCATGGTCACCGAGCCGACGCTGATCCTGGCGGACGAGCCCACGGCGAATCTTGACTCGGTCACTGCGACCGCTCTCCTCGAAGTGATGGATCAACTCAATCGCGCTCACAACACCACTTTCGTCTATTCCACTCATGATCCTCTAGTCATGGAGCGGGCGCGGCGCTTGATTCGCATGCGTGATGGTCACATCGCCAGTGATGTGGCGCATCCCGGCCAGACACTCTGATCCATGGCCAGAATCACCGTGAAACAAAGAATCCGGGATGTTTGGCAGAAGCTGGCGCACCTTGATGCCCGACCGGACCAAATTGCGGCTGGCTTCTCCATCGGCATCTTTGCCGGTTTTCTGCCGCTGAATCCATCCCCAATTATTGTAGCGACAGTAGTGGCGTGGCTGCTGAAGAGGAACGTGGCGGCGGCTGTGGCAGCAGCGGTGATTTCGATTCTCTATATTCCGCTATTGCCTTTGATCTGGCTGGCTGAATATCGATTGGGGAAGATGATTCTCCCAGTGCGGCATCCGCTGACGCTGGATCACGCACGACTGTGGGACGTCTTGCAAAAGAGTTGGGACGTTTACGCCGTTATGTTGGTTGGCTCAATCATCATCGCTACCCCCGTTACGTTGGTCAGCTATTGGATCGTCAAACGGCTCGCCCAGAGATGGGCTAGGAAAAAAAATGCGTCGCAATTTTCACTCTGATTTCTGTTTCGCGTCGGGCCATTGCCAGTTGGCAAGGCGCCAGCCGTGTCCTTCGACGGCTAGAGCAGCGACATAGCCGGGGGCCGGGACGAGTTCCTGAAGAGACCAACGGGAGGCTTCAGATGGATCTCGTTGATTACCGAGTACTGTGGCTGGTTCCCCAGGAGCCACCGACACATCAAACTGATCCAGGGGCAGTGAAAGTCCTTCGCCCCGGGCCTTGATGTAGGCCTCCTTGCGCGTCCAATAGTAAAAGAATGCCTGTTGCTGCATGTCCGTTGGAAGTGCCCGGAGTGTCGCAACCTCCCGTCGTGAGAAAAATCGCTCGGCGATCTCCAAGACTGCCATATCGAACCGGATATGCTCAAGATCGATGCCCACCTCACGACCACGACTGACCGCATAAAGGGCGACTTCCTGAGAGTGGGACACGCTAAAGCGGGTCCCATCCCTATCAGATTCTTCTGCAAGGGAGGGTTTTCCATGAGAGCTGTAGCGAAAGGATAGGCCCTCTGGCGCTTTGTTCAAGTAGTCGGCGAGGATGGCCCGGAGAACTCCACGAGCGACGATAAAGCGCTTCCGGTCTCTCTGAAAGTGAAACCGTCTAGCCCTCGCCTGTTCATCCGCAGAAAGATTGTGGAGGAAGCTCTGAATCTGTGATGGGGTCTGCTGGTCTAAGGCCGCTCGCCAGACATGAACCTCATCGCAACCCAGCACCAAAGTTTCCGGCGGAAAGTGCCACACAGAAACAAGAGAGGTGAGGGGTGCTGCTTTCATGTGGTGGTCCTCACGTGGCTCCGCGCAGTTCTTGAGAGAGCACCTGAAGAAGGAGCGGTTGCGCCGTATGCCAGAAGAAGTGGTCGCCGGGAAACATCCGCAGCGAGAAGGAAACACTTGTTTGATCACGCCAAGCTTCGAGATCGCCACGATTCACCCGGTAATCCTGCAAACCGCCAAAGGCGGAGATGGGACAGTTGAGGGGAGGTTCAGTTGAGTACACATAGGTTTCATAAACGGCGAAATCTGCCCGCAGGACGGGGAGCATGATCTGCATGAGTTCTACTTCTTCCAACACTTTTCGGGGAATGCCATTTAGGCGACGCAATTCGACCAGGAATTCCCCGTCAGGCAGGGCGTGGAGAGGCCGGTCTCGGCGAGGGATTTGCGGTGCGCGATCCGCGGAGACAAACAGGCGAACCGGCTGAACACCAGACTGTCGCCGGAGCTGGCGCGCGAGTTCAAAGCCAATCAACGCTCCCAGGCTGTGACCAAAGAAGGCAAACGGCTTGTCCAGGAGTGGGACCAGGTCTTGGGCGAGGACTTGGACAAGAGGCGCAAGTTGGGTGAACGGAGTCTCCATCAGCCGAGTTCCCCGACCGAGGAACTCAACCGGGCAGACCTCAAAATCCGCTGGCAACCCGTCCGACCAAGTGCGAAAAATCGAGGCGCCGGTTCCCGCGTAGGGGAAGCAAAACAGACGGAGACGAGCCTGTGGGTTTGGCTTTCGGCAGGGAACCCAAGAATCAAAGGCCGTTGCCGTGGTCATTGCTCGATCTTCCCCGTTGCGCCATTTTCTAGCGTCTCCACGCGTTGCGACTGCTTGAGGCAAGCCGTCAGTTTTTCAGCTAGGGCTTTAACGTGAGGCTCGTAGACCAGGTTGGCGTGGTTGCCCGGAACGGCGTGGACCTCCACTCCCTCACTGGCCCATGCGCTCCAGCCCAACGTGGGATCTGGAGGCATGGCCGCCGACGTTTCACTCGCCTTGAAGAGAGTGACGCGACCTGGGTAGAGATGCAGTTCATAGTTCTGCGTTGCGCGCAGGTCGCTCCTGAGGAGTTCGACAAAACGGCGGGCTTGGGAAACATCAAGTTCCACAGGTACCAAGCCCGCGCTCTTTGCCTGTTCGAGGATAAAGGCCAACTGTTCGTCTTTAGATAACTTCGCCAAGGACTCCATTGGACCAAACGAGATACCGAAATAACGTTCGACCAATAAGATCGCGTCAGCGTCCTCGTCTGGGAACGTTTCTTCGGGAGTAGGAACCCGGGCATCCAGTAAGGCGAGCAACGCCACTCGTTGACCTTGTGAGTGAAGTTGCTGCGCCATCTCGAAGGCAACCACGCCTCCCATGGACCATCCTCCAAGAAGGTACGGTCCGGTCGGCTGTACGGTCTGCAGTGCTTGGATGTAATGGGTTGCCATGTCTTCGATGCGTGCGTGGGGATCTTGTCCGTCCTCCACCCCCTTGGCTTGCAGTCCGTAACAGGGTTGATCGGGACCCAGAAATTGCGCCAGATGAACGTAGGGAAAAACGTGTCCGCCAGCCGGATGCACCAGGAAGAGCGGCCGTTTGCTGCCACCGGGTTGAATGGGTACCAATGAGGACTGTGGGCCGCGCGTGGCCTGCTGGCGGAGAACGTCGGCGAGATGTTCAACCGTTGCTCCCTGAAAAACGGCCGTCAGCGGAAGTTTCTTGCCGAGCCGTGTCTCGATGAGGGCGAACAGACGTATCGCTAACAGTGAGTGCCCTCCAAGCTCAAAAAAATTGTCCCTCACGCCGACTGGCCGAACACCCAGGACCTCCTCCCAGATACGCGCGAGTTGGAGTTCCAGGTCATCGCGTGGCGCGACGTAAGATTTCTCCAACTCCGGCCTGGATCGATCCGGCGCCGGCAGGGCCCGGCGGTCTATCTTCCCGTTGGACAGCAACGGCAAAGCATCCAGCAGCACAAAGACCGCCGGCACCATATGATCGGGCAACTGCTCTTTGAGAAAGCGACGCAAC
>JBAUEH010000144.1:0-4893 GCA_049678505.1 Candidatus Acidiferrales bacterium
GCCGGCTCCGCCTGCGGTTTCTGCCGCTTCATCAATTCCACGTCCAGGCAGAGCGACTGCAATTCACGAACAAGCACGTTGAAAGATTCCGGCACGCCGGGCTCAATCCCCGGCTCGCCTTTGACGATGGCCTCGTAAATCTTGGCGCGGCCGTAGACGTCGTCGGATTTCGCGGTGAGCAGCTCTTGGAGAATGTGCGCTGCGCCATAAGCCTCCAGCGCCCACACTTCCATTTCTCCAAATCGCTGGCCGCCGAACTGCGCCTTTCCGCCGAGCGGCTGCTGCGTGATGAGCGAATACGGGCCGATGGAACGCGCGTGGATCTTGTCGTCCACCAGATGCGACAGTTTGAGCATGTAAATGTAGCCCACGGTTACTTGCTGCGCGAACACATCGCCAGTCATTCCGTCATAGAGCGCGATCTTGCCGGTCTCGGGAAGGCCGGACGCCTGCAAGAGCTGGCGAATATCTTTTTCGCGCGCTCCGTCAAACACCGGCGTCGCCACCGGAATTCCCTCGCGGAAGTGCTCGCCCAGATTGATGATTTCCTCGTCGTCGAGCTCCTTGATGGAATCCCAAACCGACGTTGGCCCAAACGCATCCTTGAACCACTTGCGCACGACGTCGGCGCGCGATTCTTCGTCGAGCAGCTTGGCGATTTGGCCTCCGAGTTCCTTCGAAGCCCAGCCCAAGTGCGTCTCCAGAATCTGGCCCACGTTCATGCGCGACGGAACGCCCAGCGGATTGAGGACAATTTCAACCGGCGTGCCGTCCGGCAGATACGGCATGTCTTCCGCGGGCACGATCCGCGCAATTACGCCCTTGTTTCCGTGGCGGCCGGCCATTTTGTCGCCGACCGATAGCTTGCGCTTCATGGCGATGTACACTTTCACCAGCTTGATCACGCCCGGCGGCAGCTCATCGCCCTTCTTGAGCTTTTCCTTGCGCTCTTCGGTGATCTTTCGCAGCACGTCAATCTGCCGCGAAGTCATCTCCTCGATTTCGTCGATCTTTTCGATGAGCAGCGGGTCCTTGTCCGACAAGCGCAGGCGCTTCAAATTCCGCGTCGAGATTTTTTCCAAGATATCGCGGGTGAGCTCCGTGCCCTTGGTCAGCAAGCGCTTATTGGTACGCTCATCGTGCAGGTCGGCCATCAGCTTTTGGCTGCCCAGCAAGCTCGTAAGCCGCTTCAAACGCTCGTCGGTAAGAATTCGAATTTCGTCGGCGAGGTTCTTCTCGAGCTTGAAGATTTGCGCCGCCTCGATGGCCTTGTGACGCTCGTCCTTTTCCGCTCCCTTGCGGCAGAAAATCTTCACGTCGACGATGGTTCCCTCGATGCCAGGCGGGCAATACAGCGAAGCGTCGCGAACGTCGCCGGCCTTCTCGCCGAAGATCGCGCGCAACAGCTTCTCTTCCGGAGTGAGCGTGGTTTCGCCCTTGGGCGTCACTTTGCCCACCAAAATGTCGCCCGGCTTCACCGTCGCGCCGATGCGAATCACGCCGCTCTCGTCCAGATTGCGCAAAAAGCCTTCATTGATGTTGGGGATGTCGCGCGTGATTTCTTCGGGGCCGAGCTTGGTATCGCGCGCCTCGATTTCGTATTCCTCGATGTGAATCGAGGTGTAGTAATCCTCCTGCACCAGCTTTTCGCTGACCAGGATGGCATCCTCGAAGTTGTACCCGCGCCATGGCAGGAACGCGACCAGCACGTTGCGGCCCAGTGCCAGCTCGCCGCGGTCCGTGCACGGCCCGTCGGCCAGCACTTGTCCCTGGCGGACGCGGTCTCCCGCGCGCACCAGAGGCTTTTGGTTAATGCAGGTATTCTGATTCGACCGCTTGAATTTCGTCAGCAGGTAAATATCCGAGCCTACTTCGCGGCTCAGCACACCGGACTGGTCCGACTCAACACGCACGATGATGCGCTCCGAATCGACCTGATCGATGATGCCGTCGCGTCTGCAACTGATCACCGCTCCGGAGTCGTGCGCCGTCACTCGCTCCATGCCCGTTCCCACCAGCGGCGCCTCGCCCTTGATCAGCGGTACAGCCTGGCGCTGCATGTTCGAGCCCATCAGCGCGCGGTTCGCGTCGTCGTTCTCGAGGAACGGAATCAAGCTCGCCGCCACGGACACGAGCTGCTTCGGCGAAACGTCGATGTAGTCCACTTCATCGCGTGATTTCAATACGAAGTTGCCCGCCTGCCGGCAATTGACCAGCTCGGTCGTAATGCGGCCGCGCTCGTCGAGCGACGCGTTGGCCTGCGCCACCACGTAGCGGTCTTCTTCCCACGCCGACAGATAGAAACAGTGAGCTTCGGAAGTAACTTTGCTGCGCCCCATATCCTCGTTTACTGCATCCACTTTTTCTTTTTCGACGATTTCGCCGGGCTTGAATTCGCTGCCCCCCGCATTGACGATCTGCAGGTAATCGATCACGCGCCCGTTCTTCACCTTGCGATACGGCGATTCGATAAACCCGAATTCGTTGATCCGCGCGTAACAGGAAAGCGAGCTGATTAATCCGATGTTTGGACCTTCCGGCGTCTCAATCGGGCAAATGCGGCCGTAATGCGTGGGATGCACGTCGCGCACTTCGAATCCTGCGCGTTCGCGCGAGAGACCGCCTGGCCCAAGAGCCGAAAGGCGCCGCTTGTGCGTGATCTCGCTCAGTGGATTGGTCTGGTCCATGAACTGGCTCAATTGTGAGCTGCCGAAAAATTCGCGAATTGCCGCCATCACCGGCTTGGCGTTCACCAGGTCGTGCGGCATGGCCGTGGACATTTCTTGATACACAGACATCTTTTCCTTGATGGCACGTTCCATACGCACCAGGCCGATGCGGAACTGATTTTCGAGCAGTTCGCCCACCGCGCGGACGCGGCGATTGCCGAGGTGATCGATGTCATCCACCGAGCCGATATTGCGGCGCAACTTCAGCAAGTACTTGATTGCGGCAACGAAATCTCCTGGATCGAGCGTGCGCTTGTCGAGCGGCGTCTCCAGACCGAGCTTGATGTTGAACTTCAAACGGCCGACACGGCTGAAGTCGTACTTCCGCGGATCGAAAAACATGCCGTTGAAAAGTGCCGTCGCCGTTTCGAGCGTCGGAGGATCGCCCGGGCGCAACTTGCGGTAAATTTCAATCAGCGCTTCGCGCGAATTGCGAATTGCATCCTTTTCCAACGTTCGGCCGACGATGACGCCGACGTCGTCGCGCTCCGGAAAGCAAACATCCACTTCCGTAATTCCGGCTTCTCCGAGCGACGCCCAAGTTTCCGGATTGAGCGGCTTATTGGCTTCCAGCAGCACTTCGCCCGTCTGCCGGTTGACCAGCTCGCCGACCGTGACGGCTCCTTCGAGATCCGCAGCGGGCACTTCCACCTGATTGACCCTGGACTTCACCAATTCCTTGTAAAGCGCCTCGGTGATGCGCTTGTGCGCCGCAACGATCACGTCGCCCGAGTGCGGGTGCTTGATCTCGTGCGCCAGCTTGCGGTCAATCAGCCCTTCCGAGACATTCCACAGCAATTGCCGGTCGCGCAGCGAGATTCGTTCCACCTGATAGAACGTGCGCAAAATTTCTTCATTCGATTTCATTCCCAGCGCGCGAAGGAAAATCGAGCCCAGGAACTTGCGCTTGCGGTCGATGCGAACATACAAAATGTTCTTTGTGTCGTATTCGAATTCCACCCACGATCCGCGATACGGAATGATTTTCCCGAGGAAATAACTGCGATTGTTGGCGGTCTCGAAGAACACGCCCGGCGAGCGGTGCAGCTGGCTGACAATCACGCGCTCGGTTCCATTGATGATGAACGTGCCATTCTCGGTCATCAGCGGAATATCGCCGTAGAAAACTTCCTGCTCCTTGATGTCGCGAATCGATTTCGCGCCGCTCTCGGGATCCTTGTCGTAGATGGTCAGGCGAATCGTCACCTTCAGCGGCGCGGAATACGTCATGCCGCGCTCCTGGCATTCGTTCACGTCATACTTCAGTTGCAGCGTGACCGGGTCGCCGCACTTGTTGCAGAAAGTCGGTGTGTTGCGGTTGAACGCGCCGCACTTCGTGCAGACCACGTCGCCCGTCTTGTACGGATTGGTGACCACCGAAGCGCCGCAGTTCCGGCACGTCGCGCGCAGGTGATGCAGGCCGCGCAAATGGCCGCACTTGCACTCCCAATCGCCAATCGCATAATCCACGAAGTCGAGCTGCGACAGTCCGCGAAAGTCCTGTATGGGAAACACGGACGTGAACACCGACTGCAATCCCGTGTCCTCGCGCTCGCTCGGCAGCTTGTCCATCTGCAGGAAGCGCTCGTAGGACTTCTTCTGCACGTCGATCAAGTTCGGGATCTGCACCGCCGCGCGAATGCGCGCAAAGTCCAGACGTTTCCGTTCACGTGTCGAACGATTACCGTTCCGCATGCTGATTTACCTCGTTCCCTTCTGGGGGTTGAACCGGACCATTGCCGTAGTGACACCACGGCATAGAGTCCGGGCAGGACGCGTGATGAGATACAACATCTCCGTGAACCACGCGCGTGAAAGAATGCCTCGTCGCCTGGCGATTTTTGCTCGCCTCCGGCACTACTTGATCTCGACCTTGGCTCCCGCGTCTTCGAACTTCTTTTTGATCGTGGCGGCTTCTTCCTTGTTGATCCCTTCCTTCACAGGCTTGGGAGCGCCATCAACCAGATCCTTCGCCTCTTTCAATCCGAGGCTCGTGACTTCGCGTACCGCCTTAATCACATTGATCTTGTTCGCGCCGACCTCGGTGAGAACCACGGTGAACTCCGTCTTCTCTTCCGCCAGGGCCGCTCCTGCCGCTGCACCGCCCGCAACCATCATCGGAGCCGCCGCTGCAGCCGAGACGCCGAACGCCTCTTCCATCTTC
>JBAUEH010000145.1:0-1716 GCA_049678505.1 Candidatus Acidiferrales bacterium
GCATTGAACAGTCCCATCATGCCGTGCAGGAGGCCGACGTTGGCGTGCAGCACGCAGGCCATCGGCTCGCCGGTTGCCTTGGCGTAGCCGTGCGCGATCGACACCGAATGGTCCTCGTGCAGGCAGAGGATGATGCCGGGGTTCTCGTTGCCCAGGTGATTGACGATCGAGTCGTGAAGCCCGCGGTAGCTGGCCCCGGGATTAAGGCTGATGTAGCGGATGCCCAGGCGGCGCAGCATCTGCGCGGCAATGTCGCTGCCCCAGGCCACGCGGCCGTCGGCTTGTCCTTCCAGTCGGTCAAGGCGCATTCGCTCTATCTCCGTAGTACTTTATGTCCCTGTAGAAGACTGACGCAGGTTTCAGCTAGCCCGTCAGACCAGCGACCCCCCCTCCCTTGACCCTTCGTGCCTGCCCGCGAAGTCCGGCCTCGCGTATTGCCGGACAGAAGAGAGGGAACGAAAACAGAGGCGCACACAACAGCGAGTGCTCCCCGGCCGCTCTGCGAAAGATTCGGTGGAACCGGCTCCCGACAAGACGGTTTTCCCCTGGAATCTAACGAAAACGTAATGCGCGAGGAGGGAGTCTGCCGCATTCTTGACACAATGCTGCCTTTGTGCGCACTAGAGTCGTGGGCGCGGCGACCCTCGGGGTTAACCATATCGGTAAGCTCAGGGTAATACAGTTATGCGCAGTATCGTATTGGGTCGATGCTGTCGTTTGGCAGCCATGCGTACGAGGCCGACAATCGTGAAGCGAAGCCTGTTTTTTGCTGGATGCCTGGCTGTCGTTGCGCTGGCTGCGGCCCCGTGCGCGCAGGCGGCGGACTTGTCGCTCGCGCCACTCTACAAGGCACCACCGCCGGTCAGCCCAGCCTACGACTGGAGCGGCTTTTATCTCGGCGTCAACGGCGGCGGCGGCTGGGGTGACTCGCACTGGCAAGGCATCGGCCGTGCCGGACTTTCCGGCGGCCAATTGGGCGGGACTGCCGGCTATAATTGGCAGCTCGGCCAAGCCGTGCTCGGCCTCGAAGGCGACATCGACTGGAGTCACCTGACCGGCAACGTGCCGTGTGCCGGCGGCACCTGCACCACAAGCGATACCTGGCTGTCCACGGTGCGCGGCCGCGTCGGCTACTCCTTCGATCGCTTCCTGCCCTACGTGACCGGCGGCCTGGCAAGCGGCAACATCGGCGCCGCAGCGCCCGGCCTTCCTGGCGGCTCGACTACCAATACCGGCTGGGCCCTCGGCGGCGGCGTCGAAGTGGCGTTGCCCGGCAATTGGAGCGCCAAGGCCGAATACCTGCACGTCGACCTCGGCGCGTTCAATTGCGGCGTCGCTTGCGGCGCGCCGAACGAGAACGTCTCGATGCGCGACGACATCTTCCGCGCCGGCGTGAATTATCATTTCGGCTGGGCCAAGTAATCTCCGTCTTCGCTGGTCAGATGCGCACCGGCGCCGATTGACTTGGCACCGGCGGCTGGTGTCATTACCCTGATCCGATAAACACGTGCGGCTCGACTCTTGTGCGGTGAACCCGGCACGGACAGGCGCAGCGAAGGCTCCGGCCTGCCTTTGCAATCTCGCCCCTTCTCTGCACGACGCCCCGCGCCATAGAGAACGACCATGAGCAACGCAGCTTCCGCCGTCGACTTCGACAAGTATCGGCTTCGCAACTTCGTCGGCCGGCTCATCGATCTGGGCGAAGTGGAGGTGCAC
>JBAUEH010000146.1:0-45790 GCA_049678505.1 Candidatus Acidiferrales bacterium
TTGGTGTCTTCTGGCAGAGCGGCCACGCCACAAAGACTGTATACAAAACGATTATTCGGCAAGCCAGGATTGTACAAACATATCGACGTGCCCGAGTTAAAAAAACTCTACAGCGAAGAGTTGGCAATAGAGCAGGCATTGGCAGAAGGGCTGAAACCACGCCATATTGTGCGTAATGTAAAAGTCGAACAAACCGCAAAAATATCTGAGTTTTTCAGAGAACCCGAGGGCTACAGGCTAAATACGCTAACGCGAGAACTCCAATGAGGTATACTGCGAACTATGACGCGAACGCGAAAGGTAAAACCGCGCAATGAGACGCAAAAGAAAATGCGTCCCTACACGCGGGACGCATTCCACACGCTTCTCAAGCGGGCCATCACGCCCGCCGCGAAGCCCGCTCCAAGATCGACCTAAACTGCTGGTTGCCCATGTGGCGTCGATTGTAGCGGAAGCTGTATTCGTCCAAGTAGCTCTGCAAGTACTTGGTCGAGACGGAGTGATAGACGCCGCGAATTCCGGTTTTAATCAGCATCCAGAATCCTTCGACAGAATTAGTGTGCGCGTCCCCGCGAACGTATTCCCCCCTCGAATGATTACAGTTCCATGCCGGAAGCCCATTGGCGAGCCATCCTCTTGCAGCATGGTGCGGAGGCCCTGATAGGCAGAAAATTCGTCAGTGTAAATCACGCTCTCTGGTACGACGTGCTTGCGAACCATAGGCAGAATGCTGCTTCCAGTGGCGTCGGGTACAGCCTTTGGGATTGCTTTCCCTTTGCGCTGGACGATGGCGACAACGGGAGTCTTGGTCAAATCACCGCGCATCGGGCGACCAACTTTCCCTTTACGGCGACCACCCATGTAGGTTTCGTCTATTTCCACCGTTGGCCCCTCCAATTGCAAATCATCGTCGGAGAGCAGCGAACGAATTTGCTTGAAGATGCGCCACGCGCACTTGTAGGTAACGCCAGTCTCGCGCTGAATCTGCTTCGCCGAGATTCCGCAGCGAGTCGAACCCATGAGGTACATTGCGTAGAACCAAGTGCGCAGAGAGGTCGAGGACTTCTCGAAGATAGTTCCTTTGAGCGGGTAGGCATGGTGCCCGCAATGGTCGCAGGCGAACGCAGTGCGGTTGCCCACGCGGTGATGCTTGCGCTCCACCTTGCACTCAGGGCAATAGCCAACACCGTCAGGGAATCGCTCTTCGGCGATATAGCGCAGGCAAGCGTCATCGTTCGGAAACTCGTTATTGAAGTCCTTGACGCTGTACCGGAGTTCTTTGGGGATGCTCTGTTTGACTTTCATATCAGCCTCACAAACGAAAGTCTACCAGAACACCCTACTTGTTGTCAAGGGATACTTACATCGAGCAAATATGGGAAATTAGAACTTGATGCAACTCACACAAAACAAACGACCGACGTCATTTCTAATCGAGTATTTCTGCGCTTTTTTCAAAAAACACTCGATTAGAACCCCCGCTCTCTCGCGTCGGCTCTTGTTTGCTGATCACTGTCCACTGACCACTTATCACTGCCTTACATCAGTGGCCGTTGGCGGCCGATGCAGATTCTTCGTCCTCGGCGGCGGCGTGGGGCTTGTGCGCGGCGATGATCTTCTCGGCCTGTTCCGCGGGGACAAAGTCGTAGTGCGAAAATTCCATCGAGTATCCCGCGCGCCCTTGCGTCATGGACGTCAAATCGTTGGCGTAGCTGAGCATCTCCGCCAGAGGCACTTGCGCGCGCACGATTACGTTATGCCCGCGCGCTTCGCTTCCGCTGATGCGCCCGCGCCGCGAGCTGATGTTGCCCATGATGTCACCCGAATACTGGTCCGGCGCGTACACTTCCACTTTCATGATCGGCTCGAGCAGCGCCGGCTTGGCCTGCTTCATCGCTTCCTTGAACGCCAGCGCGCCGGCGATCTTGAAGGCAATGTCAGACGAATCCACGTCGTGATATTTGCCGTCGTAGAGGCTGGCGCGGAAATCCACCACCGGAAATCCGGCGAGGAATCCGCGCTCCGCTGCGTCATGAATTCCCCTCTCCACCGACGGAATCCAGTTCTTGGGAATCGCGCCGCCGAAAACATCGTCCACAAACTCGAATCCGCTGCCGCGCGGCAGCGGCTCCATCTTGATGCGGCACAATCCGAATTGCCCGTGCCCGCCGGTTTGTTTCTTGTGCTTGCCTTCCGCGTCGGCCTTGCCGCGAATCGTTTCGCGATATGGAACTTTCGGCGGATGCAGCGTCAGCTCGACGTGATAGCGCTTGCGCAATTTCGCCACCACCACTTCCACGTGCTGCTGCCCCGCTCCGGAAAGCAAAAATTCCTTCGTTTGCGGATCGCGGCTGAAACGCAGCGCGGGATCTTCTTCCAGAATTTTGTGAATCGCGACGCCAATGCGATCTTCATCGGCGCGCGTCTTGGGCTCGATGGCAAACGTGATGGAAGGTTCCGGAAGGCGCGCGGCCGGATAAAAAACCGTTCCGGCTTTGTCGCCCAGGGTGTCGCCGGTGGTGGTGTCTTTCAGTTTGGCGATGGTGCCAATGTCGCCGGCGTGAAGCTCGGGAATGGCGCTCGCGGTTTTGCCCTGGCGGACTTCCAAATGCTGGAAGCGTTCCACGGCGTTGCGATTGAAATTCGCGATGTTGGCGTCGTTTTTCAGCACGCCGGTCATCACTTTGAAGAAGCTGATGCGTCCGGCGAAGGAATCGGCGATGGTTTTGAAAACAAAAAGAGAAAGCGGCTCTTTGTCATCGACTTTGCGCTCAATGCTTTCGCCCGTGCGCAGCGGCTCCTTGTACGCGGCGGCTTTTCCGCGCGCCGCCGGAGACGGAAATTCCTCGACGATGAAATTCAGAATCGCGTCGCTGCCGATATTGCGCAGCGCCGAGCTGAGCAGCACCGGGAAAATCCGTTTTTCCAGAACGGCGCCGTGCAAGCCTTTCTTCAAGTCGTCGACGGGCAGAGTCCCTTTGTCGAAAAACTCCTGCATCAGTTCGTCATCGCCTTCCGCGACCATTTCCACCAGCGTTTCGTGCGCGGCTTTGGCAGCTTCCGCCAAATCCGCGGGAATCTCCTCCACTTTTGCTTTGCCGTCTCCGTCCGGCGTGTACATCAGCGCTTTCATGGCCACCAAATCCACCACGCCCTTGAAGTTTTTCTCCGAGCCAATGGGCAACTGCACCGGAACGGCTCCGCGCCCAAAAACCTGCTGCACGGAATCGAGCGCGCGTTCGAAGCTGGCCAGCTCGCGATCCATCCAGTTGATGACAAACCCGCGCGGCAACTCGTATTCCGTGGCGAAATCCCATACTTTTTCGGTGACCACCTGGCAGCCCGCAAAAGCATCCACCAGAATCAGCGCCGCGTCGGCGGCGATCAGCGACGCCTTGGTGTCATTGATGAAAGTGGAGTAGCCGGGCGTGTCGAGAAGATTTATTTTGGTTTTGTCAGCAGCGCCCGCGGCTTGCCACTCGGCATAGGCCAAGCCGGTCTGAATCGATATCTTGCGCGCGATTTCCTCTTCGTCCCAATCGGTGACCGTGGAGCCGTCGGTTACTTTGCCGAGGCGCTGGGTCATTCCCGCAGTGAACAACAACGACGACACGAGCTGCGTCTTCCCCGTGTCGCCGTGGCCTACAATGCCCACGTTTCGAATTTGCTCCGTGTTATACGTTTTCATGATTCACCTCGTTGTAACTTGGAATGGAAAAGCCTGAAAAATCGGCGCGGGAAAAAGGCAACGTAGAATTGTTTCGTGATGATTACAGTTTTGTAGCGGCGACCGCGAGGCCGAGAGAAAAAAGACGGCTGAAACGTGTTGAGGCGCATCGGCAAGTCGCCTCGCTCCCTGCGGAAAGCCGCATGCTAGCACACGGACGATGCACCATCAACCGGGGAGGCAAGAGCTTTGGCGAGCTTTGGCCGACCAGAAAGGTTGCAGGGGTCCACTGCAAAGAGAATCGG
Organism: Candidatus Acidiferrales bacterium; assembly: GCA_049678505.1. Lineage (GTDB taxonomy): Bacteria > Acidobacteriota > Terriglobia > Acidiferrales > UBA7541 > DAHUXN01. Next base: position 3,973 of record JBAUEH010000146.1, read on the forward strand.
ATGCAGGAGCTACAACGGCCGCTCATGCGACTCCTTGTATCACCAATGCCTCGTAGTTTGAATTACGGTTGTAGTGATGGCGCACCCATCCGCAAATTACAAAACTTGGAAGTGAAATAGTTTGCATACTTGATCGGCAAATCGGAAATATATGCTGTAAATCGTTTGTGGGCAGCATGCCAATCTAGAAATTTGGCAGCGAAAGTGCTTCAATGCTTGTCGCAGGAACCATTGGAGGGGGGATAAATGAAAGCCAGAATTGCGATACTGGTACTGGGCTTGTCGGTTTTCGGTGCGAGTTCAGCGTTTGCCGGACCAGTGACTTTCCTTTTTACCTCTACAGGGCAGGGCGTGTCCGCCGGTGCAGTCGGTGACACGTTCACCTTCATCTCGACGAACGGCTTAGCGAAGATATGGGCATCCAGTTATGTGTGCGACGCGCCGACCGCGCAGAGCGTGAGCACGCTTACCTATTGTAACGGAACGCCGCTGTATCTGACTCCGACGGGGTTGGGGCTGGCGAATGAGGCGGACAAGGAAATTGCGTTCGACGGCACGACAGCGGATTACGTGGTGGGTCTTAACCTGAGTGATTTGGTGAAGCTCGGTGCAACGGGGGTCAGCATGACCTTCAACACCATCACGGGCTGGGAAGCATGGGTAGCTCTTGGTTACTCCTCGGATCCGTTTTGCTCGGATGGTTCGGCGTGCCCTATTACGCTTGGTGCGGATACGAAGGCCTGGTCGGAAGTTGACACGGCCTCGTTTGAATTGGGTTCCGACGATCAGTATCTGATATTAATCGCGTCGTGCGGCGCGAGCCAAAATCCAGACGGACCGTGTGGGAGCGTTGTTTCACCGATTTCTCTCACAACGGAAACGCCTGAACCGGGTACGATTGCGCTATTTGTCACCGGGCTGCTGATGCTGGGATTCGTGGCGCGCCGGCGATGGGCGGCAGGCTTAGCATCCGTTCGAAGTTAGAAAAAATTGGAGGCTTGCTGTTTGCGCCGGACCGAACCCCTCCTTCGGTCCGGCTTTTTTTCACGCCACGCTATGCCGGCTACGAACGAAATCTATGGAGCAATGCGAAAGGAACCATCGGACTCGATGTAGCCATAGGCCATACGAGGAGTGTTGAACGAAACCGCGGGACGGCCTTCGCGGTCGAGAAGAATCAAGCCTCCCGTGCCCTGCGTGCGGCGGGCAAGCAGGCCGACACATTCGTCCGCAACAGCGCCGGAAGCAGCGCCGTTGCGGAGCAAGTCCGCGGCGGCTTTCGCCATAACGATTTTCATGATGGCCTCGCCGTAGCCGGTGCAGGAAACGCCACCCGCTTCCGCGTCCGCGTAACAGCCACAACCAATCAAAGGGGAATCGCCAACGCGTCCCGGAAATTTGCAGCACGTGCCTCCGGTGGAAGTGGCCGCGGCGATTTGGCCATGAGAATCGCGCGCGACGGCGCCGACGGTGCCGTGCTTATGTCCAAAGTGAAATGCGGACTCGTGATTTTCCTCGCGGCAGCGCCGCCAAGCGGTGCGTTCACGCTCGATAATCAGCTCGGAGGGATCGCACAGCGAAATGCCATTTTCCTGCGCGAACAATTCGGCGCCAGCGCCGGCAAGCATCATGTGCTCGCTGGATTCCAGAAGCTTGCGGGCAAGACGAATCGGATTTTTGACGCGCTCGACGGCAGCGACCGCGCCGACCTTTAGCGTGGCGCCGTCCATGATGATGGCGTCCAGTTGCACACGGCCATCGCGATTGAGGTGCGCGCCAATTCCCGCGTCGAAGGTGACGTCGTCCTCAAGAACGACCACGGCGGCTTCCACAGCGTGGAGCGCCGCGCCGCCTTTCGCAAGGACTTCACGGCCGGCTTCGAGTGCACGCTCGATGCCGGAACGGCAATCGGAGATGGCTGCGTCGGGGATGTCCCAGGCGCCACCGTGGACGATGAGCGAGAAATTCTGAGAATTCACGTCAGAATGGCGGAGCCGCAAGGGATGCGCAGCAAACTCAGGCTCCCCGCTTGGCGGCGCGCACCAGCAGATCGCGCACGGGCGAGTCCGGATGCTGATCGGAACGCGGCTCGCCGCGAAACTCCGAGTGCGCCGCGACGGGAGATTGCGTTTCGGCGAACGGCGGGCCAGCGATAACCGCCTGCTCGACTGCGCGACGGTTCCCTTCGGTTTCTTTCCAAGTGTGGTAAATGCGATGAATGACGGTGAAGTTGGTTCCGATGGCGAGAATGACGAGCGCGATGGGCAGGCGGTTCAGGACAGCTCCCATAATTATCAGGCCCAAGCGCTCGGGACGTTCCCAAAAACCAACGCGGCAGCGCTCAATGAGGGACTCGGCGCGCGCCTGAGAATAGCTGACCATTACGGCGCCGGCCATGACGAAGCCGGTGAGGAGCGCGTATAGAAAGCGATTGACGGTCGAATAATAGACAAGCAGGCCCATGAAGATAGCCAAGTCCGCGTAACGATGGAGAACGGATTTAAGAAAGGCACCGAAGAAATCCACGCGAGGCTGACGATGGGCGAGCGGCCGGGCAAGCAGATCGCATGCTGCCGCGGGAATCATGACGAGGCCAGCGGAGAAAAAGCGTCCCATACCAAAAAGAATGCCCGCGAGAATGCAAACAGCAAAACTGATGAGGGTCAAACAACTCGCGGGAACACGGGTGCGAGCGAGACCGGCGACAGATCGCTCGAGGACCCAGCGAAACGGCCGAGCAAGAACTTCAATACGCATAGGGAAGCACCGAGACGCAGCTAAAGTTCATCGTAAATGGTCACCAGCCGAGTCACTTCAAATTCCTTGGTGCCCGCCGGAGTCTGAACCTTCACTTCGTCGCCTACTTTTTTCCCCAGAAGAGCACGGCCGATGGGCGAAGAAGTGGAAATCATACCCTTGGATACATCGGCCTCTTCGGCCGTTACAAGTTTGTATTCGGTCTCCTGCGATTTGTTCACGTCGAGAAGGCGCACGGTCGAGCCATAGGCGGCGCGGTCGCGAGGAAGATTGTTCAAATTGACCATGGAGATTTCCGCCATGCGCTGGTGCAATTGGCTGAGCCGCGCGGAGACGAAGGATTGGCGTTCCTTGGCGTATTTGTACTCGGCGTTTTCGGACAAATCTCCGTGCGCGCGAGCCTTCATCAGCTCTTTCGGCAACTCGTTGTGAAATTCGTGTTCGAGCTGAGCGATTTCTTCCTGCAGCTTCTTTTTGAGTTTTTCGCTGACGTCGGTCATTTTTCGCTTGCTAGAACGGTATCCGCGAGCGCCATGCCTCTTCCGGCCTAGTGTGGTCTTTATTCGCGCCCCCCAAGGGCTTACGTTTACCTCTAGATTATAAGAGATTATGGCGCAAGCTCGCAATCCAGAGAATTACTTATGGAGTTTGAACCGCAAGGAGTGGAGCTGTTGCCTCCCGGGGCTGGTCCGTGCCAAGCTGCATACGCTTGCGGAAAATGCATTCGTAGGGTTCCCGACACAAAACAATTTGGTTCAGCCCCCTTCATGGTGCGGACACCCCGCCGAACGCCGCGCTGCTTGCCTGAAGCAGATAATTGTTATTAGATACACAACCGCTAGTAGAATGAGCCCGCTAAAAACGAGGACTTCGGCCCATGGACAAAATTAAGAAAGCAAAAGAGGGCTCGGGGTTTCCGGGCCTGGTTCGCGCACTTTCTCCCAAGCGACAGGAAGTGATACGGCCATTGCTGGAGCATCCTCGCCGATATGTACTTCACAGTCTGCGAGATCTGGCGAAGGAATTGGACAGCGCACCAGCCACGCTGTTGCGAATTTCGCGAGAGATGGGATTTCCCACCTTTCATGATTTCCGGCGTTACCTACACGAATTGTCGGTCGCACAAGCGACGCCCCTCGGCGTGCTGGAAAGCAGCAGCGGCAATTCGGGTCTGGAGGGCCGCGTCGAGGAATCACTGAATCAGGACATGGCCAACATCCGTGGGTTGAGCCACAGCATCGATATGAAACGTTTGTTGGCGCTGGTGAAGCGAATCTATATGGCGGATCACGTTTTGATCTTGGGCGGAGACATGGCGGAAAGCCTTGCGCGATTCCTGGAGTACAACCTGACAGTGATCGGGATCAGCGCTATAGCTCTTTCGAGCGTCGGTGAAATCTCGCATCGGCTCAGGCAAATGGCGCGGAAGGACGTGGTGATCGGCATCAGTTTCCGCAGGGGCCTGCGGCAAACCGTGGACGGGCTGCGTCAAGCGCGCGGACGAGGGGCATACACGGTGGGCATCACAGACAGTTCCATCTCGCCTGTAGCGCGTTACGCGAGTGAATATTTCGTAACGCCGACGGAAGGGCCGCTCTTTGCGGGCTCTTACGTTGCGGCGATGGCGCTGCTGAACGCGCTGCTGGTGGCATGCTCGAATTACCGCCGCAGGCGAACGCTGGCGATTTTGCGGGAAGCGGAAAAGGAGCAGCGAACGGGCTTCCGCTGGTTCGCTGACAATTAGAATTGCGGAGGCCGTCGGTGACGGGAGCAATTTCGAAGTTGGCCGTTGCGCTCGTTAGCTTGCTCATTTCTACCGCCGCTTTCGGGCAGGAACACAAAGGCTTGCGAGTGTTCATTTCGGCCGACATGGAAGGAGTGGCCGACGCCGTAAACGCGGAGCAACTGGGGCCCTCCGGCATGGATTATCCGTTGTTCCGCAAACTGCTGACCGACGAGGTGAACGCCGCGATTGAAGGGGCGCTAGCCGAGGGCGCGGACAAAATCACTGTGGCGGACTCGCACGGCGAAGAGCTCTCGATTCTGCCGGACGAGCTCAATCCCAAGGCAAATCTGGTGCGTTCCGGGCCGCGCCCGCTGGGCATGATGGAAGGGGTCGATCAAGGATTTGACGCCGCCATCCTGATCGGCTTCCACGCATCGATCAACACTCCGCAAGCCGTTCGGGCTCATACGCTGTCTTCCGCGCGGTATTTCGATGTGCGGCTGAATGGAAAACATGCTAGCGAGGCGATGTTGTGCGCGGCCATCGCGGGGCGCTTTGGCGTACCCGTGGTGCTCGTGTCCGGAGACGACAAAGCAATCGATGAAGTGCACAAGACAATTGATGCCAACATCGAGGGAGTTGTGGTTAAGCGCGGACTCGGTTACGAATCGGCCGAGAGCGTTTCACCGCAAGTGGCGGACGGTCTGATCAAAGATGGCACAGAAAAGGCACTGGCGCGCTTAGGTTCGTTCCATCCGTATGTGGTGACCAATCCGGTGACGATTGAAGTCACTTTCAAGAACATGATCAACGCGGAAATACTAGCATTTCTGCCTTCCGTGACTCGCGAAGACGGCGCGACCATTCGCTTCACGGGCAAAGATATTCTGGAAGTCGAACGGTTTATGCAGGTGGTCGGCTCGTACGATTCCAACAAGTGAGAAATACTCCTCCGCGCGAGACAAGCCGGCATTGAGCGCCGTTTACTAGCGGCTCGCGGGAGGAACAATCCCATTCATGCGCAGATATTCGACCATTTGCCCGTAATGATCAAAAGCGTGGCCCACAGGATAGGTGACCAGGAACAAGCGAGCTGCCTTTCCACCACCGAAGGGCAGTTGATCGAGCATGTTCGCAGTGGTGAGTGATTTGGCGGCGCGATGACCGAGGGCAAAAGAATTCTTCAGGAATTCCACGATCTGCGCCTTGGTCCTGATGGAAGCGGGACCATTCGAGGCGGAGAGATCGATCGACGGTTTCTCCTGCAGAGCCGCTGACCAGATTCTGTAATTCGCGGCAGCGGCGTGCTTCACTTCTTCGGCAAAAGTGCGCACGCCTTTGAAGTTGCCGTTTGCCGGAGCGAAAGCATACTTGTCTTCCGGCATGGCCTCGGCTGCAGAGACAAATTCCTGCTCGACGATGCTGATTTCCATGTCCGCTACGGAAGCAACGGTGGAAGCTTTCTGTGGTTGGGCCTGCGGCAAAGGCTGTGACGCAACGGGTAAGGCCGCCGCGGAGTGAGCAAAAGTTGCCACGGAAAGACATGCGGCCAGCAATCCCAACAGTAGCAAACGTTTCATTATTTCCCTCTCTGGCTAGCGATTAGCGCCAAATCGCCGTACAAGATATCACAACGCGCCCGAGAACGCGCGTGCAAACTGAATAGGTCAGGCTGATTAGGCCGTCCACAGGTATTGCAGGATACGCAGGCAAGGGCATGATGTAAAGCATTCATGAATCATTTGTTTCAGTTTGCATAACCAGCGAGGCGCACGGCGCTGCTGCGTAAGTTCATTCGTCGCCGCGACTTTCTCTGGAGCTAAGGGAGGAAGTAAAACGTACTGCACAAAAATCGAGAAACGAAGGTTGATTTAGGTTACAGTCGCTCAACCTGGCGAGGCACTTGGAGCGCGTCCAGGTGAGCGAGAATATGGGATATGGCGCAGAACTGAGATTCGATGAAAGCACTGCAAGGTCAATATGATGCCGTAGTCGTTGGCTCCGGGCCGAACGGACTCGCGGCTGCGATTACAATCGCGCAGTCAGGGCGCAGCGTTCTGGTTATTGAAGGACGGGAGACAATCGGCGGCGGCACGCGAACCGAAGAGCTGACGCTGCCCGGATTTTTCCATGATGTGTGTTCCGCCGTACATCCCATGGGAGTGATGTCTCCTTTCTTTCGCACACTGCTGCTTGCGCAGCACGGGCTGGAGTGGATTCAGCCCACGATTCCGCTGGCGCACCCGCTCGATGATGGCACCGCAGTCATCGTGGACCGCTCCGTGGAAGCAACTGCTTCGAATCTGGGCGAGGACGGGGGGCGTTACCGCAAGCTTATGGAGCCGATCCTCGATGGTTGGCCGCAGCTCGAACCGCTTATGCTCGGCTACTCGATGATTCCGAAACGCCCCTTTTCCGCAGCTCGATTTGGCCTCCTCGCGATGCGCTCGGCATCGAGTTTCGCACGGTCAAAGTTTCAGGGGGAGAGAGCGCGCGCGATGTTTGCGGGAAACGCGGCGCATTCCATCCTGCCGCTCGAGAATGTACCCAGCGCGGCGTTCGGGTTGGTTTTTGCCGCTATCGCTCACCGAGTGGGCTGGCCATTCCCACGAGGCGGTTCGCGAAAGATCAGCGACGCGCTTGCTTCGTATCTTCGCGCGCTGGGCGGAGAAATTGTGACGGGAAGAATGGTCGAGTCACTGAATGAACTTCCGGCTGCCCGTATGATTCTTTGCGACGTGACGCCGCGCCAGCTTGTTCATATGGCAGGACCGCGATTGCCCAGCGGATTTCGAGGAAAGCTGGAGCGTTTTCACTACGGCCCAGGCGTTTGCAAGATGGACTGGGCGCTCGATGGTCCGATCCCCTGGACGGCAGAGGCGTGCAAGCGCGCTGGGACGGTGCACGTGGGAGGGACGCTCGAAGAAATCGAGGCGTCAGAGCGCGCACCGTGGAGACGCGAAATCTGCGAAAAACCGTTTGTGCTGCTGGCTCAACCGACGCTGTTTGACGAAACGCGCGCGCCGGCGGGAAAACATATCGCATGGGCGTATTGTCACGTGCCAAACGGTTCCGACACGGATATGTCTGAAAGGATCGAGGCGCAAATCGAGAGGTTTGCGCCAGGTTTCCGCAAAAGAATCCTCAAGAGAAGCGTGATGGTGACATCGCAGCTACAAGCTCGGAATCCGAACCTGATTGGCGGCGATATTACCGGCGGGTCTTCCGATTTGCGGCAGTTTTACTTCCGGCCGACGTGGCGGGGCTACCGCACACCTGCCAAGGGGTTGTATCTTTGCTCGGCGTCTACTTTTCCAGGCGGGGGAGTGCATGGAATCTGCGGCCACTTGGCCGCACGGGCGGCATTACGCGACATGTCGTAGGGTCAACCTGGTTCGCCAGATGGGTACCAGGTAACTGCTTTAGTACCTCCATCACATTGACATCGTCAACTCGTAATGTTATATCGAGGTGATTCCAGGTCAGAGAGCCAGGTGTTTCCCAGCCAGCGTTTAGGTATTTTGGTGTCGACCCCAGGCCCCCTGCAGCGGTGGTTGCGGGATCCCGTTGCTTCGGCGTTCCTTGTCTTTGTCTTCCTGCTCGTATTCCCCAAGCCAACTTCGGCGCAAGCGGGCAATCAGCAGCCACTGATTACGCAAGCGGTCGACGAGACAAAGCTGACTCTGCTCAAGGGCAACACTCACCCGCTGGCACGCGCAGAATTTGATCGCGGACCGGCCCCAGGCAGTTTGCCGATGCAGCGCATGTTGCTGGTGCTGGGCCGGAGCGCGGCGCAGGAAGAGGCGATCCTGGCGCTGCTCGAGGAGCAGCAGGAGAAGTCATCGCCTAATTTTCATAAGTGGCTTACGCCGGAGGAATTCGGAGAGCAGTTCGGCGCTTCCGAACAAGATATTCAGACGGTGACGTCATGGCTGGCAGGACAGGGTTTCCAGGTCGCAGGAGTTTCCAAAGGGCGGAGCGTCATTGAATTCTCAGGAACTGCAGCGCAGATACAACAGGCCTTTCATACGACGATTCACAGCTACATGGTGAATGGAGAGCAGCACTGGGCGAATGCGAGCGATCCGGAGATTCCCAGCGCGCTAGCGCCGGTAGTTATCGGCGTGGACAGCCTGAATAATTTCCTGAAAAAGGCGGCGCATCATCTTGTTGGCAGCGAACCGAATCTTCGAAAACTAAATGTGGGGCCGGCAACGGCAAAACCGATGCTGACCGAAGAATGTGGAACCGACAATGAGGGCGAGCCGATTTACTGCAATCTGCTGGGGCCGTATGACTTTGCGACAATTTACAACGTGCTGCCGCTGTGGAATGCGGCTACGCCGATCGATGGAACCGGAGAATCGATCGCGCTCATCGGCCGGTCCAACATAAATCCACAGGACGTAACCAATTTTCGGAACCTCTTCGGGCTTCCCGCCAATCCGCCGCAAATCATTTTGGACGGGCCTGATCCGGGCGTGCTTGGCGACGACGATGAAACCGAAGCCGATTTGGACGTGGAGTGGTCCGGTGCAATCGCGAAGGGCGCGACGATCGAGCTAGTGGTCTCGGAGTCGACGGAGACAACGGACGGAGTGGATCTTTCGGCTGAATACGCCGTTGACAATAATGTTGCGCCGATCATCAGCGAGAGCTTCGGGAACTGCGAACTGGCGATGGGAACGGCCGGAAACGAGTTTTATAACAACCTGTGGGAGCAAGCTGCCGCGGAGGGGATTTCGGTTTTTGTTTCGGCTGGCGACAACGGTTCGGCGGGTTGCGATGAGTATGAAGGTTCAACGCCGCAACCAGCGGAGTACGGATTGGAAGTAAATGGAATTGGATCGACGCCGTACAATGTGAGCGTGGGCGGGACGGATTTCAATGACTTTTTCGACGAGTCGGAATATTGGAACACAACGGCGAATAATCCGACGACGCTGGAGAGTGCGTTGGGCTACATACCCGAAACCGTGTGGAATGATTCCTGCACAAATCCCATATTCGCGGAACTCGGCCTCAGTACGAGCGCGGCGGTAAATTGCAACAATTCCGAACTGTCGGCATACGTGCTGACAATTGGTGGAAGCGGCGGCGTGAGCAACTGCACAGCGCCGACCGGGACGACGGTGGCAAGCTGTTCGGGAGGGTACGCGAAGCCCCCGTGGCAGATTGCGACCGGCGTGCCGTCGGATGGAAAGCGGGATGTGCCGGATGTGTCGCTCTTTGCGAGCAATGGGTTTCTGGATACGGCCTACGCTCTCTGCGAAACAGACCTGCCTGAAGGAGAAGGGTACTGCACATCACCAACCAACGGGAGCATTGTCGGCATCGGCGGGACGTCGGCAGCATCGCCGACGTTTGCGGCGCTGCTGGCGCTGGTCGATCAGAAAATGGGAGCGGCGCAGGGTAATCCGAATTTTATTTTGTACAAACTTGAGGGAAAACAGTCTGCGTCGAGTTGCAATTCGAGCACCGGGCCGGCAAGCACGTGCGTGTTCAACGACGTGACGAACGGCACGAATGCAATGCCGTGCGCCGAAGGAAGCGAGAACTGCGCACCAGGTGGACTTTATGGCGTGCTACCGGGTTACAGCGCGGGAACGGGTTACGACCAAGCGACCGGGCTTGGTTCGGTGAACGCGAGCAATTTGGTGAACGATTGGAATTCGGTGACGTTCATTGCATCTGCAACGACGCTCACGCTCAATGGCGGCAATACGGTGAACATCACGCACGGATCACAGATCAGTGTGGGAGTTTCGGTTTCGCCGACTTCTCCGGAGCCGACTGGCGATGTCTCTTTGATCGCCGTGCAAGGAACCAATACGTTCGGCTTCGATACTCTGGCGCTGAGTAACGGGGCGGCTTCGGGCACGACGAACATGCTGCCCGGGGGCTCGTCGTACACGGTGAAGGCGCATTATGGCGGCGACGATAATTACGGCGGAAGTAATTCGAACGCTGTGACCGTTACAGTGACACCTGAAGCAAGCAAAACGAACCTTAGCGTGGTGACTTTCAATTCGACCAGCGGACAGGTTATAAATTCGAACGCGACGACGTTTGCGTATGGATCGCCTTACTTGCTGCGCGCGGATGTCACGAACAGTTCGGGCAAAGATTGTTTGCCTTCCGGCAGCACGACGGTGACTTACGCGTGCCCGACAGGAACGGTCGCCATTACGGATAATGGCAGTGCGCTGGGAACGAGTGCGTTTGGATTGAACAGCCAGGGATATACGGAAGATCAAACCATCCAGCTTACCGGCGGATCGCACGCGCTGGCCGGAAACTACAGCGGAGATAACAGCTATAACGCGAGCTCGGGAACGGATGCGGTGACGGTGACGCCGGCGGCGACCACAACGAGTATTACGCCTCCCGGGAAGGTCACTGTCGGGGCATCTTTTTCCCTCGCAGTAACAACGCAGGCACAGAGCAGCGGTTTAGTCCCTACGGGAACATATAGAATTTATGATGGGGGCAAGGAGATCTCATCCACGGGCCCCGGTGGAGGAACACACATCTCTCCCGATACCGTTGAAATATCCGAGGAAATCCCAATTACTCTCTCCGCCCCCTCGGGATCACACACTCTTACGGTCCAGTACAGCGGCGATACCAATTATGCAGCTTCCACTTCTCCGGCTGTCACGGCGGATGTAGTTTATCCGGTCGCCATGTCAGCGACGGCGACACCGAATAGCATTATCTATGGCAGTAGCGTGGCGATTACAGCTACGGTGGATACGACGAATCCGGTCAGCAATGCTGCCCTCAAGCCGACAGGTTCATTTTCGTTTTCCGGGTCAAGTGGTCCTATTAGCAATCCTATCACCGTGAACGCGACGCAGGATTCGAGCGGGAATTGGGAATTGGTAGCAAGCATGACTTTTGCGCCACAGCAAACTGAGACCGTCTACGTGACGTACAGCGGAGATTCAAATTATGCAGAGTATCCAAATGCGAATGCTAGCGTCACTGTAATTATTCCGGACTTTAGCGTGGCGGCGGGATCGGCGCCGATGGTGATCACAGCGGGACAAACGGGCACGACGACGCTGACTATTACGCCGGCGACGAATTACACCAGCACGGTGCAACTAAGTTGCGGTAGCCCCGTGATTCCTGGCGCGACTTGCAGCATCTCGCCCGCATCGGTGACGCTCAGCAATAGTACGGCAGCGACGGCAAAGCTGACGATCGCAACGCTGGCACCCTCGAACACAACGGGTACTACCAGCGCCGCGATGCACCGGCAACCACCAATGCTCATTCCGCCCACTCGATTTGAGTGGTGGACGTTAAGCACGCTTATGGGGTTCGCAGCAGTATTCTTGTTGATGTTCCCTGGCAGAAGGCGCTCGCTACATGCTGCGTGGGGATTTGGACTTGCTTGCCTGCTGAGTTTCGCAATGGGCTGTGGCGGCGGCAGCGGTCCTGCTGGGCCTTATTCGACGACGACGACGATTAGCGCATCGAGCACAAAGATTGCTCAAGGGTCAAGCCTGACGCTTACAGGCACTGTCCAATCAACGGGGCCGACATCACCTACTGGAGACATTAATTTTAATTTCGCGAACTGCGCATATACGACATCGGAGGCCATGACAAATGGCGCCGCACAAATTCAGCTGATGTCAGGCTTTTTGAGACCGGGGACCTGCGCCGTTACTGCCCAGTATACTGGTGATACAAATGACCTTCCGTCTAGCAGCGCCGTTTTGAACATCGCGTTTACCGGCAATACGCAGCAGCAGATTACGGGTCAGACCTCAACAGACATCCACATCATCGACGTAAACGTCACGATCCAGTAAGCGCACGAACGGAAGAGTTTCAGTCGAGTATTTCATCAAAGTCCCTACTGCGCCAGGCTGTGCCCCTTGTCGTTCCTGAGGCTCCTCGCCAATTCCGCGAATCGAGAAACTTGCCCACAAGCCGCGGTTGGAATAAACCCATAGAGCGAGTCAGTTTCATGATGCACGCTTTTGGTGAGCGACTCGCGGAGGACATATACGAGGGAGCAAGATTCCACAAGACTGTCCGGTGATGGCCGGCGAAACTAGAGATTACTGGAGCGTTTAGATTTTTTCTCGAACTAGGGAACGCCAAAGAATCGAAATGTGTACCGATTCCGCTCAACCCGGAGGCCATTGAAATGCACGAGAATATGTCCAGTTTGCTTGCAAGCGTCCAGCAGCATGCCTCGAATTGGTTTGCATCGATTGATGACCGACCGGTGCGCGCAACGGTATCGGCCGATGGGTTGCGGCAGATATTGGGTGGCCCGCTTCCGCAGAAAGGAGAAGCGTCAGAGAAAATCATAGAAGCGCTCGCAAGCGCGGGAATGAAAGGTACAGTGGCATCGGCGGGACCAAGATATTTTGGCTTTGTGACGGGAGGAAGTTATCCGGCTGCGCTTGCGGCGGACTGGCTTGTCTCGTCGTGGGATCAGAATGGCGCAATTTACGTGTTGTCGCCGCTGGTTTCCGTGATCGAGCAGATTACGGGCGCGTGGCTTAGGGAGATTGCGGGACTTCCAGCAAAGATGAGTTTTGGATTTGTAACCGGGGGTCAGATGGCGAATTTCACCGGGCTGGCCGCTGCACGGCATCGCGTGTTGCGCAATGCCGGGTGGGACGTGGAGGCGAACGGGCTATTTGGAGCTCCGCCGATCGAAGTGGTGGTGAGCGAGGAAGCGCACTACACAATATTCATGGCGCTGCGACTATTGGGGCTCGGAGCGAGCCGAGTTCAGCGGATCCCTACGGATAGTCAGGGCCGGATGCGCGCCGATGAACTGGCCGCTGCTCTGCGCGCGCACAAGGGACCCTGCATCGTCTGCGCGCAGGCCGGCAACGTGAACACGGGGGCGTTCGATCCTCTCGATGACATTGCGAAATCGGCGAAGGAGCGCGGGGCGTGGCTACACGTCGACGGTGCGTTCGGTCTGTGGGCAGCAGTTTCGCGTGAACGCGCGGGGCTCGTGCGAGGTGTCGAGAAGGCGGATTCGGTGGCGAGCGATGCGCACAAGTGGCTCAACGTTCCGTACGACTGCGGGATCACGTTCTGCGCCGACGAAGCGGCGCACCGCAGTGCGATGTCGCTGTCCGCTGCGTATATTGTTACAACACAAGACGAGCGGGACCCTCGTGACTTTGTGCCGGAGTTATCGCGGCGCGGCCGGGCAATCCCCGTATACGCGGCGGTGCGAACCCTTGGGCGTCAGGGTTTTGCCGAACTGATCGAGCGCAACTGCCGCCAGGCACGCCGGTTTGGCGATGCTTTGCGAGCGGCAGGATATGAAGTGCTCAATGAAGTGACGCTCAATCAGGTGCTGGTTTCGTTTGGCACGGCGGAGCAAACTCAGCGAACCATCGCAGCGATCCAAGAGGATGGCACGTGCTGGTGCGGCGGAACTGTGTGGAAAGGCCAGACCGCGATGCGCATCAGCGTGAGCAACTGGTCAACGACAGACGCGGATGTCGAAAAAAGCATCGAGGCGATCCTGCGGGCTGCACGGAAACATGGGCGGTAGCAACTATAGAAGAACCTTTCCTTCCAGGACCTTTATGGCCGGCCCGCCAACACGCACACTCAAATTTCCATCGCCCTCGCGCGTACAATGAACCGACACTTGCCCCGGTCTGTTAACTTGCTGACCTTGGAAAGCCTGATACTGAAATTCGACTTGGCCGGGGAAAACATTCTTCGCCAGATAAGCTCCGACCGCTCCGTTACCGGAGCCACAAACTGGGTCTTCCAAAACACCCTCGCCAGGAGCGAATGTCCGCACGTTGACGATCCACGGTGATTCCGAGCGGCTGAGTGCGAAGACAGTTATGCCTACGGCTCGTTCTCGGCGGCATTCTTGCTCGATTTCCAAAAAGTTCGGCGCTAATCCTTCTAGAGCTTGCTCGTTGCTCAACCGAATGATCACCCAGGGAGCGCCTGTCGATACAACTTGAACAGGCCCCGTCTCTAGCTCATCGCTCGCACAACCGAGCAGGCGGGCATAATCGTCGGCAGGCTTCCTCAAATCCCGATACTCCGGGCTACGTTGCTGCATGACGTAAACGCGGGTATCGCCTTCTTTGCGAACGTGAATCGGTATGATGCCCGCTTCACATTCCTGGCGAATCACACCCTTTGCCCCGGCACCATCGCAATATCTTTCGACGAAGGCATGTGCGGCCGCAATGGTGGGATGACCTGCAAACGGAAGCTCGCGGCGCGGCGTGAAAAATCGAACACGGTAGTCATTACCAGGCTTTGTAGGTCGAGCAAAAAAGACAGTTTCCGACAAGTTCATCTCACGACTGACGGCTTGCATCCATTCCGCATTCATACCGTCCGTCTCGAAAACGACTGCCGCCGGATTTCCGCAGAACGGTTCGGTTGTGAAAGTGTCGATTTGCCAGAACTCTTTCATTGAGCCAAACTCCTTCAGGTTTCCAAAATCCTTTAAGATCGATGCCGCACCGAGATTCCTCTGCAGCCGCTTCGAGCCCTCGGTCTACTCATACACCTGATCAAAGGAAACTTACTGTGAAGTATCCTCGTCGATACCGCTCCGATAGGTCTTGTGGAATCTTGCTCCCTCCCTACAGCGAGACACTGTCAATAGCATCATCTCAAAAATCTCTAACTAGTTCTGATTTGCCATTCCTTCAGAGGGTTAGAAACCGTGTTAATCGAGCGTTCAGGCTCTCGCTTATTACATTGCAGGTCACGAGCTTCACCACACGAACATCAGCCGAGAACAATATTTACGAGCAGAAGAGGAGGAGAGACACAGCTTCACCGCACCTAAACCGTGACTGTGGAATCAGCTTCCGGCTAGAGTAACC
The DNA here is from genome assembly GCA_049678505.1 of Candidatus Acidiferrales bacterium. Taxonomy (GTDB): domain Bacteria; phylum Acidobacteriota; class Terriglobia; order Acidiferrales; family UBA7541; genus DAHUXN01. The sequence goes on from JBAUEH010000146.1 coordinate 19,315, forward strand.
ATATTCGCCAGTGTGGCGGATCGCTCGCGGCTGCCCCGCGATCAGTGCTTTTCCAGGCGCATGATGTAAGTCACCTGAGCCACGGCAACTAGGACGCTTAAGGCGTCGCGAATTTCGACGGATACGGGACAAAGCGTCTTGCCAAACTTGATGACGTTGGCCACCGCTGTGGCATCGGAACGGCAAGGAACAAGAAAGCGAATATTCATGTCTGTCGTGGTGATCACAGCGTCGGCACCGGCCAATGTCAGCACAGCGACGCATGCAGCGGTATCGGCCAAGGTCATCAGCAGTCCACCGTGGAAAGAGTTGAAAATGCCGTCGTAGACAGGATCGTATGGCGCCGTCAACTCTGCGGTACCCTCGCCTATCGCGCCAAGGCGTAGTCGCAGCGTTTCGAAAATGGGAATCTGAGCTAGACGACTTTGAAGCATGTCCTGGGCAGCCATATAGATACTCCAAACATTCCTACACCTGGCAAATCGGGCCGGGCTTCGACTAGTTGTTCAAAAACAGAGCCAGTCGTCGCTATGGATTACCGCACGCAGGAATGGCCTGAATAACATAATGAATTCCCTTTCCTCTGAATTGCACAACAGTCATCCCTATCCCCGGCAGCTTGGTTAGCTGTCAGATCTCCTTGCGATAGGCGAAGAGCTCCATCCTGAAAAAAGAGGTCACTTCTCCTGTCGCCCGAAATCCGTTCTTCTCGTAGAAACGGATCGCTCTCTGCAAGGGCTTGGTAGTGTCTAGGGTGATGGCCTTGCAGTGCAGATCGCGCAGACCGGATTCTGATTGCTCCAGGAGCTTCTTCGCCACTTCCGATCCATGCCATTCGGGGCGGACAGCCATGCCCCGGAGATGTCCTTCGCCATTCTCTTCAACCTTGTACGCAATTGTTCCAATCACGCGGCCAGACAAATCAACTGCCACAAGCACAGTCATCTCGATGAAACGCTTGCGAAGCGTCTCCTGTGTAAGCACGGTGTCCGCGAATGCGCCGGGTGTGTAACTGCTGCGATATGGCGCAAAGGCTTGATCCAGACACTGAAGTATCTCCGCGGCATCGTGGAAAGCAGCGTTGCGAATAGAAAAAACACTGTCATTTCGAGTTCGCTTTGGTTCCTTCACTGTGAGCTGCATCCACATAGCTCCTCAAACTACGGTGACAGATGGCTCTTCTGCTGGTCTTGTCGAAACTTGCTTTCCCGGGCATACTGACCCGGTGTGATTCCCAGGAAGCGTTTGAAGCGATGGGTGAGATGGCTCTGATCCGAGTATCCCGCCGAAAGCGCCGCGGAAACGAGACTTGCGCCACCGTCGAGGAACTCGCGAGCTTTCTGAATCCGAACGGTCTCCAGATACGCGTGGGGCGGAAGGCCAATCTCTCTTTCAAACGCACGCGCGAAATAGTAGGGGCTCAACGAGACCGAACTCGCAAGCTTGGACAATGAAACATCCTCCCCAAAATTTGCCTCCATGTATTCGCGCGCTTTTCTGACAGCCGGGCGCTCCCTACCCACTGGCCTCAGCGCAACCTGGGGATCCGCGTGCCGCGTGATTAAGCGCGCCAGCGCTCGGAGTAGGAACGATTCGCATTCTGCCTTCGGAGCCCTTTCTGCAAGGCGCTTATGAAAACTGGAAAGCAAAATAGCAAGGGGTGGATCACGGAGGGCGGCCCCCTTGAAGAAAGGCACGTTCGTGCTGACCCCAATGTCGGCGGCGACGCGAGCGAGATACTCCGCGCGAGGATACAGCACACGGTAAACGTAACCGCTCCGAGTTGCAGCTTCGCCAGTGTGGGGCTCATCAGGATTGACGACGAAAACCTGCCCGGCAGGCGCTATACGCTGGGCACCACGATACCAATAGGACGCGGCACCACTCTCGACCAGAGCAATAACGAAATAATCGTGTGCGTGCCGGGCGTAGCGATGTTCGACGAATTGCGCATGCAAAGCTTCCAGGCCGTGCAACTCTGGATCGTGATAATAGCGCGACCATTCTTTACAGGTCTTATTCATAGCCAGAATTCTATCTCCCGATGGAACGCGAAATTGTGAAATATGGATAGGCAAGTGGGTTAAACGGAGTCCAATTTGGCTGCCTTCGGGAAGCAGAAATCGGGGTTAATGTCACGTTGAAAGAGAACCTACTCACTGAAGAGGGTGAGAAAGTTGCTGGCATCAACGGCAGCTGTCCTAGTCCTGAGCGGCAGATTGGGGAAAGCAAAATCTTAGAGAAAATGGCCTTTCGATTCTCTGACGCTGCAGTTGGCGCATCGTCGATGACTGCGAAGGAAGGCTGGGGGCGTTGTTTCCAACACTCATGTCATTACTACTTCTTCGCGTAATGTTCTCCGCCGAGAAAGTGCAGCGAGACGTATGGCACATTGCCCACCACCCAACTATCGTGACCCGGCGGCCCTGGTGGAATGTAAAAGAGCATGCCGGCGCGAAGTTCGTGGATCGTGCCGTCGTCCATCGCCGCCGTGGCACAACCGGAGAGCACCATTCCAACGTGTTCGACGTTGCAACGCGACGCGCCCACGCTCGGGCCGACATGAACCGACCATTTCCACCCGGGCTGGTAGATCGCGCGTCCGATGGTCATGCCTCCTATGCGAATGAGTTCAAATTTGCCTTTTTCAAACGTCCGTACCTCGTCGGGCTCTTCAAAACGCTTCAGAACTGTTTCCAGCATCGCCATAACTCCTTCGAGAGAAGAACGTAAGCAGCATCTTAAATAGCCAAGCGGCTGTTATTGCTGAGCGCGATATGTTCACGACGGACGATTCGGGACATGCCCTGAATGGCGGTCCTGGTGATTTTTCCGTTGGAGCACTCGGCGATTGCCTCAATCAAGCTGGGAACACCCATGACGTAGCCCTGTGCGATCCGGAATCGGTGACGGCCTGTCTGATTATTGAGGTCGTACCGCACCATGTAGGCGCCTAGCGCCGCCGCAGCGACACCCGTGGCAGCATCCTCGGGAAAGCCGGCGCGGAGAGGAAACTGCCGTGCTTCTGCGTCGGCATTCTCCTTGTCGGCGTGGCATGTAAACGGGTAAAAACCGCTTACCTGAAGTTTGTCGCACAGATGCCAGAGTGTTTCGAAATTCGGCGTCAAAGAATTGAGTACGGTCGAATCGCGAAGAGGCACCAAGAGCTTAGCTCGCGAAACCGAAACTGACTGAATGGGACCCTTGGCCAAGTCAATCTGCGCAGGCTGAATTTTCAGAGCACCTGAAACCAAATCTGGCGTGGCGGTTGGACCAAAAACAGGCGTGTTTTGCTCCAGGGTAACCAGAATGCGCCCCGCGCGCCGGAGTGACTCCGCTTCAAAGAGGCCAGAGGAAGTCTCAATCCTGGCGCGATCAGATTTTAGCGTCTTGTCGAGCAGGGCCACCGTCACTGCCGCGATGGTTGCATGCCCGGAGATTCCCATCTCATGGTCTGGAACGAAGTACCGGAGGCGGACGTCAGCAGCCTTCGAGTGAGGATTGAGAATGAAAACGGTATCGAGTCCGAACTTCCGCGCGAGGCCTTGCATTTCGGCCTCGGTGAGACGATCGGCAAAAGGCACCACCGGGCATGGATTACCGCCCTCGGACCCAGCGGCAAACACTCGGGTGTGAACCACTTCGACTTGGTTGCTTCGCATCTCTTCTCCGCGGCAGGTACTTGTGTTTGCAGTACCGATACTTCCCCGAGAAAACAAAGCTGCAGCCGGAGGAACGAGCGACGGCTCAGTCTGGTGGCACAGGTCTTGGGGCCGCGCCCAACTTGCCACACAAAAAACCGTCATCGCGCGACCGAGGCAACCAGACACTCCTCAGGAATAATACTCATCAATAGCCCTGTCGCTGTCTTGTGCAATCTTGCGCTCCTGTGCAATCGTCATGAAGAGGGCACAAGCACGGTGCTGCTTCAGAGCTCTCTCAGGCGCACGTAAGTAACCTCCGTCAAGGCAGGGCTCTCCTGCCGTAGTAAAAACGGCCAACCGAATCAAGAACGCGATAGAGCACGGAAGCGGGAGCATCACCGCACAGAATCGTTCGCGCTCCTTCCGGGTCCGCTCCCGCTTCGTCTTGGCCAGCTCTGATGAGATTGCCACCCTGTGGGCGGACGGGGCGTTCTCGTGGCCAAAGGACAAAGCCAAAGCTTCTTCCATTCAACCATTGGCCACTCCGCACCTCCCAAGGAGATTTTTTCGAATGCCCGCGTGCATGTGTTTGCTTCGATTCACCGAAAACGATTTATGAGATAATCCAGAGCTTCCAACTTTTCGATAACGTCCAACGATCTTCAGATTTTTCAGGGGCAGACAAATGGCAACTATACGACAGCGTTCTTATCCGGATGCAATCCGCTTCAAGTCTTTGATCCTGGGCTTTCTGTTTTGCTTCACGCTTTTTGCTTTTCCAGCCCGGGCGCAACAGCTCAATTCGGATTGGTTCTCGCAAATGCGTTATCGCACGCTGGGGCCCGAAGGAAACCGCGCCGACGCGATTGTCGGTGAGCCCGGCAATCCCATGGTGGATTATGTTGGCGCTGCCTCCGGAGGAATCTTCAAGACCACTGATGGCGGGCTGCATTGGAAGCCGATTTTTGACAAAGAAGACGCGATGTCCATAGGCGCTTTGGCGATTGCGCCGTCTGCCCACAACATCGTTTGGGCCGGCACCGGCGAAGCTTTCTATAATCGCGTGGCCACATCGATTGGCGATGGGATTTACAAATCCATCGACAGCGGCGCCACCTGGAAGCACATGGGCCTTGAGAACACCGGCCGCATCGCCCGCATCGTGGTTGATCCGACAAATCCGGACATCGTTTTCGCCGCGGCGGTCGGCAGCGGCTTTGCGCCCTCGCAGAATCGCGGCGTTTTCCGCACCACCGATGGCGGCAAGACCTGGCAGCGCGTTCTTTTCGTGGACGAAAACACCGGAGCTGCGGACGTCGCCATGGATGCGCACAATCCGCAAACTCTGCTGGCGGGCACTTGGCAGCTGACGATTCACACCTGGGACTTGCATAGCGGCGGCCCCGGCAGCGGCATTTTCATCTCACATGACGGCGGCACCACTTGGACTCGCATCGTGGGACATGGATTGCCAACACATCCTATTGGTAAAACCGCCGTGGCCATTGCGCCTAGCGATGGCCAGCGTATGTACGCTCTCGTACAAGATAAACACCCGGGCTTTTATCGCTCGGATGACGGCGGCCAGAATTGGCGGCTGGTGAACCAAAACGATGAAATCAACGAGCGCTCTCCCTATTACGACCGCTTCACCGTTGATCCGATGGATGAAGATCGCATTTATTTCGTCAGCGTAGGCATCACGCGTTCGCTGGATGGCGGCGCCACCGATCACCCATTTGGAGGAGGCGGCGACAATCACGATTTCTGGATTGATCCCACCAACTCAAGTCGCATGATGATCGCCCATGACGGCGGCGCAAGTATCACGCTCAACCGCGGGATTTCCTGGCAGCCTGTAAATCTGCCGATCGCGCAGCTTTACCACGTGACCACGGACGACGCGATTCCGTACTTTGTGTACGCCAACGAGCAGGACAACGGGAGTTGGCGTATCTCCAGCAACAGTTGGGGCGGCGGCATCAGCGCCAAGGCCGAGTTGCGGGTTGGAGGCTGCGAGAGCGGTTTCACTGTCCCGGACAAGACAAACAACGAAATCGTGTACTCCGGCTGCTATGACGGAGGGCTCGACCGCTTCGATCTGAAAACTCTGCAGACGCGCGACGTCAAGGTATGGCCGGTTTCTCTCTATGGCTGGACGCCCGCGGAAGTGAAGTACCGATGGAACTGGACGTTTCCCATCGCCATTTCACCGAACGACCACAATACCGTTTACGTGGGAAGCCAATATGTTCATGAAACCACCGACGGCGGCGCGAGTTGGAAGGAAATCAGTCCGGACCTGACCCGCAACGACAAGAGCCACGAGCAAAATTCCGGCGGTGTGTCGAACGACAATCTTTTCACATTCGATGGGGCGACATTGTGGTCCATTGCCGAATCGCCCAAGGCAAAAGGGCTGATCTGGGCGGGCAGCAACGACGGATTAGTGCACGTCACGCGGGATGGAGGAGCACATTGGACCGATGTTACGGGCAAGATCCCGAATCTCCCACACTGGGCGACGATCAGCAACATCGAGCCGTCTCATTTCGAAGCAGACACCGCTTATCTTGCCGCGGACGACCATTTGCAGGGCAACAACGATCCGCTTATCTACAAGACTGCAGACTACGGCGCGACCTGGACTCTAATTAGCACGGGCATTCCGAAGTCGGTATTCAGCTACATCTCGTGCGTGAAGGAAGATCCCAAGCGGCAAGGCCTGCTGTTCGCGGCCAGCCAGAATTCCGTTTATTCCTCGATTGACGAAGGCAAGAACTGGACTCTGTTGCAGAACAACATGCCGCATGCGCCAGCTTCATGGCTTGATGTTCAGGGCCGCTTTGGCGATCTCGTGGTCTCGACCTACGGCCGTGGTATTTGGTTGATGGACGACATCAGCCCGCTAAGAGAGTTGACACCCGAAGTCTTGAATTCCGACGTTCATCTCTTCTCGATTCGTCCGGCATATCGTTGGAGGCCCGAAGGCGGATATGGCGCAAGCGGTCGCGGGGCGGAAGGTGCGCAGCCTCCGCCGTATGGCGCGGACATCAACTATTTCATCAAGAATGGGCCGCCCACGCAGCCAGAAAGCGACGAAGGAGGTCCCGGTGCAACTGGCGGAAGCGCTCAAGGAAGTGACGCAGCTCGAAGCGGTGAAAACAGTGCGAAGCGCCAGGGCGTGACGATCACGATTCTGGATCCCGAGGGCAAGGCCGTTCGAGTCTTGCACGGCACGAATAATGCGGGCGTCAACCGCGTCTGGTGGGACCTCCGTTATGAAGCGCCACACCAGCCTTTGCTGGTCACTCCTCCCCCTGACGCGTCGTGGGTCGAGACAAACACCAAGGGCCGCCGCATTCGCACTTGGGATTTGGATTTCTCTTACAACGCGCCGGTCGCACCTCCGGGGGAATATACCGTCCGCCTAACCGTCAATGGACAGACTTTCGAGCAGCCCTTGGAGGTTATCAAAGATCCCCGTTCAACCGGAACTCTGGACGATATTCGCGCGCAAGTGAATTTCGGTTTGCAGATTCGCGATTCGATGAATACGCTGGCCGGCCTGATCGGCCGCACGGAATGGATCAAACGCCAAGCGGACGAAACGGTCGCGATGCTCGGGACGAATTCCCAGCAAGCGCAGCTCGTGAAGGCCGCGAAGGATCTTGGAGCAAAAGCCGCAGCGACCGAGGCGCCCATGTTCGATATGTACCTGACCGGAGCGCGCGAGGATCAATTCCGCAATCCGGATCAATTGTGGGAATGGCTGGCCACGCTCAACCGTGAGATCACCGAAGACAGCGCCGATTTCCCGCCGACCGAGCAGCAGATGGAGGTGTACAAAATGCTGGCGGAAAAACTGAACTCAGTGCAGGCAGGTTTTGATACCTTGTGCAAGAAAGACGTTCCGGAATTTAACAGCATAATGCGTCAGAACGATCTCGCCGGAATTTCCGTGCCGCCGGCCTCCGCTCTAACTTTTGCGCCGCCCCAGCGTTCGATTTTTGGTGATTTCCCTGTCGGCGCCGAGTTGCCGGAGAACCCGAACAACTGAACGCAGCCCTGAGATTTAAATGAAAGGTGCATCCAGTTTCGTTATGGCATAGCTAACGAAGACGTTGTTACCCTTAGATCGCTTCCGACGGAGAATGAATTATAATGGTGACGCGTTCTTCAATCTATTTGACTTGATAGAAGCACGATCGAGGATTTTCATGATCCTGGCGCCTGCAAGTCAGGATCGAATCTATCCACATTGGTTGAGAGACCCAATTTTCGCCGCATCAAGCATGGAATAGAAGCTTTTCGTTCCAGCTTCAGCCTGCCGCGGCATCGCCATTTGCGCGCCTATGCCACGGTCGTGCTGGCGGGCAGCCTCGAGGAGTCGGGCTACGCCGGGCGCATATGCGCCACAGCCGGCGATGTCTTGATTCACCCCACGCTCGACTGCCACGCGAATCGAATGGTCTCGGCCGGCGTCAAGCTGATACGACTGGAATGGCATGATATCGATGGAGCAGGCGGACTTTATCGTTTAAACGAAGTGGACGCGTTGGCCCGAACTGCTGAAAAGGATGTAGCCGAAGCTGCTGTGCTGCTGGAGCACTCTCTCCAGAAGACGTGGCCGCCTCCACCCGGGAGAAAAAACGATTGGCCTGATGCGCTGGCCCAGGATTTGGCCCAGAACACTGCTACGGAGATTGGCGCTTGGGCGGAGGCGAATGGTTTGGCACGAGAAACGGTGTCTCGAGGATTCGCGGCGGCCTACGGCATTGCACCGATACTTTTTCGAGCGGAAATACGCGCTCGTTCGGCGTGGCTTCGCATAACTCGAGGGCCCGAATGTCTATGCGCAATCGCTGCCGAAACAGGCTTTGCGGATCAAGCCCACATGACCAGATGGATTTGCCGCATTACGGGCGCGCCACCTGCAGCCTGGCGCCGGGAATCATATTCTTTTTCTTTCAAGACTAGCTAACGATGGCCGGAATTCCTGGATTTAATCCACAGAGAATTTGAACAGGAAAAAATAGACAGGAATGCCGGAGGCGACCAGCCCAATCCCTATGATCTTCTCATTCATGACGCAGAGCAATCATGGGATCCACTTCCATGGCGCGGCGCGCGGGAACGTAGCAGGCGGTGAGGGCCACAATCACTAACAGCAAAGCGACGCCCGCAAAGGTCAGCGGATCGTGCGCGCTGACGCTGAAGAGCTGGCGAGTCATGAGGCGCGTGAGGCCCAGCGCGGCAACAATGCCGACGACTACTCCAATGAGCGCCATGCGAGCGCCTTCGCCGAGAATCAGCCGGAGCACGTCGGCGCGTTGCGCGCCCAGGGCCATGCGCACTCCAATTTCGTGGGTACGCTGGCCGACTAGGTACGAAATCACGCCGTAGATTCCCACGCACGCGAGCGCCAGCGCCAGCGCTGCAAAGATGCTGAGAAGAATCATCGAGAGTCTCCGCGCAGCGAACGAGTTGGAGACGACTTCGTCCATCGTTTGGACGTTGTAGACCACTTCGCGCGGATCGATTTCCTCGACGGCGCGGCGAACGGAGCCCATCACGGCCGCGGGGTTTCCTTTGGTGCGAAGGACGACGGACACGCCGGTCGCCGCCAGTCGCATTATTTTATCGGGGAGTTGCATAAAGGGATAGTAGAACTGCGGTTCGATGGCCGATTTTGCGTCCGTGTCGAGCCCCCACTGTTTCACGTGGCCAACGACGCCGACGATCTCGGCTTCCACGTTGAAGGTCTCGAGGTGGATGTGCTTGCCGATGGGATTTTCGTGGGGGAAGTAGGTGCATGCGAAAACGTCGTCAACCACGACCACGATGGGAGAGTTCTCGTCGTCCTGCGGAGTGATGAAACGTCCGCGCTCCAGCGTGATTCCCATGGCTTGTTGGAAACCGGATTCGGCGAGGTAAAACATCGCCGGATTCATATCCTGCAAGTGGGCGGGCTTTGGCTGGCCTTCAATCCAGAAGACCTCCGAGGAATTGTGGATCATCGGGCGGGAGCCGAGGGTAACGGAAGCGGCCTGGACGCCGGGGATGCTGTACATTTTGTCGCTGAACTGGCGAAGGCGGGCACGCGTTTCGGCAGAGCTGGTCGTGGGAGATGCGGGAAGCGACAAACTGAACGTCGTGGCATGGCTGGGATTGAAGCCGGGATTGACACGCCAAAGCGCCGCTAGGCTGCGAATCATCAATCCCGCGCCCACGAGCAAAACCAAAGCCATGGCCACTTCGACGGCGACGAAAACTCCCTGAAGCCCGTGACGCGAACCGCTGGAGCCTCGGCCGCTCTCCTTGAGCACCTCATGCAAATCCACGCGGGAGATCTTCAGCGCGGGAGCCATGCCGAAAACAATTCCGGCAAACAGGGACAGCGCCATGGTAAAGAGCAGGACACGTGAGTCCAAAGAGACTTCGCTCGCGCGCGGCAAAGCGCCAGGCAAAGTGCCGAGCACCGCCTTTGTACCCCAAAAAGCGAATAAGAGACCGAGCGCTCCGCCCAAGCCAGCGAGCAGAATACTTTCGGTGAGAAGCTGGCGAATGATGCGCACGTGGCCTGCGCCCAGCGCCGCGCGAATCGCGAACTCGCGCGATCTGCCCATCGAGCGCGCCAGAAGAAGATTGGCGACGTTGGCGCAGGCAATCAGCAACAAGAAACCAACGGCCGCGAGAAGCACAAGCAGGAATGGCTGGACGTTACCAACGATGTCTTCCTTCATGGAAACCAACGCGGCGCTTATGCCTTCGTCGGCGTCCGGGTAAGCTGCGGCGAGATTTCGAGCGATGCTCTCCATATCGGCTTGGGCTTGCGAGAGCGTGACGCCTGGCTTGAGACGGCCAACCATTCCTGAGCTGAAGACAACGCGGCGGTCGTGAAAAGTTGGGTCGTTCCATTGGCCGATGGGCATGTAGACGTCCCGGTCGTGGCCATAGAAGGTGAAGCTCTGAGGAATCACGCCCACAATCGTGTAAGACGTACCGTTCAGATCGATCGACTTTCCGACGACGTTCGGCGCAGACGCAAATTTGCGCTTCCAGAAGCCTCCTCCGAGAATCACGACAGGCTCGGCGCCTACGTGATCGTCATCGGTGCGGAAGGTGCGGCCCAGAACAGGCTTCACGCCGAGCGTTTCAAAAAAATCGGCGGAAATCATGTAACCGCTCAAACGCTCTGCCTTGTCCGTTCCGGTGAAGTTGTAGTCTTCATTGTGATACAGGGCTATGAAGGAGAACGAATGCGTGTCCCGCTGCCAGTCGAGGAAATTGAGGTAGGCAATCGGCGCTTGATCGTATCCGGGCGCCTTTCCGTAGAGCGCGACGAGCTGGCTGGGATTCGGATATGGCAGCGGATTGAGCAGCACACCGTTGACTACGGAAAACAGCGCTGTATTGGCGCCGATGCCGAGAGCCAGGGTGAAAATGGCAATCACCGCGAATCCTGGCGATTTCGCCAGCATGCGCAGGCCGTAACGAACGTCCTGCAATAATGTGTTCATCGATAAATGGGTGCGAGCGCTGCCAGAGGAGAATAGATCATAACGATGGTGACCGTCTTGAATCCATTTGACTTAAAGATTGGTCACTTTACAAAAACAGGCTGAGTCCAAGCCTTGTAACCGTTCGAATCCGTAATGCGGGCGCGAACGTAGAACTCATCGCCTTTGATCGTGTATGTCGCCGGATTTGCCGTGCTGTCCTGAAGGATTCTGCCATTCTGGCCAATGAACTGCGTCCGGTACTTTATTCGGAAACGTTCGTTCGCCTTTATAGAAACCGTAATTTCTTTCCCCGCGATTTGATAGTCTGTCAACTCGACTCCCGTCGACGCGTAGAAATCTCCCTTCGCGATCGAACTCATAATATCTTCAGTCGTAAGATGCGACGCTCGTACTACGATCCACCCGCGTCCCGGCAGTGATGCTGGCTCGGCGTCGGCGGAATCCCCGCCAGCAGATTCCTTCAGTTGATGCATATCGTCCGAGGCCACGCCCCAGATCGCAATGCCTTTCGATAACACTTGGTCCCAAATCTCCTCGGTGCTGGGAAACTCGGGGCCTGCACCAATGCTGTTCACAAGAGGATGCATATTCATAATTTCCAGCAAACGCGCGCCTTTTACCGAAATGATATCTTCCGCCGTCAACTGCCAGAGAAAATTCGGGTGATTGATTTGAGCCAACCCGCCGACTGAATTGATTTGATCCAGGTCCTTTTGCAATGTTTCGCGAGGCGTTGCACCGAAAAGTGCGTGCACTTCGGCTCTTGGGTTCAGGGCGTTCACGTGTATATGCGTGCCCGGTCTGTCCGATGCTACCTCCTCTCCACGAAGCACCAAGAACTGTCCACCACCCCCCAACAGCGCGTTTAATGGTTCAACGTTCGTTACCATCCCCTGATCTGTGATGAAAAGGAAATCATAGCCATGCTGGCGATACCATTTGACAACATCATCCGGGGCAAAATCGCCAGAGCTATTCCATGTGTGCGTGTGTGTGTTTCCTTTGAACCAGGAATATTGTTGCGCTGACAATTGGTCTATGAATAAAACGAACAACAACGAAAACATCATAGTTCTCAGTAATGTTCGGGTCATACTTCGCACATCCTCCAATACGCTTGAACAGCGCGATTTATGCGCTTGCGGTACTCGCTTGGCTTAAAAACTCCAAGATCAAGCCCAACGTCATCCGGCATGGGCGTCAGGCGCGGTCAGAGTTTTCAGCAGGTATTTCTGAGTCTTCACGTGTTTGTACCCATTGCGCACGTAGAATTGGTGGGCGCGTTCCCGTATGACATTTGAGTGTACCGAGATGACATCGCAACCTTGGCTTCGCGCCCATTTCTCGGCGGCATCCAGCAATACCTTTCCGATTCCACGAGAGCGGATTTGCTGGTCGATAATCAGCCCGCTGATCTCCGCGCAACTATCTTGTTCTACAGAACGAAACACGTACAGTCCGACCCAACCTGCAATTTGCCCGCCGGGAAGCTCAGCGATGTACACGGCATACTGGCTGGAATTCGCCATTGCTTCGAGCCGCATTCGAACCTGTTTCCCGGTAGACGGATAGTGGAGTTGCGCCGCCAAATCGGCCATTTTGTCATAGTCGCCTGGTTCGGGCCGGCGAACCGAGCATATGGATTGTGCCAAGGTACGATTCAGGCGCTCCAGCATCTCAGATACCCAGTGCCATCTTTTTCGAACTCAGAAATTTCTAGACTGATCGGCTCATTGCTAACGATGCAATTGCTCCAGAACTTTTTGCGCCAATTCACGCTGCATGATCAGGGGCGCATCTGCGTCTGTTTGAATGTCGGTTCGAAATTGCGTTAAGTCGAAGTCTGCGGCCAATCGTTCGCCCGCTTGCCGCACGGGAAGAAACGGATCCTGCAGCGCTGCGCGGACCACTTCGATCAGCTCCTGCCCGTGCTCCCGCTCTACCGCCTCTTTCAGTTCCGCCAGTCCGGCGAGCGCGCTCAACCGAACTCGCTCCGGGACACCCGGCTGCGCCTGCGCCAGCAAAATTTCTGCCGCCCTCGGGTCCCCGGTCGCAGCCAATCCCGCCAACGTGGCTTGCATGACGTGCACCTCAGGCTTCGTCGCCGTTTCGGCCTGCAACACGTCGAACGATTGCGCCACGCCCGATTTGCCAATGTCCTGCGCCGCGGCGGCCTCCACCGCGTAACTCGCATCGTTATGCAGCGCATTGACGAGCACGTCGTATACCGCGCGATCTTTGGAAAAATGCCCTAGCGTCTCGATCACCGCCGTTCGTACGCGGCTATCGGGTTGCTGCAACGCCGAAAGCAGCGCCGCCTTGGCTCGCTCTGTCCCCACCTCGCCAAGGCTCGTCGCCGCCGCCACGCGCACTCCATAAAATTCATCTGTGCCAAGCACCTTCACCAGCGCATCGACGCGCAAATCCGCGTCCGTTTCTTTCTCCTTGCCAAGCTGCTGGGCCGCCCACAGCCGGCTCATCATCGACGGGTCTTTCTCGGTCTCCGCAATGAGCGCATCCACGGGTTTGTCAAACTGCACCGTTTTATCGATGAAATCGTCGGGATCGAAATCCACCCATTGCGGCGCAAAATCGAGTGGCGTGTCGAACTCCTGCTGCTGCAAATTGTCGCGGACCTGAATCACCTTCTTCTCGCCGCCGGCGCCAAAAAACTCCAGCTCGATGGGCATATCAAAAATCGGCGTCATCGCATCCACGTGCTGCGTCTGTGCAACAGTAACCTTTTCCATTTTCTTCGCCGCGTCGTAGCTCGCTTCCACGCGATACTCGGGATGCCCGGCCATGTACACCCACTCGCGGAAAAACCAACCGAGTTCCGCACCGATGATTGTCCGGATAGACTCGATCAGTTCAGGCGTATCCGCGCTCTGGGCATGATGCGCCGCCAAATAATGATGCAGCGCGCGAAACAGCATCTCGTTTTGCGACGCCTCGTGTGACGCCGCTTCCGGGCCATCCACCAAATAGCGCAGCATGTCCAGCACCGCCGCGCCCTTCTCGTGTGTCGTCGCGTCGAACATATCCATCGGATCGCCGTAGTGCCGGTCGACAATCGCGCGCGTGTAATCCTCGCGACCCTCCTCCTGCTCTGTCAATTGGTCGTTGTAAATCTCAAAGCGAAACGCATCGTTACCCTCGTGATGCTGCGTGTAAAGCGCCTGCAGATACGTCGCGAATCCCTCATTCAGCCAGATATTGGCCCAGTCGCGTCCCTGCACATAATCGCCGAACCAATGCTGCCCCAACTCGTGCGACACCAGCCCCGTGCTCGGATAATCCTGATCCGCGCGCTCGTCGTGCAGCGTAAATTCCGTCAGCGTTGTCGCGCTCACGTTTTCCTGTCCGCCAAAAATAAAATTGTGCACCTCCGTTTGCGCGTATTGCTCGTACGGATAATCCACGCCCGTCGCGCGCGAGAAAAATCCGATCATGTCGGGCGTCAGATGGAAAGACCGGCGCGCCGTGGCTTCGTCCACGTAATCCGGCACGTAATAATCAACCGGCTTGTCTTCATACTTGTCCGCCACTTTGCGCCACGGCCCTACGGCAATCGAAGTCAAATACGAGCTGTGCGGCACGCTCTCCACCCAATCGTAAGTCGCGGTGCCCGCCGCGCGCGTCACCTTCACCAGCTTCCCGTTCGACACTACGCTTTGCCCGTCGGGAACCGTTGTGACCGTCTCGCTCGTGGCCATGTCGTTCGGATAATCCCAGCACGGAAACCAATAACGATTGAACTCCGCTTCGCCCTGCGAATACACCTCGCGCGGCCACTTCGGATAGTCCTTCGACGGATTTACGAAAAAAAGCCCCGTGCGCGGAAACCCGTGATACACGATGCGCACCTTCAACGCATTTGCCGCGTCGTATTCCCGGTCGAGCGTAATCCACAGCTGCGGGTCTTCCGCGGCATACGTTAACTTGACCGGCGCGCCTTGCGCCGACTCCAAAGTGACCGAATCAATCTTCAGTTCTGTACTATTCAAATAAAATTTGCGGAAATGCGGCGCGAACGGCCGCAGCGTGACCACTTCATCTCCAAACACTTCACCCTTCGGCTCATCGAAATGCAGTGCCAGCTTGTAATTCTCCACGTGATACGTCCGGCTTGGCGCCCATCGCCAAACGTTCGGATCGCCGAACACGTGCGCCTTCTCCTGTCCCGCCGCGCTCGCGGCCACAACCAGAACGGCACTCCCTATGAAGGTGATTGACCCAAGCCATCGCAGCAATCTCAATTTTATGCAAGCTCCTTATCGGATCCGTTAAGCTTCCGCTCGCGCAGCAAACGCTCGCTCGGATTGACATTCATACCGAACCTCTACACGTTCGCAGGACGGATAGAATCGTTTCGTGCACCAAGAATGCCACCGCAAGGGGGGCGAGTCTTGAATGCATTTGACTTCGCCAATCGCGAACTCATAACGCATCCAGTCTAGTTTCTGGCACGCGGCAGCTACTTCGCTGCTTTCATTGGTACGGTGCACACTGATTCAAGTTTCGAGGGCGCAAGATAGGGAGGTCAGTGAGAATTCGCTCGTGTCAAAATGGATCCGGCGAGATGTTGGTAAGCTCCGGTTTGCCTGTGCGGGGGAGAATTCTCGTATCACATCTCACTTCCGTGCAGCTGGCAACGCACCCTGCCTTTGGCCTCTCACCAATTCGTGACAACGTGCGTGCGGATGGCGGCAGTAGCATTGTCATCGGAGCCGAGATTGAGCGTATTCCCCCTCGCAGGGTCGGCGCAAACAACCACGCCAAACATCCTCCGAATCTTTTTCAGTCATTGCGTTTTGCGCAAAACCTCCCCTAAGATGCGTCCATCCCGCGACGCCAAAGTAATTCCGCACAGTGCCGCCAAGGTGGGTGCGATATCCACTGGCGAAGCCGGCGTATAGTAAATCCCCGGTTGAATTCCGTATCCCATAAAAAGAATCGGCACATGCTGATCGTAGTAGTAAGGCGACCCGTGCATCGCTCCCACTTCCCGCGTCCGGCCCGGCCGAGTGGAATCCCATGACCAGTAGGGTTTCGGCACGATGAGCAAGTCCCCGCTGCGCGCCGCGAAGAAACTATCTGCTTCCGCGCGGCGAATCGGATTTTCAGTCGAGGACCGGCCGCCAACTTCTTCGGCGCGATATACGCCAGCCACTCCCTGTATCCCCTTGATCGCACCGAGGACCGCCTGCATGGCTGCGGGATCATTTTTCAGCCTCTCGTAGACGCCCGGCTTGAAGAAAACATCTGCATCGTTAACCATCGCTACAGCCGGTCCTGGATAATTAAAAGGCACGAGCGCCTTTTCGATACTCTCCTTGACGTCCGCTAGGCTCAACCACCCTGCGTCCGCGCCCGCCGCTTGCATGTCCGCCGGAATCGGAGTGCCTCCGTGGTCCGCCGTCAACACGGCCACATAATTCCGCGCGCCAACTCTGCGGTCCAAAAACGAGAACAACTCTTCCAAGTCCAAATCCAGACGCGAAAGCTCGTCTTGAATTTCGCGGCTTCGCGGCCCGAACGCATGCGCCACATAATCCGGAGCGGAAAAACTGATGCCTAAGTAATCGACATCCGCGCCATGACCCAGGTGTTCCGAATCGACGGCTGCTTCCGCTAGCTTTACGAGGTAAGTATCTGGAAAAGGACTTGTCTCCCATTGGCGATAATATGCGCTGTCCGCCGCCTTGCTGTCTGCATCGCCATGCAACACATGCGGAAAACCCTGGCCCCATCCCGGAGGCGGTACCGAACCCAGCGATTTGTCGCCATCCAGATAAGCAGACGGCGGTAGCAGAAGATTCCAAGTCTTGCCATAATCTTCGCTCGCGGGATGTTGCTTGACGTAATTTTCAACGAAAGAAAGTGACGGATAAGCGCTCGATGTAGCCCAGAGTCCCGAATCCGCATCAAACCACGTCGCACCATCCGCCTTGTGTCCAGCAAGCATGATCGCAGCGCGCGCTTTCAATGAGAGTGTGAATACTCGCGGCCTTCCTGCACGTTGAAATTTCAATTCCTCCGCAAAAGAGGGAACGAGGAGACTCGCAGCACTGTCTCCTCCCTTCACCGCGCCGCCGTAGCCGGAATCCTGTACGCTTGGATCCTTCGTGCAAGTAATGCTTTTCTGTGACTCGCGATCCCACCACGAATTGGAAATGATCCCGTGCATGGCAGGCAGGGATCCGGTCGAAATCGTCGCATGTCCAACGCACGTTTCTGTCTCCGCGTATGGATAGGCCGCATTGCGCAGCCATGCTCCCTGGGTTGCCAATCTTTTCAGACCGCCGGTCCAGTGTTCCTCAAACTTATCAACATAATCGGCTCGCATTTGGTCGACGACGAGAACAACAACCAGCTTCGGCCGCTCCGTGCGGGCTCCTTCTTTAGCAAGCCGCCCTGCTGCCGGAGATCCATTTCCCTGCGCACTTACAGGAACTGCAACTCCCAATGCAAAACAGAAGATCAGAATGATTTCGTTAAATAGCCACATACCAATGTGCCGTTTCATTTCCCCTCCCAGGATTAGGAACGGCATTTTATACCCAAGTATCCGCATACATGCACGGCAACGCCATGTTGGAGTCCATCTTTAATTACATTACGTTAAGGAAGATGACTCCTACAAGGCAGGTTTCTCTTGCTGGGAGAATCACTCGTCGGAACAGAGGTTGCAAAGGAGGAATCAATAAGGTCCTGATCATCACGCTCTCCTAGAGCTTCATTGTTTTCATTCTCAGGAAATCCGCCTCCAGGCCCAGACTTCACCGCCTTATTTGTTCGCGGGATTTTTCAAAGCACCAAGAGCAAGAACCGCGCTGGCAAGCAGCAGGACGACCAGCATCGCGCTCCATGAGAACGGATTTGAGCCTGCGATTTTCACCACGTCACTGAATGCGGAGTGCTCGCTTGCGAAAATAGTGATCAAACTGATCACAATGTAGGCCAGTGGCGCGGCGTTGAGATACTTTGACCACGCAGCGCGCAGGAACGGCGCCGCAAACGGCGCGGCAATCGCAATCAATCCCAGGAACGAAAACAGTCCGTGACTCCCGCCGCTCGCCACGCTATCCAGATTCTTGAAGTCGATCCCCAACAGATTCCAGAACGTGAACGATATTTTTCCGCCGCCGGCGTCCACGCCCGCCGCCGGGAAGAAAAACCACGCGATCCACACCAGCACCGCGCTGCCCAACGCAACTGCGCCCATGCGCGCGGCCAAAGCGCCCACCCCCTGCTTCGCCATCTTCGCCGCTTCTTTCCCGCGCTCCTGCGCCACACCACCCAACTGGTTCAACCGCTCCTTGGCGATCTGCTGCGCATCCACCGCCGTGATCCCGGTGATCGCTCCGGTGCCGTCGACCTCAACGTCCACGGCCATGTTCGCCGCCGGAGTCACTGGAGATTTCCACACGCCCTCCAGCGTGAACTGCTTCTGCAGCCCGTTCAGAAAAAGCAATCCTGGATTCGTGTCCGGAATTTTCACAATCGTGCTTCTCACTCTCACTGCCGCTGTACCGTTCATATCTTTTCCTCCCCTTTGAGTCGCTTATGATTCTGCGCGTATAGCTTGGGCACCATTCCGCTTTCCTCTTTACTGGTTTGCAGCCGTGGCGGTGGTAGTGCCGCTCACGAGATCCGCAAGACTTGTGCTCGACGACGGCGTGATGGTGTAGCGTTTGATTCCCGTGTTGTCTTGCGCCAGGATTTGGAGCCTTCCATCCGGCTCCATTTCCCACGTGCCCGCAGGGAAGCCCGATGGCGCCATTGGGAAATTCTCGAGAAGCGGAACGCCGTCGAGAAACAGGCGGAACCCACCCGCCGCGATTCCCCCCAGAAGAAAATGTGGCTGGCATCCGGCGTCAAGGTCAGGTTGTTGAAGATCGGGCGGGGGCCGAAGTAGGCGTACTTGCCATCGAAGCAAAGGCCGTATTGGTCCCCGGCCGCAGGGTTGGTTGAGCGGCAGAGGTACACAATGTTGCTCCCCGCCGTCCACAAGGGAGCCTGATTGCTAACCACCGCCGCCGGAGAGATCCATGAGTGCGCCGTATCCGGCACGCCGTCTACATAAAGCGTTAAAGAGGACCTTCCCCGAACGATATACGCGTAGTGGTTGCCATCTGGCGTGAAGGCAAACCCGCTTACTTGAGTGTTCGCCGGATTGCCACCCGACAAGTTGAGCGGTTTCCCATCTATGACGCCGCCGTCGCCCTCCGTCGTGACATGGTCTCCGACGGGGCCGACGATGATGGAGCCGATGTTAGGCACCGCTGTTTCTTGGGTTCCGACAATCAGGTACTGCGCGCCGGCGTTGATTGCCACATAAACCGGCTGCGAGGTTCCAGAGGTAAATTGCACGGTCGTCGGATTGATACCGTCGTAAATCTGACCCTTGTTTCCGTCACTGAAAAGATATTGCTTACTATTTGCGCCCACGAAGATGGCCGCATAGTGCTTGCCGTCGTGGCTAACGAAAAGATTCCGTATCTGGGCTGCGCCGCCGCCCCCCGTCTTCTCCAGCAGGGTGCTCGGGATTTGCTTGCCGTTCATCGTCAGATACCACTGTTCCTTGAGCACGCCACTCGCGCTGTTTGAATTATGCACAATGGCCACGGGCGTATCGCTCGCAGGCGGAGCGGTGAGGCCGGTTTTGATCGGCAAGCTAGCCAGACTTATATTGGTGGCGGTCATGAGTTGCTGGCCGTCGCGGTAAAGGATCTGAGTCTGGCCGGATTGTCCCATGGTGAAAAGATGCTGGCTGTCGGCGCTCCATACGGGGGAACCTCCCGGCCAG
Organism: Candidatus Acidiferrales bacterium; assembly: GCA_049678505.1. Classification (GTDB taxonomy): domain Bacteria; phylum Acidobacteriota; class Terriglobia; order Acidiferrales; family UBA7541; genus DAHUXN01. The sequence goes on from JBAUEH010000146.1 coordinate 39,297, forward strand.
CTAGAGATTTTGCCATCCACCACAAGCTCCATGGGCTTTCCCGGAGGGTACGGATACATAACAGCCGCGAAATGCTCGCCGTCAGGGCTGAAGACCAGGTTTCCAGGGTTCATGTCCCCGAAGTCCACTTCGGTCTTACCATCGATCACGAATCGAGCGTGGACGTGCATCAGGTCGGGCCCCGCATGGCTGATGTAGTAGAAATGCTTGCTATTCGGGGAGAAAAAAACCTGGCAATCAAAATGGTCGGCTTCCAATTGGTTGCTCGTCCCGACTTCCTTGCCATCGACCATGACTGAGAAGTGATCGCCCGAAACGCCGCAGTACCCGTAATGGCTCCCGTCCTGGCTGAACGAAACGACGTTGGCTCCGCCTGTAGCGAAGCTGTCAAAGACCGGCCCGGCCACACCGTCATAGATCATCTGAACTCGGCTGCCGCTATGAGCTGGCGTCGCCACGTGCGTGCCACGCGGGCTGACGTAAAAAGGAGTGCCTTGAGAGAACGGAGCCATCTGAGTTACATCGATTTTCACATCCGCCGGAGGCGTGAAGGACTTGTCCCAATTGATCCCGGTACTGTTGGCAGCCGGTGCGGCTGAGGCTGTTGCATTGCGCCTTGCAGCCGAACTAGGAGCAGGGGGTGCCTGACACAGGCATGGATGCGGGCGTGGCGGCTGGCGCGCATGGATTTGCATTGACTACTGCCGCCTTTTTCTTGTGGAAGATCCCGCCAAGACTCTTCATCGCGGATTCCGCGCTGTTGGCCGTGGAAGTGACGGTGTTGGACACCTGATTGGCGTCGTTCGAGACCGTCGCGGCCGTGCCATTGTTTTTCGTCGCCGCGGCGGACTTCGATGTCGCGCTGGCCGCCGTGTTCGTCGCTGCCGCTGAATTCGTCGCCGTCGTGTTGGCAACGCCGGCAGCAGGGCAAGGTTGCGGTTGCGCTTGGGGTTGCGTTTGCGCAGAAGCGGTTGTTCCAAGCGCGGCGAGCGCAAGGGCAATCACTGGCAACGTTACGTTCCGAACAACAACTCCGTTGAACTTCATGTTTTCACCTCCGCTTAAGCCGAGTCAGCAAACGGCATGAAGCAGCCGCCCGTTGCGGCCAAGTGGCCGCCGGTGCTAGAGTTCACATAGACACGGGCTGGCTGCCCTCAAAACCGCCGAATTTTCTTTTTTACTGCTTGCACTGCACAATGCGTAAACGGGAAGAAAAAACCGTCATGGTGCTGAAGAATGGCCCGGCAGGCCGGAATTTTGAGTCTTCCGACGCGCCCGAGAATCCCGAGCATCGCCGGGCGTTGGACAATTTATTCAGTCTCACTTACGAGGAGTTGCGTCGGTTGGCGGCGACCGTCCGCCGCGGCGACCCCAGCGCCACGCTCACTCCTACCGCTCTAGTCAACGAAGCGTGGCTAAAAATGGCCAAGTCTCCGGAAATTGTCGCGACCTCGCGCCTCCATTTCAAACGCATTGCCGCGCGGGCCATGCGTCAGCTTTTGGTCGAGGCCGCGCGCCGGCGGAACGCGGACAAGCGAGGCGGCGGGTCTGAAATTACGGTTATTTTCGACGGGGCCCTCCAAGAAAAGCCTTCGTGCGCAAAAGATCTGCTGGCGCTCAATAAAGCTCTCGATTCGCTGGCGCGTATGAATCCGCGCCAAGCAACCATGGTCGAGGGCCGCTTCTTCGGCGGACTCGACATTCCCGAAACCGCGGCCCTGCTCAACATTTCAGAAGCTACCGTGCTTCGTGACTGGCGGTCGGCCAAGGCCTGGCTCGCGCACGAGCTTCGCGAAGCAAGTTAACGGCCCCATTTCTCATCCGACTCAGGACTGTGGCCATGGACAGCGCTCGCTGGAAAAAAATCCAATCACTCTTTCATGAAGCAGCGGAGCTACCTGAATCCGAACGCCTCTCCTCCTTGCGCTCCGCTTGCCAGGGGGACGAAGCTCTTGTTTCGGAAGTCCTGGCCCTATTGGAAGAAGACGCGCGCGGCGCTTCGTTGCTCGACCGCGATGTCGCTCAGGTCGCGCAGCAAATTTTCGACGATTCCGCCGATCCGCCTCCGTTCAAGAAGTTTGGTCCGTACCGCATCCTGAAAACGCTCGGAGAAGGTGGCATGGGCGCCGTCTACCTCGCCGAGCGAGAGGACCTCGGCAGTCTGGTCGCGATTAAGATCCTCCGCGACGCATGGCTTTCGCCCGCCCGCCGCAAGCGCTTTGCCACCGAGCAACGCACTCTCGCCCAGCTCAATCATCCTTTCATTGCGCGCCTGTATGACGCGGACACTTCCCCCGACGGCACTCCGTTCTTCGTCATGGAATATGTCGAGGGCGTCCTCTCACCGAGTATTGCCGTCAGCACAAATGCTTCGTCGATGCCCGCCTCCGCCTATTCCGCGCCGTCTGCGAGGCCGTTCTTTATGCTCACCAGCACTCCGTCATTCACCGCGATTTGAAGCCTTCCAACATTTTGGTCAAGGACGATGGCACCGTTCGTCTGCTGGACTTTGGCATCGCCAAGCACGTCGAAAACCTCGGCGAATCCGTCGACCAGACTGCAACGGGTTTGCGTTTGATGACCCCAGCCTACGCCTCGCTCGAGCAGATTCGCGGCGAGCCGGTCGACATTCACACCGACGTCTATTCCCTCGGCGTGATTCTCTACGAACTGCTCTGCGGATCACTTCCTTTTGATTTATCCGGCTGCACCCCCGCGCAGGCGGAAAAGATTCTCGCGGAACGGGAAGCCGAGAAGCCCTCCGCCGTGGTCGAACGGATGTCCGCGCCGAAGGAGCCGGGCAACCGTGTTGCCGCCGCCAGCAAGACGGCCTGGGCGGAGTTGGACGCCCTGTGCTTGACCGCAATGCACAAAGGCCCCGAGCGCAGATACCCGTCGGTCGAAGCGCTCATGCGCGACATCGATCATTTTCTGAAGGGCGAGCCTCTCGAAGCTCGCCCCGCGACTCTGTCCTATCGCGTCGGCCACTTCTTCTCCCGCAACCAGCGCTCCGTCGCTGCTGCACTCATGTCTCTGCTCGTCGTCACCATGGCCGCTCTCGCCGTGGTCTTTGCTCTACGCGGAAAATTTTCTTCCCAGAACGCTCTCTTCGACTCCCGTATCGCCTCCCTCGCCGTGCTGCCTCTCGCCAATGTTTCCGGCGATCCCGGGCAGGATTACCTCGCCGATGGCATGACCGAGGCGCTCATCACTGACCTTTCAAAGATCCGATCATTGAAGGTGATTTCTCGGACATCCGCAATGAACAGTCAGACGAAGAGCCCGTCTCTACCCGAAATCGGACGTAAGCTCAACGTGGCAGGCATCGTCGAAGGGTCTGTAGCACGCTCCGGCAACAGCGTTCACGTGAGCCTCGAACTCATTCGCGCTGCCACGGGAACAGCTATTTGGGCGGAAACATACGACCGCAACATCCAGGAGTTGCAAAATCTTCAGCGCGATTTGGCGCGACAAATCATCCGCGAAACGCAAACTACCGTTCCTGCCTCCGAAGAAAAGCAACTCGCCGATGCCGAAGCCGGAACTCCGGAGGCTCACGATCTCTATCTGCGCGGCCGCTACTTCTGGAATCAGCGTACACGGGAAAGCCTGCTTAAGTCCGTGGATTACTTCCGGCAAGCAACGATCGCCGATCCGAGCTATTCGGAGGCGTATGCCGGGCTCGCGGACGCTTACGTGGAACTGGTCGCCTTCGGCAATCTCGTTCCTGCCGACGGCCTTCCGAAGGCCAAGGCCGCAGCTTCAAAGGCTATTGCATTGGACGACTCGCTGGCGGAGGCCCACGCTGCGCTGGCTTACAGCCACGCCGCCGAATGGGATTGGGTTGGATCCCAAAAAGAGTTTCAGCGCGTCCTTGAATTGAATCCGGGATACGTGACTGCGCTTTACCAGTACGCTTACATTCTCTCCATGATGGGAGAACAAAAAGAATCGATCGCTCTCGCACAACAGGCCTTGCAGTTGGATCCTCTTTCGCCCGTCGTGATGTACCGCGCTGGCCGCGTTTACTTCCACGCCCGCGATTACGGAAAGGCTGCCGCGGAGTTTCGCCGCATCCTGGAACTCAACCCCAACGACCCGCTGGGAATTTACGGCCTTGCGCTGGTTTTCAGAGCGCAAGGCAAGTTCGACGACGCTATCCGCTACGTGCAGCGAGAAAATTTTCAACAGGGCTTTGATCTAGCCGCAAGTTATGCCGCGGCAGGACAAACGGCGCAGGCGCGCCGCCAACTCACGGATTGCATGCTTCACCTCCAGCAGCAGAGGCGCTATATCCGTCCCGGCTGGGTTGCCGAGGTGTATGCGAGTCTCGGAGACAGCGATGATGCCATCTCGTGGCTGGAGCGTGGCTATCGAGAACATGACGACTTTTTGGCGCTGTTGAAAGTGTGGCCCTCCTTCGATCCGTTGCGCTCTGATCTGCGCTTTGCGGCCCTCGTCCGCCGCATGAACTTCCCATCGTAGTGGCTCGGTCAAGCATGGATTTCACACGCTGGGCTTTCGGCTGCGCATTTCTTTTGTTGGTCAGGAAACAGTGGTCTCCCGCCGGGGCGAGCGTCCCACAGGCTAGTGTTTGGCGGGGAAATCAAAACGCATGCCGAACCGTGCAGCAATCGGCAGCCCGATCTGAGCAGGAGATAGAGACGTCGCAGCAGTGGAGATGTATTGCTCATCAAGAAGATTTTCCACAGCGGCAAAAGCTTCGACGCCATGAGTCAGATTACGCGACACCATTGCGTCAAGGACGAAGAAACGGCCCATGGGGAGCTGGTTTGTATCGAGTTGCATTCCAACCATACGGCCATCGATGGAGAATGAGATGAGCGAAGGGCTCGTATAACGCGCCTGAAATGTAAGGACATTGTGCGGCACCTGCGCAACCCACGTATTCACAAGTGACGGCTGTCCGGGGGCGCTGACGATGGTTGCGTCCACAAACTGATATCCGCCCGACAGCTGAAAACGATGGGTGATCTGGACTAGCGAATCTACTTCCAATCCGGGAGCTCTGGTGCGTCCCAGATTTGCGCGCACAAACGTCAAAGTATTCGCGGTAGGTGCCGGGCAGATGGAGGGAATAGGGGTCACCTGGCAGGAAACACTGGAAATCGGATTGACGATTTCGTTGAAGAAGAAGGCTCCGCGCACTTGAAGCCGGCCGTTCAGTTCCTGCACAGCCACGCCCGTTTCGCCTCCCGTGAGCCGCTCTGCGGTCAGATTGGAGTTGGAATCCGTGAGGTTGTTGGCTTGACGAAACGAACGATAGAGTTCGTTCAGCGATGGAGCGCGAAACGCGCGATACACAGAAGCTGACCAAGAGACGTGCGCGTTCAGTGGATGGATTAAGTTTGCCCTGGGGCTGAGAGCATTGTAAGAGCGACTCGCGTAGGGCGTGGTCACGGTAGGTCCGGAAGGATCAACCGGCTCCGTGATCAGCAAAGCATCGAAATTGCGCCAATCGTCGAATCGCGCGCTCACACCCAAGGTCCATCTCGACGCGATCTGAATCAGGTCTTCACCAAATGCACCGGTGGTTTGCTGATGACCGCCCGCGAAGGTATCTCTCGAATTGCTTCCCGTGGTCGGCGAAAAAAAATGTTCATTACTGTGGCCGATTTCTTCGTGTTCGTCGAATCCCGCGACAAGCGTTTCACGCCTCCCCACGCTGCGTGACCAGACGGCTGATCCTCCAACGCCTTGCGCGGGGACGGTCTGCAAGTCTGTGAGAGCCTGGCTGTTTTGGCTCAGGGCGACCGAGTAAAAACTTTGGTGATAAGTCTCAAAATCCGCGTAAGAGCGCAACTGAAGGTTGCCCTCAGAACCAAGATCCAGATCCGCGCCCAAAACTCCTTGGCCCAGGCGGATGCTGTTCGTTTGATCTATCGTGCCGTTGTTGCGCGAATCGTCGAAATACGAGCCTCGCGCGAAGATATCGCTCTGCGCGCCAATTTTGCGTCCAATCGTAAGATCAGCAGTGCCATGCTGAGAGTAGGCACTGGTATCCACGCTACCCTGATCGTTTTTTGGAACGAGGATGTAGCCATCCGTGTGAAATGCTTCTCCGGAGAATACAGATTCCCACTGCCCCAACTTGCCACCGGCCGAAAGTGAAACGTCCTGAGTGTTCTGGTTGCCGTACGAAGTCTCCAGTGAAATGCCAGCAGGCGAGGCAGGACGCGTGAGAAACTGAATGACGCCGCCCAAAGCTTCGCTTCCATATAGGCTAGATGCTCCCTCCTGCGCGACTTCGACGCTCGAAACCGCAGCATCCGGCACGCGGTCCCAATAAACCCATGAGCCAAATGGATCGTTGAGTGGAATGCCATCCTCAAGCACGAGGACGCGGTGACCTTCACCCCTAAAACTGCGCAGAAGCATATATGATTTCCCCCGTTTTGGGGGAAGCGCATTGGCGCGGAAAGGGGAAGATATGTCGAAGAGGAAGTATTCAGAAGTGGAGATGATCGGGGCGC
>JBAUEH010000147.1:0-4510 GCA_049678505.1 Candidatus Acidiferrales bacterium
ATCGAAGACGCCCAACCGGGTCAGCTCACATTCCTTTCGAATCGCCGCTACCGCCTGACCGCTGCGAAGACGCGTGCGTCCGCGATCATCGTCGGGAAGAAAGAAGAGGGGATTTCCCTTCCCCTGCTGCGCGCCGACGATCCCTATCTGTCATTCGCGCATGCCATCGAGCTTTTTTACCGAGCGCCTCGCTACGAGCCGGGCATCCATTCCACGGCAGTTGTGTCAAAAACGGCCACGATTTTGCCCGACGCGCACGTTGGCCCGTTCTGCTTTGTGGGTGATGACGTGGTCATCGGCCGCAAAGCCGTTCTACACAGTTTTGTGAGCATTTACCGCGGCGCGCGCATAGGCGACGATTTTTTCGCCCATAGCCATTCCGTTGTTCGTGAGAATTGCCAAATTGGCAATCGCGTAATTCTCCAGAACGGCGTGGTCATCGGAAGCGACGGCTTCGGCTTCGCGCGCGAGAAAAACGGCCACTGGCACAAGATGCAACAAATGGGCCCGGCCATCATCGAAGACGACGTCGAAATTCAAGCCAATAGCGCCATCGACCGCGCGACGGTTGGCGAAACGCGTATCGCGCGCGGTGCCAAGATCGACAATCTCGTCCAGGTCGGCCACGCTTGCAAAGTCGGCGAGGATACGCTTCTCTGCGGACAAGTCGGCCTCGCCGGCTCCTCCATAATTGGCAATCGATGCATCATGGCCGGACAGTCTGCTGCGGCCGGACACCTTCATATCGGCGATGGGGCTGTTCTGACCGCGCAAAGCGCTGTTTCACACGACGTGCCGGAGGGCGCGATCTATTCCGGCTCACCCGCGTTCGAAAACAAAAGCTGGCTGCGCGCGACCGGCGTGTTTCACCGCCTTCCCGAATTGCAGCGCGAGCTTCGCGCCCTTCAAAAAGAAGTGGAGTTCTTGCAAGCGAAGCTGGAAAAAAAATAATCGTCTCACTACTGTTTCGGGGCCGCGGGAGACTCCAAGCCAGCGGCGACGGCGGCGCGCACACACTCAAGCAACTCTTCCCGCTCGTCGACCGCATATTGCGTGCTGTCGATGGGCGCACCAAAGCGAAGCAAAATCTCGCCCGGCACAATCGACAGCTTTCCCTTCGGCATGCGTTCGCGGCTCCCTAAAATCGACACCGGCACCACCGGCACGCCGGCTCGAATGGCCATGACGAATGTGCCTTTCTTGAATGCCTTCAGCGTTCCGTTGCTGCTGCGCGTCCCTTCCGGAAAAACAAAAAACGAAATTCCCTCCCGCATAACGGCGACGGCCTGGTCGATGCTGGCAATCGCGGCGCCTCTAGCCGCGCGGTCCACCGGAACAATTTTTCCGAGCCGCAGCGCCGTCCGTACCACCGGAACTTTGAATACTTCTTGCTTGGCCAAAAATGAAATGCGCCGCGGAACGCCGATCAGCACCGCGGGCGGGTCCAAATTGCTTGCGTGGTTCGCCGCGAACACGCACACGCCAAGCGGAATATTCTCGATGCCCTCGGTGCGTACGCGCACGCCCGCCAGGCGCATCGAAGCGCCGATTCCCCACCTCCCCGCACGGTACAGAAAGCCGCTCCTCCCAGTGAGCATCGAATAGGCAATCACTGGCAGCCCCACGACGATGATGTACAGCGCCAGGAACGTCACGCCTGCGAAAGTGCGGATCATTGGCTGGTCATTGTCAGATGGTCATTGTTGGCTGATTATTGGCGGCTAATCACCGGCAGGAACTTATGGCGTTAGTTCGTCGTTCCATGCAGGATGCCGTCGAGAATCCGTTTTTGCCGGTCGCTCGCGCCCGTAATCTCCGAAACGGAATAGGCCTGGACGCCCCGCTTTCCAAGCGCAAAGGAAATTTCGCGCTCGCTTCCGTTTCGCTGAATGCGCACTTTGACCGTGTCTCCCGGCGAATGCACAAACAGAAACCCCATCGTGGACCGGCCGAGCGGACGGCCATTAAGCTGCACGAGAACGTCGCCGGCTTGCAATCCCGCCTGTTCCGCGCCGCTGCCCGATGTGACGGAAGAAATTGTCACGCTTCCATCCGACGTTCGCGAAGTTGTGAACCCCAAATCAGCGGCTTCGCGCTGCTGCGTCTGCGTTTGCAATCCCGCCACGCGCAGAAAATCGTTGTACGGAATCTCATCCGTGCCGGAGACATATTTTGCAAAGAATTCTTTGAAGCTTCGCCCTGCAATTTTCTCCACTTCTTGTTCGACTCCCGCGCTGTCATCGTAAAATTTGCCGCGGCGCGCATAATCTTCATTCATCACGCGTAAAACGTCGTCCAGCGATTTGCGGTTGTTGGTCGCGTCGCGAATCGCCAAATCGAGCATCACGCCAAGAATCTGTCCCTTGTTGTAATAAGAAATGCTGGCCTGCGGCGCGTCATAGTAATCGTATTTGTCGAGCCACGTGTCGAGGCTGGATTCTTCCGCGCTCTGCCACAAATGCGCGGGCCGCGCTTCGAGCGCGGTAAACTGCTGCCCCAGATCACCGTAAAACTGCTCGTGCGTCCACAGCCCTGTGCGCACCATGGTGAAGCTTGCATACGTACTGGTCACTCCTTCGGCGAACCACAACGCGCGCGTCCACATTTCTTTCGTGAAATCCACCGGCTGCAAAGTCTGCGGACGAATGCGTTTCACATTCCAGAGATGAAAAAACTCGTGCGCGGCGACACTCGCGGCGGCATCGCCCGATGATACGGTGACGGCCGTGCAATTCGAGTGTTCCATCCCGCCGCCACCGACTTCGCCGAACGGCCCAAAATGAAAAATGAACATGTACTCGCTGAACGGCACATCGCGCATCATTCCGGTTTCGTATCCCACGATCTTTTGCAGCGCGTCGCTTAATTGCGTTTGGTTCCAATCCGTCCCATCGACGACAACTCGCAAATGCGCTTTGCCGGCGTCAAGATGAAATTCTTGAAACGTGCCGATCTCCGCGGGCGCATCGACGAGGGTGTCATAACTGCTGGCGAGAAAACTGGCTTGCTCTTTGCCGGCCGGTAATTCTTCCGCGATGTGCCAATTGGCGGGTAAATCTTCGTATATGACCTCGGATTCTTCCGAGCGCCGCGTAGGCACGTAAAAGAGCACCTCCGCCAAATTCAAATAAGCATGATGCGTATCGAGCTGCGACGAAAACGGCCCCACATCATCCCAATAATCGTCGTATTGAATCGTGACCATCCCTAAATTCGAGCGCGAGTCGGCGTTCTCGACAGAGATTCTCCACGTTTGCTTATCGAGGTTTACGATACGCAGCGGATTTTGGGTTTTGCCGCCTGCGGCAGTTGCTTGGACTTGAGTTACCCGATAGGCGAAATCGCGAATGTCATACGTCGCATTCCATGCCGGCATCGCGACGATCAGATCGTGTCCGGCGTTTGGCACCTGCATAGTCACGTGAAACATGTGCTGCTCAGGATGCGCCAGCGAAACGGAGTATCGGATGGTCGCGCTAGCGCTCTTTATCGGCGCCAGCATTGCCACGGCAACAAGAAACGGAAAAATCCCGCGCTTCCACGCTGCAAGATTCATGATTTGTGCGTTGCTGCTCGCTTCCCCAGTGCTTCAATCAGCCGCCCCGAAAGCCCGTCGAAACTGCCGTTGGACATCGCCAGCACAACGTCTCCCGACTTGAGATTCTCCGATAAATACTCCGTGATGTCTGCCGCGGATTCAAACGACTCGGCCTTCGTGCCGCGCTCGCGGATCACCGCTGTCACTTTTTTGGGATCAAGCCGCTCTTCATCCGATAACAGTTGCGCGCGATTCACGGGACCCAACAGGCTTCCGTCCGCCAATGCGAGCGCGTCCGCCAGCGCATCAGCGAAAACCTTGCGCCGCATGGTGTTCGACCGCGGCTCGAACGCCGCCCACAATCTCCTTCCGGGCCAGCGCGAGCGCGCCGCTTCGATTGTCGCGCGAATCGCCGTAGGATGGTGCGCGAAGTCTTCCACTATGGTGATGCCGTCGACCTCACCTTTTATTTCCATCCGGCGCCGCACGCTTTCAAATTTCGCAAGCGCAGCTTCAATGGCTTCGCGCTCCACGCCCCTCCCGAGCGCCAGCGCCACGCAGGCGAGCGCGTTCATCATGTTGTGCCTGCCCGCGAGTAGCATGCGAATCCGCGCGGCTTCTTTACCTTGATGAACTCCGCGGAAGTGCGTCATGCCTTCGCGCCATTCGATATCTCCTGCGCACCAATCCATCTCCGGTGACAATCCGTACGTTTCCACGGAGCAGAACGCCTTCCTGGTGCAAGCAACGAGATTTTCCGCCTCGCCCCACACGAGAAGTTTGCCGCGTCGCGGGACCAAGTTCACCAACCGCCGGAATTGCAATTCGATGGACGCCAAATCCGAATAAATATCCGCATGATCGAATTCGAGCGAAGTCAAAATCAACTGCTCCGGATGGTAATGCAAGAATTTCGGCTGCTTGTCAAAATACGCAGAGTCGTATTCGTCACCTTCGATAATGAATTCTTCG
>JBAUEH010000148.1:0-1740 GCA_049678505.1 Candidatus Acidiferrales bacterium
CGCATGTCGGTCGCCGACGCCACGCGGTTCGACATGTTGAAAAAGCCCGCAACCGCCGCGATGTCCCAAATGTCACGATCGGAGAAGCCAGCGCGGCGCAGCGCCGCGCGATCCTTTTCCTCGACCAGCCACGGCTCCGCCGTGAGCTTGACGGCGAAGTCGAGCATGGCGCGTTCACGCCGGGACAGGCGCGCCGCGCGATAGTTCATCACCATCAACTCGCCGAGCGCGGGATCGCCGGACAAGGCACGTACTGCGGAGCCATGCGCGACCAGGCAATAATAGCAGCGGTTTTGCGCCGAGACCGCGACCGCGATCATCTCGCGCTCCAACCTGGTCAAGCCCGAGGGCGCCAGCATCAGATCGTTGTACATGGCGGCAAAAGCCGAGAGCTTGGCCATATCCAAGGCGTAAGCCTTGAGCACGTTGGGCACGAAGCCGAGCTTTTCATCGCATTTGGCGAAATAAGCTTGCATCTCAGCGGACAGCGGGGCCGGCGCGAGCGCGAGCGCGACGACCTTGCTGTCGTCCTGCGCGGTGGCGCCGGGTCGCGCCTTCGCCGCGCGAGCCGACGAAGCGGATTTGCCGTTGCGGGCCTTTGCGGCTCTCTGTGGCCTCACGTCTCACCTCCTTCGGCAGGGACTCGTCCCCATCGCACATGGATGAATAGACAAATATCGCGGTGGCGCACACCCGCGCCGCGCGAGTAATATCGAAAAAGATTCGCAAACGCGCGCCGGGGGAGGGCAATATGAGCGTCCAGGAAAGTCCCCGGATCGACAGCCAAGCCGACGCCCAGTCGCTCATCGACGCGGCCGGCGCCCTGCTGGCGCTGCGTCAACCGGGGATTCCGCGCGATTTTTTGTCCGCGCTTTTCGGCCTTGCAGTCCCCGAGGACCTCGAGCGCTACAGCGCCGAACAAATTGCCGCGATCGCCGACGACGCCTGGAGCTTTCTCGCCCAGCGCCAGCCCGGCTCGCCCAAGATACGACGTGCACCACTGGCCGATTCAATCGGCGGATCGGCCCTCGACATCGTCAACGATGACATGCCGTTTTTGGTCGACTCGGTGGCCGGCGAACTGCACGAGCGCGGGCTCGATATTTTACTGCTGGTGCATCCGGTCTTCTCGGTCGAGCGCGACGCCGCCGGAAACCTGGTCGGCTTCGACGGCGTGCGCCGCAGGGTGGGCCGGGGCGAAAGCTACATTCGCGTTCACATCGACGGCGTGGAGGAGGCGGCGGCAGGCGCTGCGATTGTTTCCGAGATCGAGGACATTCTCGCCGAGGTCCGCGTGTGCGTGGACGACTGGCAGGCGATGATCGCGCGCGCGCGCGAGGTCATCGCCGACCTGCGCAAGAATCCGCCGCCGCTGCCCGTGGAGGATATTGCCGAAGCGGTGCAATTTCTCGAATGGCTGGCGGCCGACAATTTCACCCTGCTGGGCGCGCGCGACTACGCCTACACCGACGACGAACAGGCGCTGCAGCCGATATTCGAGACCGGGCTTGGAATATTGCGCTCGCCGCAGATGCGGCTGTTGAGGCGCGGCAGCCAGCTCGTCACCATCACGCCCGAAATCCGCGAGTTCCTCGAACAGCCGCGATTGCTCATCGTCGCCAAGGCGGCGGTGCGCTCGCGGGTGCACCGCCGCGTGCATCTCGACTACGTCGGGGTGAAGCGGTTCGATCCCGAAGGGCGCTTGATCGGCGAGCGTCGCTTTTGCGGCCTGTTCACCTC
>JBAUEH010000149.1:0-9719 GCA_049678505.1 Candidatus Acidiferrales bacterium
AGACTTCGAGCGAACCGCCCAAAGGCGGCGTGACGCAGCGGATCGCCGCATTGCGGAATGAAAAGCATTTTCGATTTGGGCCGGAGTCCATGGCGCAGAGCAGTCCCCGTCTCCGTTTGTTTGTAGTCTTTGGCCTCGCATTGGTTTGGATGTTGGCAGTTGTGGGCCGCCTCAGCTACCTCCAGTTGTTTCGCTATCGCGACTATCTCGAACGCGCCAATCGTCAGCAAGAGCGAATTATTGAAGTGAGCCCGATGCGCGGGCCGATTTACGACCGCAACGGCCGTGAATTGGCGATGAGTATCCCGGTCGACTCCTGTTTCGCGGATCCGGCGGAAATCACCGACCCTGACATGGTGGCGCGGCTACTCTCGCACATACTGGGAACACCCGCGGACGAAATCCAGCAAAAGCTGGCGGAATCGCGCTCTTTCGTTTGGATTGCGAGGAAGATCACGCCGGAGCAGGCGGCGCGCATTCAGGCGCTCAATTTGCGGGGAATTTACTTCCAGAAGGAAAATAAACGCTTCTACCCGGAGCACGCCCTCGCTGCAGCGGTGCTCGGATATGTCGACGTGGATGAGCACGGCCTGGGCGGCGTCGAATATTCCCTGGACAAGGAAATCCGCGGGCGCCCGGGACGCGTCCTCGTGCTGGCCGACGCCCGGCGGCAATACCTGGACCGTAGTGAGATGCCTTCGGACAGCGGCGACACTGTTGTCCTCACCATCGACCAGACAATTCAATACATTGCCGAAAAGGCGCTTGCCGATGGACTGGCCAGGACACACGCCAAAGGCGGCTCGGTGGTCGTGCAGGATCCCAACACTGGGCAACTGCTGGCGGTTGCGAATTGGCCGGCCTTCGATCCCAACGATGCGCACGCGTATCCGCCCGACGATTTCGTCGACCGCGCGGTGTCGTCCGCCTACGAACCGGGCTCGATTTTCAAAACGATCCTGCTCTCGGCAGCGTTTCAAGAAGGCGTGGTCGAGCCGGATCAGCTGATCGATTGCCAGATGGGTTCGATTGTCGTCGCGGGACGCGTGATTCACGACCACGCTCGGTTCGGCGTGATTTCAGTGGCGCAAATTCTCGAGCATTCCAGTGACGTAGGTTCTATCAAAGTTGCCCTGCATCTGGGCGCGCCGAAATATTATCAGTACATTCGCAGTTTCGGTTTTGGCCAGTTGACCGGAATCGATCTACCGGGCGAGAACCGAGGCCTCTTGCGGCCCCTCAGTGAGTGGACCGCGACTTCGATTGGGTACATTGCGATCGGGCAGGAACTCAGCATCACGCCCATCCAGATGGTCTCGGCCGAATCGGCCATCGCGAATGGCGGAACACTGCGCAAGCCACAGATCATTCGTCAGGTAATGCGTGGCGGCCAGTTGGTGATGCAAGGTAATCCCGACCCCCGTCGCGTCATAGATGAGAACACCGCCGCCACGATGCGCAACGTCATGGAACAAGTCATTCTTGTCGGCACCGGCAAGGGCTTTGCACAGCCCGTCGGTTACACGGCGGCAGGCAAGACCGGCACGGCTCAGGAGATTGACCCTGCAACGGGTCGGTATTCCAAGACCGACTACAATGCTTCGTTTATCGGATTCGCGCCGGTCAACAATCCTGCAATTACTGTTCTTGCGAACCTCGATTCTCCGCGCGGAGGGAGTCACGAGGGAAATGCGACGGCCGGCCCGATCTTCAAGCAAGTTGTCGAACAGGTACTGGCGTATTTGAACGTAGCTCATGATGCGCCGGAGTTGCCCACTTTGGAGAAGGCGTCGCTGCAAAAGAAATTGCGCCTCCCTGCCAATCTGAACTTCACGCTGCGCGCAAAGCGCAGCGCCAGTGCCGCTCCGGCCGAAATCCCCGCAGCCGAGGTCGGCGCCACCGTGCCGGTTTCTTCCACCGTCGCTATCGCGGAGGGCCAGGCGGTCACGGTGCCACGTTTGACCGGCCAGAGCGTGCGCGCCGTCATTGAAGCGTGTTCGCGCCTCGGCCTGATGCCCATTCTTGTAGGAGACGGCGTCGCCCTGGACCAGAGTCCAGACCCGGGCATCAAAGTTCTGCCTGGAACCAAAGTCCTCGTGCATTTCGGTCGCAGCGCTAATGCTTCAGGCGCATCGGGAAGCAACAATTAACAGGGCAAAAGGATCACATTTGAGCAGCAAGGGAAATTCAGGAACGAAGAGCGGAGGAGCGGCAATCGCTGAGCGGGCCATGAAATTGGCGGATTTGTTCTCGGGCGCAGAGATCGCCGCAATTCGCGGTTCGGATGAAATAGAGATTCGCTCGGTTGCGTATGACAGCAGGAAAGTGACGCCGGGCGCGGTCTTCTTTGCGTTGAAAGGCGAAAAAGAGAACGGCAACAGGTACGTCGCCTCAGCTCTCGAACACGGCGCCGCGGCCGTCGCCAGCGAAGAACCGCGCAACGCGCAAGTGCCCGGCGAAATTGCCTGGGTGCAGATTCAGCCCGGTGCGCAACGCCGAGTGCTGGCAACTGTGTCCGCAAATTTTTATGGTCATCCCGCGAATGCTCTGCGGCTCGTGGGCGTCACCGGAACGAACGGAAAAACAACCACAACCTATCTGATCGATTCGATTCTGCGCGCCAGCGGGCTTCGCACTGGCCTGATCGGGACCATTGGTGCGCGAACGCCGCGCGGCCGCCGCGAGGCCGTCAATACCACCCCCGAATCGCTCGACCTCCAACAAATGTTCGCGGAAGTGCGCGACGAAAACGGCCAAGCGGCTGTTCTGGAGACAAGCTCCCACGCGCTCGCCATGGACCGCCTCTGGGGCTGCCACTTTGCCGCTGCCGTTTTCACGAATTTGACGCGGGACCATCTCGATTATCACAAATCCTTTGAAGAATATTTTGCGGCCAAGCGGCGGTTGTTCGAAGGTACGGGCGCTGGCCCGGCTGACGTCGGCGTCATCAACACCGATGATCCTTACGGGAAGCAGCTCGAAGGGATCGCCCGGCGCACTTTCACCTATGGCCTGAAAAACGGCGCGCAGATCAAAGCGCAGAAATATCCGCTGTCGTTTTCTGGGCTGGAATTCACTGCGCAAACGCCGGCTGGAAAAATCGAAGTGCAATCACTGCTGGTCGGTAAAATCAACGTGTACAACATCCTCGCCGCGATCGGAGCGGGAATAGCGCTCGACGTGAGCAGCGCTGCAATCGAGCGCGGCATCCGCGAACTGGAAAGCGTCCCGGGACGATTCGAGCGCATCGACACGGGGCAGCCTTTCCTGGTGATTGTGGATTACGCGCATACCGACGACGCGCTGCGCAACCTGATTTCGACCGCGCGCGAATTATCCGCGAACAACCGCGTCATCACGCTTTTCGGCGCCGGCGGCGACCGCGACCGCACCAAACGGCCGCTGATGGGCGAGGCCGCCGGGACCTTGAGCGACCTGGTCATTTTGACCAGCGACAATCCGCGAAGCGAAGATCCCTTGCGCATCATCAATGACGTGCTCGTCGGTCTGCAGAAAACCGGCGCGAAATACCGTGTGGAGGCGGACCGCGAGAAGGCCATTGAAATCGCGATGAATGAGGCCAAGCCCGGCGACATTGTTTTGCTCGCGGGCAAAGGGCACGAAACCTATCAAGTTCTTCGCGATGGGCCGGTTGAGTTTGACGATCGCGAAATCGCGCGCCGTATTTTGCGCGGGCAGGGATACGGCGGCGCGGCGAAAAAATAGTAGGAGTTCGGCCAGATTGCCCGGAAACGGTGGCGTCCAGCCCTGTGGAGAGACGATGCGGTGGACGGTGGCAGACGTGGCGCATGCTCTGGGTGTTGCAACTCCCTCGCGCGCCGATTCCATGGCCCGGCTGGCCGGCGTCTCGATTGACTCGCGAAGCATTAAGCGCGGAGAGCTTTTTGTCGCCATACGCGGGCCGCGATTCGATGGACATGATTTTGTCGCCGCGGCGTTCGAGCGTGGAGCCGCAGCGGCTGTCGTGGACGCCCGGCGCGCCGGCGAATATACAGAAGAAATTCGCGGCAAGCTGTTGGTGGCCCGCGATGATAAAGACACACTGCGCACCTTGCAGGACCTCGCTCGCGCTTACTGCGATGCCTGGCGCAAGGCCAAGCCAGGTCGGCGCATCGCTGCGGTTACGGGTTCCGCGGGGAAAACAACCACCAAGGAAATTCTTGCGGCGCTGCTGGCCGCGCGGTTTCGCATTTTGAAGTCCGAGGGAAATCTGAACAACGAATACGGCTTGCCGCTGACGCTTTTTCGCCTCACCGACGAACACGACGCTGCCGTTGTGGAACTGGGCATGTCCCACCGTGGCGAACTCGCGCGCCTGGCGGAAATCGCCCAGCCGGATGTGGGCGTGGTGACCAACGTGGCCCCGGTTCACCTGGAATTTTTTTCCTCTGTGGATGAAATTGCACTAGCCAAACGCGAGCTAATCGAGGGCTTGGGCGGGACTGAACCGGTCGCCGTACTCAATGCCGATGACCCCCGCGTGGCGAAATTCGCCGAGGGTTTCCGCGGCCGCGTCTTGCGCTACGGCCTGTCCGAAGCGGCCGAATTCCGCGCGGAAAACATCGAGGACCGCGGCATGGATGGTTCAGCCTTTGATTACGAGAGTCCGGAGGAATTGGCGCGCCTCCGCTTGCCGCTTGCCGGGCGGCACAACGTCTTGAACGCCCTTGCCGCTCTCGCCGCCGCCAGCGAATGGGGCATCACCGCCGCCATTGCA
This sequence comes from Candidatus Acidiferrales bacterium, assembly GCA_049678505.1. GTDB lineage: Bacteria > Acidobacteriota > Terriglobia > Acidiferrales > UBA7541 > DAHUXN01. The sequence goes on from JBAUEH010000149.1 coordinate 4,739, forward strand.
AAGAAAGCACTTCCAGCGCTTCAGCCGGCTTCCATGCGTGGCGAATTCCTGAAATTTGCGCTCGGATTTGCCGTGATCAACGATTGCTACAACTCCAATCCTATGGCCCTCGAACGGATGATCGACTTGCTCAGCGCCACTCTCGGCTACCACCGGCGCATTCTGGTTGCTGGCGAAATGCGTGAGCTTGGTCCGGCTTCCGGCGAGTTGCACGAGAGAACAGGCAAGTACGCTGCGGCAAACGGGGACATCGACTGGATTTTCGGCGTCACCGGTGACGCGGAACGAATCGTGCAAGGGGCCATCGAGGCTGGTCATCCAGCGGAGCAGACGCAAATGTTCGCTTCGTCCGAAGAAGCTGCGCAGAAACTCGCGGAATTCATCGCGCCCGGGGACTTGGTGCTCATCAAAGGCTCGCGCGGCGTGCACATGGAATCCATAGCCGTGCGACTGCGAGAAAAGTTCCCGCTTGTGGAAACGGGCCGCGAAGCGGCTCACGCAACGCGCGAGGGGAACAACTGACATGCTCTATTACCTCCTTGTCGAAATCCTCCGCCCGCATTACAGCCCGCTGAATGTGTTCCGATACATCACTGTCCGCACCGCTGCTGCCAGCCTAACGGCGTTATTTTTGACTCTGGTGTTTGGGCCGTGGACGATTAAGCGCCTGCGTCAGCTGCAAATCGGGCAATTTATCCGCGCTGAGGGGCCGCAGCGGCATCAGGCCAAAGCCGGCACGCCGACCATGGGCGGAATTCTCATCGTTGCCGCTATCGTTATACCCACGCTGCTTTGGGCAGACCTACACAGTCCTTATGCTCTGCTCGCGATGGGCGCGACTGTGGCCTTCGCCATCATTGGCTTCGTCGACGATTACAATAAAGTCGTGCGTAAACGCAGCATGGGCCTGCGTCCCAAGGCGAAATTCTTTTATCAAGTGCTGACCTGCGTTGCGGTAGGAGCCGTTCTGCTGGCGCTGCAGCAGCGCGGCGCGTACTCGACGGAACTGAGCGTGCCATTTTTCAAAAAGCTCCATCCCGATTTGGTGGTTCGCTCGCTTCTTGTGCACGCGCACATCTGGCCGCTGGCGTTCGTGCCATTTGTTGTGTTCCTCGTATTCGTCATCGTCGGTGCTTCCAACGCCGTGAATTTGACCGACGGCCTGGACGGGCTGGCCATTGGCTGCGTGGTCGTCGCGGCCGGCGCGCTCACCATTTTGACATACGTCAGCAGCCACGCCCGATTCGCGGAATATCTGGACATTCAGAGAATTCCGCAAGTCGGCGAACTCACGGTTTTCTGCGGCTCTGTTGTGGGCGCGTCGCTCGGCTTCCTTTGGTACAACGCGCATCCCGCGGAGATGTTCATGGGCGATGTCGGCTCGCTGGCCCTTGGCGGCGTCATCGGCGTGACTGCCGTAATCATCAAACAGGAAATTCTTCTGCTGTTTATCGGCGGCATATTCGTGGTCGAAGCGATTTCGGTGATTATTCAAGTGGGTTCGTTCAAGCTGCGCGGTAAGCGCGTGTTTCGCATGGCTCCGCTGCACCATCACTTCGAGCTGATGGGCTGGAGCGAATCGAAAATCATTGTGCGATTCTGGATCGCGGCGCTGGTCTTCGCGCTATTTTCGCTGACTACTTTGAAGCTGAGGTAAATCCGTGCGGTTGGGCGTGGAACTCGAAGGCAAGCGCGTGCTGGTCGTCGGACTGGCGCGAACGGGAATCGTCGTTTCGCTTTTTTGCGCGGCGTATGGCGCGCGTGTGACCGGAATTGACGAAAAACCGGAAACAGCGCTCGCGAGCACTGCGGAAAAGTTGCAAGCCGCGGGAGTGGCTCTTGAGTTTAGGGTCTCGCGCCCTGAGGTTTTTTTGAATCAGGACCTCATCATTGTCAGCCCCGGAGTGCCGGCGAAATTGCCTGGGCTGGAAATGGCGCGCAATCGCAACATCCCGGTGTGGAGCGAAATCGAGCTTGCCTGGCGGCTGTTGCGCGGGAAACTCGTGGCCATCACCGGCTCAAACGGAAAAACCACCACTACTGCTCTCGTTGGCCACATTTTGCAGTCGGCGAAGATTCCTGTGCTGGTCGGTGGGAACATCGGCACGCCACTTCTCGCTCGCGTGGAAGCGTCAAGCGATTCGACCGTAACCGTCGCGGAAGTCAGCAGCTTTCAGCTCGAAACGATTGATGCATTTCGTCCCGATGTAGGGGTGCTGCTCAATCTCACGCCCGACCATATCGATCGGCATGGCTCGTTCGAGGAATATGCGCGCGCCAAGCAAAAATTATTTCAGAACATGCTCGACCGTGATGCTGCTGTATTGAACGCCGACGACCCGCAAGTCGCGCAGCGCGGCCCCGCGCACGGGCAGACATTCTGGTTCAGCCGCCAAAAGAGGCTCGCAGCCGGAACTTTTTTGCGCGGCGAGCAGATTCTTTTTCGCCGCGAAGGCAGTGAAAGCATTCTCATGCGCCGTAGCGATATTCCGCTGCGCGGCGAGCATAACCTGGAAAATGTTCTCGCCGCTTCGACGGCGGCGATTCTCGCCGGCGCGCCCACCGATGCCATCGAAGCCGCGGTGCGGACTTTTCCCGGCGTGGAGCATCGCCTGGAATTCGTCGCCGACATCGGCGGCGTCAGCTTCTACAACGATTCCAAAGCCACGAACGTGGACGCAACCCTGAAAGCCATTGAAGCTTTTCCCGGCTCGCTGTTCGTCATTCTGGGTGGAAAAGACAAAGGCAGTCCGTACGCGCCGCTGCGCGAGCCTTTACGGCAAAAAGCGAAGCTGGTTCTGCTGATCGGCGCGGCAGCGGAGAAAATCGCTGCGGAACTCGACGGCGCAGTCCAAATGCAGCGCGCTGGCACGCTCGAACGCGCCCTGACAGGGGCGCTCGAACATGCCAATCCCGGTGACACCGTGCTTTTGGCTCCCGCGTGCGCCAGTTTCGATCAGTACGAAAATTTCGAGCAGCGCGGGCGTGAATTCAAGGAAATCGTCGCGCGCCTCACCGCCGAAAATACGGCGCAGAATTCAACGAGGAGAGGATAAGCATGCCGCGAAGTTTGCAGCCGGATCGCAAGCTATTCGGAGTCACGCTGGCGCTGTGTTTGATCGGCGTGGTGATGGTCTTCAGCGCCTCGGCTGTCACCGCCAAACAAATGTACGGCAACGGCTACGTGTTTCTCGAGCGCCAGCTCGTTTTTCTTGCCATCGGCCTCTTCGGAATGATCCGCCTGATGCACTTCGACTATCGCAAATTCCGCGCGCCGCGCATCATTTATCCCAGCATCGCGCTGGTGCTTCTCATGCTCATCGGTGTGCTGTTCCTCGACCGCACCCACGCCACGCATCGCTGGATTCACATCGGGCCGGTCAGCCTGCAGCCGTCGGAGTTTGCAAAGCTCGTCGTGATTCTGTATTTCGCGTGGTTTTTGGAATTGCGCCTGCGCCCGGGCAGCGCCGGCGTGAACGATTGGAAGCGCACGCTTCTCCCCGTGCTGGCTCCGGTGGTCGTGATGCTCGCCTTGATTCTCCGCGAGCCGGACATGGGCACCTCCTGCATGATCTTTCTCGTGGCCCTTGCGATGCTCTTTGAAGCAGGCCTCTCGCTGAAGTACATCGCCGGACTCGCCGCCACTGCTGTGCCTGTAATTTATCTGCTGATCATTCACGCGCAATATCGCTACGACCGCGTCTTGGCCTTCTTCTCGCCGGATGCGGATCCGCAAGGGCGCGGCTTTCAGCTCTTGCAATCGCTCATTGCCGTGGGTTCGGGCGGCCTCACCGGCGTCGGCTTGATGGAGAGCAAGCAGAAGCTGTTTTATCTGCCCGAGGCGCACACCGACTTTATTTTCGCGGTCACTTGCGAGGAGCTCGGGTACATCGGCGCGCTCGTCATCGTCGCGCTCTTCGGAGTCTACGCGTGGCGCGGCTTTCGCGCCGCGTTTCGCGCGCCCGACGTTTTCGGCCGCCTACTTGCCCTAGGCATAACCACGCTCGTCGCGGGTCAGGCGCTTGTGAATCTCAGCGTTGTTCTCGGGCTGATGCCGACCAAAGGAATTCCGCTTCCGTTCATCAGCTATGGTGGGTCGAGTTTGCTGGTGATGCTGCTCGCGACAGGCGTGCTATTGAATATCAGCCAGCACGCGGAAGCAGTTTAGCTCGCGCGTATGGCGCCCGTATGACAGATGTCGCGAAGCTGCTCATCGCCGGCGGAGGAACCGGCGGCCACGTTTTTCCGGCCATCGCCGTCGCGCAAGAATGGCTGCGGCGCGGCCCAATGAACACAAAGTCGAATGCGTCGGCGAAGAGGGAAGTCTTGATGGTCGGCACTGAGAACGGCCTGGAAGCAAAATTGGTCCCCGAAGCGGGTCTGCCGCTCGAAACGATTCGCGTCGCGGGCCTAAAAGGAATTGGCGGAATGAAATTGGTTCGCAATACGGCGATGCTGGGCCTGGGTCTGTGGGACTCCGCTGAGATTTTGCGCCGCCACGAATTCGAATTCAGCGCCGCTTTCGGCGTCGGAGGTTACGCATCGGGCCCAGTGATGATGCTTGCAGCGATGCGCGGCGTGCCCACCGTGCTTTTTGAGCCCAATCGCGAGCCCGGCTTCACCAATCGCCTGCTGGCGCGCTTCTCGACGCGCATCGCCACTGGCTTCAACGAAACCGCGGTGCGCTTTGGCTCCAAAGCAACCGCCACCGGCAATCCCGTGCGTGCCGAATTTTTCAATGCTCCGCAGCATCGTCTGCACCGCTCTCCGTTCACGCTTCTCGTCACCGGCGGCAGCCGCGGCGCCCACGCTATCAACGACGCCATGATCGGCGCCCTGGGCTTGCTCGTCCCTAAAAAAAATCAGCTTTTCGTCGTGCATCAGACCGGCGAACACGACTATAATGCGGTTCGCGAAGCCTATGCTCGGCTCGAATTCAATGCGGAGGTTAGCCCCTTCATCGGGAACATGGCGGAAAGGT
>JBAUEH010000150.1:0-17139 GCA_049678505.1 Candidatus Acidiferrales bacterium
GCAACGGCACGAAAGTTTCGTGCGTGCGCAGCAGCCGCCTCAAAATGTTCGACAGCTTCAGGACGACGATGCGGGCCATGTCCGGATCGTACCGGACCAGCGACGAAACCGTATTCAGCGTGTTGAACAAAAAGTGCGGATTGATCTGGCGCGACAGCGCATCCATGCGCGCTTTCAGCAAAAGCTGCTCATTCTGTTCCAGGTTCATTTCGATGCGCGTGTTGTTCCAGATTTTCACCGGCATGGCCACGGACATCACCGTCGCCAGCACGATCAGCAGCAGCCATGGCCAACTGGGATACGGCAGCGTGTACAGCCATCTTGCCGGCACCACCCGCGCGAGCGCGTAGCGCCCCAATTCCAGCGCCACGCAAGCTCCCAGCGGCAGCATGGCCCAATTGATTTGGCCGCGCCGCACCAGCTTCCACAGCGACTGCGGGATATTCAAAAAAAGGAATGGCCCGAAATGCCAGATGTCTTCCGTGTTCGGCAGGCCTTGGCGAATCAGTCCTCCGAACAAACCAACCAGCGCTGCCATCGGTGTCGCCAGCCATTCATGATTTCCAAACGCCGGAAGGCTGAGCATCGAAGCGCCAAGCAGTCCGACCATTCGCCCGCCAATCAATCCCATCAGGAATGAGCCCGCCAGCGTCAAATCGAAAAAATCGTAGCCAACGAGCCGCAATACCACGGCTAGGGCCAGCGGTGGCGTCAGGAAAAGCAGCAGAAGGGCTTTCTGGTCCGAATCGCGCTGCTCGGTGAATAGCACGCGGCGGAATCGCGAGAATCGCACCAGCAGCGCCGCCAGCGAAGCGGCAAAACCTACTTTTAGCACCAGTGTGAACAGCAGTTCTTTGCCGGAGACAGGCGATTGCATGGTCCTCGGTTCAACTTAGCCAATCTGGGGAGGGAAGTAAAGCCGCGTGTGCGCCGGAAAGTACCAGCTATCGCTGTTTCGCGTGTTTCGCGAGCCCGATCGAGAAAGTCATCAACGCCTTGCCGACCATTCGTCCGCGATCATCGGTCAGATCGCATTCGACCACTGCGAGATACTTTCCTTGCCGCAGAATTCGCGCCTCGGCGAACACCGTGCCGCTTTGCACCGGTTCCAGGAAATTCATTTTTATCTCGACAGTGGCCGCGCGCGACCCTCGCGGCAGCGCCAAGTAAATCGCCAGGCCTCCGGCCGTGTCGGCCAGCGATGCCAGCACTCCGCCATGCACCACGCCATGAATCTGCATGTGCCGTGGCTGGACTTTCATTCGCAGCACAGCGCGCCCTTGCTCCGCGCTCTCTAGGCGAAACCCGAATTGCCGCGCCGTATTGCTGAAATGAAATCGGCGCCCCAGCGCCACCAGCGTCAGCGGTTTGCCGGCATTCACGGTGCGCTTCATGTCATCCTGCGGTGATGCCGCCGTCGAGCGGGAGCGCGTTTCCGGTCATCCACGCGGATTCGTCCGACGCCAGAAATGCTGCGAGCTGCGCGACTTCTTCCGGCTGGCCCGCGCGTCCCAGCGGAATCTGGGATTCGCGCAGCTTGCGATACGCCGCCGGATCCGGCATTCGCGCCATCCCGCTGAGGGCCATTTCCGTTTCCACCAACGCCGGGCAAATGCAATTGACACGAATTTTTTCCGCCGCATGGTCCAGCGCCATCGCCTTGGTTAGCATTGTGACGCCGCCCTTCGACGCGCAGTACGCCGCTCGGTGTTTGAGCCCCACAAGCCCCAAGTAGGACCCAATATTGACGATGGAACCCCCGCCGGCCCGCCGTAGCGCTGGCATCGCCGCCCGCGAAACAAGGAACGTCCCGGTCAGATTCGCCTCAATCACGCGACTCCAATCCTCATCCGAAGTTTCTTCCACCGAGCCGACGTGCAGCGTCCCGGCATTGTTGACAATCACATTCAACCCGCCAAATCGTTCCTCCGCCGCGCGAACGGCTCCCTCCACCGAAGTTTTTTTCGTTACGTCGCATTCCACCGCCAGCGCCTCGTGGCCCTCGGCAATAATCTCCTGCGCCACCGCATCCAGTTTTTCCCGCCGTCGCGCTGCCACCGCGACCTTGGCGCCTTCCCGCGCAAACAGCAACGCGCAGGCCCGGCCAATGCCCGTGCCGCCTCCTGTTATAAACGCCATCTTGCCCGAAAGTCGCTGCATCGTACCCCTGCCTCGCCACGTCTAAAGAAGAAGCGGAAGGCTGCGAATCTAGCATCCGCCTCGCGCGTGCGCAAGGGTGCAGAGCCCGATGAAAATTGGAATCACATGCTATCCAACGTACGGCGGCTCTGGCGTCGTCGCCACCGAGCTTGGCATGGAACTCGCAGCGCGCGGCCACGAAGTCCATTTCATCACTTACGCGATGCCAACGCGGCTAAATCCCGCCCACGACCGTATCTATTTTCATGAAGTCGAGGTCACCAGCTACCCGCTCTTCGACCATCCTCCGTATACCCTGGCGCTCGCCGTGAAAATGGCCGAAGTCGCCGAGTCCGCGCCGCTCGATCTCTTGCATGTGCACTACGCCATTCCGCATTCCGTCAGCGCATTGCTGGCTCGTTCGATGGTCGCTCCGCGCCGCCTGCCATTTATCACTACGCTGCACGGCACAGACATCACTCTGGTCGGCAGCGACCGCAGCTATCTTCCCATCACGCGTTTCTCCATTGAGCAGAGCGACGGAGTCACCGCTATCTCCAATTACCTGCGCGATCAGACCATCAAGGAATTCGACACGCGCCGGCCCATCGAGGTCATTCGCAATTTTGTGAACTGCGATCTGTATTGCCGCCCCGTCGACCAGCGCCGCCGCAGCGAATGGGCCCCCAGCGGCGAACCGCTGCTGATGCACTTGTCCAATTTCCGTCCCGTGAAACGCATCACCGACGTCGTCGAGATTTTCGCCCTCGTTCGCCAGAAAATGTCTGCAAAGCTCGTGCTGATTGGTGACGGGCCGGATCGCGGCGCCGCCGAACACCTCGTGCGCAGGAAAAAGATGAGCGGTGACGTTTTCTTTCTGGGCAAGCAGGATCGCATTCACGAGCTGCTGGGGCTCGCGGACCTGTTCTTGCTTCCGTCCGATTTGGAATCGTTCGGCCTCGCCGCGCTCGAAGCCATGGCTTGCGAAGTCCCCGTCGTGGCCACCAATGTCGGCGGCGTGCCCGAAGTTGTCACCAATGGCGTCGATGGTTATCTGGTCGAACCGCGTGACGTTGCTGCCGCCGCCAAATTCGCCATACAAATTCTTTCTCGCGCCGATCGCGGCAAGGAAATGGGCAAGCAAGCGCGCATCGACGCCCGCAAGAAATTTTGCTCTAACGATGTCATCCCGCTCTACGAAGCCTACTATCAGAAAGTCCTCGCCGCATCCTCAGCGACCGGCGCGTAGAAACCGCCGCAACTTGTCTCATAAATTGTTTCGTCAGGGCATTCCACCTTCAGCCGTGCCGAAAAAGCTATGAAATCAGGGTTTAACACCTGGGGTCGGCGAAATGAGCTTTCTCGCAATCTAGGAGACGGATTTTACTGCGGTCTCGCAACTGGCTGCAGCGAATCGAGCACGCAATTAATATCCGATTGGGGAAAGGTTCCTGGGCCGGATTTCGATGTGAACAACAGGCGAAATTGCGCGTTGTCCGAATCGAATAGCCGGACGGCAACCATCGGGTCTCGCGATGGGTCGCCAAACTGAAAGCCGCGGAGACCATTGGTCTGCACCTTGTAAATGGCGCTCGCGCCGCTTGCCCCGAACGCCAGCTTCCATTCGAGCAGCGTGCCGATGCGCACTACTTCTTCCCGCGACAGGAAGGGTGAAAGCGACGCGGGCGACGTGCTATACACTGCCAGGTAAAGATCGTAGTTTGTCGGAAAAAGGTCCGCGCCAAAAGCTCCTTGATACCGGTGGTACATATCCGGATCTCCCTCGCGAATGCTCGAAATGATGTCCTTCTCACCCGCTGGATTGAAAAAAATGACAATCGAGCCGGCGTCGAAGTCCACTTCCGAGTGCGCGTCGCCCTTCTTCTGCGCCGCAATGCCTTTCCAAGGCGCGTCAAAATTCATGCCGTAAAATGAAAGATTCTTTTCCTGCGCCGGTGAGGCTGTTGCCGAGGGCAATTGTTGCGGCACTTCTCTGAGGAACGGTGCTTGGCTCGCCCAGTGCTTTGCTTGGAAGTAAAACATGGTCTGCAGCCCATAGGCGAGCGCATAGATACCGACCGCAAGTGCGGCTAGCGCAAGAATCACCGTGACGCGCGCGGATTCTTTCTTCTCAGCCATCAGCTTGGACCTGCGAACTTAGCAGGCGGAGCGTCCGAGCGCAAATCTCATGCTGCCATTACGTAGTGTTAGGCGACGGCACGTCAAATCAGGCTCCGTGGCTCCCGTTGCCGTTGGCGTTTCCGCCTTGGGCCGCCTCTTCGCCGTCCTTATAGACGTACTTTATGGTGTGTTTGTAAAGCAGCAGGTTGGGGCTGCCGAAGCGCGTCAACTTGATGCAGTCGCGGTCATACCACTCCACGATGCCGTGCAAAATCTCTCCGTCCGTGAGCACCACGGCCACCGGTGTGTGGGCTTGCATTTGTTTGACGTAATAGAAACTTTCGGCGTGTGTTTGTTCGGGTGGCGCTGGTTTTTTCCTCTGTCCCGGCTCGTGCGCGTTGCGGGCAGGGTATTGCTGCTCTTTTACCTCGGTCAGCGAGGGACGGAATAGCTTGCGATTCACGGTGCGTACTCCTTAAGAAATTCTAGGCTAGCGTTCTCTGTATATATGACTGCGCCCAGGTTGATTGGGTTTCCTCAATTATTTTAAAAAACTTTGTGCGGCCCTTCGCGCAGCGCCTGCTTATCCGATCCGCAGGCTCTCGGCCACGGCATCCAGTCCCAACTGCCGGCCAACGTTGCGCCGCAATCGCCCTTCCAGCCGGTCCAAACTATCTGTGGCTCGCGCCACCCAGGCATCCGTAATCTTTCCGCCGAGGTTCTCAAGTTCACGGCGCAAATCCGGATTCCGCGGCGCGAAATTCCTGGGGCTGTGGGATACCGCAAGCAGGTCTGCTAACAAACTATAGAACAGGCCCAGAACATTTTCAAACGATTCAGATTCTTCTTTAGCAAGCCGGGTTGTCGCTGCGAAAATCGCGCGATACGATTTCCCATCGATCGCATCGGCAATCAGGCGCAAAATCTCCCGCCGCAGCCGTGACGATTCCGCCAAATCCAGTCCGAGCGCCGCTCCGGGGCTGCCGTCGGCCAGTTGCGCCGCCAGTTTTCGATCCGCGGCCTTCCATTCCGAACGTTCTTTCAGCAATCCCTCGATTTGCGCGGGCGCGATCGGCGCAAACCAGAACGTCAGGCACCGCGACCGGATTGTTTGCAGCAGGGAATCGGCGCGTGCCGCCAGCAAAATCAATGTCGCCGTCTCCGGCGGCTCTTCCAGAATTTTCAGAAACACGTCCGCATCGTTCCAGCGCATCGTTTCCGCGCCGTCCATGATGAAGATTCTTCGCCGCGCCTGCGGCTGGAAATATGCCGCCCGCTGCACCGCGCGCAGTTGCCCCATTCGAATCATCGGTCGCGCCACCGGATTCTTGCGCCGCACCGGGTCCGGAACAATGGCCCAAACATCCGGATGCGTCTCCAAAATCAACGGCATTCGTTCCACCGTGGCGGCATCGGGACTTTCGCCGCGCTCGGCAAGGCCTTGTTCGATGAGCGGCGCAGGCTCTACCAGCCGGGCGATTTTCTTGCATGTTTCACACTCGCCGCAGAAGTCATCGCGCAGTTTTTCGCAATTTGCCGCCTGCGCGAACATCCGCGCCAGCGTGAATTTCCCGATCCCTCGTGGCCCCACGAACAGCAGCGCATTCGGAACATGCTCGCGGCGCAGCATCGTTCGCAGCGCTTGGACGATTCGCTCATTTCCCAGAAATTCGCTGAATCCCATTACGATTCCTCAGCCTGCGCAAACACGTGCGCTTGCAGGATGGCCATGATGTCGCGGTGAATGTTTTCCGGTGAACGCAGCTCACTTCTTCGATTTTCCATGCAATCCACGGTTGCCCAATTTCGCCGCCGCGCCAGCCGGTCAAAAATTCGTGCCGCGATTTTCAAATGCGCCAGATTCGCTTCCTGCAAATCTCTGCGCCGTCGCGTATAACTTCTCGCGCTTTTTCTGCCCACGAGCTTCTGCGCCCTCGTTGCCGGCAGGCGCAGATAAATCACCAAGTCCTCCGCAGGCAGACCATAAACTCCGTATTCCAGCCGTTCGAGCCATTTCAGAAACTGCAATAGACTGTGCGCTGGCACGCGCGCTCCCTGATGCGCCAGATTCGATGCGATGTACCGGTCCGCAAGCACCAGCTTGCCGTCGGCGAGATAATTTTCGAGCTGTTTTTTGTTTTCCAGCCGGTCGCCAGCGAAAAGCAGCGCCGAAAAATGCGCGTCCACTTCGGCCAGAGTGCCAAATTCGCCGTTCAAATACTGCGCCACCATTTTTCCAAAGAATCCGTCGTAGCGTGGAAAGTCGATGGTCGTGTGCGCCACGCCGCGCTCCCGCATCGCGCGCGCAAGCATTTCCAGTTGCGTGTGCTTGCCGGAGCCGTCGATTCCTTCCAGAACGATGAGTTTCCCGCGGGCAGGCATCGGAACGCCGACAGTCTAACACACCCACGCAACGTCGGCCGTAACTGCTGTCGCGCTGCAATCGAGTTCACTTTCGCGCCCAGCCGCCTCCAGCCTCGGGGTGTGCAACATTTCTGGAGATTTGCGCATCTCCCGGGGAAGAGCGTGTGGGCAAGCCCTTACGTGTCTTGCAGGGCGTTTGCCATTTGTTTTCTTGGGGTGTGTGTTTATGCGATGCATTTTGAGGATGTGCGGAGTCGTAGCGTGCGCCGCGATCCTTTTTTGGGGGGCCTGTCTGGTTTCGAGCCAAACGCTGATCTCGTTGCACGGCAACGTTACCGATCCCAGCGGCGCCGCAATTCCAAACGCAACCGTTCACCTGATTAATTCCGCGAACAATTCCGACCGCACGACCACCACAGACCAGCGCGGCGCCTACGCTTTTGCCGAGGTTGTTCCGGGAACGTATCGCTTGTTGGTCGAGGCGCAGGGCTTCGAAAAATACGAACAAGCCGATATTCACGTCGCTGCCAATGCACGGGAAACCTTGGACATCGAGTTAAAGATCGAACAGGTCCAGCAGAGCGTCACGGTCAGAGCGCAAAATGGCGATCAATGCTTAGCCGCTCAGGCGCGCATTCTGCCCGATGTTGGCCCGGGCTTACGTGCGATTCGCCGCGGGCCGTCCGGGAATTATTATGTTTTGACCGCGCCGGGAGCCGCCGTTGCCATTTACTCTCCCGATGGCAAGCGAATCGGCCAAGTACCCGTTGAATCTTCGGGTGCTTCATCGGATTCCTCGATTGTCTACGGATCAGACCTGCAGGTGGACTCCGCGGGCCGTGTCTACGTTGCCGACCGCGGCGCAAACGCCATCAAGATCTACTCTCCTGACGGAATCCTTGTGAGGAAAATTCGCGTGCCCGCGCCTGTTTCTGTCGAACCGCTAGCCGGCGGCGAAATCGCGGTCGCCAGCTTGTCTTCGCAACACCTTGTGGATGTCTACGGAACCGCGCAGGGAGAAGAATATCGCAGCTTCGGAGATATCAGCGATCCCAACGTGGAACAATGCGATTCGGCGACGTTCGTTTGCACAACGCGCATCAATCCTCAAGACGTGGGCGATGTTGACCACTCCACGGACGCGGCGCCCACTGTGAATCGCAGTTGGTTTTACGGAGATTCCGCCGGGAATATTTATATCAATCTCGCGTACCGTATCGTGCCAACCATCCGGAAATATGATGGGTACGGATACCGCGCATATGAGAGCGTCTTCCCATTGGACCAATCGGTCTCTGGCTCAGGCAATGGCGCTTGGAATGTTAGCTCCGGTGTTCGCGTGGGAGGCGTGGGAACCAGCGCGAACGGATCGCAGTCTAATTCAACGGGTGCGTCGTCGGATGACACATCCGGCGCGGGAGTACGGCCCGGAGGCGCGCCCACAGCAGGGGAGGGCGGCGGGATGCGCGGGCAGCGCGGGGGAGGAATGCAGGGGAACCGCGTGGCCCTCGGAGTGCAAATAACCAAACGTGCAGGTCCCACGGACTTGAAACCTATTGTCGATGCAATGGGCGTGGATCCCACAAGCCAGGAAGTTTGGGCGGTAATCGGCGGGAATCTCGTTCACCTGGATAAAGACGGCAATCTCGCCGGATACTATTGCTTCTCCGCAACGGATCAAGCGGCGGTGAAGCCCGCCACAATTCTTGTCGAGCCGGATCGGATTTTGATCGGTACTGACCCGTTCGGTATCTTCCAATATCCCCGCCCAGATAGGCCGTCATCCAACGGCGCGGCACCCCACTAGAAGCCATCTCATAAATGCTGGTTAGGGGGTCGGAGCTTTAGCTCCGACATCAAAGGCCAAGAAAAATTGGGCTTTAGCCCCGGCTCTCTTCGGCCGTGCCTATTTATGAGATAAGTTCTAGCCGCAATCGCTGCGAGCCACATACCTCACTACCTTTACACGAGTGCCGTTCCGACCAGTCCCGGCAAGGGATCGTGACCGGATCGCGTCCCAGGCCGGATCTGACGCGCCGAAATTGCTTGTCCGAATGAGTTGGTTCAGCACTAAAATGCCCCATGCCTCGCGCCACCCCGTCGATCGCGTCCAACGTCGAAAGCGTTCAGGAGCGCATCACTCGCGCCGCCGCGCGCTCCGGCCGCCGCCCCGAAGAAGTGGTCCTGGTAGTCGCGTCGAAAACGTTTTCTGCGGAAGCTATTCGCGCCGCTTACGACGCCGGCGTTCGCGCCTTCGGCGAAAATCGCGTTCAGGAGTGGGAGACGAAGCAGCCCGAGCTCACCGACCTGAAACCGAGCTGGCATTTGATCGGCCACCTGCAAAGCAACAAAGCGCGCCGCGCCTCACGCCTCTTCGACTGGATCGATTCGGTGGACGACGTTGCGTTGGCCATGAAATTGGACGATGCGGCGGGCGAAACGAACGAGTGGCTCGCCGTCCTCATCGAAGTTCAGGTCGATCCCACCGCAACAAAGTCCGGCGTCGCGCAGGTCGATCTGCCCGCGCTCGCTGAAGCCGTGGTGCAAATGCCGCATCTGCAGCTTCGCGGCCTGATGGCCGTTCCTCCATTTTCCGAAGATCCGCGCGATGCGCGCCCGTTTTTTCGCCGCCTGCGGCTCTTGCGCGACGATCTCGAACAGCGCCTCGGCCGCTCGTTTCCCGAACTTTCCATGGGCATGAGCCACGATTTCGAAATCGCCATCGAAGAGGGCGCCACGCAGGTCCGCATCGGCTCCGCCATCTTCGGCGACCGCGCAAAAAAATGACCCCCGGACCCAAAACGCGGAACAAGTAATCATAGGAAGACCGGAAACACAGGGTCAAACGCAGGCGGGGTATGCGTCTACGCACACAAAAAGGGGTCACCCTAGAGGGCCGCTCCAACTTCAAGCCCGATGAAACCACGATCAACAAATGGCCAATGCTTGGCGTCGGAACTCCGACTATCAGAGGGAGACTATGGGCAGTGGCGCAGGTGCGAGAACTTACTCCATCGGAATCAGTTCGCCATTCGCGTTTCGAGCCTCCCATTCGCCCTGCCCATTGACCCTGAATTGCAGTTGTTCCCCCTTTTCCCGAAGCACCCAATTACCAGGCCTTCCCCTCCAGTCAAGTGCCCCGTCTGCGCGCACTGAATTGGCAAAATCGAGCGTGTCAAAGGTCATCACCATCCCATCGACTACTCGGATTCGCACGTACTCCGCTTTCACGAACTCTACCGCGCGCTGGACAAACTCCGGCTTTAGTGCAAAATTCTCACAGTTCCCGCTCATCGGAATGGTAGGGTACATCACGCCATCAAACCGGAACGCGCCCGCCTCGGTCGGCTCTGGTATCAATTTCTCCGTCAGCGCGATTGTTGCTCGATACAGGTGCTCTTGCCCAGGCTGGACATCAACACAGAAAAACGATGCGAAGAACTCATCGATCAATCGCGTCTCATTCGTTGGCTGAAGCGTTGGCGTCGAACTCGACCAATTCGGGCATCCGCGGGTTGATTGGAGGTGCACGAAGTTTGAGTGGGTGTACCCACAGTGGTTTACGGTCATGTTGATACTAGTGCGCCACTCAGAAAGTACAAGCTGGTCGCCAACTTTGGCGTGTACTTCGAAGAACGGAGCGTTCCGGGCCGCGCAGCAGTAGAAAAGTGACTGCCCAGCTCGATTACAGCGCTGGTCATATCGAACCTTATCGGGCAGTGGAGCGCCGATCTCATTAAGGAGCGTGGGTAACGTGTTCATCTTTCTTGCCCGGTAGAGCCTGACAGGAGGAGAGAAAACCGGTGCGGAAATGCGATGCCCTGTTAGTAATACTGTGATCGGCTCTTTCAGTTCATCGACCGAGGTTTTGCTAAGGTCTACGCTCTTGAGCGTGTCTATGGCTTTGTGAATTTGTTCTTCGGAGCTTGGAACGAATGGGCGAGGCACAATCTATTATAGCGGGATTTTTCGGGCGAACACACGTTCTTTGACTCGTCGGGTCACTGTCGGCGAACGGACGCTTACGCTCAGGAATTCCGCGAAGCTATTTTTTCCCACACGGCTTGCATTTGGCCCCACGCGGCATCCGCGTCAAGCACCAGCCGTTCTCCTTCGAAGCGAAAAAATCTGACTTGTTCGCTGCCGTTGAAGTTTGGAAACGAACTTCCCTCCACATGATGGATAACTGCGTTTCTCTCCGGATCAATCAAGTAAGTCCCGAAATAACCGAAATAGTCCAGCCAAGCGCTGGCTCGTTCTTCCGGCGTGGCCTCGCGCGTGTCATCCTTCGCGAACCTGGGCATCTTGGCGCGCATCAGTTGCGCGGACATCCTGCCCTCGGCGCTATACATGAGCTGGCCTCGAGCGTCCTCGCCGAACGGATAGACGACCTTGCCATGAGTAAGCGTCTCGTGCATGGAAAGAAGCCGCCACGCGCCGATGAGGCGGGCGCGAATGTCTTGAACCGAAGTGCGCGAAGCTCCGTTGCTCATATTCATTCTCCTCGAAACAGTTCGATGCCAGGCAGTTCCTGTTCGATTCACCGCTTGCTGCCGTCAGCTGATTTTTGCCTGGGGTCACTCTTGCCGCATTTCTTCGTGTTAGAATCTCCTTCGACACCTATATGCGAAAGTGAGCGCTCACATGCCCGAAATTAAGGCTATTCAATCCGAACTTCGCACCCAGAAACTCGACGGCTGGCTCTTTTACGACCACCATCATCGCGATGCCATCGCCGCGCGCATTCTCGGCCTGAACGGTAACACCAAAGTCACGCGTCGCTGGTTCTATTTCATTCCCGCCAAGGGAACGCCTTCGAAACTCGTTCATCGCATCGAAGCGAGCGGCCTCGACTCGCTTCCCGGACGAAAAATCGAATATTCCGGATGGGAAGAATTGCACAAAGGCCTCGGAAAAATTCTGCACGGCGCGAAATCCATCGCCATGCAGTATTCGCCGCAAAATGATATTCCCTACATCGGCCTCGTCGACGCCGGCACCATTGAACTCGTCCGCAAACTGGGCGCGAAAGTCCACAGTTCCGCCGATCTCGTCCAGGAATTCGAAGCCGCTTGGACGCCTGAGCAGCTCGCATCGCACCGCGCCGCCGGAGAAATCGTTCATCGCGTCACGCAAGAAGCGTTTTCACGCGCCGGCTCGTTTGTGCGCGAGAAAAAGCCGCTCAGCGAATACGAATTGCAGCAGTGGATGGCCGCGCAGTTCCGCGCGCACGGCGTGGTTGCCGACGGCGAGCTCATCGTCGGC
Organism: Candidatus Acidiferrales bacterium; assembly: GCA_049678505.1. Taxonomy (GTDB): domain Bacteria; phylum Acidobacteriota; class Terriglobia; order Acidiferrales; family UBA7541; genus DAHUXN01. Next base: position 11,890 of record JBAUEH010000150.1, read on the forward strand.
GTGGGCCGCAACTCCGGCAATCCCCACTACGAACCGCCCGCCACGGGCAGCGCGCCGATCCGCGAAGGCGACCTGCTCCTGCTCGATATCTTCGGCAAACTCGACCGGCCGAACAGCGTCTATTACGACATTACGTGGACCGGCTATCTCGGCGCAACGGTTCCCGCGAAATACACGAAGATTTTCCAGATCGTCCGCAGCGCGCGCGACGCGGCCATCGACTTCATCACGAAATCCGTTTCCGCGGGCCGCGAAATCCACGGCTGGGAAGTGGACCGCGCCTGCCGCGAAGTAATTCGGAAAGCCGGCTACGCAAAATATTTCACGCATCGCACCGGCCACAGCATCGGCCAGGACGTTCACGGCAACGGCGCCAACATGGATGGCCTCGAAACGCGCGACAATCGCCGCATCGTCCCGCACACTTGCTTTTCCATCGAGCCCGGAATTTATTTGCCCGAATTCGGCGTGCGCAGCGAAGTGAACGTCTACATCGGCGACGGCAAAGCCGAAGTCACCGGCCCTATTCAGCAGGAAATCATCCCAATTTTGGCCTAGCAGGTTTCTGCATCATTGTTGTCCCGAGCTTGGCCGTCCTCGGCGGACGGGATCGACCGGTATCCGACTTGCCGAATCGTTCTTGCGAACGAGGTCCGCTGGAGGATTCAAAGCATATCGACGTTTAGCAACGCCGCTGCTTGCGATTTTGCTGCCTTTAGGAGAGATTAGGCGCAATAGGAGAGCCTATGAAGGCCATTTCATTCGTAACGTGCGCTCTGATGCTGTGCGCCTCAACGATCGGTTTATCGCAATCGCAGACGCGCAAGCCGGATGACCAAGATCCTCACGCGCAACAGGCGTTTGCTCGACTGAAAACTCTCGCAGGCAATTGGAAGGGCCAGGCAGCGATGGGGCCTGGAATGAACGCACCGGTGCGCGTGTCATTGCGCGTTACTTCCGGCGGCGCCGCGCTCATGCACGAGATGGTGCCGGAAGGAAGATCCGATGACCCGAGCAATGGTGATGATGATCCCATCACGATGATCTACATCGATGGCAATCGCCTGATGCTTACCCATTATTGCGACAGTGGGAAGAACCGGCCTCGGATGGTGGGCAAGTTGTCGCCAGACGGCAAGGCAGTAGAGTTCGATTTTCTCGACGTCTCCGGGGGCACAAGGTACGGACATATGCACCATGCCGTGTTCACAATTATCGATGCGGATCATCACACCGAAGACTGGACTTATATGAGCCCGGCGAATAAGCCTTCCCAAGCGCACATCGACCTTGTGCGCGTAAAGTGAGGACCAGGACTTCTCGACGATCATGACCGATACCCCTGAACCTAACGAAACTCCCCTCCGCCACGCTTTGCTTGATAAAGTGTAGCCTTCCTATCGCGCATTTCATCGGCGCGAAGTATTCTTGTCTGTCGTGGACGAACGCACCGACTCTCGCGAAGCTCAGCCAATTCGGCCTGCCGCGCCACTTCACCCGGACGAAGGAAGCGTTCACGCTGACCCGCGAGGCACGCCCGCTCCGACCCTCGCTTGGCTTGCCGCCACGGCCGCTTGGTTCGTCCCCGGACTCGGCCACTTGCTGCTTCGCCGCTGGGGCCGCGCCGTCGTTATTTTTTTGTGCGTCGGCGGCATGGCCATTGCGGGCTACAAACTCCAGGGCCAGGTATTTTCGATTCGCAGCGGCGACATTTTCAGCATCCTAGGCCACTTGGCTGACGTCGGCGCCGGCGCTTTTTACCTTTTCTCTCGCTTCCTGGAACCGGGCGGCGCAGACATCGCTCGCGCCAGCGGAGACATTGGCACGCGCCTGCTGGCCATCGCCGGCCTGCTCAATTTCCTGTGCGTCGCCGACGCCTTCGAAATCGCCCGCCGCTGCAAGCCCTGATCTCGCTTCGCGATGCGCTGATCCAGTTTCCGGCTAGGCCTTCTTCGCGATCGAGGAGTGCAGACTATTGCGCAATACTCCCTAAGAATTGCGCATATCTTTGATTACCGATTACTTGCACTGGTGTTGGCGTCATACGGATTCACCACAAATCTGCTTTTCCCGCATCCCATCTGTTTAGGCGCACAAATTACGATCCTGTTTTTAGTGAGTTAGTCGTTTAGATGTGTTTCAGAAACAATTTAGATGAATTTCAGACGATGCCTCGCCGGCATTTGGCATTGCGGTATGCCTCTTGCGAGTCCTGTGGCAGAAGCGGGTAGTTGCTTTGCTGGCTGCCCGACCCAGGAGACGAAACCGGATATGACACCACACACAAGTTTTGGTAGCAGAGTGTTCCGCGTAGTTATGGGAGTTTTTGTTCTCGGTGTGATGTTCTTCGCGACGCTGCCACGAGCCAGCGCGAGTAGCGTGACCATCACTTATTACACGATTTCCTCTTCGGACCCCGACGCGAACCATCTCGCCGGTGGGGTATTCAACAACGAAGTGCAAAATAAGCTCGGACCAGACGGCCTGCCGGTGTTGAACACGGCAGCGTACGGCTGCACGTCGGATTGCTACAACCCGATTGGGGCGCCGGGCAATGTTGTAACGAGCGGCCCAGGGGCCGGTGAGATCACTTATTGGGCCCCATCGCTCAACTCGTACGTCACCCAAACTGGCACTGGCACTGTATCATTGCCTTTCAACGTTCCTTCGAACTTCTTTCCGCCGAACGGAACGGGCTCCTTCGATGGCGGGGTTAACGGTTTCCAAGCGGCGGTACTGTCCGGCAATTTAATCGTTCCGGCCGACACCACGGAGACCATTTCCTTCAACATCGGCGCCGACGACATGGCTTTCGCCTTCCTTAACGGCCAAGTCGTTTGCGATCTCGGCGGCGTGCATGCCTCTACGGCAGGCACCTGTGTGTCTCCCATGACGCTCACCACCGGCACCTACAACCTTGAGGTGTTCTTCGTTGATATCAATCAAACGCAGGCTGGCCTAACGTTTGGCATCAACACCTCGGGCGTCACTACAACGCCTACCGGTGCGACGCCGGAACCGGGAACGCTGACGTTGCTTGGTCTGGGCCTTGCGGCGATCGGCCTCGCCGCAGTGCGCAAGGCAAGCTGAACAGTTACCGATACCATCGATTCGGACAAAGACCCAGGACTTGCGCCGGGGTTTTTGTTTTTGCGGAGTGGGCCGGCTTGCTCACTCTGTGTCGCCGACGCCTTCGAAATCGCCCGCCGCGCCAAACCGTGACCCGCGCCTTTGCGCATTTGCTTTGTACCTGCTTGTGGCGCCGGCCTTCAGGCCGGCATATCCTTGCTTGACGTTGCCAGCGGATTCACGTCTTGTCTTACGATGTCATTGTGAGCGGAGCAAAACAAAATCGCATCGGCGATTCTGCGTCTTTCTTTCCATTTCTCCTGTTTGGCGATTCTTGCTCCTGAGAGATTCCTATCGCGCGTCCCATCCGCACGAAGTATTCTTACCTCTTGCCTTTGCAGGGGCAGCCTGCCCGGTCAGTCGGTTCCATGCCGCTGCGTTTCGCTTCATAAAATGGAATGTTCCTATCGCGCGTTTTGCTCGCACGAAGTATTCTTTTCTTGGCCTGATTCGCAGGCTCTTCGACCGTCGGTGATCGTCGGAAGGAGGACAATAGAATTGCATCTCAGCCATCTTCAATCCTTGCTTCTCTGTGCCCTGCTCATCTCCATCGTCTTCGCCTGCGTCTTTGAAGACACCGCCAAAGAGCGCTTCCTCTCCGCCATCCGCTACTTCGTCCTCCTCGTCGTTGTCTCGATCCTCGCCGCCTGGCTCATGTACCTCTTCTCCCACTAGCGCGCGCCCCATTCTTCGCGCTGGGTGCCCCCATCCTTTGCCGCCTTCGCAAAGGCTGGGGTCTTCAGGTCTTCGTCCGGTCGCCGTTTGGGCGCCTACCACCGCGCCGGCGGTCGCAACACAATTTGTCCGCCGCGCAGCGCATACGCATGCAGCGTTGCCGCCGGACAATTCTGTCCCTTGCTCTCGCCCTTCACATAATCCGTGTTCGTCACTTTGTCATTCTTCAAATCCAGCCACAAGTGGTGCCTCAACCCGCACGGCCCCTCGTCAAAATCAGTCGCTACAATGCCTTCCTTCGTCCACGTCGCCACGTAATAATTAAAAAAATCCGGCTGCAACACGCCTTCCTCGGACACGCTTGCCTGAAACACTCCGCACGTATTGTTGTACTCCGTGCATGCGATTTTCACCGCCACGGGCGCCAGCGGCCGAGTGTCCTTGCTCGCATCCGTCAATTCCCAGAAGCCTTGCACCGACACATATCCGAGCTTATCGTCGTGACTAATCTCGAGGGGCGCTCTCACCTTCGTCCACTTCGACGCCTCGTCAGCATGAACGACCCTCGCGTCACTTCGCGCCCGCCCAGCGCCGTATCCCGCTGCCCCCACCGCCAGCACCATCACCACTCCCGCCACTCTCCTCCGCATCGAGGCTCCCTCCACATCTACCTCCGATTTACATTCCGCCCTCCGTGTTGCCCTGCCCGCTCCTCGCCTTTGCTGTCATTCCGGGCGAGGATGCGACCAGCATCCGACGAGGAACCTACAGTCGTTTTTACGCGGTAATCCAGAATGCAGTGAACAACCTTGCCCCGCGAACCGTTTGACCACTCCTGTTCTCAATGCTAAATTCAAATCTCAGCCGAGGTAGCTCAGTTGGTAGAGCAGCCGATTCGTAATCGGCAGGTCGACGGTTCAAATCCGCCCCTCGGCTCCATCCATCCCTGAGCAAATAGAAGTACTTACGCAGCCAAAGTCCAATTAACGCGCTAACCGTTCATGTGAGCACTAGATGGTTCCAGATTAGGACTTTGCGGTTTTCGAGTCAGGAGGCGGTCGATGCATGCTGTGCTGGGATCGGCAATCAGCAGTGTCGCAACGCTACCAGATAAAGCACGATCACTTCCCCGTGATCGCTTCCCGGCCCCGCCTCAGTGATTCAGCACTTTGTTCGCAACCGCAACGTCAGATTGCAGACGTGAAACACCCGCACCCGCATCATCGATGTATCCATCCGCCACCTGCACCATCGCGGGCGTGGGCGGCACGAATGCCATACTCACCTGGCCTGCAATAGAGGTCAACCAGGCGCGCAGTCGGCCGGGATACACCAGTGCGCCTTCACCGGATTGGATCTTCAAATCCACCAGATTGTCTATGTCACTGTTCAGGTGGTCCAGTGCCGTTTGCGCCTGATCGCCGGAGACACTCCTGTTGGCAACCG
>JBAUEH010000151.1:0-27115 GCA_049678505.1 Candidatus Acidiferrales bacterium
TGAACCAGCACGAACACAAGCCCGTCGGGCGGAAGTCCGAGTGAACGTCAGCGAAAATAAGGCGAAATGTCTAATCGCCAACGCGCGGAATTAGGAATGCTCGTAAGTGTTTGTAAATAAACGGCAGTTTAATTTCTAATCGCCAATTTTGGCGCGTCGTTTCGATTTTCGAGTCATTAGGAGACATAAAATGAGCGTCCTGATCCAGGACATTAAATACGCGTTGCGTATGCTGGCGAAATCGCCGGGCTTCGCGGCCATTGCCATTCTCACACTGGCGCTCGGCATCGGCGCGAATACCGCCATCTTTTCCTTCACCGACCAGGTGCTCTTGCGCATGCTGCCCGTGCCGGATCCCGGGCAGCTCGTCGTTCTCCGCTCGCCGGGGCCGAATCCGGGCCGCACGTCGAGCGACCTCACCGACAACGCCCAAATCTTTTCCTACCCCATGTATAAGGACTTGCGCGACCGCAGCTCGGTTTTTTCGGGCCTGCTGGCCTGCTTTGCGGTGGACGTAAACGTATCAGGCCACGGCTCGACGCAGAGTGGGACCGGCGAGTTGGTGACCGGGAACTATTTTCAGACCCTCGAGGTGCAACCCGCGCTGGGCCGCGTTTTCGATGCGAATGACGAAACGGCGCCGGGCGCGAATCCCGTTGCCGTGCTGAGTTACGGATATTGGACGCGAAAGTTTGGCGCGGACCCTTCGATTTTGGACAAAACGCTCACGGTGAATGGAACGGCGCTGACCGTTGTTGGCGTGGCGCGCAAGGGATTCGACGGCGTGCAGGTGGGATCGCTGCCGGACATTTTCATTCCTATCACCATGCTGACGCAAATGGCGCCGACCAGCGGGCTGGATCTGGGAAAGCGCACGGATCACTTTGTTGCGATTCTCGGCAGACTGAAGCCCGGAGTTTCACGCGCGCAAGCGCAGGCGTCGCTGCAACCGATTTACGCGCCGCTGCTGGAAGAGGACATGAAGCTGCTGAAGATTCCCAGCACGAGCCCGCGCAGAAAACCGTTTCTCGATAAGCCGCTGCAATTGGTGGACGGAGCGCAGGGCAGGCAGGTGGTGCAGCCGGGAGCGGAGGAACCGCTGCTGGTTTTGCTGGGCATGGTTGCGCTGGTGCTGCTGATTGCGTGCGCGAATCTGGCGAGTTTGCTGGTGGCGCGCGGAGAAGCGCGGCAGCGCGAAATTGCCGTGCGTTTGGCGCTGGGCGCGGGACGCGGAAGGCTAGTGCGGCAACTGCTGACGGAAAGCTTGATGATTGGCATCGCGGGCGGAGTGGCGGGAGTGGCGTTCGCGTCGTGGTGCCTGAACACGATGGTGGGTGCGATTCCGTCGGGCACGGGGATGGTGGGGCTGACCGCGAAGCTGGATCCGCGCGTGCTTTGGTTTGCCGCGGCGGTCACCATTGTGACGAGTGTGCTTTTCGGACTTGCTCCGGCGCTGCGCGCGACGCGCGTGAATTTGCAGTCGACGCTGAAGGATCAGGGCTCGAGCGTTTCGGAGGGGCGCTCGAATATTCGTCTGCGAAAAGTTTTGATCATCGCGCAAGTGGCGCTGACGGCGGTGCTGCTGGTGGGCGCGGGATTGCTGGCGCGAACTTTGAGCAACCTGGAGCACGCAAACCTCGGCGTGAGGACGGAAAACATTTTGCAATTCTCCGTGGAGCCCGATTTGAACGGCGACAAACCGCCGCAAACGCTGGCCCTTGGACAGCAGGCACGGCAAGCGATTGCGGCGCTGCCGGGTGTGCGATCCGTGACGGTATCTGAGGAAGAGGTGTTTGCGAATGACGACAACAGCTCCAACATCACGCCGGAGGGCTACACCGTACGGCCGGATGAAGACACGAACGTGTTCTGGGCTTACATCAGCCCGAATTATTTTTCCACAATGGGAATTCCGCTGGTTGCGGGGCGCGAATTCACGGATGCGGACACGACGGCGAGCCAGAAAGTAATCATCATCAATCAAAAGCTGGCGCAGCGATTCTTTGCAGGACGCAATCCGATTGGAATGCACATCGCGCGCGGCGGCGGGAGCAGCGTTCATCCGGACATGGAAATTGTGGGCGTGGTGGCGGACAGCAAATGGGACGGACCGCGCGCCAACATTGTGCCGTTCCTGTATGAACCGTATACGCAAGATCCGGAAATTGGCACGCTGGTGTTCTATGTGCGCACGGAGCGCGATCCGGCGCAGATGGCGGCGACTCTGCACGAAACGATGGAGCGGCTGGATGCGAATCTGCCGATCAACGACATGAGGACGCTGACGCAGCAGATCAGCAATGAAATGTTCAATGACCGGCTGGTGGCGGTGTTGTCGATGTCGCTGGCGCTGCTGGCAGCATTGATGGCGGCGCTCGGACTTTATGGCGTGCTGGCCTACGTGGTGGCGCGACGCACACGGGAGATTGGCATTCGCATGGCGCTCGGCGGGCAACGACGGGATATTTTGCGCCTCGTTTTGGGCCAGGGCGCGCGGCTCACGCTGATCGGCGGCGCGATTGGCATCGTGGTGGCGCTGGCGTTGACGCGACTGACGACCAGCCTGCTGTACGGCGTGAGCGCGAGCGATCCGTTGACGTTCGTTGCGGTAGCGATTTTGCTCGTGCTGGTTTCCGGCGCGGCGTGTTACATCCCGGCGCGCCGAGCGATGAAGGTAGATCCCATGGTGGCGCTGCGGTACGAGTGATGAAAGGCCGTGGCGAGTGACAAGGCAATGGCGACCCGTTGGGTCGCCCCGGGCGGGGCAAGCCCCGCCCCTACGAGTGTCCAAGGAAGGAAAGAGGTGAAGGATGAGCACACTCATTCAGGACATCAAGTACGGCGTGCGGATGCTGCTGAAGAATCGCGGCGTGACGCTGCTGGCGGTGTGCGCGCTAGCGCTGGGGATTGGCGCGAATGCCGCGATTTTCAGCGTTGCGGACCCGCTGCTGCTGCGGCCGGAGCCGTTCCCGAATCTCGGCCGGGTGGCGCTGATGTTCAACAAAGTGGGCTCAATGACCGACGAGAATTCCATGCGTCCCGCCGACTATGAGGCCATTCGCACGCAAAGCCGCTCGTTCGAAAAGCTCGCCGCGTACATGAGCCGCGATGCGAATTTGACGGGCCAGGGAGACGCGGAGCGCGTGCAGGCGGCGAAAGTGACGCCGAATTTTCTCGATGTGCTGGGCGTGCAACCGGCGTTTGGGCGCGGCTTCACTGCGGAAGACGGCGTGCCGGGGCATGATGCGGAAGTGATTTTGAGCTATGGATTGTGGCAGAGCAAATTCGCGGGCGACGCGAGCATCATCGGCAAGGAAACACACATCAACGGGCAAAGCTTTACGATTACCGGCGTGATGGGCAAGGATTTTCGATATCCGGTGGCGACAGATTTGTGGGAGCCGCTGGCGCTGACGGATGCGGACAAAGTCGATCACGAGCACAATTACTTGTTTCCGATTGGGCTGCTCAAGCGCGGCGTTTCCGTGTCGCGCGCGGCGGCGGAACTGGGCGGCATCGGCCGCGAGCTGGCGAAGGAGTTTCCGAAGTCGAACGCGCAGATGGACATTCGCACGGTGCCGTTCCGCACGTATGCGACGGATGAAATGACGCACAATTTCATGTTGTTGCTGCTGGCCGCGGTGGGATTCGTGCTGCTGATTGCGTGCGCGAACGTGGCCAATTTGCAACTGGCGCGCGTCGCGGGGCGCGAGCGGGAAATTGCGTTGCGCGCGGCGCTGGGAGCGAGCCGCTGGCGGATGGTGCGGCAACTGCTCACCGAGAGCGTGATTCTGGCGCTCGTTGGCGCGGCGGCGGGATTGTTGCTGGCAGAGTGGGCTGTTGGACTGACGGTGAATTACATACCGGCGGAGATTTCGCAGGATTTGGCGGGATGGAACCGTATTGCGCTCGATTGGCGCGCAGTGGCGTACACGGTGGCGGTCGCAATGTTGGCGGGGATTCTCGCGGGCCTGGCTCCAGCGCTTGGGCATTCGCGTCCGGATATTTCGGGCGCGCTCAAGGAAGGCGGGCGCGGCGGCTCGGGGCGCAGCTCGCACCGGCTGCGCAGCGTGCTGGTGGTGGCGGAAGTGGCGGCGTCGCTGGTGTTGCTGGTGGGCGCGGGCTTGCTGGTGAAAGGGTTCCGCGCGCTGCTGGATGCGAACCAGAGATACGAGCCGCAAAGCTTGCTGACGATGAACATCGCGCTGCCGATAAATGAGTATGCGGAGCAGGCAAAGCGGGCGTCGTTTTACCAGCAAGCATTGGCGCAAATGCGCGCGATTCCGGGCGTGGAATCGGCGTCGTCTGCGACAGCAGTGCCCGATTCGGACGACCAGAGCTATCACCCATTTACGGGCGAGAACCGGCCGTGGAGCGAGGATATGGGGCACATTGCGCTCGCGGAATCGATCAGCCCAAGTTATTTTCGAACGCTGCATTTGCCGTTGCTGCGGGGGCGCGAATTCACGGACGCGGACGGGCCGAATTCGCAGCGTGTGGCGATTATCAGCCGCTCGATGGCGGAGCGTTATTGGCCGGGCGAGGACGCGATTGGAAAACGGATCAAGGATGGAGAGCCCGACTCCAAGCGGCCGTGGCTGACGATTGTCGGCGTGGTTTCCAATGCTCAATACAGCCCGTACTTCAAAGTGGACAGCGCGGTTTACGTGCCGTACACGCAGTGGGCGGACTTCAACGCCGCATTTTTGCTGCGAACGGCGGGCGACCCACTCAGTTTTGTTCCCGCAGTGCGCGCGAAGATTGCGAATATCGATCCGAACGAGCCGATTTACGAAGCGAAAACGCTGGCGCGGCTGAATTGGGAAGAGTTGATCGGCATTTCGTTCATTGCCACGATGATGGCGGTGCTGGGGTTGATCGCGCTGGTGCTGGCGTCTTCCGGAGTGTATGGCGTGATGGCGCATTCGGTGACGGAGCGCACGCATGAAATCGGGATTCGCCTGGCGCTGGGCGCGGAGCCGCGACAAGTGCTGCAATGGATCGCGGGGCGGGGGATTCGATTGGCAGCGATCGGGCTGGCGATCGGAATTGCGCTGGCATTTGCGCTGGCGCGATTGCTGGCGAGCCTGGTATTTGGCGTGTCGGCAACGGACCCGCTGATTTTTGCGGGCGTGCCGGCGGCGCTTGCGATTGTCGCGATTGCGGCGTGCTATTTGCCAGCGCGGCGCGCGATGAAAGTCGATCCCATGGTCGCGCTGAGGTACGAGTGAAAGAAAGTGGCCAGTGGTCAGAGAGGATGTGACTGGTGCACCGTGTCGCGTGTCCGTGAGTATCGAGTATGGGTTATTGCGCGCCTGATGAATGAAGCTCGTCGCGAAGTTTCATTGCTGGGCACTGACCACTTGTGAAGTGACGCACATGCGGTGCAGGAGGGACGCGATTTTTTGCAGGGCGACCGTTGCCGATCCTGAGGACTGAGGGAGTCGCCCTACAGTGAGGAGGAGCTATGGCAAAGATGGAGCGAGTGAGGGAAGCGGTTCACGGGAAGCTGGACCTCGATGACATGCAGCACAAGTACGCGGCGGGATGGCGGCTCGCGGCACTGGAATGGGAACGCGAAGCCGCCGAAGATGAACCGCCAGCTACGGGCAGCAATTTTCATGAATTGCCGTTTGGCTTGCGCGTGGCCGCCGATTGCGCGCACTTGGAAGAAGATCCTACGGAAATGAAAGCGCTGAACACCATGATGGAGCTGATCGTTCAGGATATTTCCATGCAGCGCATGGCCGACGAGCTCAATCGCGCCGGGTTCAGCACGCGCAGCGGCCAGCCCTGGACCACGGTGTCCATTTTCCAGATATTCCCGCGGCTGATCGAAGTGACTCCTCAAATTTTCAACGAAGAAGGCTGGCGGAGCCGTCGGCGCGAAATCGGCCGCGTGGTTTGGAATTCGTGAGCGCCAGTCAGGGCTTGATGACGTGAATCGATATTGCCACTGGCGCTCCAAGGTCCTGACGCTGGGATTTCTCGTTTTGTCGTTGGGCAACACGGCGGCGAGGGCGCAGGAGCGCGCTGGCGTGACGCAGATCACGCCGACGGTGTTCGTGTTTGCGACCAGCGGGGGCAATGTGGTTGCGTCGGTGGGGCCGGATGGCGCTCTGCTCGTTGGAACACCATCGGTGGAGAGCACTCCGCGCATCGAGAGTTTCCTCGAGCAGCACACGAAATCTCGCGTGCGATACGTGGTGATCTATCCCGAGAACGCGGCGCAATCGGAGGGCGATGCAGGATGGGGGAAGCTCGGCGCGTTGGTCGCCATGCAGGAAAACGCGCTGCGGCGGCTGGGCGGAGACGCGATGGGCGCGCCGGGGCCGTTGCCGGAGCGCTTCGTAAAGCTCGGCGTCGGCCGGTCGCACGTGGCTTTCTCGGAAGTGATCGCGTTCGACCTGAACGGGGAAGCGATTCACATCGTGCATCAGAAACCCGGATACAGCGATGCTGACGCGGTCACCCATTTTCATGTGGCGAACGTGATTTATCTGGGCGAAGCGTTTCCGGGTGATGGGTATCCACGAATCGACGGCGCCCAGGGCGGCACGCTGCCAGGTTTGCTCGATCAACTCGCGTGGACGGACCCGAAGCAACATATCGTGCCCGCGCGAGGCAAGGTGACAAACGGCACGAGCATAAAGGCGTTCACGGAAATGATCGTGACCATGCGCGATCGCGTACAGCATTTGGCGCAAGAAGGAAAAACGGAAAGCGAAGTGGTTGCCGCGCATCCGACGGCGGATTTCGACGCGCAGTGGGGTCACGGGCGCGTTTCGCCGGATGAATTTGTGCGCGAGATCTACGTCACAGTGACGAAGAAGTAGGCTTTTTCGAATTGGTCTTCGCCGGGGGTGAAAAAAACACTTGACACGATTTTGGCTATCTGTTACACGTTGTAACGCTACACGGGTTAACACAACGCCATCATGAAGACAAAACTAAGCAAACCAAAGAACCTCGGAGACGTCGAACAGGCTGTGATGGATTACGTCTGGTCGCACGGCCCGTGCTCGTCGGAAGAGTGCCGCGAGGCGCTCGCCGAAGCGCGGCCGATGAAGGAATCCACCATCCGCACCGTGCTGCGCCGCCTGGAAGGAAAAGGCTATGTGGCGCACGAGCTCGATGGCCGGACGTTCATTTATCGCGCGGCGGAGGCGCGTCAAAACGTCGCCGTCCGCGCGGTAAAAAATATCATCGACCGTTTCTGCGGCGGCTCGGCGGAAGAGCTGGTCATCGGCCTGGTCGACAATCGAGTCTTGGATCGCAAACAGCTGGAGCAACTGACGCGGATGATTTCCAAGGCTGCGGAGGGTGCAAAGGGAAAGGAAGGGAAGTCATGAGCGCCGATTCTCTTGCCCGCGGGTATTCCACTTTCGTCACTTATTTGGCCGAACCGGCGATGCGCTCGCTGGCCATTGGATGCGTGGCGGCGATTGCGCTGGCGGCGTTTCGCGTGCAGCGCGTGACGGCGCGACTGTTGCTTTGGACCGCGGTTCTTTGCGCGGCGCTGGCGATGCCATTTCTGGGCGCGTTTTTGCCGCGAGTGCCTTTGCCTGTTCCCGCCGCGCCGCTGGTGCGCAGTTTGCAGGCGAGCATTCAACGCGGTCCGTTGCGCGCTTGGCAGCACGAAGCTGCGGCATCGAGCAATGTTCTGCATAGTGCGGCAAACGTCGCACGCGCTGGCGCGACGGTGTACGCGGCCAGCGACAGGTCATTGTTTGCGCATGCTTCGTTCGACCATCCTTCGCGGAACGCCGCGAAAACCGCCGTTGCGCGCCGCACGACTCGAGATCCCGCGTCTGATACAACGAAGTCCAGCCTTGACTCTCCGTCCGCGTCCGTTGCTGCAAATACTTTTGCCGCGGACACGAGCGCTGCGCCGACGGCCACTTCGCGCAATTCTTTCTCTCTCGCTCCGCAACGGCGTCTTGTGATTCCGTTGACTGGCATCCTGCTGGGAATTTATCTCGCGGGAGTCACAATTCTATTTGCCCGGCTGCTCGTTGGCATGTGGTTCAGCCGGCGGCTGGAACGCGCCGCGCAAAATATCACCTCTGAAGATATCCATGGGCGCGAAGCACTACGCCTCTTGCGTTTTCGTTCCTGCATCGCCGGATTGCAAAGCGCGCCGCGCCTGAAAGAGTCCGCGATGCTGGCCGTGCCGGCGACCGTCGGCGTGCGCCGCGCCGTGATTCTGCTGCCTTCGGACTGGCGCACATGGACGGAAGATCAGCTCGACGCCATTCTGGCACACGAAGTTTCGCACGTGGCGCGCCGAGATGCCTTGACGCAACTGCTTTCGCTGGTTCATCGCGCGATTTTCTGGTTCAGTCCGCTCGGCTGGTGGCTCGATAAGCAGTTGACCGACCTTGCGGAGCAGGCGAGCGACGAAGCAGCTCTAGCAGGCGGCGCGGACCGCACGCGCTACGCCGAAACGCTGCTGGGATTCTTCGCGCAATTGGGCGCCGCGCCCGGACGCGTTTGGTGGCAGGGCGTTTCCATGGCCAAGGCAGCCAAGGCTGGCAGCGCCGAGCGCCGTGTCGACCGTATTCTGGCGTGGAAGGGAGCAATTTCCATGAAGAAATCCTTTGCTGTGGCGCTGATCGCGATTGCGGCGCCGATCATTTTCCTGGCTGCGTCCGTGCATCCGTTCATCGCGAACGCGCAAGACAAGCCGCCGGCTCCGCCGCAAAATGTCGTGCAGCCCGGAGGGCCGGCAGCGCCTGCGCTTCCGGCTGCTCCCAAAGCGCCTGGCGTCGTCGCGCCAGCATTGACCCCGGCCCCTACGGCGGGTCCTGTTGCTCCAGCGCCGATGGGAACACAACCGGCCCCTGCATCGGCTCCGGCCATTGCGGGTCCGGTTACTCCAGCGGCTTTGGCGACGCCGCCCGCACGTCCCGCGCTTATGCCTGTGCCTGGCGCGCCTTTGCATCCGCCGCTTGTTCCGGGGCCGATCGCTGAGGGCCCAGTGGCGCCCGCAGCCTTGAGCGGGCCAAGGATGCTACGGTCGTTGCCGGCTGGAGCGATCGAGCCACCTGCGCCAATCGCGCCGAATGAGCGCATTGCTCCCATCGAACCGGTCGCGCCGACGGCGGCTTACGCCGCGTTGCAGGATCAGTACGGCGGAAACACTATTGTCAATGGCAGCTTCACCGTCGGCGGAGGGCCGCGCTACGTCATCATGAGCGGCAAGTCGGAGGAAGTGAACATGTCCGGCTCCGACGAAGACCTGGAACACGCCCGGCATCTGCAAAAGACAATCGGCGGCGATTTCATCTGGTTCGAGCGCGATGAAAAGTCCTACGTCATCACCGACCCGGCATTCATCGCCAGAGCCAAAGCGCTCTTCGCTCCCGAAGACGCACTCTCCAAACAGCAGGACGAATTGAGCCGCCAGCAAGACGCGCTCAGCAAACAGCAAGACGCTCTCGGCGAGCAAATGGACAGCGTGAAAGTGAAAGTTCCGGACATCGCGCCGGACCTCGAACGCATACGCGCTGAGTTGGACGCGCTTCGCCAGAACGGCGGAACGCAAAGCGAGCTGGGCCGGCTGCAGTCGGAACTCGGCCAATTGCAGAGCCAAGTCGGCCGCTTCCAATCCGACGCCGGTGTAAAGCAATCCGCGATTGGACGTCAGCAAGGGGACCTCGGCCGCCAGCAAGGCGAGTTGGGCCGGCGCCAGGGCGAACTCGGACGCCAGCAGGGCGAGATCGCGCGCAAGGCTTCGCAGCAATTGCGCGAAATGTTCGACGACGCCATCAGCAAGGGCATCGCCAAGCCGGAATGAAGTAGTGACGAGTGGCGAGCAGAAATCGAAAGGCGAAGCGAAAGGAGCCGGGGCCATGAAGAAAATATCGGCGGCGAGTTTGACGCGGTTTGCGGCAACGGCTGCGGCGATGCTGCTCGCGGCGAGCGTTGCGCCTTTCCTTGCGCACGCGCAGTCGAAATACGCGAATGATACGTTCATGCTGGTCAGCCGCAGCGACGGCGAGAGCGTGGATATGCACGTCGAAGGACACGGCGACCATTGCTGGGCCACCACGTCCGACGACAATGGCATCGGTGTCAGCATGGGCGACAGCAAATGCACGCTATGGGACCAAGGTGCGGACGATGACGCGTCCATGCGCGTCACGCTCAAGCCGGACAAAGTCTCGTTTCGCCTCAACGGCAAATCGTATTCCATCAGCGACGCCGCCACGGTGAAGCAAGCGCGCAGCCTGTTCGATCCACTCGTTTCCATCGAAGAGCAGCAATCGGAGCTCGGCGCCAAACAGCGCGTGCTCGGCGAAAAGCAGCGCGATCTCGGGGAGCAGCAGCGTGGAGTGAAAGTTCAAATCCCGGACATGAGTGCGGACTTCCAGAAAGTGGAAGCCGATGCCAAGCGCCTGAGCACCGACGGCGGGACGCAATCCGAACTGGGCGACCTGCAATCGGAGCTTGGCGATTTGCAAAGCCGCATGGGCGACCTGCAATCGCAGGCTGGCGACGCGCAGTCGAAGCTGGGCGACCAGCAATCCGCTCTTGGCGATCAGCAATCGAAGCTTGGCGACCAGCAGTCCGACCTAGGCGATAAGTCGCAAAAAATAGCGACGGACGTCGCCAGCAAGCTGCGCGGAATTCTCACCCAGTCCATTCAGAACGGCACAGCCAAATCTGAGTAACCCGCAGCAGCAGCCGGGAACCGGGAACGCGATGGCGGCAATGCAGCTAACCACGACTATGCCTCGTTTTGCAGCTCCCGCGGCCTTCCTCGGCGCCGTTCTGCAATTGCTTGCCAGTTTGTTTTGGCGCGCTGTGGGATGGCCGCGGCAGGATGTCGGCGAAGGCAAAAAGTTCGTTTGCTGGAATTGCCTGCGTCCAGGAAGCTAAGTGATGGAGCCTGACGCGACAATGCGCCAAACCTTTCCCACTTCGTGTGGTCTTAAGGGTTTGGTGAGGCAAGGGGCGGGAAGTACGAAGATATTCGTTGTCACTACGAATAGCTTCGTATATAGTCCTCGCAGCTTCAGCAATTCTCTTGGCGGAAGGTGAACCATGAACACGCTCCTGCAGAATCTCCGCTACGGCCTGCGCATGCTGGCGAAGTCGCCGGGATTTACCGCGGTCGCGATTCTGACCCTTGCGCTCGGCATTGGCGCCAACGCCGCCATTTTTCAGTTGATCGACGCTGTCCGCCTGCGCACTTTGCCGGTAAACGACCCCTCGACGCTTGCCATTGTTCACATCGACACGAAACATTGGGGCTCAGGCAATTTCAACGGCCCGTACGCGGAGTTCACGTTTCCTCTGTGGCAACAAGTCGAGCAGCGCCAGCAGGCCTTCTCCTCCATCGCCGCGTGGGGCGCTGACCGGCACAACCTCGCCACCGGCGGCGAAGTGGACCTTGCCCATGTGCTATACGCCAGCGGCGATTTTTTCCGCACGCTGGGCGTGCAGCCATTTCTTGGCCGATTGATTTCCACCAGTGACGACCAGAACGGCTGCGCGGGCGGCGTGGATCTCAGCTACGCCTTCTGGCAGCGGCGCTATGGCGGCAACGCTTCGGCCATCGGCAAAACGCTCACGCTGGACGGGCATCCATTTGCCATCCTCGGCGTAACGCCGCCCAGTTTTTACGGCGTCTCCGTCGGCGACCGCTTCGACATTGCCATTCCCATTTGCGCCGAGCCGATTATCCGCCAGGGTCAATTCAGCTTTATCACCGGCGACAGGCCGCGCGAGACGTGGTGGCTTTCCGTTTTCGGCCGGCTCAAGCCCGGATGGTCGCTCGCGCGTGCCGGTGCGCAAATGAACGCCATCATGCCCGCCGCGCTGCATGAAACGATTCCGCCGCAATACGATGCGGAGGGCGTGAAGCACTATTTGGATTACACACTTGAAACGCGGGCCGCCGCGAATGGCTTCTCGAGCATGCGCGACGACTCTTCCGACCCGCTCTGGCTGCTGCTGGGGCTTTCCGGCCTTGTCTTGCTGATTGCCTGCGCCAACCTCGCCAACTTGCTTCTGGCCCGGGCGAGTTCCCGCGAACGGGAAATCGCCGTGCGCCTCGCTTTGGGCGCTTCTCGCGGCCGCTTGATCGGCCAGTTGCTCTCCGAAAGCGCTTTACTGGCCGTTGCGGGCGCAGTTTGTGGAGGCTTTCTCGCCGCTGTCCTGAGCCATTCCCTGGTTGCCTTCATCAGCACGCCGGATAACCCCGTCTTCCTCGACATGCCCACGGATTGGCGCGTCCTCGGCTTCGCGGGCGGCCTTGCCATCCTGACCACGATTCTGTTCGGCCTCGCGCCCGCTCTGCGCTCTGGCAACGTTCCCCCCGGCGCGGTCCTGAAAACCGGCGGGCGTGGCTCGACCGGCGGCCACGAGCGCTTCCGCCTGCAGCGCATTCTCGTCGCTTCGCAAGTCGCGCTGTCGCTGGTGCTGCTCGCCGGCGCGCTGCTCTTCGTGCGCAGCCTGCGCAATCTGATGACTCGCGATCCGGGCTTTCAGGAAAACGGCATTCTCATCGCTAACGTGGATTTCACGCGCTTGAAGGTGCCGGACGCACAGCAGGAGCCATTTACGCGCAACTTGCTCGATCGCATTCGCGCGATTCCCGGAGTCGCTGCCGCAGCCACTTCGAACCGTTCGCCCGTCAATGGAAGTAGCAGCAATGATTGGATTCTCAACGACAAGGGCGGCCATCCCAACGGCGCTTCCTGGGAGGACTACATCAGCCCGGGATATTTCGAGACCATCGAAAACGCCATGCTCATGGGGCGCGACTTCAACACCAACGACAGCGCCAGTGCGCCCAAAGTCGCCATCGTCAATCAAACATTTGTGAAAAAGTTTCTGAACGGTGCGAAAGATTCCATTGGCATGCGGTTTCGCGTGTGGGCGCCTCCGGGCCAGCAGCCGCGTTATTACAACATCATCGGAGAAGTGAAGGATTCCGTCTATAACGACATGCACGACCAGATGCTGCCGGTGATGTACTTCCCGCGAACGCAGCTCGAACCGCCTTTCGTTTATCCCGGCGCAGCGTTTCTCATCCGCTCGCGCGGTGGAATGGCTGGTTTGCTCAACTCGGTGAAGGACACGATTGCCGGCGTGAATCCCGAAATTGACATCCAGTTCAAAGTCCTGAGTACGCAGATTCGCGAATCGCTCGTTCAGGATGAATTGATGGCGACTCTTTGCGGATTCTTCGGCGGTCTCGCTGTTCTTCTCGCGGCCATCGGGCTGTATGGAGTCATCTCCTATACGGTAGCCCAGCGCACCAACGAAATCGGCATTCGCATGGCGCTCGGGTCGCAGCGCTCCGGAGTGATTCGCCTGATCCTCGGCGAAGTCGCGGTGCTGATCGCGATTGGCGTGGTGGTTGGCGCGGGATTGACCCTTGCGGGGAGCAAGGCGGCGAGCTCTCTGCTTTTCGGACTCAAAGCGCATGACCCGTTGACACTGGCGCTGGCCGCGGTGATTCTGGCGGCGATTGGCTTTGCGGCAAGTTTCATCCCCGCGCGTCGCGCTTCGCGCCTGGATCCCATGGTGGCGCTGAGATACGAGTGAAATGAAGTGGTCAGTGGTCAGCAAAGACAACCAATGAATGATGGTCAGTGGCGTGCGGTCAGACGCCACATTTTGCACCATGTTTGCAGTATGCTTTGGGTCTGAATTTCGACCGAGTCTGCAGATTCTTGGAGGGCGCTGATGAACACATTGCTGCAGGATTTGCGCTATGGCATTCGCATGCTGGCCAAGTCTCCTGGATTTGCAGCCGTGGCGATTCTCACGCTGGCATTCGGCATTGGCGCGAACACAGCTATATTTAGCCTGATCGAGGCAATCTTGATGCGCTCGTTGCCGGTGCAGGACGCGCAGAGCCTGGTGGTGCTGAAGTGGAACGCGCGCAAAGCGCCGGAGATGCACAGCAGCAGCAGTTATGGAGACTGCACACAACAACGTGAGCGCAACGGCCCGTCGTCGAGTTGCTCGTTTTCGGAGCCGTTTTTTCACGATGTGTCCGGGCACGTCGATGCGTTCTCGATCGTTGCGGCGTTTGCCAATGCGGGCCAGCTTGACCTCAGTGGAAATGGCACCGCCAGCGTGCTGAGTGCGGAAGGCGTTTCGGGGGAATTTTTCCCCCTGCTTGGTGTTCACGCCGCTGCGGGACGGCTGGTTGCGCCCAGCGACGACAACGTTTCCGCGCCGCCGGTCGTGGTGCTGAACTACGGCTATTGGAAGAGCCAGTTCGGCGGTTCGCCATCGGCAATTGGCAAAACGATTCGTCTGAACAACGTTCCATTCACAATTATCGGCGTGACCGATCCACGATTCGACAGTCTGAGCCCGGGGCGCATCTACGATGTTTGGCTACCGCTTTCCGTTTTACCTCAGGTGAATCCGCATCCGTGGGTGAAGGCGCGGCCCACGGATATCTACAGTTGGTGGCTGGTGATCATCGGACGGCTCAAGCCCGGCGTTGGACGAATGCAGGCACAGGCCGCAGTCACGACGCTCTTCCGCAACGAAATGCTGCACGGCGCGAAGCCGCTCTCGAAACCGGCGGACGACCCCAAAGTGGCGGCGCTGCCGGCGCAGTCCGGACTGACCGGTGCGACCACGCACATGTCGACGGAGTTGTACGTTCTGATGATGGCGGTCGGAATCGTGCTGCTGATTGCGTGCGCGAACGTTGCCGGGCTGCTACTCGCGCGCGCGACGGCAAGGCAAAAAGAAATCGCGGTGCGACTCGCGCTGGGCGCAGGGCGCGGGAGAATCGTGCGCCAACTGCTCACCGAGAGTGTTTTTCTTTCGCTCGTAGGCGGCGCGCTGGGAATTTTGTTTGCGCTTTGGGGCACGCATGCGATTGTCTCGCTCTTTGCGAGCAGCTCGGACGAGCCCTTTGGGTTTTCGCCAGGCATCGACGGGCACGTGCTGGCGTTCACGTTTGCCGCAGCGGTGCTGACGGGAATTATTTTTGGACTTGCGCCGGCGTTTCGCGGGACGCGCGTCGATTTGACGCCCTCGCTGAAAGAGGGCACTGGAAGTTCCGCGGCAGAGGGGCGCGCGGGCCGGTGGTTCAGTCTGGGCAACGGCCTTGTGGTCGCGCAGGTCGCGCTTGCCGTGTTGGTGCTGATCGGCGCGGGACTTTTGGTGCGCACGCTGCAAAATCTGAAAAATGTGGACCCCGGATTCGATACGCGCAATCTGCTGACGTTTGGTTTGGACCCAACGCTCATCGGCTACAAAACGCCGCAAATTGACGTGTTTTACCGTAATTTGCAAGAGCGGCTGGCGGCGATTCCGGGAGTCGAGTCGGTCAGTTATTCCAACAGCACGCTGCTCAGCGGTAGCTTGTGGGAAACAGGCTTCCATCTGCCTGGCACGCCGAAAGACCAGGAGACGGATGCGGATTATTTGCCGGTAGGCGCGGATTTCTTCGCCACGATGCACATGCGGCTGCTCGCGGGGAGGAATTTCACTTCGGCCGATTTCGCGGGGGCGGAAGTGGCGCAAGAAAATGAGACCGCGCGGGCGGCGGCGGCAGTGGCAAAGGAAGCGGGCACGGCAAGTCCGAGCGCGGCGACCGCAGGAGCTTCCGCAACACCGCCAGCGAGCGCGGCAAATGAAGCGCCGGTGCCAGTGATCGTCAACAAGACGTTCGTGCAAAAATATTTTCCGAAGGTGAATCCGCTGGGGCAGCATTTCGGCGAACGCGAAGCCGATCCGGAAAAGGGAGACTGGGCGAGCCCCGGCTGGGCGATTGTAGGCGTGGTCAGCGATGCAAAATATCAAGACTTGCGCAGCGAAATTGACCCGACGATGTACGTGCCATCGAGCGGAGGCAACACAAGTTTTGCGCTGCGCACCAGGACGAATACCGCCGCGATGACCGCTGCGATACGCAACGTGGTAAGCCAAATGGACAGCAACTTGCCGGTGTTTGATGTGCACACGGAGACGCAGTTGATCGACCAGTTGGTTTTTCAGGAGCGGCTGATTGCGCAACTGTCGGGATTTTTCGGCGTGCTCGCGCTGGTGCTGGCGTGTATTGGATTGTACGGGCTGCTGTCCTACGAAGTGTCGCGGCGCACGCGCGAAATCGGCATTCGCATGGCGCTGGGCGCGCAGCAGCGCGATGTGCTGCGCCTCGTTGTGGGGCAGGGAATTGCGCTGGCGATCGTGGGAGCGGCCGTGGGCATCGGCGTGGCGCTGGGCGTAACCCGCTATTTGAAGTCGATGCTCTACAACGTGCACGTGAGCGATCCGGCGACGATCATAAGCGTTGTGATTCTGCTGACGCTTGTCGCTCTGGCCGCATGTTACATTCCTGCGCGGCGCGCCACGCGCGTCGATCCCATGGTGGCGTTGCGCTACGAATGACACGCTGCCGTGATAACACGTGGTCGTAGGGGCGACCCTCGGATCGCCCGGGCGGGGCAAGCCCCGCCTCTACGAAAGCGAGCGGCTCACCTCTATACCGCAGATTGCATGCGCGAATTGGAATTGACGCGGCATCGCGCGCAGGTTAGGCTGCTGCGCGGCGCGAGCCGTATAACGCAGTTGGCTCGTTGCGTGGAGGCACAAACGGAATGGCCGACGCGATGCAGCCTACAGTTCCTGACGACCTAGAATCCCTGCCAGACCGCAAGTTGATCGCTCCGCTGTGGCACACAATTCTTTTCGTGCTCATTATCCTGGGCATTTCCGCAGTGTCATATTTCGCCACGCGGCGGTTTGTCGCCGGTTCGCATGCTGGCGCGCAGTCGGAAAGCGCGCGGCTGCTTACCTACGCGGCGACTTTGGTGCAGGAGTGGCTGCTTTTTCTCTATGTTTACGCGGGCATGCGCGCGCGCGGCGGCACGATTCGCGAACGCATCCATGCGCGGTGGGCGAGCAGTCGCGACGTTTGGCGCGACATCGGAATCGCGGCGATAGTTTGGGCGATGCTGCTTGTGCTGGAAGGAGTCTCGTCCGCCATTTTCCGTTCAGCGGGTGGAGCGGGAGCGAAGGTTGTGCAGCAACTCGTGCCGCACTCGGCGCTGGACCTGCCCGTCTGGGCCCTCCTTTCGATTTCCGCGGGTTTCTGCGAAGAGTTCATTTTCCGCGGGTATTTGCAGGAGCAGCTCCGGCGGCTGACGGGAAGCGTTGGCGTGGCCGTGGCGATCCAGGCGCTGGTTTTCGGGCTCGGGCACGGTTATCAAGGATGGGCCCTGATGGTTACGATTTTCTTCCTGGGATTGGTTTTTGGCATCACGGCGGCACTGCGAAAATCGCTGGCGCCAACGATGATCGCGCATGGATGGACGGATTTCGCTTCGGGCATGGCCGGATACGTATTGCACGCGCTACACAGGATCTGAACTGTTCGTGTGGTACTCAATTCCTACAAAAAGTTGGAAATCGGGAAGCAGCGATCAGTATGGAACGCCTGTGCCACAATGAAACAGTAAGTGTGGGCAACACGGACCTACCATAAACTCCGCATCCAACTTCTCCTCCGAGTTGCGTAAACGCAAGCATTAAGCGCGGCATTCGAACAACGTTGCGTTTCCTCGCGAAACGAAGACACGGGCGCATTTAAGAGAGCGGAAAAACGATCTCCGCAAGAAGCGAAGGACGGCACACCATAAATTTGTGCTGGCGACGACGTCGAAAACCGTGTGGTGCACAATGACACATATAGGCGATATGGAACGCCCCTTGTGACTGCAGTGCGAGCACGGAAAATCGCCCTCGACCCGATGGCTGCAAGTTGAACACACATAAGCAGTAAGCACGACGTTATCAGAACGGAACCAAACCCCGCCTGAGATTCAGTCTGGCTCGCAGTGTGCAGTGTTATTTCAGTGATGAATCTTTGCCTAACTAGAGGTGTGCTCCGCCGGTGGGTGTCGATAGGAGTGGCGGGACTGTTTTTCTTGGCGGTGAACGCAATCCCGATGCGTGCTCAAACGAATGGCGGTGAGGGAGCAGGAGCAGCGCCTCCGCAGCAGAATATCGACGTCCCCCAAGCGACCGCGCAAGCGCCCACGAAAGCAAGCCCACAAAGTACGGAGGATTGGTTCGAGCAAGTGCGCCAGCACGTGGCGACGCATGATTTGGCGGGCGCGCAAAAAATAGTGGACGCGCGTCTGGCAGTTGCCCCGGATGATTCTGATGCGCTGGGTTGGCGCGCGCAGCTACTGGTGTGGACGGGCCACCACTCGGAAGCCGAAACGGTGTACCGTCGCGCGCTGCAACTTTCTCCCCGCGATGGCGATTATCTGCTTGGACTGGCGACGCTCGAGGCCCAAGACGGCCACGACGCGGAGGCGCTCGCTCTACTCGACGCCGCCCTGCAAATTCCGCCGCCGCGCGCGGATGTGTACAACGAGCGCGGGCGCGTGCTGGCGGCACTGAAGCGCCGCAGCGAGGCGCGCGCTGACTTCCTGAAAGCTCGCGGGCTCGAGCCCGCAAACATTTTGGCCGACGACGACGAAGCCGCGGCGGGCTTGCGCTCGCTGGAATTGCCGCTGCGTTTCGAGCTCGATTTCACCAATGAAACGGACACGTTCAACTACACCAACGCGGCCAACGCGCAAACCGCTGTGTTTATTGCCAGACCGAATGATCACTGGATCTTCTCCACAGAAGCAGATTCTTACCAGCGGTTCGGGGAAGATGCGCAGAAGGCCATTGCCGCGGCGGCGTACCGTTTCAAGGGCGGCAACTGGCTGACACTTGGAGCAGGCGCGGGAAACGCGCAGGGAATCATTCCGCGCACTGAAACGTACTTCGAATACGACCGCGGGTTTCGCATTTCAGAGAGCGCACCGCTGCGCGGAATCGAAACCACGTACAACCAGCACTGGTTTTGGTACGACGGCGCGCACGTGCTGGTGCTGACTGGAACGGCCGCTATGGATATGGCGCGCGACTACCGCTGGACGTTTTCCGCGAGCGAGGCGCGCAGCGGATTTGCCGGCACACCTGTTGCGTGGGAGCCGTCAGGATACACGCGCCTGGAGTTTCCACTGCCGCGCGTGCGCGCCGAGCGTTTTTTGCCAAATGTCACATTTGCCGTTGGCTCGGAGAATTTCAACGAGCTCGATCAGGTGAGCGCATTTGCT
The DNA here is from genome assembly GCA_049678505.1 of Candidatus Acidiferrales bacterium. Taxonomy (GTDB): domain Bacteria; phylum Acidobacteriota; class Terriglobia; order Acidiferrales; family UBA7541; genus DAHUXN01. Next base: position 19,107 of record JBAUEH010000151.1, read on the forward strand.
TCGCGGACGTATGGCGGCGGGTTCCGCCTGGGATTCACGGAACGGCAGTACGCGAATTTCTACTTCGCGTGGCAGATTCGCAATGGCGGAAACTCCGAGGGAATTTACGGCGCGAGCTATGGCATACGGTTCTGACATCCCGGCGCTGCACGCGATCAGCGCGGACTCCGCGGCCTTCGTTGTCCGAGCGATTGTTTTTTCGGTGCTGGGAATCCTCACGCTGGTGGGATTCATCTTCGCGCGGCGCACGCTGCGGCGGCGCTACTTTGACCGGCTGGCGAGCGCGGAGTTCTACGTGCGGCAGCGGTGGGAGCAGATTCTCTCCGGCGAAATTCCTGCTGATGACTGGCGCGCCGTGCACGGCGATGCGGAAGCCATCATCACGCTTACGCTGGACCGGCTCGACGCAGCGGCTGCGGACGAGAGCGAAAAACTGCTAAACTTCCTGCGGCGTACGGGCCTGCTGGATCGGATTGCGGTGGACGCGCGCCAGCTACACGGATGGCGGCGCGAGGCCGCGCTGGTTCGCCTGGGGCGAACACGCGCGCCGGAAGCGGTTCCGATTCTGGTAGCCGCGCTCGACGATCCTGACGCGGACACGCAATTGGCGGCCGTGCGCGGGCTGGCGCGAACCGGACTTGCCACCGCCGCCGAAGCCATGCTCGAACGAGTGGTGACGCGCGAGCTGGCGCTCGAAGGTACGTCGCTGCTGAATGCACTGATGATCTGCACGCGCAGCAATCCGCGGGTCCTGCTGCCCTACCTTCATGTGGCGCATGGCACTGTTCGCGAAGTGCTGGCGCGCGTGATGGCGGAAACAGCATCGCTGGCGCTTGGCGACGATCTGCTTTTGCTGGCGCACGATACTTCACCCGAGGTGCGTGCGTCGGTGGCGCGTGCGTTGGCGCATGCGGATTTCGGATTCGCGTTTGCGGCGCTCGACGGCTTGGCCGCCGATGAAGAGTGGTTCGTGCGGCTTCGCGCAATCACCAGCTTAGGGCAATTTCAAGAGACACGCGCTTTGCCGGCCCTGCTGCGCGGCATTTGCGACCGCAGCCGACACGTGCGGCAGCGCGCTGCCGAGGCGCTGGCGCGCATGCCGGATTGCGTCAGCGTGCTGCGAGACGTGCTCGACACGCACGACGCCTATGCATTGCAGGCATTGATTGCCGAGCTAGACCGCGCCGGCGAATTCGGAAAGCTCCTCGAACAACTGGAATCCGCTACCGGCCCAGGCGCGCCCGCCGAATCGCTCCGCTTGCTGCAAGCGCTCGAGAACGGCGCGGAGAAACTCGGCGCGATGATGCGGATTCCGCCGGCACAAAAAACCGAGAAGACAGCCTAACATGCGAACGGTGCTCGACGTCTTGAACGATTCGCTCTTCTTCTACTATCTTGCGTCGAATCTCGTCTATCTCGCGCTCCTGATTGTCGCGCTGCTTTCGAGCCGCGCGCATCACCAGCACCTTGCGTCGCTGCGGCTGGAACGAATGAAGCTTTCACCGCTTACGCCACCCATCACGGTGATTGCGCCGGCGCACAATGAAGAGGCGTCCATCGTGCCCTCGGTGCGTTCGCTGCTGCGGATTGATTATCCGGAGCTCGAAGTCGTAATCGTAAACGACGGATCCAAGGACCGCACACTTGCAAAGCTCACCGAGGAATATCAGCTCGAACCGGCGCACATGCTCTACATTCCGCACATCCCCAGCGCGGCCGTCCGCGGAGTTTACCGCAGCGTGCGCGAGCCGCGGCTGATCGTGGTGGACAAAGAGGCGGGCGGCTCAAAGGCGGATGCCTCCAACGCAGGCCTGAACGCGGCGACGAGCCCGTACACGTGCGTGGTCGACGCCGACTCCATGCTCGAATCGGACGCGCTGATGCGCATTATGGTGAAAATCCTGGAAGACCCGAAGCGCGTGATCGCCGCCGGCGGTATTGTGCGCGTGCTCAATGGATGCGAAGTGAGTGGCGGCAAGGTTCGGCGCGTGCGTTTGCCGAAGAGCCCCCTCGTCATCATTCAAGTGATTGAATACCTCCGCGCGTTTCTGATCGGCCGGGAAGGATGGGCGCGCGGCAACATGCTCACGATTATTTCCGGCGCTTTCGGCGTGTTTCGGCGCGACATCGTGCTGCGTGTAGGCGGATATCGGGCCACGGCGATTGGCGAGGACTTCGACCTTGTCGCGCGCATTCACCGCAAGATGCTCGAAGAAAAAAGAGACTATCGCATTGCATTCGTTCCGGACCCCGTTTGCTGGACGGAGGTACCGCCCACGGTGCGTTCGCTCGGGCGGCAACGCGCGCGATGGCAGAAGGGCCTCGTCGACACGCTCTGGCCGAATCGCGACATGCTCTTCCGTCGCAAATACGGCCGCATCGGGTGGATTGCGTTGCCCTACATGTGGATCTTCGAGTTCTTCGCTCCGGTGCTCGAACTCGTGGGGCTCAGCGCGATTGCGCTCGCCGCGATTCTCGGCGCGCTCAGCCGCACATTCTTCATCGAATTCCTCATTTACGGTTACCTCTTCGCAGCGATGATCTCCGTCGGCGCCGTGCTGCAGGAAGAAGTGACGTACCGCCGTTACAATAACTGGCGCGATGTCGCGCGGCTGATTTGTTTCTGTTTCCTCGAACAATTCCCTTACCGCCAGCTGCATTTGATTTGGCGTCTGCAGGGAATGTGGCAGTACGCGCGCGGCGACGTGGTGTGGCGGCCGATGGAACGCGTCGGGCTTGAAGCGGCCACACCCCCGAGTGAAGTGCGCCCATAACAAGCTCCGCGCGGCCGGCGCAAAACGCCGTCCAAAACTACTTCGCCTGCGCTGGCGCGTCGCCGGAGATATCCACGCCACCGTAATACACCGCCCACTTGCCCGGCACCGATTGAGGAATCAAATCAATGATGCCGAGCGGCTGCGGCACGTCGTCGCGCGCTATCCAGAACATCTGCGGCGCCGCGTGCTCTTTCGGCGAATGCACGCGGATCAACAACGTCTGGTCTCCGTCGACGCTCGCGCCGTTGCGCATCGCAAACCAGAATCGCCATTCCTCCATCTGATCGCGGATCTGGTCGAAGAGTGATCCGCGGCGGCCTTCGACCAACTCGACTGTCGGTGGCGGAATAATTGGCCCAAGGGGCGCGGGGACGTGCACCTTCACCACAAACTCCTCTGGCAGGGCTGCCTCCGGGGCGAAAAATTCCAGATCGCCGGGAATCTGCTCCGGTTGCGCCGGAAGCTGCCAGCCGGGCGCCGAGTAATTCATTTCCTTTCCGTCGACGAATTGAATGTGCATCAGGGTGACATTGATTTGTGCCGGGCACACGGATGTGGTGATGCCGCTCGTTGCGCCCAATGTGAATGTGGCGCGCGGAGCGATAGCCTGCTTCCAGGGCACAATTTCATATTGCGAAGGCAAGTAAGTCGCGAACCAAGTCGGCGTGGTCGTCTGCGTCGCGGTCGCGGCAAAAACGGCCGGGAAAATGAGTTTCCCGTCCGGATCGTCGTACTCCGCGACGAGCGCGATCTCTTGGATCGCCTGCGGGAAATAATTCTGGAACGTAATCACGCCCACGGCATTATCCCGGGCGATGAAGGAGTTATTCAGCACAATGAGCTGCAAAAAGTCCCGTGGCACCTCGACGGTCATGTCCTTCGCCTGGCACAGTGGCGCGCCCGTGGGCGCTTCTTTCTTTTTTTGCGGCGCCTGCTGGGGTTTGTGCTGAGCCGCCGCGGTATGCGCCGGCATCAGCCACAACGCCGTCAGCGCTACGCCTACAGCGCCTCGGCCGAACCATCGTGTCCGGTGCATACCGATTCACGATAGCACACGCGCGCACGTGGCTGAACTGTCTCGCGCACCGGCAGTTTCCTTCACAGAGCAACAGCGCGGACGGCAAGCCGAGTAAATTGTGCGAGACCGCGCTGTCTCGATTTCTTCCAGCGTTGCTGCGGTGCGCGCAGCGTGAACCCGCGACGCTTGCCGTAGCGAAACTCTGAGGGTAATATCCCGGCAGTATATCGCGCTGCACGGACGGTTGAAGGTTGCTCGCGCGACCGTTTTCTGGGCGGAAGGATCTACAATGCGTATGAAACTTGCCGCATGTGTGCTGTCACTATAAACGTTTCGTCGATGTGACGAGGAAGGTTCGCATGCGTGTGCGACTTTGCGTTGCTGCTTGCGTGCTGCTCATAGGATTGCTTCCACTCGCAAGCGGGGCTTCGCCATGGCCAGCTCTCATCCGTCCGGCGCTTGGGGAAGGGCAGCAGGAGCGCCCCGGGGTTCCCCAGCCCGCGGGCGAGCCGAATTTCACGGTGACACGTCATGGCGACATTCTCTTCGAGGCAAACGTTGCCGCGGCGAGTGCGGGTGCTGCGTCTCGCGTCATGCTCACCGAAACCATCGAGATCTCCGGCGTAAAAAACGCACAGGACTGGATCGAGTTCATCCATGCATTTGCTGGCGCGACCGCGCGGGCCTCGTTGGACGCAATCCCCGCCTCTGCCAGCAAGAAAAAAGGCAAAGTCATCGCCGTGTTCGCGCTTCACCGCGACGGTGGCGTCGAAGGAGCGGTTTCGCTCGTGCGTTCCTCGGGCGATCCGTCCATCGACGACGCCACGCGACTCGCCATCGCGAAGTCAGCGCCCTTTCCTGCGCTGCCGCAAGATTTTCCCGATGCTGTCGCGCGGTTCCGCGTCACGTTTGCCTACAATCATCCCCACCCGCTACTGTCACAAGCCGGAGCATCGCAATGAAGCGTTCGGGCGGCGTGACCGCAGCGGCCGTGGTGCTGATCGTCGTCAGCGCGGTGGTAACTTTCGGCGCATTTTTCGCGACGCTAGCGGGCGTGATGTTGCAGGCGGCCGGACCAAAGATGCCTGCGAGCGTCTTTGCGCGGACGCTCGGCGCATCTCTGGCTGTTTTCGTACTCGCCGCTTGGGGAATCGTCACAGGAGTAGGCTTGCTGCGCCTGCGCCGCTGGGCCTGGTTTTGCGTCCTGATCATCAGCGCGCTGCTGCTCGCCGACGCCATCCCTGGCCTCGTTCACGCGCGTAAGTTAATTCGGGCCACGACGGGTGTCCCGACCGTCGGCGCCGGTGGCCTGATTGCGTTCGAGTACATCGGCCTGGCACTTACAACGCTTGTCCCGTTGGCGTTGGCGATTTGGTGGCTGGCGCTTTTCACCCGCCGCAGCGTGCGCGCACAATTAGCGCCGGGCGTTACGCTCGATGCCACTCCGCCAGTAGCCTTCCAGTCACCGTCCGCATTCGCGACGCCTGCGCAGCCGCTCGCCTCTCCGAGGATGCAGCTTTCTTATCGCCGGCCTGTGAGCGTCACGGTCATCGCGGTTTTTCTTCTTGCGGGCGCGGCTTTCTTTCCGCTGATATTTCTTTACCCGCGGAATTGGCGCATGACCATGATGTTCGGCGTGTTCCTGACGGGCCGAAATATGATTCTTGTTAGCATCCCGTGGTTCGCCGCGAATGTCGCGCTGGGCATCGGCTTGCTTCGACTCAGACCGTGGGCACGCATCGGAACGGTCGCTTACTGCATTGTGAGCATACTGAACGTCGCCCTGACCGCACGCCATTTGGCCCCGTTCATGGACGCCGTGCACAAGGCAATGGGCATTCCCGCGCCGCCCATGCCGGCCGGCTTCATGCGTGTGATGTCGCTCGTAGGCCTGGTCTTCGGCCTCGGCCTGAACCTCGTCGCGATTTATTTCCTGGTCACGCGACGTGCCGCATTTCACGCGCCGCCGTCCGCGTCATCTTCGTCTGCGCTGGACGCAAACCCTGCCGCGCCTACGTAAAACGCAAACGAACAGTGAACTGATCGTACGACTGCGCGCCTTTTCCTAGCCATGAAGCGTTGGAAGTCACGTGCCGCATCAGCGCCATGATTTTTTTTCACACGAGCGAGCGCTCAAAACGCGCTCAATTTTCGAGGTTTAGAAAATTTCTACCTTGGACGATTTTTCGCTACACAAAAAAGGACTTGACAAGTTTTCCGGATAGGCGTAAAAGCTTTTCTTGTAATCTCGATTCGTGTGACTCGTAAGGGTCTAACGAGTCGCCCCAAAGCAAAACCTGTTTTTCAAACGCCAGCGTCCTGCTGGCGTTCTGTGTTTTTGTCCCTGTTTTGTCGCGCTTTGCCCTGTTTTCCCCGTGGCTGCCGCGACTTGCCGTACCTTTCGGCAACTCAAACAGTTTGTTTTCCCTGACTTCTAGCGTCCAGCTTCCAACTTCTGACTTTTCGGAGGTTTTCGTGCCCAATTACAACGCACAGAATCCGCCCAATTCGATTTATCCTGGCGACGTGGCAGTCGCCTTCAGTTCCGAGTCGCCCTCCGCCGGCCAGGCCAGCCAGCAATTCGCGCTGCCGAACTATTCCGGCTTCCCGGAGAATGGCCGCACCATTCGCTGGCAAACGATATTCGGCACAGCGCCGACGAGTGTCTCTATCGCTCTGCAGACTGCGATGAGCGACGTGGCGGCACAATACACGACCATCGACGCATCCACGGCGGCCGCCGGTGAAGCGCGCACGGTTTCCGACGTGCGCGGGAATTTCATTCGCGCCACGGTCAGCGCCATTTCCGGCGGCTCCGGCGTCACCGTGCAAATTCTCGGGTGACCGTCCGTGTCTAAGCGGAAAAGCCGCGCTGCATCGATGTCGAAGCGCAGCGAACGAGATACTCGCTTACCTGGCCGCGCGATGGTTCTCGCGTTGCAAGGACCCAGTGACGCGCCGCAGCCGCGAGGCCGGATACGCTTGCGTGCGTCCATGAGGAGGGCGGGCCTCGATGAATGGAAAATCGGCTGGCTGCTCAATTACAAAATCGACTGTCTCGCTGAATCAACAAAATCGAGCGACAACAAACTCCTGCTGGAGTACCTCAAAGAAGCCATCCGGCATCTCGATCCAGCCGCGACACGTGCCGCAGGAGCGCAGGAAACTGCGGCAATTGAGTTGGTCCATGAAGTCCCGCGGCCGAACAGGGCCGAAACGGACGAGTAGTGAACTTCGCGGTGCTTCGTTTACATTCACTTGGCCTCCAATTCCACTCCCGCCAAAGTTGTGCCCGGATTCGAGCGCTGGATCAAAGAGCAAAATTCTGCAGCGACTGTTGACGACCGGCGGGAGAGCGCTGCTGCAAGCGGGGATGAACTTGAACGACTGAAGGTCGCGCTGGGCTATTCCCCGTTCCCGAAGCAGCGTGAATTTCATCATTGCGAGGCAAAATATCGCTTGTTCGGTGGCGCTGCGGGTCCGGGAAAATCCAAAGCGCTTCTGATGGAGGCGATTGTCCAGTGCAACGAGGCTCCTAACGCAAACACTCTCCTCCTTCGCCGGACCTTTCCGGAACTGGAAGGCAGCCTGTTGCTCTATTTTCGTCGCGACGTTCCGCGCGAGCTCTATCGTTCGTTCAACGAGGCGAAACACACGGTCACGTGGCAAAACGGCTCGACCCTGCGGTTTGGGTACTCGCAAACCGAAAACGACGTCTATCAATATCAGTCCAGCGAATTTCTTTTCATCGGCATCGACGAACTGACGCACTTCACTCTGCGCCAGTGGCAATTTCTCACCAGTCGCAATCGCTGTCCGGTGCGCCGCGCGTTTCCCAACATGGCCGGCGCAACCAATCCGGGAAACATCGGCCACGCTTGGGTAAAATCGCTTTTCATCGACAAGCAACCCGCGCCCGGCATGGACCCGCGCGAATATGACCCTGCCGATTACGCGTTCATCGCCGCGCGCGTTTGGGACAATCCGATCTACGCGAATGATCCGTCGTACCTGAAGTCGTTGGAGCAGCTTCCGGATTTCTACCGCCGAGCATTTCTCGACGGCGATTGGAGCGTTTTTGCCGGGCAATACTTCACGAATTTCGATCCCTCGCGCAGCGTGATCCGCGCGGAATGCGTCAATGCCGCGGAATGGTGGCCGCGCTGGATCTCCATCGACTGGGGATTCGAGCATCCCGCCGCTGTTTACTGGCA
>JBAUEH010000152.1:0-45387 GCA_049678505.1 Candidatus Acidiferrales bacterium
GCACGCGCGCGTGACGCGCGTCGACACAGCGGCCGAACAGGTCCAGCTCACCGCCGGAGGCAAAGGGTACGCGGCGGATTTCGTGGTCCTTGCCGGCGGCGCGCGGAATCAACTCCTGCCCGGAACCACGCCGCTTCACCCGAAGGATCTGGAAGTCACCCTCGGCTATTTCATCCCCGCAAAAGATGATCTGGTCCGAATCAAATTTCTCCATCGCATGTCCGGCTACATGTGGTCTTTTCCGCGAACCGACCATCTTTCCGTCGGCATTTGCGCGAAGATGGCCGAGTACACCACGCAATCCTTGCGTGGTCTGCTCGACGGTTTTATTCGCGAAGAAAAACTCCCCACCGAGGGCGCGCGTTTTTACAGCCACGTTTTGCCCTCGCCGGAGTTCGGCACTTTGCGTCATAGAAAAATCGCCGGCAGCAACTGGGCGCTGGCGGGAGACGCCGCGGCGTGCGTGGACCCCATTACCGGCGAAGGCCTCTTCTACGCGCTGCGCTCCGGTGATTTGCTGGCGCAGGCCATTGCCCAGGGCCAGCCCGAAAGTTATCCCGCGCGATTGCGCGCCGAATTTGTCGCCGATCTGGAAATCGCCACGCGTTTGGTGCGTCTGGTTTTCCGCGGCACTTTCCTCGGCGGCGCGGTCACCACGCGAATGGTGCAGTTTGCGCGCCGCAGCGCCACCTTCCGCGAACTGTTGCGCGATCTTTTCAGCGGTGCGCAAGACTACGCCAGCCTGCGCAAACGCCTCTGGAAGCAGTTCGGCGTCACCCTCGCTGAATTCGTGAACGATTTTTTTCACGCGCCGCACGCTCCCGCGCCATCGCAAGAGGAACTGTGAAAGCTTCGCGGGCCCGCAAACTCACGGCCAAAGCAAAAAGCACGCCTGCTTCGCCGCAGATCGAGCTTCCGCGTTTCCCAAAGAATTTGCAGGCCACCGTGGAAAAAGTAGTGGAATTCCAGTGGACCATCGCCGCTTACAATCCCGATCTTCCCGCGATTTTTTCCACGCCGGCCATGATTGGCCTGATGGAAGTCGCCGCCGCAAGGGCTATCCAGGACCATTTGCCGCCGGGAACCATCAGCGTGGGCACGCGCATCGAGGTCGATCACCTGAAAGCGGTGCCGCAAGGGACAGTTGTGCAGGCGCAAGCGCATCTGATTGGATACGAAGGAAGGTTCCTGGCGTTCGAAGTGGAAGCGCGCGCGAAGGATTTGGTGATCGGCCGCGGCAAAGTGTACCGCGCAGTCGTGAATATGAAAGGCCCTGACACCATCGCCCGCAAGTAAATCCCTGCTGAGTTAGTCGTAAATTCCCATTTCATTTTTGTCGCTGAAAAAACTGCGCGCCATGCCCAGCGCGTACGCGGTCAGTAGACGGGACGCGAGGAGGCAGCGCGAGCGCGCGGAGCGGAGGGGACCGCGCGAGGAACAACCGTGGCCATTTTGCGGATCATCGCCAGGACAAGCTTTTTGTCTTCATCGGTCAGCGTAGTGCTGTACTTTTTGATGTCCGCCAGAAAGCGAATCTCTTCCTCGGAAAGCTCACCCAGCATTTTCTTCGTTTCGCGATCCTGAGGCGTATCCGCGCTGGGGAAAAAATCGGCCAGGCTGATTTCCATGGCTTCCGCGATTTTCGCCAGCGTCTCCAGGGAAGGCACGGTGTGGCCGTTTTCCACGCGCGAAAGATAGCAGCGCAGAAGCCCGGTGCGGCGCTCGATGTCGCCTTGCGAAAGCCCGCGATCGTTGCGATACGACCGAATCACTTCGCCGATATTTACTTTGGGCTTCTCTTTTGGCAATTTACTGCTCCTTTGCTGGGTTATCCTACTCATCAACAGCGGCTACACGCAAGAAAATTCCCGCCCACTGTTCCCTGTCGTAACCAAAAGGACAATCCCGAAAATTCGGAGGACCTGCGCGAAGAGAAAGCCGCGCCGCAACACCATCCGGAGCGCAAAGAACGCTCGCCACGGCGAGCAGGCGCCAAAATTGGCGATTAGAAAATTGGCAGCTCTTTGTTTTCTGGGAGATAGGCTGGATTCTAATTCCGGAGATTGGCGATTAGAAAGATTGGGGCCTGCGACCGGGAGGCCCACAGCCGGAAAAGTCGAAAAAGCAGCTCGCGGGCTTCGGAGACGGATTCGCTTGCGCCGCAAAAAGGCTCTCCGCAAAACCGGCCGGGGCGCAAAGAACCTGCCAAAGTTATCGATTAGAAATTCATTTGTTATTTGTTTTGTGCGGCTTACGGGGATTTCTAATTTTCGGAGCTGAATAGCAGGAACAGGGTGAGTTGGGGCAATTTGCTTTACGGAAGGCTCGCAGCGAGCCGGTCTTGCACGTATGGTCTCTGACTTCACTGTAATCCCCATATTACCATCGGGGTAACTATCAATGTAACATACTGTCTATCGAATAGCAAGCGAAAACAATGAAAGACTGGCCGCTGCGGGATGAAAGCGTCTGGGTACTGAGGGTCGCCCCGCTCAACAAAACGAAGCCTGCCTGCCCACGCGTTATGCGCTCAGGGTAGGATCAGGGTAAGAACGGACGCCACAAAGGCAAATCAGCAGTACAAGGCAAAGAACGGCAGACGTACCCTTCGCAAAATCCCTCACGGCAAGAAATCGCCTACAAAGGCCCTATTCGTAGCGCAGAGCGACCATGGGGTCGGTGCGCATGGCGCGCCGCGCTGGAATGTAGCAGGCGACGAGCGCCACCAGCACGAGCAGCACAGCCACGGCGATCATCGTCACCGGATCGTTGGCGTGAACGCCATAGAGCATCGACGCCAGGTAGCGCGTCACTCCCAGCGCCACGCCGATGCCCACCGCGGCTCCGGCAATCGCCAGAACAATTCCCTCCCCGACGACCAGCCGCAGCACATCGCGCTGCTGCGCGCCAATGGCCATGCGGATTCCAATCTCGCGCGTACGCCGCGACACTTCATACGAAAGCAATCCGTACAATCCAATGCACGCCAGCACCAGCGCCAGCACGCCGAAAAATCCCGACAGCTTCGCAACGAGCCTTTCTTGTGACATCAATTCATCGATCTCCTGCGTCTGCGTGGTCACGCTGGTAAGCGGCAACTTGTCGTCGACCTTCCTTGCCACGTCGCGCACCGCCGAAATCAGCGCCCGCGGATCAGCCGTCGTCCGCAACTCGAAATATCCGCCGTAACTGCTCGTGAACGGCAGATATACAACGGGCTGAATTTCATGCCGCAACGTATCGTATTTCGTGTCCGCCACCACGCCGACAATCTGCCAATGTTGTGACTTCATATCAGCTCCCCAGGCTTCTCCGGTCGCCTTCGAACTACTTCCTCCCTCTACCATCCGTTTGCCCAGTGGGTTCTGATTCGGAAAGTACTGGCGCACAAACGCCTCGTTGACCAAGACGTTTACCGGAGCTCCCGGCTTCGCCGCATCGACTCCCAGGCCCGCAGCCAGTGGAAGCGGATTCTGCTTTGCAGATTTCTCAGCGGCGGCGTCGTCTTGCGGGGCTTGCTCGAAGTCTGTCCCGTTGAATGTCCGCCCCTCAACCAAGGGAATGTGCATATTTTCGAAAAACCCGGGCCCCGCTGCGAGCAGATTCATTTGGACACCCGGCTCCGCAGGCTGCCCTTCGACATGTACCGTCTCATCCCATTCTCCACCACTCAGCAGCGCATCCGACGAATAGCTGACCGACTTCACGCCCGGTAGCGCTGCCAGCCGGTCGCGCAATTCGCTAAACAGATTTCTCACTTGCGCGCCTCTGTATCCCAAACGCCCGGGATTAATTTCAAAAAGCAGAATGTTGTTCACGTCGAATCCCGGACGAATGCTACGCAGATTTTCGAGCGTACGCACCAGCAGGCCTGCACCAATCAGCACTACCACCGACAGCGCCACCTGCGCAATCACTAACGCGCTTCCCAGGCGAAATCGCCCCGCCCGTCTCCCGCTGCCCGGAAGCGTCGACGCACTCTCCTTGAGAGCAGGCGTCAAATCCACGCGCGTGCTGCGAAACGCGGGCGCAAGCCCAAAAACAATTCCCGTCACCACGCATATCCCAAGCGTAAACGCCAGAATGCGCCAATCCGGCGCGATCACATACGGAAACCCTTGACTGGACCCGCCCGCGATCAGAACCGTAATCGCGTGCACTCCCCAATACGCAAACGCAATTCCGAGAACGCCGCCCAAAAACGAAAGCAGCACGCTCTCCGTCAGAAGCTGCCGCACAATCGTTCCGTGGCTCGCGCCCAGCGTCAGGCGCACCGCCATTTCCTTTTGCCGCGTTGCTGCGCGCGACAGCAGCAGCCCGGCAACCGTGGCGCATGCAATCAACAGGATAATTCCGACCGAGGCTGCCAAAAGCGAAAGGATCGTCGAAAGCGCCCCTCGCCTGCCAATGAGCACGTCCCCAACGCGCGTGAGCACAACCTTAGGATCCACCGTTGCCTTGGCGTACGGCTTCGTCCCGTACAGAACTTCGTTCCGAAACGTCAGGCTCGCCGCCGTTTGCGCCTGCTCCAGGGAAACGCCCGGCTTGAGTCGCGCCATCATCAGGAGCCACCAATTCTCCATGCTCCCGATGTTGCTTCCCCAGCTGATTTTCAAGCGCGGCATCATCGCAATTGTCAGCCACAAATCCTGCCTCTTCCCCGGAGACAAATTCGTGAAGCTTCGGTCGGCGACTCCCACAATCGTAAACGGTACGTTGTTCAGCAGAATTGTATGTCCCAATACCGAGTGGCTGCCGCCAAACGCGCTTTGCCAGTATCCGTAGCTCAGCACCACCACCGGATCGGCCGAAAAAGACTCGTCGCTCGGCCCCAGCGTTCTCCCCAGAGCCGCACCAACGCCCAGTGTCGAAAAATAATCGGCGGAAACGATTTCGCCCTGCACGATGCTGGGCGGCCCATTGCCGCTCAGGTCCAGATCCGCCGGTCCGGCACAGGCAATTACGCTTGAAAACATATCTGTCAGGGCGTGCATCTTCGAGACAATCGGAAGCGGAAAAGAACACCCTGTCGTTCCTACACCCCGTTCACCGCAATCGTTAAACGCGCTGTACTCGCCGTTCAGGAATCCTTTGTGTGCCTTCCACTGAAAGATTACGAGTTGGTTCGCATCCCGCACAGGTATCGGCCGCAGCATCACTCTATCAATCAGACTAAAAATTGCCGTGTTGGCGCCAATTCCGAGCGCCAGCGTTAGAATCGCCACCGCGGTAAAGCCAGGAGATTTGCGCAGCATACGCAAGCCGTAGCGTATGTCTTGTGCCAAAGTTTCAAGCGCCGGCAGCCCGCGGCGCGCGCGGTACTGTTCTTTGGCTTGCTCCACGCCGCCGAGCTTGATGAGCGCTTGGCGGCGCGCTTCGGCAGGCGTCATTCCACGGCGGACATTCTCTTCGATGTGCATCTGCAAATGGCTTTCGAGTTCCGCTGCGAGGTCGCGGTCGCGCTTCCCTTTATTGAACAATCCCGCAAGACGAACAAGCAAAGCGCGCAGCGATTTCATGAATTCTCTCCCTCGGGCGACAAGAACCGCGCGACGATGGCGGCGGTTTGCTCCCATTCGCGCGTTTCGCGCTGCAACTGTTTGCGGCCGGCGCGCGTCAACTTGTAATACTTGGCCTTGCGGTTGTTGTCCGAAACGCCCCACTCCGACGCGATGCAGCCCTCTTGTTCCAGCTTGAGAAGCGCGGGGTAGAGAGTGCCGTAGTTCAACGACAGGAGATTGTCGCTGGTCTGCTCGATACGGCGGGCGATGCCATAGCCATGCAGCGGACCCATGGATTCAAGCGTCTTGAGGATCATCAGCGCAAGAGTTCCCTGCTGAACGTCCCTCTTGTCTTCGGCCTTGCTATTCGTTCTGTCGTTTGCTTTGCCGCTTGTATTGTGGTTCACGAGCCGCTCCCTATTGGGTACCCAGAGGGAGCATAGCAATCTTCCTATGGGAATGCAATAGAGGTTTGGGAGGGGGAAACTGAACGCTGGAGCTGTCTTAGCGGGCCGGAACGGGGACGGGAAAAGCAAAACGCTTGGAGCCGCGCTCTTTGTTGGAGCGCTTGTCGGCGTACAGAGCGTCATCGGCGCGCTTGAGGAGTTCCTGCGCGGATTCTCCGGGCTGATAGTCGGCCCAGCCGCAGGCGAAGCCGACGTCGATCTTGTTCCCACCGTAGTCGAGTTGCAGGCCATCGAGCCGGCCAAGGACGTGACGCACTTCCTCGGCGCGGCATTCCGGCAAAATAATCATGAACTCGTCGCCGCCCAAGCGGACGGCCATGTCTGAGCCGCGAATGGCGCGCCGCAGCCGCTCGGAAAAGCAGCGCAGCATGTTGTCGCCGGCTTCATGGCCGAATTGATCGTTGCACTGCTTGAGATTGTCGATATCCAAGAGAATGAGCGTGAGCGGGCGAACGTGGCGGCGCGAGCGAGCGATTTCCTCGACCAGTCTCTGTTCGCCGGCGCGGCGATTGTGCAGGCTGGTGAGCGGATCAAGCACGGCGAGCTTGTAGACTTCCTGGGTGAGCATTTCCACCCTGGCCACCGAATCCATCTGGTCGGAGAGCTGGCCGCGAATGCGGTTGATCAAATGCTGCTGGTAAATCGTGTAGACGCTGAAAAGCAAGACTAGACCGATAAGCCCGCGGATGGCTTGCGACAAAAAGAAGGAATAAGTGCCTTCACCCAAGCGCATGAGCGACGGGAAAGCGAACGAGGCCATGCCAACGGTCAGCAAAAGAATGATGAGTACCGCCGAGGACCACATCCACCACTGCTTGCGATCAAGGTGCTGGAGACCCTTGCGGATTTCAGCCGAGCGCTCGAGCCACGGGTCATTGAGCTGCGAATGATCGCGAAGGCCCTCAGAAGCTCTGGATGAAGGTATGCTGTCCATGCCTAGGCCGATTTGAGCATGAGCGCTGAAAAAATTGAATAGTACTTCCAAAGAATGTGTTCAGGTTCGCACTAGCCTATATTACTTATGTTTCAATAGATATAGGGGGAATCCGAGCTCCGGCGAACAACTAATTGCGGGCGTCCTGGGCGAAGGGATTCAGCGGGGGGAAGGAGATTTGCCAGAAATTGCCGGCCGGTTGCAGGAACTCGACGCCGGCGGCCCACTTGCTGCTCTCGGCGCTTTCCACGTGCACCACGCGGCAATCCTGATGCTCTCGCGTGCTCCGGTTGACCAGGCGCAGCACTTGCCCGGCTGACACGCTTGCCGCGAGCACAACTAAGCCACCGTGAGCGCTCACGCAACAGACTAGCGCGGATTCGCGAAAAACCTCGTTTTCGCCTTCAAACGCGATGACGTCGACTGGCACAGTTAGCCGGAGGCGCTTGCTCCTGCGACGGGCTTTCAGTTGGCGCGATGAGGATAGCGTGGGATTCATGAAGTCCCAGAGTAATGGGACGCGCGGTCTCCGCCAATGGTACACAGGCTGGAATCGAATAGTACGGTGGTTTGCGGCTGTGGCCAGAATCAAGGAATTTGGTGCCGGAGGAGGGACTTGAACCCCCATGACCTTGCGGTCGGCGGATTTTGAGTCCGCTGCGTCTGCCATTCCACCACTCCGGCCCAACCACTCACGCGATTATACACTGCTATCGCTGCGGTGTGCGCGGCGCTGCTAAGCGCTTCAGCTCGGTTTCCGAACCCACAAATCCCCACGCATTCCAAGCATTGCCGGTCACCACTTGGCGGAACAGCTCCGTCGCGCGCTTCGCGTCGTGATTGTTGTAGAGATACCAATTCCCCACGCCGTAGGTCACCGTATCGAAAGAGAGCTCCGCCTCCGTATCGTTCGGGTCCGCGGGCTTCGGCGGCAATAGCGCCTTCTCCGTCAGCGAGCCCTGGTAAAACCGCAGCAGCCGCAAATAGAAGAGCAAATGCGGCTCGGTATTTTTCATGTCCGGAGTAATCCTCTTCAGGGCTTGCGCCGCTTGCTGCGGCTCACCCGCCCGCCGCAGCGAAACATACAGCCAATTCGAGCAATCGATCACGCTGTCGTTGTTTTTCGCCAGCGCCAGCGCTTTCCCAAAAGACGCCGCCGCCGCACTGAATTCCCCTTGAAAATAGTGCGAGAGCCCCAAATGATAAAAGGCATCCAATTTCGTCGGGTCGAGCGCGGCGGCACGCGCCAGATCTCGCCCGGCGATGCGGAACTCGCGCAAGCCCAGTTCTCTGTGCCCTCTCTCGATGTACAGGTCGGCGCTCCTGGGAGCGAACGCCAGTCCTCTTGTGCACGTCTCGACGGCTTCGCGGTACTGCCGTCTGCCCGCCTGAGCCTGCGAGAGCGCCAGCACCAGGCTCACGTTTTTCGGGTCCGCAGCCAGCTTCTTACGTGCCGCGATCACCGACTCATCATCCGGCTGCGCATAGAGCTTGCGCCCGAGCTGCGACGTCACCTCAAACGCGCTGCGCCCATCCTTCTGCATTGCCCGTGCTTGAACCGGCGCCGGAACCGGCGCTGCAACCCTAGCTGCCCGAGATGAAGGATGTTCGCGAGGCTCCGCCCGCAGCGGGCTTGCCATGCTCATCCCCGCCAACAAAAAACACGCCGCCAGCCCAACAATAAGTCCACCGGCCCCGAAGGGCGCTCTACTTCCCGCCGCGCTCGTGCACCGTACTCTTCGCATTGTGCTCATGAATCCTCGCTTCCCACTCAGAATCAACTTGGTACGGCGGCCTACATACCACAGAACCGCCACATGTCCCAATACCAACACTCCCCACCTGCACGTCGCGCACTTATCCGTAAGGACGCCGCGCCCTCGCCGCTCTGCGCGACACCAAGATCGATCTTTCCGACATCCCCGAATCGCGCGACTGGACGGGCGCGCTTGTCGGCAAGTTCTACCGCCCTATCAAGAAATCCGTCACCGTGCGCCTCGATGTCGACGTTCTCGACTGGCTGAGGTCCCGCGGCAAAGGCTACCAGACGCGCATCAACCGCCTCCTCCGCGCCGCCATGGAAAACCAGCCCCGCCGCCAGCGCCGCCGCGCCTAAGTGGCCCAGGCCTGCCTGCCGTAGGCAGGCTCTCAGCCTGTGTGCTTTTCGTAGGGGCCGGGTTCACCCCCGCCCCCACGGTTTTTGTCATCCTGAGCGGAGCGCCTTCTGCGCAGCCGAAGGATCTCGCCTTGGAATCTACGGGGGCACCATCCGGAGTGTACCCCGGGCGCGTTTGGCCGGGGCGCTTTGTGCGAAGGGTGTTCTTGGTGGCACAGGCTCTCAGCCTGTGCGCCTTTCGTAGGGGCGGGATTTGCCCCGTCCGCCTCAAGCAACTCATTTGTAGCGCCGGTCCTTTAGGCCAGCATCGTCCGTGTAGCGCAGAGCTTCTGCCTTCCTGATCAAACGTCGCGGTTGCGCGCCGAGTCCCCTCCGGCGACGTGCTATGCTTCGAGCGACTGGTACCTGGCAAGCGACTGAGGACCGACAGGATGGCTCCCTCGCTCGCCGAAGGGAGCGACCATGTCGGGTGAGAAGTTAAAGCCCGAAATAATTGCACTTTTTCTTGATTACGAAGCATCCCACCGCGACGTGTTTCTCGATGAAATCCTCCGGTTCATTTGGGGGGCCAACCACACAAGGCAGGAACTCAACGAGCTCCGCAAAGTGGCCGTCGAACGAGGAAAGTCGTTGCGCTTGTCAACGGGCGGAAGGCAGTCACAGCCTTCGCTGCAACAAAAAGCTCCGCATCGAGAAAAGCCGCTCGGCGGTCCTCGGGAATCAGAACAAAGCTACGAGGACGATTCGGATGCGGATGACTCGTTCTCGCGCGACTGGTCTCGGCACGGGCATTTTCGAACGATCTGTATGGCGCTTGGAGACATTCCCGCGAATCGACCTCTTTTCCTCGAACGGATTCTCCAGTTCGTTCTAGCCGCAGACAAAGCCGAGCTCGCTGCGATTCGAGAAGTCGTCACCAGATGTACAAAGGCAAGACGAGGCAGGCGCGGCCGGCCGAGTGTCCGCGAGGATGAGGAAATAATGGGCAAGGCGCGACTCGTCGCCTGGATGCGCCACATCGAGGGGAAAAAGCAACGAGAGATCGGCGAGGCTCTCGGAATACAGGACAGTTCGCCCGATGCCAAGGCTACAACGGTCCGTCGACTGGAAGATTACTTGGCGGCCGCCATCTGGCGGACGATTCCAGACACTACATTCGCGCCAGTGCCGGCCGGGAGATCGCACCCGGAGCACTCGATGATAAGCATCTGCAAACATATGTCGAATTCCAAACTGGCCTGCCTTTCCGCACGCACCCCGAAGAATGTAAGCGCATTGTTGAGACGCTCTGGCCGCGCGGCAACACAGCCGACTGGAAGCTAACCGAGCGGCATCTATCCTATCGGCGAACAAAGCGAGACACTTAAGACCCGCCCGGGAAACTCCACATTTTGCAGATTTATGTGGGGCTGATCTGACTGTACGACGTGCGAGGATGCGCGCATGGACAACGCTACCAGGAACATGCGCCCCAAGAGAAAATCTGTCGCCAGAGGTCGCCCGAATTCCCCACAGTGGGCACTCCTGCTTTGCCGACACATAGACGGTGCAATCCGAATAGTCGACCGATGCAAACTCCTTACTACCCGCCTGCTCGCGCTCCTCAATGAGGTAGTCCGCCAATCCGAACAATTATGGATACGCCTGTTCTGCCTCGTCTCATTAATATTTTGGATGCTGCTTGAATTGGCAAAATTACATCATTAGGCCAAAGGTCGCTTCGGAACTTCTCCGCGCGTCAAAATGGCCAGTTTTTCTTGACGTTCTCAGTACTATATGGTATATAGCTGTCCTCGGCTGGAAATCCGGCCAACATTTAGAGAAGAGAAAGGCGGGCCGCGGAGACGCGGCCTTTCGCTTTTTATGCGCTTTCGAAATTCTAATCGAGCAAATATGGGAAATTAAAACTCGATGCAACTTACACAAAACAAACGACCGAGGCCATTTCTGATCGAGGAAATTTCTGCTTTGAGGAAGATTAACCGTCCATTTTCGGACAGCTTTCCCACGCCCGCACAGCAGCATTACGCGCGATTTCTTTTTTATGGTTCGATCGCAAGAAACATTGCATTCCGCGAGCGCCCGATGTACGCTCCGTCGCTCGAAAATCGAAAAAATGGAACAAATTGCCGTCCAACAACGTTTGATTGGCATGGTTCCCATAACACAGGGTCCCTAACGAAGTGCCTGACGAAATGGCTAACGAAATACCTGACAAAGATCGGAGACGCATGATGCGCAAGTTGATTTTCTGGTTCGCCGCTTTGGCAATCGCAATCCCGGCCCTGCCGCTCGTCGCGGCCGCGCAGTCAAAAGAAGCCGCAGCCCCTGCTGCTGCCGCCGCTGCCACACCAGCCGTTCCGGCCAGTTCCGAAGAGTTCAAGGTCGAACAGCAGAAAACCAGCGGCTCGGTCACCGTGGAAGGAAAGGTGATCAATTACGACGCCTACGCCGGCACACTCGTCGTGCATCCGCAGGGCTGGGACGACGTCCCGCAAGACGCGCCCAAGGACGACAAGAACCCTCCCGTTGAAGCCAGCATGTTCTACGTGGCCTATTTCAAGTCCGGCGCAGACCCCTCGTCGCGCCCGGTGACGTTCCTCTACAACGGCGGCCCGGGCTCCTCGACTGTGTGGCTGCACATGGGCGCGTTTGGACCACGCCGCGTGGTCACCGCTGACGACACGCACACGCCCGCGGCGCCCTATCCGCTCGTGAATAACGACTTCAGCCTGCTCGACGCGAGCGACCTGGTCTTCATCGACGCGCCCGGCACAGGCTTCAGCCGCATCGCTGGCCCGAACAAGGAAAAGGCATTCTACGGAGTCGATCAGGATGGCCATGCGTTTGCCGAATTCATCACCCAGTTCCTCGCGAAGTATGGACGATGGAATTCGCCGAAGTATTTGTTTGGCGAAAGCTATGGCACCACGCGATCTGCCGTGCTGTCCGCCATGTTGGAAGGCGAATACGACGTCGACTTCAATGGCATCATGCTGCTCTCGCAGATATTGAACTTCGATAACAGCGTCGATGGCCCTGAGGGCAATCCGGGTATGGATTTGCCATACGAGCTGGCCCTGCCAACGTATGCCGCGACGGCTTGGTATCACCACAAATTGCCGAGCCAGCCTGCGGATTTGGAGGGGTTCCTGAAGGAAGTCGAGCACTTCTCCATGAACGATTACGCGCTGGCCCTCGAGGCGGGAACCTCGCTGCCCACGGAACAGCGCCACGCGATTGCCGCGAAACTGCACGAATACACCGGCCTTCCCGTCGATTACATCCTCAAAGCCGACTTGCGCATCAGCGGCGGAGAATTCGAGAAAAACTTGCAGGACCAGGAGAACTTAACCACAGGGCGGCTCGACACGCGCTTCTCCGGACCGGCTATGGACCCGTTGAGCAAGGAAGCAGAATACGATCCGCAATCCGCGTCCAT
This sequence comes from Candidatus Acidiferrales bacterium, assembly GCA_049678505.1. Classification (GTDB taxonomy): domain Bacteria; phylum Acidobacteriota; class Terriglobia; order Acidiferrales; family UBA7541; genus DAHUXN01. The sequence continues at coordinate 12,461 of JBAUEH010000152.1, forward strand.
CGGCTCCGCATATGTATCCGCATTCAACGACTACGTGCGCAAGGATCTGAAGTTCGGCGAAGATAAAACATATAAGCCGGAGATTAACACCGGAACTTGGGATATGACCCACCACGGAAATCCGTCAACGCCGAACGTGATGATCGATTTGTCTGAGGCGATGAAGTACAACCCCAACCTGAAAGTCCTCCTGAACGCGGGCTATTTCGATCTGGCCACGCCGTTCTTCGAAGGCATATACGAAATGCAGCATTTGCAGATTCCCCCGGACCTGGTGAAGAACATCGAATTCAAGTTCTACCAGTCCGGACACATGGTCTACGCTCACGAACCTTCACTGAAGCAGTTGCACGACAACGCCGCAGCGTTCATTTCGTCGACGGATAACGTCAAGAGCAAGTGAACGTATTGGAGCGATACGACCGGTCGTGATCGGCTCGGGGCCGGCAGGAGAAAAAGGAGCGGCGCAGGCGGCGTATTTCGGCAAACGTGTGGCGCTCGTAGAGCACGCGTCGACGGTGGGCGGCGCGTGCATCAACACCGGCAGCCGGCGAGCTTGACGGCCTTCGATTCGTAGTGCAACTGCACAAGTTCAACGCGGCGCTGCGCGTGCGGCGCCTCAGGTCATCTGCGATCTAGAAGATATTCAACCGGATGTGCAGGAACTTCTTAGGATCGCGGCGAAAATCTCCGACCAGCAGGCGCATATCTCCGGTGAGGCCGGTCATGTTGTCGTAGAGCTGCTGATCGGTAAAGAATTTCCCGAAGGTACCCTGCCCATTATTCATCTTGCCGGTCACGTCCTTGATGTTTGAAGATGCATCGCGAAGATTATTGAAAACAGAATCGTCGGTGAAAAGCTTCCCGACTGTTCCCTGCCCTTGACGCACTCCTGCAACGAGCGCATTCGTATTCGTCAGGAAGGCGTCTGCCTTGTCGTAAAATGCGCGGTCGTAGACGAGTTTGCCAAGACTGCCTTGCTGAGATTGCACGGCTGCGGTCATGGATTCGAGGTGAGTGGCGCTGGCGTCAAACTTGTTGTACAGATCATCCGACACCAGGACCTTGCCTATTGAGCCCTTGCCAGCCTTCACGTCCGCGACCAGGGATTGCGCTTGAGAAGCTACGGCGTTCAGGCGATCGAAAACAGACGGGTTGTAAATGAATTTGCCAATGGTCCCTTGACCGTTGTGGATTGCGCCAACGACGTCGCCGACTTGGGTCATGATAACGTTAAGCTTGTCTTCGAGCTGTGAGCTGCTTGCAACGATGGAGGACATGCTCTGGACGGGAATACCCGCCACAATGCCGTTGTTGGGGATTAGATCACCAGTATAGCCGCGCGATATTTCGACATATTCATTTCCGAGAACGCCCTGAGTGAGGATAGTGGCATTCGAAGTTGTACGAACCAAATCCTGATATTTTTTTTCGATGCGCATGTCGACTTCGACGCTCTGCCCACGATTCGCGGAACCGCGATTTATTTTCATGTCTTGGACGTTGCCGATGGTGACACCATCCAAAGCGACGATTGCGCCCTGCTGCAGGGTGTCAACGTTCGGGAAATACGTCTTCAAATTGTATTTGGCACCCCAGCCAGTCGTCCCGGTGACGTAGAAGATCGCCGCCGCGATAATGATCAGTCCTATTAAGACGAAGACCCCCACGCGGAGTTCTTCCCAGGTGACTTGCTTTCGTATCGCCATCTCGTTCTCCTCTCATGCCTCAAGCGAGTTCAAGCTGTTTCGGCGCCCCACAACTTCGAGATGCAAGGCTGATGCGTGATGATTCATTCCAAGAACTGATGCAGATATGGATCCTCAGATTTCAACAACTCGGTTGTTTCTCCCTGAAAATAAACTTCGCCCTCACGAATCACCAAGACCTTGGTTAAAGCGAAATGACGTCCGAGACCGTCCTCCCAAATGGGGACAACACGGCTGCTCTTGCGGTCAAACACAAAATTGGCAAGGCCAAAAGCATCCTGCAGGCGATGCGTAGCGAGGAGCGAGGTAACACCATTCAAATCGCGAAGGCGAAGAATGAGAGTAATGATGGTCTGGCTGGTGACCGGATCGAGGCCGGCGGTTGGAGAATCATAGTAAACGATCGGCGGCTGATCGATCAGCGCGCGAGCAATGGACACTCGGCGGCGCATCCCGCCGGAAAGCTCGGCCGGAAATTTATCATAAGCCTGTTCCATTTCCACGAAACGCAACGATTCGCGCACGCGCGATTCAATTTCCTCGAGAGTGGCAGATTCCTCGCGAAGACGGAATGAAACATTATCCGCGACGCTCAAAGAATCGAATAGCGCGCCCTCTTGAAAGACGAATCCGAGATTACGGCGGAAATCGAGCAGGTCGACTTCCTTCATATCTACGAGGTCATGACCCATGATGATTACGCGGCCTGAGTTCGGGCGCAGGAGACCGGCGGCTAGCTTGAGAAGGACGGTTTTTCCGGAACCGCTTTCACCTAGAATGACTTTGGTTTCGCCGGATTCAACTTCGAAAGTGATACTCCGAAGCACTTCGGAGTTACCGAAGGCAATCCTCACATTTTCGAACCGTATCAGCGGCTCGCCTGGCACGATTTTGTTGGTCGCGGGCGCGGACATTCTAGTCAGCCTAATCAACTGAAAGGTTATTATAGATAAAAAGCAAGAATTGCTTTACAGGAAAGGCACGAAAAAATCAGGAAGCAAGGTAGTAGAGCAGAAGTTTGCTCAGGAAGACATCTACCACAATCAGCGTGATGGAAGCCACTACCACGGCGGAGATTGTTGAGCGGCCAACGCCCTGCGTTCCGCCCGTTGTGCGCAAACCATAAAAGCAACCTATTGTGGAGATAATTAAAGCGAAAATGACCGGCTTGACGATTCCCTGGATGAGGTCACCGAAGGCAAGGGACTGGATGGCTTGATGCCAGAATTGGGAGGCGGTCTGCGCGAGCGTGAAGCGCGAAACGACGAACGCGCCGAACAGACCTATCAAATCGGCGATGACGGTAAGCAACGGGAGAACGATCAAAGTCGCTAAGACGCGGGGTACCACAAGTTTGCGAACCGGGTCTGTACCAAGGGCGCGCATGGCGTCTACCTGCTCGGTGACAACCATTGAGCCAAGTTCCGAGGCAATGGCCGAGCCGTTGCGGCCGGTCACCAAAAGACCAGCGATCACCGGGCCTAACTCACGAACCAGGCCCAGGGCGACAATCTCGCCGGTAAGCGAAACTGCTCCAAAGCGCTGAAATTGGGAGGCTGTGTTGAGAACCATGACACTGCCTATAAAGAAACCTGTCAACAAAATCATAGGCAGAGAGCCAACGCCGATGAGGTCCATCTGTTCGAGGACATCGCTAAAGTAATGCGGCGGCGTGAATATTTTTGCGAGGGTGTCGCCGACGAGATAGGAGTATTCCTGAAGGATCTGAATCTGACGCTTCAGAACCGTGTTAAGCAACGGCAATAGAGAGGGCGTGGAAGGCTCCGGTATCTTGGAGGTGAGCGTTGACATCGTGCGAGCGCCTCGACAGCGTAACTTCGGCTATTGGGAACGTCAAGCTAGGACAATCGGTATTTTGCCATCGCTGCTGGCTTTACGGCGGGGCGTCCGGTAAAATCATGCGCTTTCGAACGGAATCATAACCAGAACATGCTGCGATTTGTCACAGCGGGCGAATCTCACGGCCAGGCGCTCATTAGCTGGATTTCCGGCATTCCGGCAGGTGTGGCCGTGGAGGCGGAGTTCGTAAATCGGGAGCTGCATCGCCGCCAACTCGGCTACGGACGCGGGGGCAGGCAGAAGATTGAAAAGGATCAGGCCGATTTTCTCGCGGGCGTACGCCACGGGAAAACGATCGGAGCACCGATCGCCATCCGCATCGAGAACCGCGACTGGAAAACTTGGGAGAAGGCGCTGCCGGTGGAAGACACCGATGGCGCGGAAGATGCACAGCGGCGGCTGACGTCGCCGCGCCCAGGGCACGCCGACCTGGCGGGCGCTCTGAAATTCAATTTTCACGATGCGCGGTACGTGCTGGAACGCGCCTCCGCGCGGGAAACAGCGGCACGAACCGCAGCGGGCGCGATGGCCAAGCTGCTTCTGCGCGAATTCGGCATTTCAGTGCTCAGCCACGTGATTGCCGTAGGACACGCGCAAGTAACGCGAGCAGTCATGTGGGACGAAATCGAGCGTACGTGCGCGAATCTGGAGTCGCCGCTGCGCTGCGTCGACGAACAGATCGAGTTACAGATGAAGGCAGAAGTCGATCAGGCGCTTCGCGCAGGAGACTCCGTAGGCGGCATTTTCGAAGTGGTGGCCCACGGCGTGCCACCAGGGCTTGGCAGCCATGCGCAGTGGGATGAGAAGCTGGATGGACGGCTGGCCCGAGCGGTCATGTCGATACAGGCTGTAAAGGGCGTCGAAATCGGGACGGGGATTCGGAACGCGACTTCTTACGGCTCGGAAGTGCAGGACGAAATCCGCTATGATAAGCAGGGCAAGCGCTTCCAGCGAAGCTCGAACCGCGCCGGCGGAATCGAAGGCGGAATCACCAATAGCGAAGATGTGATTGTGCGGGGCTACCTGAAGCCGATTTCCACGCTGCGGCGGGCGCTGGGCTCCGCGGATTTGAAAACCAAGGAGCACATCAAGGCGGCGTACGAGCGATCCGATATTTGCGTGGTGCCGGCGGCCGGCGTGGTGGGAGAGGCCATGGTGGCGTTCGTGCTGGCACAAGCGTTCTTGGAAAAATTTGGCGGCGATTCGCTGGAAGAATCTCGCCGAAATTTTCAAAACTATCAAAAACAACTCGATGAGTTTTAGAATAGGAAGCTATGATTTATCCCATTGTGAAATACGGCGCGGCCGTACTTGAACAGTCGACGAGGCCAGTAGACAAGTTCGACAGCGACCTGGCGAAACTCACTGAGGATATGTTCGAATCGATGTATGCCGCGCGCGGTTGCGGGCTGGCCGCGCCGCAGATCGGCTTGAGCTTAAATCTTACGGTCATTGACGTTACGTCGGGGAAAAATCCTGAAGCCAAACTTGTGCTGGCCAATCCGGTGATCATTCACTCCGAAGGCGAGCAACGCGAGGAAGAAGGCTGCCTCTCGATTCCCGGATTTCGCGGCAATGTGCTTCGTCCTGCCTACGTTACCGTGCGCGCGCAAGACGTAAACGGAAAAGAATATGAAATGAAGGGCGAAGGGTTGCTGGCGCGGGCCTTCTGCCATGAAATCGATCACTTGCACGGCATTCTGTTTTTGACACACCTGAGCATGCTCAAGCGCGACCTCATCCGGAGAAAAATCCGCAAATTGACCAAGGCCGGGGAGTGGTAAAGGGATCGTGCCGCTGCGCATCATTTTCTGCGGCACTCCCGCATTCGGATTGCCCACGCTGCAGCTCCTCTTGAAGGAATCGCACTTCTCCGTGGAAGCCGTGTTTACGCAACCTGACCGCCCGCGCGGCCGCGGCCAGGAAGCAGCGCAATCGCCCATCAAGGAAGCGGCTTTGCGGGCTGGAATTCCGGTCCACCAGCCCGAAAAAATGCGCTCGGAGGCAGCGGCGGAGTTGATGGCACAAATTAAGCCGGACGCTGCGGTCATCATTGCCTATGGCCAAATTATTCCCAGCGCTTTGCTGGATATTCCACGATTCGGCTGGGTCAATCTACACGGCTCCCTGCTGCCGAAGTATCGCGGTGCCGCGCCGGTGCAACGGTCGATCCTCAACGGCGAGCGACAAACTGGTCTCACAACCATGCGAATCGACGCAGGCCTGGACACGGGGGCGATCCTCGAACAACTCCCGGTCAATATTGGCCCTGACGAGACTGCGACGGAGCTACTCGTTCGCATGAGCAACTTAGGGGCCCCGATGATGCTCGACACGCTGCGAAAACTAGACCGAGGCGAGGTCACGCCGAAACCGCAAGACAATTCGCTGGCGACCCTGGCGCCACCGCTGAAAAAAGAAGAAGGTCTGATCGATTGGGCGCAGCCTGCATCGGCGATTTACAATCGCATTCGAGCATTCGATCCATGGCCCGGCACGTACACGCAATTTCGCGGGCGCTCGTGTCACATCTGGGGAAAACCCGGTGACAGCGATTCCGCGGCAGCGCAGGCGCAATGTGGAACGATTGTGCAGAAAGGCCAGAAAATTGTCGTTGCGTGCGGGCAAAGCACATGGCTGCAGCTTGAATCCGTGCGCCTGGAAGGCCGCAAGCGCGTGACGGCCACGGAATTCGCAAATGGCGCCCGGCTCACGACCAATGACCGCTTCACCTCGTAAGCAAGCTTCGCGTTCCCCCTCGAAACCTTCCGCCAGGGCGCTGGCCTATTCAATCCTGCTTAGCGTAGAAACTGAGGCAGCCTATGCATCCGAGCTGCTTCACGCGCGCCTGGATGCGAGCCTAGAAGCACGCGAAGCTGCGCTCGCCACTGAACTTGTGATGGGGACGCTGCGATGGCAGCGGCTGCTCGACTTCTTCATCGAGCGATACACTGGCCGAAGAACGTCGATGCTCGACCGCGAAGTACTGACCGTCTTACGCCTTGGAATTTACCAGTTGCGACACCTGACACGGATGCCGGCGCGCGCCGCCGTGAGCGAATCGGTCGAGTTGGTAAAGCGCGCCCGGAAAAAATCCGCCGCTTCCCTGGTGAATGCCGCGTTAAGGCGTGCGGCCGCTGAAAGGGAGCAGCCCGCCGCCCAATTTGTGCCGACCGAAAATGGAGCCACGGAAGCTCTGGCAATTTCGCGCTCGCAGCCCACGTGGCTCGTGGAACGCTGGCTACGCAAGTTCGGGGAAGAACAAACAATTGCGCTGCTTGAGGCCAACAATCAAGCGCCGGAACGTGGATGCATGTTTCTCAGCTCCGAGCGCCGCGAAGACGCCATTCGGTCGCTCGATGAGGCAGGGATCAGCTTCGAGCCGGGGCGCTTGCTCCGCGATGCAATCGTTGTGCGGCGTGGAAATGTCGCCGAGAGCAGAGCTTTTCGCGACGGCTGGATCGGCATGCAAGACGAAGCGTCGCAGATGATTCCATTGCTGGCCGGTGCAAAGCCGGGCGATTCCGTGCTTGACCTTTGCGCCGCTCCAGGCGGCAAGACCATGGCTCTCGCGAGCTTGGTTGGCGAGCAGGGACACGTGGTGGCAGCGGATTTCCACGAAGCACGGTTGCGTTCCATGCACGAACGGCTGGCAATGGCTGGGGCAGCCAATGTATCGCTCGTGGCCCTCGATGGGACCACTCGCTTGCCGTTCACGAACCCCTTTGATCGCATCCTCGTTGACGCGCCCTGCTCTGGGACCGGCACGTTGGCGCGAAACCCGGAAATTCGCTGGCGGCTCAGCGCGGAGGATTTGGCGGACTTGCATCGGCGGCAGGTCGCGCTCGTCCAATCTGCGCTTGAACATCTCTCTTCAACGGGCGATCTTTTGTATTCGACCTGCTCGCTCGAGCCGGAAGAAAACGAATCGGTGGTCAGCGAAGTGCTGGCCGGAAATCCCGGCTTCCGCCGTGAAGCCTTGAAAATTCCGCAGGGTATATTAGCCGACGGCGTGAGTGCAGGAGGCCTCGTCGATAAGGACGGCGCGTTCCGCACATTTCCGCCCATGCATCATACCGATGGATTTTTCGCGGCCCTTATTGCGCGCGAGTAACGCCGGCCTGCAATCGCATTGAACTCGCGGCAAGCACAGTGCTACGCTCGACCGCAGAGGAGCAAGCTGCATGAGCTTTCGCCAGCGAATTGAATGGGTAGGACGCATGGCTCTGCTCGTCTTCTTTCTTGCGTCGATTGCATTTCTCAGCGCGCTCACAACCATGCGTTTCGCCATTCAGGGCCGTGAGGTAACCACTCCGGATGTTGCTGGGCTTTCCGTGGCGCAAGCGGAAAGGCAGGCCTCAGGCCGCGGATTGCATCTCCGAATCGAGGACAGGATATACAGCAGCCTTCCGAAGGATGCCGTGGTGCGGCAAAGCCCGCCGGGCGGCAGCCAATTGAAAAGGAATGAGTGGATACACGTGGTTGTGAGCCTAGGAATCCAAAGAGCCAGTATTCCCCAGCTCGATGATCGCAGCCTTCATGCCGCGCAAATTGAGCTCCTGAGCGAGGGACTGCAAGCCGGTGAAATCTCAACCGTACATCTAACTGGATTCCCGGCCGATGTTGTGCTGCAACAACAGCCGCCGGCCGGGTCAACGAACGCGACGAGCCCGCACGTCGATATGCTGCTCTCCATGGGGGCGCCCGGGGCCGCTTATGTGATGCCCGCCCTGGAAGGTTTGCCCGAAGCCGAAGCGGAGCAGCGAGTAAGCGCGGCAGGATTGAAAGTGAACAAAGTAACGCCTCTGCCGCTGACCGGAAAACCGGAGGGGACTGTGACCTCCCAGCTTCCGCCACGCGGCGCTCGCGTCGAGCCTGGAGCGACGATCGAGCTGCAAGTCGCACAATAGTGGCGCTTTTGGCTGTGTTACAATCCCAACCGACCTCATGAACCATTTCCCCATCGAAATCACTCCGTCAATTCTGGCCGCAGATTTCACAATTCTGGGGCAAGAGGTCAAGGCCGTGGAAGAGGCTGGAGCGTCGGCGATTCATGTGGACGTGATGGACGGGCACTTTGTGCCCAATATTTCCATCGGCGTACCCATCGTTGAGTCGCTAAGCAAGGCAACCCGGCTGCCGCTGCATGTGCATCTGATGATTGAACGGCCGGGTGAGTTCGTGCAGGCGTTTGCAAGGGCGGGCGCGCACCGTATTTTTGTTCATCAGGAAGTCACGGTGCATCTGGATCGCGTGGTGGGGTCGATTCACGAGGAAAATTGCGAGGCTGCGGTGGTCCTGAACCCAGCGACACCGGCAGCGACACTGAAGGAAATCTTGGACCGGGTCGAAGCAGTGCTGGTGATGACGGTGAATCCCGGCTTCGGGGGACAGAAGTTCATCCCCCAGATGTTTGAAAAAATCCGTGAGTTGCGGGAGTTGCGCTCGCGCTATAATTACGGCTTCCGAATCGCTGTGGACGGGGGAGTAACGCTGGAAAACACAGCGGAACTTGTGGCTGCTGGATGCGACAGCCTGATTGCAGGAACTTCGATTTTTCATACGAAAAGCCCGGGTGCTGCTGTGCGTCAGATGCGGCAGTTTGCGACCGAGGCTACTTCGCAAAGGGTTTAATGAACAGACTGACCAGACAAACGCCTGCCTTGCTTGCCGCCGCGCTTTTTTTGTCTTTCCTTCCCGCTGGATGCGGAAACAAGAATATGGTGTCGAAGATGCCCGCCGCAGGCAGCGCCCAACCAGACAAGATCCTTTATGACCGGGCTCTGAATGATTATCAGCACGGCCGGTACACCGAAGCTCGGCTGAGCCTGCAAACGCTGATCAATAGCTATCCCGATAGCGAGTATCTGGCCAAAGCGAAGCTGGCCGTGGCGGATTCTTACTACAAAGAAGGCGGCGTCGAGGGTTTGACGCAAGCGGTCGCCGAATACAAAGACTTTGAGACTTTCTTTCCATTCCTCCCCGAGGCATCGTACGCGCAAATGCAGGTGGGCATGGCTCATTACCGCATGATGGAAAAGGCAGACCGCGACGACACGCAGGCGCAGCTTGCGGAAGAAGAATTTCAAACCTTTCTTCTGAAGTACCCAAAGGACCCACTGGTGCCCGATGCAGAACAACGTCTGCGGGAGGTGCAGGAGCTTCTGGCCCAGGCAGATTTCGACGTCGCGCATTTTTACTACGTCAAAGGAGATTACCGTGCGTCGGCGTCGCGCTTGATCGAGGTGGCCGGACGTTATCCGCTGTTCAGCGAAAGCGACCGGGCGCTGTGGATGCTTGGTGACATCTACAGGCGCGCATCTCGCGGGTCGAAAAACGAGCAGGAACGGGTGCGATGGCGAACGCAATCCGATGTTGAATATGCAAAGATGCTCAGGGATTATCCACTCTCGCCGCTTGCAGCCGACGCGAAGCGCCAGCTCACTGAAGATGGCGTACCTATTCCTCCGCCGGATCCACAGGCGCTAGCCCGCGCTCAATACGAAGAGAAACTCGAGCGCGACCATCCTGGAATGCTCCATCGCACAATGGGGATCATCAAGAGCGCGCCGAACGTTTCGGCGGCCGCGCATAGCGGCGAACCCGATTTGAATCCGCCGGGAGAGATGAACACCTCCCAGGACGTGCTTCAGGGCGGGACAACATCGACCATAGCAACTGCGTCTTCCGGGGAGAGCAGCTCCTCTGGGCAAGCCATGAGCATTCAAACAGTATCGCCGACGGAATCTTCCAGCACGCCGCCCGGAAGCACAACCGCGCCACCTGTTGATCCTCCCCCAGCCAGCGCCAGCACAGCGATTGTGGCGACAACACCGGCCGCGACAAGCGCCGCGCCGACGAAGCCCAGCGAAACCGCGACAGACGCCGCTGCGGCCGAGGAGTTGAAAGAGAACGCTGCGACAAAAGGCACATCCTCAACAAAAAACCAGCCTGCTACGAAGGTCAAATCCAAGCCAGCCAAGGCTCCAAAAGCTGACAAGAGTACGGAATCCACCAGCAAGAAGAAAAAGGGAATCCACAAGCTAATTCCTTGGTAGGCGCAGGAAGCCCTGCTAACAACTGAGGCACGCACCTCTGCCGATTCCGTTGACTCCATTCTGCCCCGATGCTCCAATAGCTCATTACCGCGCACGCCGTGTGAGTTGGCGGCAGCGTCTTCCAAGGGGCAAACTGTGCCGACGATTTTGGTCGCGGATGACAATAGCAATATCCAAAAGATGGTATCTCTCGTCTTTAAGGAAAAAGGCATCCGCGTCGTTGCCGTCGGAAATGGTGAAGCGGCTTGCCGCAAGGTCCCTGAAGTGCATCCCGACGTGGTCTTGGCCGATGTTTTCATGCCGGTGCGAAACGGCTACGAAGTCTGTGAGTTCGTGAAGCAGGATCCGGAGTTCGCCAACACTCCGGTAATATTGCTGGTCGGCGCGTTCGATCCTTTGGATGAAAAGGAGGCGCGGCGCGTAGGTGCGAATGGCGTTCTTAAGAAGCCATTTGTGCCGCCAGAGCCACTGATTGCGATGGTCAGCGCCTTACTCGGGAAACTTGAGCCTCCGGTCGAAGAAGCTCCGCCGGTCGAAGAAGCTGCTGCTCCGCCGCCTCCGCCAACTCCCGTGGTATCCGCGCCCCCGGTGCGTGAATTTTCTCCCGCTCCGGAATCGGCTGATTCCGATGCAGGCGACGAAGCGGTTCTGGCATTTGGCGACCCCGTCGCAACACCTTCGGCAAAGAGCCAGGAAACCGAGGAAGAAGAAGATGACGATTCCGAACCCGCGAGCGAGTGGGCGCGACGCCGTGCGACCATGGATTATGAAATCGACACAGCCGACTCCGCCAATATGGTGGAAAAGCTCTCAGCCGAAAGTGCAGCCGCGGACGCGGAAATCTTAGCGAGCCGCAAGCACCTCCCGTTTGGCGGGGCCAATGTTCCCGAAGCCCTTTCTGAGGCTGTCCCGGAGCCGTCATCCGTCAAATGGCCACATTTCGTGGCACCGGAAATGACCGACGACGAACCGGTGACGGAAACGCCTGAGCAGGCTTCGATCCCCGAAGAAACTGCGGCACCTATCGCTATCGAAAGTCCAGCGACGAGCTCTCGGGAAAATCAATTGCCGCCGGAACCAGATTTAGCGCACGCCGAGGAACCTTCCTTACCACCTACCGTAATCGATGAGGCGCCATTTCGAGATACGGTCGCGGCTCCAGTGCAGGAAATGGCCGCTCCATGGAGTACGGACCCGCTGCCGCCAGAATCGGTCGCGCATTCAGATGACGCAATTCGCGAAGTTGCTTCTGTGGCCTGGTCTCTACCCCAAATTCCTCAAGAGCCCGAGGGGAGGTTTACCGAACCAGACGCAGCGCCGCTGGAAGAATCGCGCGAGCCAGAAATTGCGTCTTCTGTTTCCGAGAATCAGCCCGTTTGGCGCGAAACCGTGGAGAGAATGTCTGAACCGCCTCTTGCGCTTCCCGAAGTAACGAGTTATCTGGCGCCCGAGGAAAGGGAGAGCGCGCCGAAATTCGTCGCCGTCGAATCCCCCACGAACGAATCCTTATCAAGACCACAGGTGGACCAAGCCACCGTAGATGCCATGGTGGCAAAAGTACTTTCGAAACTGGAACCCCAACTCCACGAAGCTTTGGCTAATGGAGTTTTGCGGCCTCTGGTGGAAGAACTGCTCAATCAGGAACGCACCAAGAAGTAGTACCCGCCGTTGCACGCATTCCCGTTCGACAAAAATGCGACAGTTTGACGGAGATGCCGTCGGCCCGTATAGTTATTGGTTTTACGTGTATTGCTGATCGTGCGCGTAGCGAATGCCGCCGGATCGGCCGGGCGCCACAACAGAATGTCTACTGAAATCGCCAAAACCTACGAACCGCAGAAGATTGAGCGCCGCTGGGCACAAACCTGGTTTGAAGAGCAGCTTTACCGCGCGCGCGCCGATGGTCCCGGCGAAGTATTTTCGATTGTTCTGCCGCCTCCGAACGTCACCGGGTCGATTCACATTGGCCACATGCTGGAGCATACCCAAATCGACATTATCGTTCGCTGGCGGCGCATGCAGGGATTCAAGACGTTGTGGCTGCCGGGCATCGACCATGCCGGCATAGCGACACAGGTCGTCGTGGAGCGCCAGCTCGCTGCGGAGGGGCTAAAGCGCGAACAATTGGGACGCGAAGAATTCGAGCGGCGCGTATGGCAATGGAAAGCGGATAGCGGCGGAAGAATCAAGGAGCAGATGATCCGGCTGGGCGTGTCCTGTGATTGGACGCGGGCGCGATTCACGCTGGACCCTCCGCTCTACCATGCGGTGATGGAAGCGTTTCTTCGGCTCTATCGCGAAGGCCTGATTTATCGCGGCCGCTATATGGTCAATTGGTGCCCGCGCTGCCAGACGGCGCTGAGCGACCTCGAAACGGTCCACGAATCGCGCGAAGGAAATCTCTGGTTCATCCGCTATCCGGTCAAGGATTCAAAAGAATTCATCACGGTTGCGTCGACGCGCCCGGAAACCATGCTGGGCGATACTGCCATCGCAGTTCATCCCGAAGACAAGCGCTACAAGAAGTTGGTTGGCAGGAAAGTCATCCTGCCGCTAATGAATCGCGAAATACCGGTGATCGCGGATGATTTCGTAGACCAGGAATTCGGCACTGGCGCGGTGAAGGTCACACCGGCGCACGATCCGAATGACTTCGCGATAGGCCAGCGGCACAAGCTCGCCGAAATAGACATACTGACTCCGGACGCGCACATCGGCGCGGCGGGCGGCCCTTACGCGGTCCTGGAGCGCTTCAAGGCGCGCGAAAAAATCATTCAGGACTTGAAGGAACAAGGACTGCTGGAGAAGACCATCAATCACTCCATGTCCGTGGCGATTTGCGACCGATGCAAAACCATCGTCGAACCACGCCTCTCCATTCAATGGTTCTGCAAAATGCCGCCGCTCGCCGCGCCGGGGATAAAAGCAGTTGAAACCGGCGTCTTATCCATTGTGCCAGAGAATCAACGAAAGATTTTTCTGGATTGGCTGACGAATATCCGCGATTGGTGCATCTCGCGCCAGCTTTGGTGGGGCCATCGAATACCGATCTGGCATTGTGGCAAGTGCGGCGCGATGACTCCGGCGACCGATTCGCGAGTGGAAGTGGTGAATGGCCGGGCGCAAATCGCCAGCGTGCCGCAAGAATGCGGGAAGTGCGGCAGCAAAGAGCTGACGCAGGACCTGGATGTTCTGGACACCTGGTTCAGCTCAGGTTTGTGGCCTTTTTCAACGCTGGGGTGGCCCGACGACACGGAAGATCTGCGAATCTTTTACCCGACGAGCCTGCTCATCAGCGGCTACGACATTCTATTTTTCTGGGATGCGCGGATGGTCATGCTTGGATTGCACCTGATGCGAGGCGACACGCTGAAGCAGCGAATTCCCTTCCGTCAACTCTACCTCCATGCCATTGTTCGTGACCCGCACGGCATCAAGATGTCCAAGACGCGGGGGAACGTCGTCGATCCGCTGGAAATCATTGAAAAGCACGGCACCGACGCGCTGCGGTTCGCGCTGGCCGTGATGGCGGCGCCGGGAACGGACATCGCGCTAAGCGAAGAGCGTATTCTTGGTTATCGCGCGTTCGCGAACAAGATTTGGAACGCAGCGCGCTTCCTTTTTTTTAACTTGGAAAAGGCGGAGGCGGCGGGTCTGACGATTGAAGAGCTCGCAGCACCGGAAATTCGCGCTAAGGCCCCGTACCCGGCCGCCGACGCGCTGCCCCATCGCTGGATTTTCTCGCGCCTCGCAGCAGTGACAACGCAAATCAATGAAGCGCTGGAGACTTTTCGTTTCCACGAAGCCGCGCATGTGATTTATCACTTCTTCTGGGGGGATTTTTGCGACTGGTACATCGAATGGCTGAAGCCACAGCTCGGCTCGGAAAATCGCGAAGAAGCGATTGCCGCCTGGCGGAATCTGTTCGCCGTCTTCGAGTACGCGCTGCGCTTGCTGCATCCGTTCATGCCATTTGTGACGGAAGAGCTGTGGCACCGCTTGCCGCAACGCGCCGGCGCGCGATCGATCTCGCTCGGATCGTTCCCGCAGGTGAAGCCCACCTGGTCCGATTCAGCCGCGGAGCAGGAGATGACCTTGCTCCAGGAAATCATAGGAACCGCGCGAAATGTTCGTGCGGAGGCGAAGCTCGATCCAAAAAAGAAGTTCGCCGCGGAGATTTCGTCGAAAAATCCCTCTGTACGCGAGCTCGCTGAACGCAATCGGGGACCACTCATGCGCCTGGCAAGCTTCTCGGGACTGAAGATTCAGCAAGAGCACCTGGAAGCCGCCGAGGATGCCGCCGTGCGGTCGGCAGCGCAATTCGATCTGCGAATCCGCATGGACGAAGTGCGCGATGTGCAAGCCGAAATCGCGAAGCTGAAAAAAGAAGAAGAACGATTGAAGAAAGATATTGAAGCCAAGAAAACGCGTTTGGCTGACGATGCCTTTCGCAATCGCGCGCCGAACGAAATTGTCCGGGGACTAGAAGCGACCGTTGCCGAGAGGCAGCGAGAATACCAAAAAATTGTCAATCGGCTGACCGAACTGTCGTAGCAGCCGACGCCATCTGGAACTTAAACATCACTATGCCGTCCGCGAGATCGCGCACGAAAGCCAAAAATTCTCATCTGCCCGGGCCGACGGACCGGCGCATCGACGCGCTGCTGGCATTGCTCGCGGAAAATCCAACTATCGTCATCAGCGGGGCAAGCATCGCGAAGGAAATCGGCGTGAAACGCCAGACCGTCTGGCGGTGGATCGAAACGTTGCGCGAATCGGGGGTCAATGTAAAGGGCCATCCGCGTTCCGGCTACCACATCGAGCGCGTTCCCGACGTTCTTGCGCCGCAGTTGCTTTTGCGATATTTGCGCGGCACGCCTTTCGCCAAGCGGATCCTGCATTTCTTTCAAACCGAGTCAACCAACGACGTTGCCATGCGGCTGGGCGAGAGGGGTGAGCCGCACGGGGCCGTTGTTGTCGCGGAACGGCAGACCGCGGGCCGCGGCCGCGCGGGACATTCGTGGATTTCTGAAAAGTCCGTCGGCATCTACGTGACCATTTTGCTCCGGCCCACAATTTTGCCGATGCAATCTCCGGCGCTCACGCTCGTCGCAGGACTGGCCGCCCGCGATGCCATCGCCGAGGAAACAGGATTGTCGCCGGATATTCGCTGGCCGAATGACGTGATCCTCAACGGCAAGAAAGTCTGCGGAATACTGACCGAAATGCAAGCTGAGCTGGATCGCATTCACTTTGCAGCCGTGGGAATCGGCATCAATGTGAATCAATCTAAAATGCCGGCGGAGCTCGCGGGCATCGCCACTTCTTTGCGCATCGAAACGGGGCGCGTGCATTCCCGGCTGGAGCTGCTGGCACGGTTGCTGCGGCGGCTCGACCACTACTACAATCAGTTTGTCGCGGAAGGTGCGGGGCCGATTGTGCGGAGATTCGCCGAGGTATCCAGCTATGGTCAGGGAAAGCGCGTGCGCATCATGAATGGGACGGAATCGTTCGTGGGGACCACGGCTGGCCTTGAGCCTTCGGGCATTCTCCGAGTGCAACGCGATGACGGCAAGATCGAGTCGATAATCTCCGGCACCGTTTCCGAGGCCCAGTGATGCTGCTCGCCATCGACGTTGGAAATACGAACACCGTGCTCGGCGTGTTTCGCGGCAAAGAACTTGTCGCACATTGGCGATTGACCACGGCTCGCGATCAGACCGTCGATGAATACGGCATTCTGACGCGCCAGCTCTTCACTCTCGCCGGCCTGGCTGCGGCGGAGATTAAGGGTGTGATGATCGCGTCGGTCGTGCCATCGCTCAACCCGACGCTGACGGAAATGGCCGGCCGGTATTTCGCAGCGAAAGCGCTGTTCGTCGAGCCGGGCATCAAAACTGGAATGCCTGTTCATTACGACAACCCGCAGGAAGTGGGCGCGGACCGGATCGCAAACGGCGTGGCCGCGTTTGCGAAATACGGCGGCCCGTGCATCGTCGTCGACTTCGGTACAGCCATCAACTTCGACGTGGTTTCGAAACGCGGCGAGTATCTAGGAGGCGTTTTGGCGCCCGGCATGGAGATCTCTGCTGACGCCCTTTTCGCGCGCGCTGCGCGACTTTTTCGCGTGGAGATCCGCGATCCCGGCAAGATTATCGGTACGACCACTGCGGAATCGATGCAAGCAGGGCTGTATTATGGCTTCACCGACCTCGTCGATGGCATTCTGGAGCGCCTGAAGAAAGAACTGGGGCCCGGAACTCGCGTCATTGCCACGGGCGGGCAAGCACCCCTGATCGCAACCGGTTCGCGTCATATCCAGCAAGTCGACGAGCATTTGACGCTCGCAGGATTGCAGATTCTTTGGGAACGCAATTCCACAGAGGATGCGGCGGCCTCGCGAACTTCCGAAGACGGCGCCGAGCCCACGAGAAAGCCCACGGCTGGCGCGCGAAGACCGGCGCGTTGATTCGCCTTCCGATGGCCGGCTTCAATTACTTCAATTATTTCACTGAAATCGAAGAACATTTCTGGCGAAAGCGCGGCGCGCATCTGCTGGTGTCGCCGCTGGATTGGGCCATTGTCGAGACGTGGCAAAAGTCAGCGATTCCCCTGGAGGCGGTGCTGCGCGGCATCGATCGCGCGTTCGAAAGCTATGGCCGTTCCCGCCGAGGCGCGAGTGGCCGGCCATTGAAAAGCCTCGCCTATTGCGTGGATGCAGTGCTCGAAGCAGCGTCAGAGATGCAGGAGGCAACAGCAGGTTCTGGCCCTGAAGTTCGCAGGGGGATTTCCGTGGCCGAGCCGTTTTCCCGCGAAGAACTCCGCCTTTTTTTGGGCGAACGAAAAAAGAAACTGCTCTCCAGCGCAGAGAAACATGCTCCAGCATTGCCGCATCTGGCGCAGCAACTGAACGAAGTAGCGTCGGCAATTCCCGCATTGCAGATTATTCTCGATTCACCCGCGAGGCTGGATTTGGAAGATTTCGAGCGGCGCCTCACCGTTCTTGAGGATAAGCTTACCGCCGCGCTCACCGCTGCCGCGGACACAGATGCCATGCTCGGTGTGCGCCGCGACATGGATCGCGCTCTCGCGCCGTACCGGCGCAAAATGTCCGCCGACCAGATTGCCTTGATTGAACGCCAATACCTCCAGAAGCGTATCTTCGAGATGTACGGGCTGTCGCGGCTGAGCCTGTACTACGTAAAATAAGTTTGCAGCGCTGAGCACTTCATGCGAGCCAAAATTGAAAAGCTAGTCTACGGAGGCGAGGGCCTCGCGCACGAAGGCGCCGAAACGCTTTTCGTGCCATTTGTGCTTCCCGGCGAAGAAGTCGAAATCGAAATTGCGGAACGCAAGAAGAAGCTGCTTCGTGGCCGCGCGACCCAACTGCTGAAAACCTCCCCACAACGCGTTGGACCGCGCTGCCCACATTTTGGAATTTGCGGTGGCTGCGATTACCAACACATCTCCTACGATGCCCAGCTTGAAATCAAGGAAGAGATTCTGCGCGAAACGCTGCGGCGCATCGGCCGCATCGACTGGAAAGAGCCGATTACGGTTCACAGGTCGCCGCCCTGGGAATACCGGAATCGAGCACAATGGAAGATTCGACCGTTTGCAAGTCCGCAACCGGCACAGCCTCCAGCCGAAACCAGCTCCATCGGTTATTTTCAAGCCCGCTCGTCGGTGCTCTGCCCCGTGGAAACCTGCTCGATTATCTCGCCGAAACTACTGGCGACATTCCAAACGCTGCGAGGAACGCTGGCAAACGGCAAGCTGCCATCAACACTGCGCGAAATAGAAGCGTTCGCCGACGCCGGTGACAACGAGCTGCTCTTAACGGTGACCTGCTCCTCTGTGCCGCGCTCGCCGGAGCCTTTGCTGCAAACACTCAGCCAAATGCTTCCAGCGGCGAAAAGCATCCTCTTGCAAGACACGATGGGCGCCCACATGGCGCTTTTCGGTCCCGGCTTCTTACAATATGAAGTTTTGCAGAAGAGATTCCGGGTCGGCCATCTGTCTTTCTTCCAGGTAAACCGCTTCCTTGTCGACGAGATGGCTGGCGTAGTTTGCGAGCTGGCAAGCAGCGGTGAGCTCGCGTTTGACTTGTACGCGGGCGTCGGTCTGTTCGCGGCGTTGCTCACGGAGCGTTTTTCGGAAGTAGCAGCGATTGAGGCGGATCCCGCTTCGGCGCGCGACTTAGAAAGTGTGGCACATTCCAGTCGCACGGCGATTGCTGTCCACAACCAGCCCGCAGCCCTTTTCTTGCGCGAATGGAAGAGCAAACGCGGCTCGCGCACTCCGGACGTTGTTGTTGTCGATCCACCGAGGGCCGGCGTCGAAGACGGCGTCGCCGGGCAACTGATGGCTCTTGCGCCGCGAAAGATTGTCTACGTTTCGTGCGATCCATCGACGCTGGCGCGCGACCTGGCAAAGCTAAGCACTCAGGCGTATACTCTCCGGGAACTTCACCTATTCGATATGTTTCCGCAAGCCTACCATATTGAATCGGTTGTGCTCCTGGAACGAGGGCCGTGAAACTCCCGGCGCTGTGGCTTGCTCTGGCATTCGCCTCAGGAATCATGGCCAGTGGAGTTGTCGCAAAAGGCTTCATGTTCTGGGTCGTCGCTTCCATCGTTGCCATCGCCGCGGGCCTTTGCGTCACCTTCTTTGCAAAACCTTCCGTCGTTGCCGGCTCTTTGGCGCTCGCGGCGTGGTTTGCGCTCGGCGGCCTTGCTGCACAGCTCGAACGCACCAATGTTTCACAAGATGACGCAGCAATATTGGTTACACGCGGCGTCTTGGAAACCAAAGAGCCTCTTCGCTGGGCTGGGCGCCTGCGAGAAGATCCGGAATCGACTCCGCTCGGCTGGCGATACACTATTGACCTGCAAAGCGTTGAAGAAACAGGCCGCACTTTGCCCGTGCATGGCGGCCTGAGGCTTACCTACTACCGCAGCAGCGACAATGAGACGCCTCCCGCAGTGCGAGCCGGAGACACGGTCGAAGCGCTTTGCCGCGCACGAATTCCCCGAAATTATTTGGATCCGGGAGCGTTCGGCGAGCGGGGATACCTGGCGCGCCAAGGCATCGAATTGCTCGGCGCACTGCGCAGCACGGAACTGCTTCAGGTAGTTGGATCATCCAGACCTTCCGTAGCCGAACGGTTCGCGCGATTTCGCGGCGATCTTCTCGCCAGGGTGGACACGCTCTTTGCCGGAAAGTCCGCGCGAATCGCCGTGCTTCGCGCCATGCTTCTGGGTGATCGGAATTTCATAAATTCCGACATCGCGGAGACTTTTCAGAAGACTGCGGCATTTCATGTTCTGGTGCTCGCAGGCTTGCACGTCGCGGCCCTGGCTTTTTTCATTTTTGGGCTCGGCCGCTTGCTTCGCTTGCCGCTGACGTTCACCACTCTTTTGACGCTGGCAGTCCTTGCCGCCTATTTGGGCATTGTTCAAGATCGTCCGCCTATTCTGCGTGCAGCGCTTATGACCGCAATTTTCCTGTGTGCGCGCTTGTTCTTCCGCCGAGTCGCTCTCCTGAACACAGTGGCGCTCGCCGCGATTTTCCTTCTTGCTGCCAGGCCAAGCGATTTATTCCAATCGAGCTTCCAACTTTCCTTTCTCGCGGCGGGAGTCATCGCAGGTCTGGCCATTCCGTGGATTGATCGCACCAGCGCACCGTACCGCCGGGCTTTGGAGCACTTGAGCGACGTCACGCGCGACCGCCTGCACTCGCCGCGCGCAACGCAGTTCAGGCTCGATCTGCGCGCAGCGACGGCTGCCGTGGCAAAAAAAGTTCCCAAGCGCATCGCACCTCACGTTGAATCCTCTTTTACGCTGCCGGTGCGCTTTGGATTGCGTGTCTGGGAGATATTCTTGCTGTCGTTCTGCATTCAATTAGGAATGGCGCCGCTGCTGGCGCTTTATTTTCATCGCGTCAGCATTTCCGGGCCTGTGAGCAACGTCTTCGCCGTTCCGCTGGTTGGAATCATCGTGCCGTTCGGCTTTTTGGCGTTGGCGCTGAGCTACGTTTCATCCGTCATAGGCGCAATTCTGGCCAAGATTGAAAGCGCGCTCGTCGGATTGCTGCTTGGCACTATGCATTGGTTTAGCGAGTTTCCCCGCGCGTCATGGAGAATCCCCGGACCGCCTGCGTGGCTCTTAATTGCGTTCTTGATCGCACTCGCCTGCCTCGCTGCGATGGCGTGGCCGGCCGCGGAAAGCCGAAACCAGCAAAATGTGCGGGTTCCCCTGCCGGCGCAGAGGCTCGCCCCTGAACACCTAACTTTATTTGTGCTGTTCGCACTCGCTCTGCTCGTCGGCATTCACCCTTTTGCGCCCCGCCTGGAAAAGGCCAGAATGGAAGCGACTGTACTGGATGTAGGCCAGGGCGATTCGATCTTCATCGGACTTCCCGACAGGCGAACGATGCTGATTGACGGCGGCGGCGCGAGCGGTGCAGAACGTATCGCCGGGTACCAAGTGGGATTCGATGTGGGCGAACAGGTCGTCTCGCCGTACCTGTGGTCGCGCGGAATCAAAAAGCTGGACGTCGTGCTGCTCACCCATGCCGATCACGATCACATTGATGGTCTGCGCGCCGTGCTCAATAATTTCCATGTCGGCCAGCTTTGGGTTGGCCGGGATGAAGACAGGCCCGCATATCGCAATCTTCTCGCGCAGGCAAAAGCGCGCGGTGTTGCCATCGTTCATGTAGCACAGGGCACGAATTTCGATTGGGATGGAACCGAAGGCCAAATTTTTTGGCCCAGTGTTGCCGACGCTTCCGCCGAAGCCCCGCAGTCGGCAAACAACGAGTCCGTGGTCCTGCGAATCGGAGATGGACCCGTTCATTTCCTGCTGACCGGTGACGCAGAAAGTCAAGTGGAGGACTCGCTCCTAGAGCAGCACGAGCCGCTCCAGTCAGATTTCCTAAAAGTCCCGCACCATGGAAGCAAGACCTCTTCAACCGAGGCGTTTCTCGACGCAGTGAACCCGCGCGCCGCCGCGATTTCAGTGGGGGAGGACAACCCCTACGGCCATCCAAGTCCCGCGATCCTTCAGCGGTACACTGGAAAAAATATCCGCCTTTTCCGAACGGATATCGACGGCGCTGTCACTGCGCTGACCGATGGACACAGCTTAGTAACGCGGGCGTTTGCTGCAGGTGGGACGCACTGAAACGACGTAAGAGACAATTCTCAGCTATTATTTTTCGTCGGACGGGTCTTCTGTGTTCTCGATCTCGATGCCGTCGTTGCTCCGCTGATAATCAGCAATTACACGGCGCGCCTTGTCCGCCTGAGATTCCAACACAATCACATCCGAGTCCTTAAATGCGTCGCCGGATTCCCCCATCGGAAACGGGTCATTTGTGACCGAGCCAGGCGACTGGATACCGGCGCTCTGCAGCAAACCGCGGATCACCATAGCCTCCGTGGCGGAACCGGCCGTGTGAACCACTACCGTTTTCTCTTGGCTATGATGGCGGTCCAAATTCTCATCCTCGAAAAGACACAAGTCTTGCTGGGTTCAAGAGCTGCGTTGATACTAAACTAAGATACACATTCTGACCAGCGCCGATTGGAACAGACGGAGCTTCTTAGTCAATCGTGAATGTGCGCTACGGCAGCCAGCGCATTCTCGCCCAAAGAATAGCAAGCCCCGCCACGAACCCTATGGCAGCCTGATATTCGCGATTCCGCCGGTAGAGCTGCCGGGAGAATCTCTCAGCGCATTTGTCGCTTGCCGTGAAGCGCCGAAAAGCAGGCCAAAACAGCGGAACAGCCGACGCGTACTTCTTGAAATCCTCGCCGTAATGCTCCTGCAATTCGGCTTCTTCCCGCCGCATTACCGCGGGATAGAACAGGATCAGATAACCAGCAACCACGATTGCTGCCCAGACTGATCTGCCGGCTACAACAAATCCAGCGGCCAGAATTACGCTGCCGAAGTAAAGCGGATTTCGCGTAAACGCGTACGGTCCTCCCACGGCGAGGGCCTGATGTTTGCGAAGATGACCAGCAGCCCAAGCGCGAATCGCCAAGCCCGCCACTCCAATCGCGCCGCCAATGACCAGCGACCGCGGCGTCGGCCGCGCCAGCGCCAGATAGACAAGCGCCACCGGATAACCAATCCTGACGCGCCAG
Source organism: Candidatus Acidiferrales bacterium (assembly GCA_049678505.1). GTDB lineage: Bacteria > Acidobacteriota > Terriglobia > Acidiferrales > UBA7541 > DAHUXN01. The sequence goes on from JBAUEH010000152.1 coordinate 35,242, forward strand.
CGAATCCAGAAATTTGTTGCTGCGGCCATTATGCGTTCTTTAGCCGGCGCTCGACCGCGTCGAGCACGTCTTCGACGGTGATCGCCAGCATGGCGCGTGATGGAGAGCTGCTGCGCCGGTACGTGGTTTCTCCCGGCTGCGCTCTCCGCACGACAACATCCCGCGGCGAATATGGGCCGTTGCGAGCGGGGTCTGTGGGACCGTAGAGCCCTACGACCGGAGTGCCCAGCGCAGAAGCAAGATGCAGCGGGCCCGTGTCGCCAGCCACGAGAAATTTGGCGCGCCGCAAGAGCGCCGCGAGTTGTTTCAAGTTGAACATTTCCACGATCGGCTCAGGCGACTCAGCGCTGCGGCGAACGCTTTCCGCCAGCTCGCTCTCGCCCGGCCCAAAACTGATCACCCCTCGCCAGCCGTATCTTTCCGCTAACGCGCGGTGCAGCTCGCCATACCTTTCCGGCGGCCAGCACTTCGAGCCCCACCCGCCGCCTGGCGACAGTACAAAATATCCGTCAACACCCTTGGCCGTCAGAATACGTTTCACTTCTTCCGCTGTTTCCGCTGAAATCGGCAGCGGGAAACGAATTTCACTCGCTCGCGCTCCGGCGGCTTCCACCAGCTCCAGATTATGCTCAACCTTGTGCGTGCGGCGCGGCTTGATGACGCTCGTGTAGAAAAGCGCAGCGCCGCTTTCGCGTGAATAATTCGCGTCAAACCCTAAACGCTGCGGCGCACCAGAAAGCCATCCGAAAATCGCCGAGCGGTAGAGCGACTGAAAATCGATGGCAACCGTGTACTTCGCTTTGCGTAGGCGCCGCACGCAAGCGACCACGCTTTGCCACGAGCCGCGATTCATCGCAATCACATTGTTGACGCAGGGATTCCCTTCGAGAATCGAAGCCCATTTCTGATCGACGAGCCAGTCGATGGTTGCTTTGGGGAACGACTCGCGCAGTGCGCAAACAGCGGGCAGCGTGTGGATAATATCTCCGAGCGCGCTCATCCGCAGCACCAGAAAGCGCGGCTCATTCATGACCGGAATGGCGAATGCGCTCGATCAGGCCGCGCGTGGAATGGATTTTCGGATCGCCCACGATCGCCACGCGAATGCCAAGGCGCGCAGCCTCGTCTCGTTCGGGCACGCTTTCCACGGTGTAATCGGTGCCTTTGGCATGGACGTCCGGACGCAGCTCACGCAGCAGCGAACGCACATCGGGTTCCTCAAAAATCAGCACGTGATCTACCGCGCCGAGCGCCGCGACCAGTTCGGCTCGGTCTGACGCCGTCAATACCGGTCGCCCTGGCCCTTTTAGTCCTCGCGTGCTGGAGTCGGAATTTATTGCCACGATCAGCAGATCACCTTCCCGGCGCGCCGCTTCCAGATAGCGCACGTGCCCCGCGTGCAATATGTCAAAGCACCCATTCGCCAGCACGATGCTTTGGCCCTTCTTGCGGAGTTCATCGAGGCGCAGTGCAAGCTCGGAACGCGCCAGGATTTTCGAGCGCGTGTTCATGCGCCTGCGCTCGCCTCGCTACGCACAGCTTCTTCCAGCTCAGCACGCGATACCGTCGCGGTGCCGCGCTTCATCACCACGATGCCGCCGCCATAGTTGGCCAAGTGCGCCGCTTCGACGAACGAGGCCCCCGCAGCCAGCGCCAGCGTAAACACGGCGATCACCGTGTCTCCCGCGCCGGTCACATCCACGGCGTCGTCCGCGCCGTAGACCGCAATCCTGTGCGGTGGTTTCCCGCGCTCGAACAATACCATCCCATCCTTACCGCGCGTGACCAGCAACGCCTGCAAGCCGAGCGCTCGCAACGTGCGCCGTCCAAGCGCGTCGAGTTCCCTTTCGTCGTTCCCAATCTGCGCGTGATACAACGCTTCAAGCTCCGCCTCGTTTGGCGTCGCCGCCGTGAACTCCGCGCCGCGATAGCTCAGCAAGCGATAACGCGAATCGAGAGTTGCCACCTTCGCGCTCACACGCTTCAACAGCTGCGGCGTGACGGAACCGGCGCCGTAGTCCGACACCAGAACGGCGTCGGACTTTCCCATGTAAGTCTGAGCCTTCTTGCTGATTTGCTTCGTAACGCTCTCAGGCAGAGCTTTGGCCGCCTCGCGATCCACGCGCAACACCTGCTGCCGCGCCGTGTGCGACCAACGGGCGAGAAAACGGGTCTTCGTTGTCGTGTTCCCGTGACGCACGCGAATCATGCCCGAAACATTTACATTCTTCTCGCGGAAATAATTGATGAGCGCGTTGCCCGCGACGTCATCTCCTACCGCGCCCACGGGCAGCACGCGAGCTCCCAGTTCCACCAGATTGTTCGCCGCGTTGGCGCCACCGCCAGGGGAAATTTCCGTCTTCCGGTGCCGGAGAATGAGCACTGGCGCTTCACGAGAAACGCGCGAAATCTCTCCCGTGACGTATTCGTCCACAACAAAGTCCCCGACGACGGTTATCGTCTGGCGCGGGAACGAAGCGATAATCTCCAGCAAGCGCGACAGGTCCAGTGCACCTGCGCCGCGTTGCCCCATTTTCTTGGCAGTCATCTTTTTGCCGTTTCGCAAATCAGGTTCACAGCCTCTCTTAAATCCTCAACCACCGAATCGGGCTGGCGCGGCCATGTGTGCCGCTTCCATTGATATTCGCCGCGCCCGTATCCGGAGAACACGAGAATGCCTTGGCATCCGGCTGCATGCGCCATGGCGATATCGTCGTAGCGGTCACTGACCAGCACGGAACCCTTGAGTTCAAGATTGTGCTCAGCGGCTGCCCGCTCCAGCATGCCGGGCAGAGGCTTGCGGCAATTGCAATTGTCGTCCCGGATGTGCGGGCAATAGTAAATACCATCCACATGCGCGCCGCCCGCCGAAAGCTCGACCTTCATTTTGGCGTGAATCTCTTGAATCAGCGACTCCGGAAAAAACCCGCGCGCCACGCCCGACTGATTCGTGACGACGATCACCGCGAGTCCGGCGTCATTCAGACGCCGAATCGCCGCTGCGGCATACGGAAACACCAAAAAGCGGCTCAAATGATTGGCATAGCCCATTTCCTCGGAAATCGTCCCGTCACGATCGAGAAACACCGCGCGTCTCTTCGTGGCGTCAGGCATGGCGCACCTGCTCCAGTGACTGCACAGCGGCATCGCGGACATCCTGCACCGGAACACGAAGCATGCAGCGATGGTCGATAGGACATTCACGCAGGAAACACGGGCTGCACGCCACCGGATGCTGGACGAGCTTCCGCTGGGAAGTCACAGGCGCAGTGCCTTGCGGATCCGTAGACCCAAAAACAGCCACGACAGGTACGCCGACAGCAGCGGCGACGTGCATCGCCCCCGAATCATTCCCCACAAACAAACTGCAGCGCGAAAAAAGCGCGGGGAGCTCGCCTATCGACGTTTGGCCTGCAAGGATAATGGGGCGATGATGCATTCGGTCAGCGATTTGGCGGCAAATCTCCAGTTCCGAGCTCGCGCCGAAAAGTATCACATCCGCGCCAAATTCATCAACGAGCACGTCGGCGACAGCCGCAAATCGCTCCGGCGGCCAGCACTTCGCAGAACCGTAAGCCGCCCCTGGTGCCAAGGCTATTCGCTTCGCTTCCAGGTGCACGCCCGCTTCTTGCAGCCGCGCCTCGGCGGTTTCCACAGCGCCAGGGCCGAGATTCAAGGAAATATGCGTCACATCAGGAATACTCTCCAGCCATCCCGCGCGGCGCAGCAGCTCCAAATAGTAAAACATTTCGTGGGCGGGAATTTCTCCAGTCCTCGGCACCGCGACGGCCTTACTCAAAAGAACGCCGCGCCCGTCGCGCGAGTAACCGATGCGCTGCTGAATCTTCGCCCGCCAGACAAGCCACGCCGCCGAAAACGCATTCTGCAGAAGAATCGCGCAGTCAAATTGCTCTTCGCGTAATTCCCGCGCCGCTCGCTCCATGGTCATGGGGCTACGTGACGCCACATCGAGAACCTTCACGCGATCTGCAAACGGCTGCCCGCTATACAACGCGGCGACCCATGGGCGCGCCAGAATCGTGATTTGCGCCTCGGGCCAGCGCTGCCGAATCGCAGACAACGCAGGGATCGACATGATCGCGTCGCCGACCCAATTTGTCGCGCGCACCAGAATTTTCATCCCATTCTTCCCGGCTTTTTGCTTTCGATCACCTTCGAAATCGACTGCCATAAAGCTTCTTCATTATTGAATTGCAGCCCAATCTTGCAGAACAAAATCGGCAGCCGTGTTGCAATCTCCGGCGGCAAATCATAAATGTCTTTCTCTGTACAAATAAGCGCATCTGCGCCGGCAGCTATGGCCTTTTCTTCTAAGCACGACACATCGCGCTCCGTATATCGGTGGTGGTCGCGAAAGATTTCGTGTCCGAGAACCGGGATGCCCCAATTCTTCAGATCGGCGAAAAATGCGGAGGGGTTGCCGATGCTGCAAAATGCAAAGAACTTTCTTTCCTTTGCGGCCGCGCTCGCAATTTCGGCGCCTCGATATACTTCCAAGCTCAGAAGTTTTGTCTGCGAAAAATAAATCGGTGCCGGCGAATATCTGCGGATCACCGCCTCGATTGCCGGCACACGCTCCGCCGTTCGATGAATCACGACGATGTCGGCACGGCGCAGCGCAGAGATAGGCTCCCGAAGCCTTCCCGAGGGGAGAACGTGCCCGCCTCCAAATGGCTTGGTGGCGTCAATCATCACAACGTCCACATCGCGCGCGAGCTGCAAATGCTGAAAGCCGTCGTCCAAGATGAAGCAGCCAACCCCGCTCTTTTCGAGTTCTCTTCCCTTTTCAAAACGCTTTGCCCCCGTTCCCAATTCCACCCGCGCATCCAGCCTGCCGTGCAGCAAAGCCACTTCGTCGTTCCATCCTTGCGCACCCGCGCCGCCGCCAACCTGTTGCGGCAATGGCCTATATCCGCGCGAAAGCACTCCTACCTTCTTGCCGCTTTCCAAAACCCGCTGTGCGAGCCAAAGCACCATCGGCGTTTTTCCCGTGCCGCCGGTGGTAATGTTTCCGATGCTCACAACGATGCCGTTCAACCGCTTCTGTCGAAATATTCGAGTGCGGTAGCCCCACGCGCGAAGCCGAGCAGCAGCGCCATAGAGGAGCGACACCGGCCACAGAAGCGATTCGATGAGCGTCATGCCTGTTCCCGTTGCGCATTAAGAATCTGAGCGATTCGCTCCAGCGATCGAGCCGATGCGCCGCGATTCGCTTCCACGAGCGTGCGTGCTTTTCGCCCCATCTGTTCGCGCCGCGCGGGGTCACGAATCAATTTCGCCCAAATCTTGCCGAGCTTTTCGCCGCTGGCCACCTGAATTCCCGCTCCGGCGCTGGAAAATCGTGCCGCAATGTCTCGGAAGTTTTCCATCGAAGGGCCAAAAAGGGGAACTTTGGAAAACCACGCCGGCTCCACAATATTGTGTCCGCCCGATGGAACGAGTGACCCGCCGACAAAAACGGCGTCTCCAACGGCATAAAGTCCAGCCAGCTCGCCGATGGAATCAAGAATCAGCACGTCGCAGTTCTCATCGAGCGCGGCATTCAGATCGATAGCACTACGCCGGATGACTGTCCAGCCGCACTCTTTTGCCACCGCCGATGCCGCATCAAATTGGTCGGGCTTTCGCGGGGCCATCACCAGCAGCGCGCGGCGCCACTGCCGCTGAACGATGTCATACGCCGCCAGCACGGCCTCCTCTTCACCCGCCACTATGCTGCCAGCCACGAGCACCGGCCAGCGCTCCTGGTTTGCGATTTGCTTTGCGAGCCAATCGCCAAATGCGCTCTGTGCGGGCGGTTCGTGGTCGTACTTCAAATTTCCGGTAACCTCGACCCTCTCTTCTGGCGCGCCCATTTCCTTCAATCGGCTGGCATCCTCCGTGCTTTGCGCCAGAAAAAGCTCGGCATCTCGCAGAACGCGCCGGAAGAATCCCCCAATGAAGCATTGAAACCGCCGGAACCGGCCAATGGACCGCTCTGAAATTCGGCTGTTGACGAATACAACCGGCACACCGATCCGCTCCGCCTCGCGCATGAAGTTCGGCCAGATCTCCGTTTCGAGAATCACCACCAGCGCCGGCTGGATTTTTCTGAACGCCCGCCGAATCGGCGCGCGCCAGTCAAACGGGAAGTAAAAAACCCCGTCCGCATCGCGAATTCGTTCCCGAGCAAGTTGCTGGCCGGTTGCCGTCGTCGTGGAAAGAAAAATCGGCCGCTCCGGGAATCGCTTTTTTAACCCTTCGATCAGCGGCTTACTCGCCAGCACCTCGCCTACGGATACAGCGTGCACCCAGATCGACGATCGCGGAGGCACATCGCGGGCCAGCCCGTCTGGCAAGTAGCCCATGCGCTCGCGAACGTTACCTAGATATTTCCCGCGCCGCAGCCCTTGCACTGCGAAATATGGCGCGAGCAGCACCATAGCAATTGCCGTTACTACGCTATACAAAAAGTACATGAGGTGGGGCCGGCTGCCTCCAGAAAAGGCCAGCCTGCTGCAAGGTCAGTATTATAGTGTTATTGGGCGCTTGATACCCACAACGTTTCCTACAACAATTGCATCTATGGGCAGGAAATGAAGCCAGCCTTATTCCTAATCGCCGCTCTGATTCTCCTGCAGCTGCCGTCACCTCAAGTGTCACAGCCAACTCCTTCCACATGGGTAGCGAAAGACACTCACGAAGGATTTACCGTCGCCGCGGACGCGTATTCGGACCCGGCTCGCTGCAAAGACAAATTCGCGAAAGCGGATCCATACAAAGCGGGGATTCTAGCTGTTGACGTCTACCTGAAAAATGACACGAGCTATCCGATTCATGTCGATTTGTCCACGATTCGCCTCGACGTCGACAGTCCAGACGGCCAGCGTCTTCACCTGCCGATGCTCACTCTCGACGAGGCCGCGAAGCAAATCGCCCATCCAAGGGGCCCTTCGCTTCCGTTGCCTCGCCGGCTTCCGTCCCTCGGAGCGCCCGGCGAGGACGGCAAGTCCCGCGATGTCGAGGCCAAGCTGGGGCCGTTGGCCTTGCAGACCGATGTGGTCCCACCGAACGGCAGCATTCGCGGCTTCGTTTTCTTTGACGTGAGCAGCGATTTCAAGGTCGTCCCCTACGCCTCTCTCTATGTTCCCGACGTGAAGTCCGTTGCTTCGGATAGCGGCATGATTTATTTCGAAGTTCCGCTGGCGCCCAAGCACCCACAGTAACTAAGAAGCCCGACCACTGCGATTTGCTGAATCGACTCAGCTCAGATAAAATTCACTCTCAACGTTCGGAAAACTCTTTACCAAATTATGGCGCTCCTTGACGAACTTAATCCGCGGCAACGTGAAGCAGTCACGGCCATTCATGGGCCTGTGCTTGTGCTCGCCGGTGCGGGAACTGGCAAAACGCGCGTCATCACTTACCGTGTCGCCTATCTGATTGAGCAAGGAATCCCCGGACGAAACATTTTCGCCGTAACCTTCACCAACAAGGCAGCCGAGCAGATGCGCCGCCGCATCGCCGATCTGGTCCGCTCCAGCGGACACGACGCTTCGGACATCTGGATTTCGACCTTTCACTCCTTCTGCGCCCGCCTGCTGCGTCGCGAAGCCCCGAGCGCCGGCCTTTCGAGGGCTTTCGCTATCTACGATGACGATGATCAGACGCGGGTAATCAAGCTTGCCCTTCAGAATTTGAAGTTGCTGGAGAAGGAACTCGCGCCGCGACCCTTGCGCGACCGCATCAGCCACGCCAAAAACCACAACATTTCTCCGGATGAAATGGAAGCGGAGGCCTTCGATCCCTTTGGCAAGAAAGCTGCCGCCGTGTATCGCGAATACGAATCGATCCTGCGCAAATCGGCGGCGCTCGATTTCAACGATCTGCTCCTGCGCGCCGTCGCATTGCTTCGCGAGAACACGCAGGTGCGCGCGCGTTGGTCCGAGCAGTTGCGCTTCGTCCAGGTCGACGAGTTTCAAGACACCAACGCGTCTCAGGAAGAGCTGATTCGCCTGCTCGCCGGGAAAGAACGCAACGTGTGCGTCGTTGGTGACGAGGACCAATCCATTTATGGCTGGCGCGGCGCTGTGAGCGGCAATTTTCAGCGATTTCTCAGCGATTTCAATGGTGCTCTGACCATCCGCCTCGAAGAAAACTACCGTTCGACACAGGTGATCCTCGACGCCGCTGGCGGCGTTGTCAGCCACAATCGCACGCGCCTCGGCAAGGACCTGAAAGCAACTCTTGGCTCGGGAAAATTGCTGAAATACTACGAAGCTCGCGATGCCTCGGATGAAGCGGAATACATCGGCGGCGAAATCGCGGGCCTTCTCCGCGAAGACCCGCGCTTCACCCTCGCCGTGCTCTACCGCACCGCCGCGCAATCGCGGCCCTTTGAAGAAACCCTTCGTCGCATCGGTATTCGTTATCGCGTGGTCGGAGGCTTCAGTTTCTATCAGCGCGCTGAGGTGAAAGACGCTTTGGCCTACGTGCGCCTGCTTTTTCACCCCGACGACGATGTGGCCCTGCTGCGCGTCCTCAACGTTCCGCCACGCGGCATCGGCAAAGTCACCATCGACTTTCTCCGCAGCGCCGCTCGCGAGTCCAATGTATCGCTCTGGCAGGCGATTCCGCGCCTCGCTGCTCAGAAGCTGCGCGGAGCTGCGGCGCTCACCGAGTTTCGCCAGATGGGTTTGAATCTCACTGAAGAATGCTCCGCCAAAAGCCCCGGGGAAATTCTAGAAGCCATCCTCAGCCGCACGGGCTATCTCGATTGGGCGGAACAGCAGGATCGCCTTGACCAATCTTCCCGAGCGGACAACCTCCGCGAGCTCTCCAACGCCATTGCCGAGGCTATCGAGCAAGGCGAAACCCTCGAGGACGTCCTGGATCGCGCAGCCTTGGTCAGCGACACTGACGCGTTCGACCAAACCATCCCCGTTTCCTTAATGACCCTGCATAGCGCCAAAGGCCTGGAATTCGATCATGTGTTCCTCGCTGGTCTGGAAGAGGGCCTCCTCCCCCACGGACGCTCCATGAATAGCGACAATGACGTCGAAGAGGAGCGTCGCCTCTGCTACGTGGGAATGACGCGCGCCAAGCGCACCCTTGCGTTTTCCCGCGCCGTGTATCGCCGCTCGTGGGCCAATGCGGATCTTGCCGCAGCCGCTCCCTCCCGTTTTTTGGCCGAAGTGCCCGTCGATCTCATCGAGGCCGCTCAAGGTTCGCTCGCGGAACCTGGCGAGACGCGTCGCTACGAACCCGACCCGGATTACTACGAATCGCAGTTCCGCCGCGCCAAGAAACCTGTCGCCAATCCTGCCTCGCGTCCCGCCGCAAGTTCCGCGCCCCATGGAGCTGCGACTCGACTGATTGGCGCGCGCGTCCGCCACCCTTCCTTCGGCATTGGAACCATTCTGAAAATCGAAGACGACGGCGACGACCGCCGGCTGACCGTCAGCTTCCGCGATTACGGCACGAAAAAGTTCATCGAACGCTACGCCCACCTGCAAATCGTTTAGCTAACCATCCCGAAGGCTTCTGCATCGCAGCGGTTGCGCGTTGAAGCCGCTCAATGTACAGTGCTGCCCTTGCCGTACAGGGGATGGTGGCCCTTTGAATAGATGAATAAGCAGCTTTTCCGCACCAAGAACATTGACCAGCTCATCTCCGACGCCGACCAGCCTGCTAAACGCCTGAAGAAAACTCTTGGCTGGCTCAGCCTCACCGCTCTTGGAATTGGCGCCATTATCGGCAGCGGAATTTTCATCACCACCGGCACTGCCGCCGCCGGCGAAGTCGACCGTTACCCCTCTCTGCTCCAAGCTCCTCTGCTGAGCGTCCTCATGCACGGTACTCACGCCCTCGGCATCAACGGCCGGCCCGGCGCTGGCCCGGGCATCGCCGTGTCATTTCTTGCCGTCGCTTTCATTTGCGCTCTGGCGGGTCTTTGTTACGCCGAACTTGCCTCCATGATTCCCATCGCCGGCAGCGCCTACACCTACACCTACGCGACGCTTGGCGAATTCATCGCCTGGATCATCGGCTGGGATTTGATCCTCGAATATGCGGTCTCCAACATGGCCGTCGCCGTCGGCTTCTCCGCCTACGTCGATAACCTGCTGGACACCTTCCACATCCGCA
>JBAUEH010000153.1:0-18591 GCA_049678505.1 Candidatus Acidiferrales bacterium
TCGCCCAGTCGCTGACGGTCTTTATCGCCTCTGGCCTAAGCGTGCACACGCTCTCTCTTCCACGCTTCGTCTTGATCACAATCCGCGCCCGCACCAGGTAGGCAATATGTTTTGAAATCATCTGCTGCGAGAGCGCAAACGGTTCCGTCAATCCATGCACAGAGGCAGGCCCATGGGAGAGTCGTTCGATCATCGCCCGGCGGGTTGGGTCAGAAAGAGCCGCAAATGTTGTATCTAGCTTATCCACAACCATATGGTAGTGAATTATCCATCGATGTCAAGTGTGGATTTTGAAGTTCCCGATTTCTGCGCGATCGTACGAAAGGATAGGTACTGACAAGTTGACTTGTGGAAAGTCATCGCTTGCATCGGACTGCGTCTTCGGCTCGCGACATCGAGATGTTGCGCCCGACGACTGTCAATTCGGATGGTTGCAGGGTCTTCGGAACCTATTGCGGCAGAATAGTTTCTGGTTGCAGAGGCCTGATTTGAACCGAAGCCCAAGACCGAAAACTGACGGAAAAACCCTACTTGTGGTTATCGGCAGACGGAACCGATGCTGGCACCTTGGATCTGGCGCAAAAGCAGACTCGGTACTTCTCAATCTAGCCTTCAATCTGCTAGTGGGCTGCCTTTGCTCCATCCAATACCTCGTTTCTGCTTATTACTTTTCATGACTGAGCCCTGCGGAGTCTCCTCAAGTTGATTTCTCAGTTTCCGCTCCAGCACAACAAGGTCGTGTCTCCACTGGCCCACTAGCATCCTAGTCTTTGTGTCGTCGTACCCCAGGCGGCGCGCAAGCTCGCAGATTCCTGCAAGTTGCTCGCTGTCTTCACTGCAGTCCAAGGCACGAACTGGGGCCTCGTCTGCTTCTGTGTTGCTCTTTGAATAGAATTCCGACGCGATTTCGCTCGCGCGCTCAGCCTCCGTCTCGTGAGCGACGTATTGGGCTCCTCGCGATAGATCGAACGCCGTACGTCCTTCACCCAAGAGCCTGATCGGTTCCGTCATATTCGCGACGAGTGTTCTGATGTCCCTAGCTCCAATTTCGAGGCTAAGGATGTATGCGACTGTAACTTGTCGAGTTCCGGCCTGATCGAAGTAAGAGACTCTCTCCGGACTCGTCTTCAAAATGGCTTTGACGCCCGTTAGGTGTCCACCAGTCAGACGACGGATTTGCATCAATCCGTTCGACAAATTGCGAACGGAGCGGTAGCTGCTAGTATGCAAACGGCAGATGGCACCGAATGTTGGAAACTTCTCCAAAATGAAATAGAGATCACCCGAAGGCTTACAGTCGCGATGCTCCAGATCTGGGCATCCCTCGCCGCAGGGCTCTACTGGCTGGCCTCTCTTTGGCCCATCGACGTACTTTCGATTCCCCGGCCAGGCTTCTCCTTCGGGATGCTCCTCCGTTCTTCGCGTCGCTCGCATTTCGTGGTGGAGTTCGCCCCCGTTTGTGATCTGCACAAGGTGACCACGGCATTTGCATGCTCTGGGTGTCCACAATGCGTACTCCGTTCGCAGAACTTCTCGTGGATCGTCGTTGAGGAAGATAATTCCCAATTCTGTCGGTTTCTCCCCGTGCGCCTCGGAAATGTCTGAGGCGGGCTTCCAGAACACATCGTGACCGCAAACTGTCTTTCGTCTAAATACAAAATGATCCAGCTTTCGAGGCTGACTGTTTGCATTGCCAGGCTCGGGCCCGTCTCCTATCGCCACCTTAATCGTTACCGGGAGCTTTTCGAAGGCTGTCCCGCTCTCATCATGCGTTAGTCCGAGAATGCCCATTGACCACACACCTCCTGTTTCTAGCGTCTTTGTACTGACCGCACCAGTCGGCCTTCGAATCCAATGCCGCCCTCAGAACAACCGGAGTTGGCCATCGGGAACGCCCTCATGGCGCGATATCTTTCGGGGAATCGATTGCAGGGAGCCGACGACTGAGATGAACTGATCAGGTGATGGTGGCGTGCCCTCATCTGCCCTGACGTCTCGGACAATTTCTGCGGTCGAGGATTCCTGCTCGACTGACCTCGTCACGAAGATTTCCTCCTGTTTCTTCTGGAGGCTGGCCCACACCTGGTCGGCGCGTTCTCCGATTCCTTTCTCCATGACCAGCTCGCGGGCCATAGCCATGAGGATGTCGTCTTCTTCGTTGATCGCTTGCAATCCTTCCGAAGAAAACTTGCCTTCCATGGCCAATGACACAAGCAGCTTCTTCCCCATCAAACGAAGACAGCTCTCCTGCATCGTCGCGGCGTAATGAAGAAATTTCACTTTTACGGGAAGCCGCTGTCCGATTCTCCAACTCCTCCTGCTTGCTTGGCGAAGCACGTAGATGGAGTATCCGGTTTCGTAGAAGAGGATCGTGGGGAAGTCGATCAGGTCGAGGCCCGTTTGCACCAACTTTGGGTGACAAATGACGGCCTGCACCCCGGCTCGTAGCTGGCGCTCGTACCAGCACTCTCGCGATTCCGGGGGCACTTCTGTTGTGAGCACCGCAACGTGGATGCCCTCATTCGAGAGGATGCGTTCCAGGCGTCGCGTAACGTCTCGCTTCTGCGTATAGACCGCGTAAATCTGACAGCGGCGCCCTCGCGTCAGCTCCGTTTTCACTTCCTCGACGAGCCGGCGCTCCTTGGCGTAAGCCAGCCCCTCGTCTAAATCCTGTGTCTCCGAAATCAGGAATTTTTCTCGCCGCTGACTCTCCGGGTCGAATTCCCAACCGTATAAATTCCCAAGTCGGAACGGCCGATCCGGATACAGCAGCAAAGCGTTCAACGCCACGCTCATCACTGACTGATTCCCGCGATGCTCTTTTAGCGCTGCCTTTACGTCCTCTTCAAGTTTCTTGTAGGCTTGTTTCAGCAGGGCATCCATCTCCACGCTGACGACTTCCTCCCGATAGGGTGGCAGCTCCTCTGAGATGTCTTCCAGCGAAATGAACGCTCCGAGGCTCATCAGGAAGCGGCCAAACAGAAGGGGCGAAGCTCCGGGGCGCCGACGAACGCGCTTGGTTACTCGCGCTTCCGAGCAGCGGTTGTCCGCCGGTTCGATTACCGTAATCTTTTCGAGCAGACCATAACTCTCCGTGAAGGTCCGTACCCCGGGTTCGCCGAACTCGAATCCTTCTTTCACCATCTTTCCAGGTTCGAGGCGGTACAGGATATTGAAGACCTCGTCGGCGTAACCTCCAAGTAGCGTTCCCGTCAGCACCACAGTGCGTTGCGCACAAGCGGCTAGCGTCCCGAGTGCATTCCCTTGAGCCGTGTCTCCTTTCAACTCGTGCACCTCATCGGCGATGGCATAGTCGAAGAAATCCGGCATGTACCGGCCAATGAAATCCACGGGGGCGAAGCGCCTGATCTTCTTCCCGTCCGCCTGCCACAATGCGCTGTACAACGCGCGCTGCAATTTTGCAGACTCGTCACCGTTCCGGGCACCGAGAATCTCGCTCAGCTTGGCCTTCTTGAAATCGGTTGACAGCAATCTCTCGCCATCCTCATCCAAGTAGATCGGGCAGCCAGTATCGGAATTCACGACACTCCCTTGATATCGTCCGCATCGGGCGTGCCTATACGCATGCCGCCAGAAATAGCTGAGCTTCCCGCGCTCACGCCCGACAATGAAGAGAGCGGGGAATCCGCAAATGGAATGCCACCGTTGGCGAGCTGTTCTAGCTGTCTTCCGCAGACGCAACTCAGTGAGCGTTGTGCGCAGCCCTTCGCGAATGATTCGGCCATGGCGCAGCCTGACTTCGTTGACTCCAGCATGGCCTACGGAACTCGTTGGAGTGCGGAGTCCGTCGATGAAGAAAACACGCACGCGAGGCAAGGTGAGAAATGCTTCCCGCGCCCACTTCTCTACCAACTGCGGTGGAACCATGGCGAGGGCGGTGAAGGGCTCGCGGGCGCTGTGCACATGGACTGCGCCCAGCGAGATCAGTGTTTTGCCCGTCCCGCACTCCGCGATGACCGCCGCGCCACGCGCTTCATTCCAACGCTTCACCACGCCCATGAGCGCGAGCGTTTGTGCCGGAAATGGCTTACGCAGGAGTTGTGCGATCAGAGGCGAAGGTGCATCGTCAAAGCTGTGCAGTGGCGGATACGTCTGAAGAATTCTCTCGCCCAGCTCTGGCGCCCAGGCACGCAGATAGGAGGAGATCGAGTCGACGTCCTTCGGCAATGGCATAGGGGTATCCTCACGGTTTGCTCAGTCATCACAGAAATGTGACGAAAGGAAGAAGGCGAGGAGCCGGGCCGGACCACAAGCGACCTCTTTACAGATTCGTGGTCACAGAGAAAGGCGCTCGCTTCGTTTCGGTACCAATTCGACGTTGGAAGAAAACCTACGGCAAGGTTCGAGGAAATCGAGCCGTCCTGCTCTGGGATTCGGATGAGATGCTCTCCCAGGGCTTATTGACCCGGACAGACGAATCATCCAACTGAAGCACGCGTTTCAGCGGAGGCCCACAAACGGATTCTCTATGCGTATACCTGCAATGGACTGTCCAGCGTTCAGATCTTCCGAGAGAATCCTGCTAGCCCCACCTTTAAAAGCGGACGCGACAATGAGGGCATCCCAAAATCCGATCTGGGATTGATCCTCGATTCGAAATGCGGCCGAGATTTCAGCGGTGGTAGTTTCGATGCACCAAACTGCGTAAGTACCAACCACAAGACGCGCGGATTCTTTACTCATCGGCTTTGGAATTTTTCGTGTGACATTAACGTAGAATTCCTGCAATACCTGCATGCTGAGGATGCCGCTCCGTTCGCTCCAAAGTTCTTGGAGGACATGTTTTGCTGCTTCGTACTTCGTCTTGGCGTCGAGGTCGTGAGCGTAAATTAAGACATTCGTATCAACAAACGTCCTATCGCTCATGCAATTCATCCCGTCCTGCTGTAATTACTCCGCCCATGTGAAAACCTCTGTTGAGGATCGCCATTGCCTGTCGTTCGGCACGTTCGTATGCTTCTTCGTTACCAACGAGGGTCTCGATCTCCTGGGCAAGAAGACCGCTGATTGAAGTTTCTCGCCGAGCGGCGAGAATTCTGGCTTTCTTGAGCACGCTTCGACTGAGGCTTATCGTCACGTTCTGCTTTTTGTCATTCGGTGAGAAAGACATCCTTTTCCCCTCTACCACGTGTGATACGTGTACCACGTACTACACGTGATGTCAATCGTCTCCTTCTTGGTAAGCCAAAACCGCGCGTGCTTGCGTTTCTTCATCCGGTGCGTCACCGCTCGTTTGCATCTCCTTGTCTTTGCTACAAAAGCTAGAATTTTGCTTCTTCCTGATAACTGTGCGGCAACTTCCAAGAGATCGATCCGTTCTGTTCGGGGATACGGATGAGATGCTCTCTCAAGGCTCTGCCAATCCATTTGAGAAACATCTGCTTATTCCCTTTGATCAGAACCGGCGAGCATGCAAGACCGACCAATGGGATGATCGCTTTTCGTTGATGGAGTTCACGCATAAACCAGGGCGTCCACTCCGGCACCACCGGAAGGCCGTATCGAGACGCAATGCGATAGAGCACAAATGGCGGATTATCGTCGCATAGAATCGTGCGCGCGCCATCGCGATCCGCTCCAGGCTTTGTCTTGGCTAATTCCGCGGACACGGCCACCAAGTGCCGGACCGGATGCTTCCTGCCCGGAACCATCACACTCCCGCGAAAGCATTGGGCCGCAGGCCCAAGAGAGTGAGCAGTAGCAGGGCAGCCTGGAAGTCGAAGCTGGAACAAAGCGCCCTCAGCGACCGCGGCCGACATTGCGCCGATTTCCGAATCGCCGCTGATCATCGAGATTAAGTGAGCGCTGGCTTGGCCTTGTTCATTCCTTGCGGGCTCCAGAACGGCGCGGTCAACGTGAACACAAACGCGAGTCGTGGTGTCCTTCATGCGCTTCGTGAATTCCAGTGTTCCAAAGCGCTCGTGAGCGTTTTGCATTCTCGTTTCCTCCGGACGTTGGGTACCTGTCATTCACGCTCTGCGGGTGACAAGGGATCAAACGGCCGTCCGAACGCCTACTTTCAATGGGCGATCTGGATTTCAACGGCCGCACAGGCGGACAAAGCTGACGCGCCAATTCGCAGGTGCCGCTCTTGGGAATGCCCAGGGAATCTACGCGAGAAGGTGCGGAGTCACAACGCTGAGGAACTCACGCGACGTAATGATCTTGGTTTTCTTCCAGAACCTCGGAAAGTGCCGCGCGTTTCCCGTAATGAGATAATCAGCGCGCAGCATCGGCACACCCAAGGAATATGTTATCGCCCGGATCGCTCGTTACTTGCAGGCGACGCGCAGGAGCTACAGTGTGGGAGCGGCTCTTAACGATCTGCAACAGCTGATTCCGGAGTCCCTTTCGGATCTGGAGTTCCGGCCGCGACAGCACATCCCGATATTCCGTGAGGATGGCTGCTGAGACATACAACCGCGCTGGTTTGGTGATTGCAAGCAGGAGCACCGTGCGTTGTAGTCCGTCTGGTTTCAGGGCAGCCGAGACAACGATGTTCGTGTCGACCGCGAGCCGAAGCGGAATCATTAGCGCTTCGTTTTCTTTGCGCGAGATGACCGGGTGATCTTGTCAATCTGCTGCGAAGTGAGGTTGTCCGTGCCCTTCGCTTTTGATTCTTCCCCGAGGACTCTGAGCACATCCGGCTCCGGGACCGCGAACCGGACATAATCCCGGATACTCAGCTGCACCGCCCGGGGTGTTCCTCGCTTTTCGATAACGAGGGAACGACGCTCATTCTCTACCCGCCGCAGCAGCTTGCCAAAATGGGCCCGCGCTCGGAGGGCAGAAACGACCATGCTGTCACTTTTGGCTGTTCTCGGCATCGGTTGAAATCTCCACTTCGATGGTACGAACTGTACAGTTCGTTTCGCAAAGTGCTTTTGACCATTGTTGCTATGATTTAGTCACGTCGTAGAACTGGGGGGAGCCGGATTCCGGACGGTAGGTTGGCCCCGATCATTTTCGGGCCAGTCCTCTGCAAAGCGGTTCTCCTAATCGCCGCCACAGCGGCGCAATACACCGTCCAATATTTCCTTGCGTCGTTCCAAAGCGCTCGTGTGCGTTCCGCATTTGAGTCACCTCGCGTGGCATTCGTGGAATCAACGGCAGAAATGTCGAGAATTGAAGCAGCAGACGGAAGGTCAAACCACTTACGTTTCTACGCGCACGTCGGCGAACTTGCGAAAATCCTGATCGAAGGTGGCCACCGGGATGTTTTCGACCGAAGCGGTTGCGGCAATCACACAGTCAACGAAATGGACTTTCGTTTTTCGATAGCGATCTAAGGCATCGAGGTGAACTGCTGCCTCGATGATCTCAACACCAGGACTAGAGATGAGCGTGCTGAGCGCCGTAGCGATGTCCCCCCGTGAATGCTCATAGAAAGACTCCAGCACAAAAACGCATTCAGCCAAAACAGTGGGCAATACCACGATCACCAAGTCGCCACGGTCGGAGGCCTCGAACAGCCTTCCAGCGGCTTTGGCATGTTTTTCATGGTCCTGCACCAGATAACGAACGATCAGATTGGTGTCTACGAGCTTTCGCTTGCTCATCGCATGTCCTCGCGCTTATGCGCGACCGCTGCTGCGGCGTCGCGGATTTGAGCGAAGGACATCCCCTTACCCTTCTTGCTGCCGAGCACACCCCTGAGCGAGCGGGTGCCCGGATGGACGCGAATCGTGACATGATCCCCTTCCACCACATATTGCAGCGTGTCACCCGGTCTGATTCGCAAGGCATTGCGGATCTTTCTCGGAATAGTCGTCTGCCCCTTGGTCGTCACCGTGGAATGCAACATCAAGCCTCCTTACTTTTAACTGATTCCTTACAAGTCTGATTATCCCTTCCTTTTTATTGACAGGCAAGCTCTCTCAGATCAGCTGTTTCTTCCGAGAAACTTATTTCAGGATGGCAATCTCCCCCGAGCAGAAGACCAGTGTCAGTTCGTTTGAGAACCGCTCTTTCTCCCGAATGACGGTCTTTCCGTCCTCTTCCTCTTCGGATTTGTCCACCAGCTTGACCGACTGCCAGTGAGCGATATGGCGCGTCTCCCCTTCGCCGAAAATGCCGTTGAGCATTCCGGCTGTGCAGAGCAATCCAACGTGCCCTCCGTGCAGAGGCGTGAGCGGTTGGCCACTGGCGTCTGGCTGGCGGGCAATAAGGATTGCCGAGGCTTGACGATAAGCAGATGACCTCAGGAGAAGGTCTTCTATCTGGTCCCAGGGCAACCCACGATAAACCATCCGAGCTTCTTCTCCTGGTAGAATCGGGTACAGATGGTCGGGCTCTGCGGGTAATGGCAAGAGTTTCTCTGGGTCTCTTGCCAGAGACTCGAACCGCATTCGGGCACGCGTGATCTCGGTATCCTGAACTCGATCCCTTTCGGCTCGCGTGCGTCGCACTCCCATCACGACGACCTGCTTGTATTTAACGCTTTCCGGTTCCGTGAGTCGGTGGATGCCGACATCGCGGAATTGATGCGCCAGGATCTGGCTGCAATCGTGGATGTACCGCCCAGGAATCACCATCACTAAGACCCCGCCGCGCTTCAGCCAGCGATACACATGGTCGAGGAATAGCCGTTCCATGCGTTGCGATCTCTCTTCACCGATCTCGAAGTCATAGGGAGGGTTCAAATAAATCAGCGAGAAGGATTCCACGGGGCACTGCACATCGAAGCAGTTGCCGTGAATCACCTCGATACCTTTAGCGCCAGCTTGCTCCGCGCGACCGGCGTCCAACTCAACACCGTAGCGCAAGACTCCTTTGTCAGAAGTGATCGCAGCAAATGCTGCACCATCGCCAGCGCAAGGATCGAGAGCACAGCAGTGTTTGTCAGGAAATACCAAAAATCTCCGAATTCGCTCCGCCTCCGGAAGTGACAATGGGTAGAAACCGAGGCGGGTACGTCCAGCAAGTCGCACGTAAGCCTCCTTTTTGCCTTTGCAAGGATTCAAATCTGGTCGAGCGGAACACTCGGCTCAAAACCCTTCACTGTGAGTCCGAAGAGGTAAACGGTCTTGGCATGTGAGACAACAGAGCGATTTACAGGAGGGGAGCCCACTTATTTGGCAAGACGCTCGTCCGCTGCTAGAGTCCGCGACGAAATGGCTACGACGATTCGAGTCAAGTCAGCCACACAGCCGAAGGGCTGTCGACAAATAGTTCTCAAGACGAATCCCAAAGGCGCCAAAACCGAATGCCGTTTTGCAGATGGCACTACCATCTTAGTCTCGAATTTCTTGGCATCCTTCGTTCACGCTGGCGATGAACTGCTTTTCCCTCTGGAGCTTCAAGCGGCAATGCAGGCACGGAAATCTACATTCGCAACACAAATACTCAAGAACGAAGTCAGGATACATTTCAGGCTGAAATTGGCTACGCGACACAGCCCCAAAAAGACAAGCGAGGAAATCTCTTTGTTTCCGCAGAGGTGGTCGGCGGTCGTCTTGGGATCGCTGCCATTCAGCTGCGTTGTGAGGCACTGAGGGATTATTTCTATGTTGGCAATCGTCAGCGCGCGTGGGATCGGCAACCCTCTTTCTACAAGCTGCTACGAACCTATGCTAATGCAGCGCCGGCCGAGCTGCGCCTCACCTTCAAGCTTCGCACGCTCGAACTCCGTACAGCCCATGCATCAGTCGGAGAACTTCGTGCACTGGAGCGCGCGTTCAATATCCTTGCGCATCCAGAACTGCGGGCCTGTTACGACGCTCTCCTGAGTAACCCAGGAGCACCCGCAATCTTTCCATACAGTGGCTTTGGTTCCTTACTGGTTGCCGGAGGTCACTCGCGTGATGAGACGAACTTCTACGCTTCCCGCGTCCTCTCGTTTTTGCCCGACCAAAGGACCAAGCGATTGCAAGTGCCGCTGCGGAAGTGTGCCTTCTACGATGATCGCGCAATCTACCGAGACGCGCGCCGGAAGCTGGAAATCGCGTTTGATCAGGCCGCAATGCCCCTGTCGTGGGATTCCGCCTGGAACCAGTGGAAACACCTGCTGGGCGCAAAGGTCGGCGTGAAGGCAGTCTTCATTCAGACTGGAAAATATCAGCGCCGCAGTGAGGCATGGCATTCGGTCAAGTGGGAAACCGCACTGCCAAGTCGCATGGAAGCCATTCTCCCGGTCAACGTCGCTGAACAAATTAACGAAGCGCGACAGACCCACCATCGCTTCGGTCAATTCGCGGAAGCTTTCGATCAAATTCGGACGCGCACCGAATCCACGCCAGTTGAAAGGGCCGAGTTGCAAAAGCTTTGCGCGGGACTAGGCATCCCCGGAGATTTCGACGTCGCGTTGGTCACATGGAAGGCAGATTACGATGCCTTTTATTACACGCAGCTTTGCAAGAGGGCTCGTCGACTCTACCTGTTCCGCTCGGAGTACATCTTCGACCTTGAAAAAGCCGTGATTGTCGAAATACCCCAACTCGGCCACGCCACCCATCTATTCTCCAGGCCGGCCAACATAACCGACTTCTTGTCTCTCTATGCGATGGTCACTAGAGAAGACATTCTCCAGAACCGTAGCAATGTGGCTGAAAAGCTCGGCTTCTTGGGCCGAATTATTCACGGTCTCAAGCCACCGGCGTGGTTGAAGGAACTGAAAGTGCGACTTGGTGAGGTCGTGGACTATGCGGAGGGTGCCGAATAGAGGTTTGGTGTATGTTTGTGGAATTGCCCTCAGAACGGAACTGATTCAGTTTCCGCATCCTTATCCTTGGCGCTACTCGCTGCCGCGTCATGATTGTTGTCGCTATGGCTCATGCCTTGGCTCCGCCAACAAGCCGCAGCGACGTCACAACCAATTCGGTCACCGTTTTCGTGGCGCCTTCCCGATCGTCGAATTGCCTCGTCTGCAATCGCCTTTCGACAAAGACTACGGTCCCTTTCGCCACAAACTTTTCCGCAATTTGCGCCAGCTTGTCGCAGGCGACGCAGCGAACCCATTCCACGCGCTGATTTCCGCCCTTCTTGTTGCAGGATGGCTGATTGATAGCGAGCGAGAAATTCGCGACAGATTTGCCGCCGGACGTGGACTTCACCTCTGCATTCTGCCCGGCGTTCCCGAGAGAATGACTTTGTTCACTCCGATGCTGGACATAATGTGTGTCCCTCCATTGCTCAAGAAAGACGAAAGGTAGCCATGAAAGGGCGCATTGCCAGAAAAAGGCTGCGGCTTGGTCGGAATCCCCGTTCTTCGCCAAAAGCTCGACGGTATCCAATTGCGCAAATCTCATCGTGCAGTTGAATTGCGCTTATATAGATCCGGCAACCCGTAAGACATCCGACTGTGCGCCGTCATACCTTAATGTAGTGGCTAATTTGACGGCAAGTCGTGAGGGTCTAAGATTCGGCGAGTGAGCAAGAATAGGAAGAAGGAAATGACGCCCGCGAAATCGGTACGAAAAATGGTCCGGAGGGAAAGCTGGAAGGCAAACTCAACGCGGAGCGGAATTCAAGCCAAAAAATCGAGATCAGTGTGAGATCCCATGGGGCAGCACCAGCAACCGTCAAGCCTCCGCGACAAGCGAACTTTACCGAGTTCCCCGAAATCCTGACTGCTAGGGAACTCGAGGCCCTTCTAAGGATCGACGTGAAAACGATCTATGGCTATGTGCAACGTGGACTCATCCCATATGTTCGTATTCAATCTAACCTCAGGTTTCGAAAGCAGGATGTGCTGGACTGGATCGCGAGCCAAACCTATTCGCCGCAACGAGCAGGGAATGGCTATGGGAACAAACACGACTAA
This sequence comes from Candidatus Acidiferrales bacterium, assembly GCA_049678505.1. Lineage (GTDB taxonomy): Bacteria > Acidobacteriota > Terriglobia > Acidiferrales > UBA7541 > DAHUXN01. Next base: position 11,783 of record JBAUEH010000153.1, read on the forward strand.
GGACAGGTCACGTCTCCCTTTTGAAATACCGCACCTTGCTCACTAAGCGCTCACGAACTCGCGGCCTGCAAACCTAGCCCTTCAGTGAAAGTCTGTTGGCTGCCTCCCGTTTCAGAGCATCATCCGGACTTAAATACTGGCGAGTGGTATCCAGGTCCGAGTGCCCCATGAGATGCTGGACCGTGACAATATCCGACCCCTTCTCAAGGAGCCTGGTGGCGTAGGTGTGGCGGAATTTGTGCAACGTCGCCTGTGGGATCCCAGCGCGTGTCGCCAGCCTCTTGAGTCTCCGCAGCAGATGCGTTTGCTTACCGCCTCGGGCAGTTGGAAATACCCACTCAGATTTTCGTGAGAGCTTCTTTAGGAGCGCTACGAGGTCTGGCGGCATGGGGATCATGCGTTCTTCATAGTCTTTAGGCGAGAACTCCTCTTTGCCTTCTCCTGTGATCCGGAGTATTGCTCTCTTAAGATCCACATCCTTCCATGTCAGATAGCAGAGTTCCTGCTCCCGCAGGCCTGTGAGAAGCAGTGTCCCGTAGACAATTTTTTCGAAGTCAGTAGCAGCGGCAAATAGCTTGTCGAGTTCGTTCTGTGTGTAGGTCGGAGGCTTCCTGTGTGCTCGTTCCCCTTGGTCCTTCAACGGTTTGAAGCGTGCGCATGGATTTTCCATCAGAACCGCGCGTTCGTTGATGAGGTAATAGAAAAAGGTACGAAGGGCGCTCACCTCGAAATTTACAGTCCGAGGTGCAACGGTACGGTCCTTGCGCCCGTTCGGTTCTTCACTCCGCTCAATTTTGTAATCGTCTATGTCGGCGCGGGTGATTGCCTCGACGTACTTTTTCTTGTTCCCAATGAGGCGCCTGAAATGTTCCAACACCTGCTTGTAGCGCCGAACTGTAAGAGGTTTATCGGGCGAGTGAGCTTTCACGTGCTCGATAAAAATATGGGTGGCATCAGCAATAAGTGTCGCCGTGTCTTCTTTGTGCTGCGAAGGGGAATTCTTGCCACCAGCGACAAGCTCTCCTACGAGTTCATGCTGCTTCCTTCGCTGTGATTCCAGCGCCTCGCTCGGCGTAATCCCCGCCCTCTCTCGGCGCCGCCTTCGTCCCTCCCACCACTCAAGGAAATAGTATCCGGCCCGTTGGTCCCACACGTAGCGTTTGCCAATACGGTCTAGCGAGATAAATTTCCACAGGCCGCCTGCAACCCGCACTTTCTTGATGATCCTGACCCGCTTTCTCAGTCTTCCGAAAGAGCCCTTCTGAGGGGAGGATGGGGCATGAGAGATTTCCATTCCATGCTTATACATGGCTGGGTCCTTGGTGTCTATTTCCCGTAATTTATAGACACCAAGACCCTAGCACAGTTAAAGAAAGCTTGCAAATATGGGGTAAAATGAACTATGGCGGAGAGGGGGGGATTCGAACCCCCGGTAAGGCTTTTGGCCCTACAACGGTTTAGCAAACCGCCGCCTTCAGCCTCTCGGCCACCTCTCCGTGATTAGGGTTCGTGAAGCATTGTAGCCTATGACTTCATTTTACGACAGAGCGCTGTTTTAGACAGTCGCAACGGACTTGGGGATAGTACGCAGGCTACCGACAATTCGACTTGCATGTTCGTGGAGTGGTAAGAATACCGATCCCGATACTTCGCGTCGAGCTGAGAGAAAAACCGGCGCCACGGAGGACTCGTTTTCGAAAGGCGCGCGGCCAGACACGTTTTCCTACATGAATTTGTTTCCGTCACGAGAGGCCACTGGCGGCCGGTCGACCTGAGGAACAGCCATCGGCGGAGAGGCAAACCTGCGCGCCGCGAGTTGCGCACGCCCATGCTCAAGCGCTGCAATCAGCCACTCTTCGAACGTCCTTTCCAGCTCAACGCGGTTGTCAGCTTTAGGTGTGGCAGGTTGCATTGTAAGCGCCCTCGCAATCAAGGTTTGGAAGTGGTGCAAACGGCGGGCATTCTCCTGCCGACCTGCCGGCGAGTCAATGAACGGTGACTGATTCTTATCTAATTTTTTTCTAAACGGCCAAACATGTAGCAGGCCAGAAGGTTAGAGAACCATCTGATCGATTCTCCGAGCATTTCCGGGCGAATGTGCTAAGATCACGGTCACAAATATCCTAGGTACTCAAATGAATGAGCCTAGCCCCTCTCGGCGGGTGGTTTCCTTCGGCGTCTACCAATGCGACGTGCCTGCTGGAGAACTACGCAAAAACGGCGCAAGAGTAAAAATCTCCGACCAACCCTTCCGGCTGCTTACGATTCTGCTCGAGCACCCCGGAGAGATGGTTACGCGCCAGGAGTTGGGTGAACGGTTGTGGGCGGAGGGTACGTTCGTCGGTTTTGAAGACAGCCTGAATACCGCCGTCAACAAGCTGCGTACGGCCCTGGATGATGAATCCGAAAATCCGCGATTCATCGAAACCATTCCGCGGCGTGGCTACCGGTTCATTGGCCCTATCGAGGAAATCAATGGAAGCGACGCGCGGCATGCGCGGTCCGTAGCGCCTGTATCTCCGAGCCGCGCCCCTTTCGACATTGTCACGGCAGAGGCACTCCGGCGCAAGCGGAGACGCGCGTTCGCAACGATTCTGCTCCTTATCTGCAGTTCGCTGGCGATTCTAGGCGTCCTCGGAGATTGGTTCCTTCGCGGACGGTCGGCGCTTTCGTTCAATACGCGCGATGCGGTGCTGGTTACGGACTTCGAGAATCAAACGGGCGACCCACGCTTCGACTACGCCCTGGGGACAGCCTTCAGCGTCAGCTTACAGCAGTCGCATCGTGTGAACATCTTTCCGCACGATCAACTCGCGCCAATCCTTCAGATGATGGGCCAGAACGCAGGGCAGAAAATCAACCGGGGGGTGGGACGAGAAATCTGCCAGCGCGAGAACATTCGCGGTCTCATTGCGGCGAGCGTCACGCGAACGGGCGAGGAATACGAACTCGCTGCTCAACTCATCGATCCACAGACGGATGAAACGGTGCGCTCTTATTCAGAGCGTTCGCACGGCGAAGATCATCTGCTGGAGGCCCTCGATAAGATCTCCGCGGAGGTTCGCCGAGACTTGGGCGAGTCTCTCTATCAGATTCATAGGGCGGAGATGCCCTTGGCCCAGGTCACGACTCCGTCGCTGCAGGCTTTGAAAGACTACTCCAACGGCAAACTGCTTTGGCACGCTGCCAAGTACAAAGAAGGGCTTGCCAGCTTTCGCGCGGCGGTGGCGGCTGATCCTGACTTCGCCATGGCCAATGCAGCGCTGGGTGGCGCCTATTATAGCTTCGTCAACAACGAGTACAGCGAGGGGCAGAAGTACTACGAGAAAGCTCTGGCAAACGCGTCGCGAGTGACGCCCCGTGAACGCGAGATCATAGAGACAGAATATGCGGAAGACCGGGGACATGTGCCAGACGCGATACAACTCTACGGACGCTATCTCCAGGAGTATCCCGACGATTTGGAGATGCGTTTCGACTATGCACACCTGTTACGCATGAATGGTCATGCCGCTGAAGGAATCGAGCAGGACCGGCAAGTTCTCCGGATAGCCCCAAGCGACGCTCATACCTACATTGATATGGCTACCGCGTACCATTCGTTGGGTCAATTGACGCAGAGTCTGGACGCTTACAACAAGGCTTTTCAGATTGATCCGCAAATTCGAGTCGCCGGGAACATCAGCCGTGAGTATGGGTTCACGTTGGTTCAAAACGGTCAGGTCGGGGAAGCGGAACAGTTCTTTTCCGGGTTATTGAACGATGCACATCTCCAAGAGCCGGGAATCCGCTCGCTCGCCCTTCTCGACCTGTATCGTGGCGATTACGAAAGCGCGCAGAAATACCTTGAGAAGGCCTTGAAGATCGACACTGCCAACAGACAGGCGTTTTCCGTCGCGAGAGTTCGCTACCTGTTAGCTGTGGTCGCTGCGGGCGAAGGCCGTAAACAAGACCAGATTGCTCAATTGGATTTGATTATGGCGAATTTTTCTGCGCTCGAAGCCAAGGTCCTCTACGGATCACTGGTGGGTCAAGCATACGCCCGCGCCGGTGAAGTGGCCGAAGCGGAAAGGATCCTGGCCCAAATCGCGCCGCTGGCAGACAGCCGCTCGCAGGAGCAATCATCCTACTTACGCATCCTGCGGGCAGAGATTGCCGATGCTAAGGGCGAAAGCGGTCAAGCCTTGCAGTTGTTGGAATCACCGCAGGCCGATGACCCCGTCAGCACCGTGTCAATAACCCTCGATGCATTGGGTCACACATACCAGCTGGCCGGCGACATCGATCAGGCAATTGCTTCCTATCAGAAGCTCTTCGAGTTACCCATGGGGTGGGCGGGATGGGAGCCTCAGCAGCAATGCCTTGAGGACCATTATGTGTTGGCTGAGGATTACGCTCGCGAAGGCCAAAGGACCAAAGCCATCAGCACAATCGAAGATCTTCTCTCGCTCTGGAAGGACGCCGACCCAAATCTGCCGCTTAAGGAACAAGCCATCCAATTGCGTTCCAGCCTCGTCGCGAAACAGTGAAACGGGGGCCCGCATCGGATTCATCATAATAGGTGTGACCTCTATGTCGCCGGTCCGTGAGATACGCGACATAGCCCCTTGCTGCAATGCCTGCTGAGTCTTGAGCGCGAAACGTGAAATTGAGGCGGACATATGGCTGGCTAAACTTGGAAATACGCGGCGCGTCTGGTTCACTGCACGTTTGAAAAAGTGCTACTCGATGTAGACTGGTGCGGTTTGCTGAAAGTCAGCGTTGGTGAGATTAGAACGCAGGAACAAGGGAACGAATTGAATCCGCCATCGATAGAATATACCGCACGACGAGACGCCCGGATGCGCGCGCGCGCCGAGCAGGAACGCGTTCACATCCGCATTGGCAATTGCAAATTGCTGGTCATTGTGGCGGGACTGGCGCTGGCGTGGTACGCACTCTTACGGCATGGAGCGTCGCCTTACTGGCTTCTGATTCCCATCCTTACATACGTTGCGTTCGCGGTATGGCATGAGCTCACGATTCGCGCGCGCACCCGCGCCGAACACGCGGCGACGTTTTACGAACGCGGCTTGGCAAGGATCGAAGATCGCTGGAGCGGGAGCGGAGCATTCGGAGAGCGGTTCCGCGACGCAGGCCACATCTACGCGGATGATTTGGATATTTTCGGACGCGGCGGACTGTTCGAGCTTTTATCCTCGGCGCAAACGCCGATGGGCGAGGAATGCCTGGCGAATTGGCTTCTGTCGGCGGCGTCCGTGGTGGAGATTCGCGAGCGGCAGAGCATCGTGAGCGAACTGGGCGGAAAACTGGATCTCCGCGAAAATACGTCGCTCCTGAGTGCTGGTCTGGTAGGAACGGTCGACGCGCAAGCGCTCCTCTCTTGGGCGGAGACGCCTCCCAAGCTTGCAAATCCCGTCCTAAGAGCTGCCGCCGTGGCGCTGGCACTGTTGCAGGTCGCCGTCACGGTGGTGTGGGTGGCAAGCGGGTGGTCGAAGTATTGGCCGTTTTTCGTCGTGCTCATAATCAACATCGGAGTTTATGCCTGGCTGCGCAAGCATGCGGAAGCGGCCATTACGGGAATTGGCTGCAACGAAGATGGGCTGCTGATTTTCTCGAAAATATTAAAGCAGATCGAAACCGGGGAATTTACCTCGGAGAAACTGCGCCGTTTCCAGCGCGAACTGCGAGCCGGGCCGCAACCCGCTTCGCGCGCCATGGAAAGGCTGGCGCACATCGTGAACTGGATTGACGCGCGGGACAGCTTGCTTATGAAGATCATCGAGCTGCCTTTGCTGTACACAATTCAGCTTGGACTCGCCACCGATTCCTGGAGGAAGCAGGAGGGCCCCAAAGCGCGATTTTGCATCGACGCGGCGGCCGAGTTCGAAGCGCTGCTTTCGCTTTCGGCATACGCTTACGAGCACCCGGAGGATTGTTTTCCGCAATTCACGAAACCTGGCGAGGTGCGCGCTTCTTTCGCCGGTGACGAACTCGGGCATCCCTTGATTCCCGCTGCCAAATGCGTGCGGAACTCCGTGCATCTCGACGATGGAACGCGAGTGTTGCTGGTGAGCGGTTCGAACATGTCTGGGAAGAGCACATTGTTGCGGACTGTGGGGGTCAACATGGTGTTGGCAATGGCCGGAGCTCCGGTGCGCGCGAAGTCGTTGCGGTTGTGCCCGATGGCGATGGGCACGCGGATTCGCAGCACGGATTCGCTGCAGGAGGGCCGCTCGAATTTCTATACGGAGATTCTGCGTATCCGCCAGGTGACGGCCCTTTCGGAAAAGGACGGCCCGCTTCTTTTTCTGTTTGACGAATTGCTGGAGGGAACGAATTCGCACGACCGGCAGATTGGCTCAGAAGCCCTGCTGCACGCGCTGCTCGCACGGAACGCAGTGGGCATCGTGACGACTCATGACCTAGCGTTGACGCGAATCCAGGCAACGCTCGACGGAAACGTTCGCAACGTTCACTTCGAGGATCAAATTGTGAACGGGGAGATGAGTTTCGATTACAAATTGCGCGACGGGATCGTGCCGAAGAGCAACGCTCTGGACCTGATGCGCTGGATCGGATTGAAAGTGTAAATGCGAAAAGCATTGGGCGCGTGTGCCGTCTTGAAACAGTTCAGCTGTTCACAATTCTCAGCATCTTATCGACTCAGTACTCGTTCCCGAATTGAAAATGTTTTTCTTGCGGCGCGCGAGAACGCTGGCTAGCATAGCGGCGCGATGCCGCTGGCTACCGAACACATCCGACGAATGCGCGGCGGCGCGCAGTCCCATCTGATGCGCTGCGAGGAC
>JBAUEH010000154.1:0-122608 GCA_049678505.1 Candidatus Acidiferrales bacterium
CCGCGATCTTTCATACGCGAACGCTTTACCGGCAGGAGACACAACAATGAACGTTCCACGCAAACGCGAATTTGCATTCGTTAAGTGCTGTCTGAAATTCAATACCGTGGGAGCGATGGGCATTTGCGTTCAATTGCTCGCCGTGTATTTTTTCGGCTACATGCTCGAAGCAGATTCTCTTTGGGCTACGGCGCTCGGAGTCGAAGCGGCGGTACTGCACAATTTTGTCTGGCACGAACACTTCACGTGGAAGGACCGCCGCGCCATGACGCGCCGGCATGTTCTCTATCGCCTGCTTGGCTTCAACGCCACCACCGGCGCTGTCTCCATTGCCGGCAATTTGCTTTTCGTTTCGTTGCTCATACGTGCAGTGCATACGTCTCTGCTCGTGGCGAACTTATCGGCTGTCGCGGCATGCTCGCTCTTTAACTTCGCAGTCAGCGACACTATTATTTTTCGGCGGCGGCGTGAATCCGCGCAAACGCTCGCGCCGCTTCATTCCCTTGCAGTTCACGCACAGGCGGCAAGAACGCCGGAGTGATTCGCGCAGAGTAGAATTGCGCTCGCGCGCCAGTGCGGACTTCATCCGCCTCACAACAGTTCCACGCTGGTCACTTCTCACCGGGCGATTTTCACGATACTCTTACACGAAACTTCTTACGGCGGAGAATTCGAAAACATGAGCCTGATCGAACATATCCAAAAAGATTTGACCGCGGCGATGAAGGAAAAAGATGAATTGCGCTTGAGCGTTTTGCGCATGGTAAAGTCCGCACTGAAAAACAAAGAAATCGAGAAGATGCGCCCGCTCGAAAATCTGGAAGCGCTGCAAGTCTTGCAAACGCTGGTGAAGCAGCGGCACGAATCCGTCGAGCAATTCACCAAAGGCGGACGCGACGATTTGGCGGCGAAGGAATCGCGCGAAATCAAAATCATCGAAAATTATCTTCCGCCCGCTCCGAACGACGCGGAGGTTTTGCGCGCGATTGAAGACGCAATCGCGGAAACCGGCGCGGATTCGCCGAAACAAATGGGCGCGGTGATCAAAGCGGCGCGAGCAAAACTGGAAGGAAAAACGGTGGACGGAAAAATATTGAGCGACAAAGTGCGCGAGCGCCTGTCATAAGGAATTCGGTGAATAAAAAGCAAAACGCGATTCGTACTAGAACAGGCCAAATTGTCTTTTTCCACAGGCAAAAATGGCCGAAATTGGCCTGGTGAAGCAGGCCATTGAAAAATGTCCTTTTTGACGATTTCCGCATGCGCGGATTTTCCATTTTTCAGAAAAAGCCAATAAAAATGCAGATTTTTGTATATACCCTGTAGGGCGAACGGAGTGGCGGCGCGACGAAGCAACCAGGCCAATTTTCAAAAAATGGACAAAAATCAGGTTATAGAACCAGGCCATTTATATAGACATTCGATAGGAGTAAATTTGGCGATCCGATGATGCTGGTGAGTGTTCATCTGGGGAGCCGGTAATCAGCAGTCATATGAGACGACCAATGCCTTTGCGCCTCTACTAGCCTTAGCTTGTTAAGCAGCGTCCGAGGTTGCGAAAGCCGCGAAGTGTGATGGCTACATCGCGGACAAGCCAGATGAAAAGGAAGTTCACGCCGGGTGAAGGGTGGCTAGCTTGTGTTGCTCTGCGTGGCATCTAGTGTTACCTTGCGGGGCGCTTGGTGGGGCGGAAGCGCATGTGCCGGCCTTCCCGGTCGAATTGCACCGGGACGCAAAATGCGCGAAAGGCCGGCGCTACAGCTTTGTGTGATACGAGAAGTTTTGGGGCGGCAGTGGCGGGGTAAACCCGCCGCTACAAAAGCGCGGACGACCCAAGGGTCGCCCCTACGAATGCAATTGTGTTGCGGCGGGGGTGAAGGTTGGGCGTGACGTTGAAACCGTGGAGCTCGATCGCACCGCCGGGCGAGTTCCATCCGTACATTCCCTCTGAAAAAAACGTTCCGGAGTTCACGCGGCGCGCGATCATCCTGGGAATTTTTGCAGGATTGTTTTTCGGCGCGATCACGGTCTACGTAGGGCTGCGCGCGGGGCTGACGGTTTCAGCCTCGATTCCCATTGCGGTGCTTTCGATCAGCATTCTGCGGGCGTTCGGCAAAGCATCGATCCTCGAAAACAACATAGTGCAGACGACCGGGTCGGCAGGCGAGTCGATCGCGGGCGGCGTGATTTTCACTTTGCCAGCGCTGATTTTTCTAGGGTTTCCGCTGCAATACTGGAGCGTCTTTTTTCTGGCGCTGCTGGGCGGATGGCTGGGCGTGCTGTTCATGATTCCGCTACGGCGGCAACTGATCGTGAAGGAGCACGGGAATTTGCTTTATCCGGAAGGCACAGCGTGCGCGGACGTGCTGGTGGCGGGAGACAAAGGCGGGTCGTTCGCTGGACGCGTTTTTTGGGGATTTGGGCTGGGCGGGATTTATGCCTTTCTGATGGAGACGATGGGATTCTGGCCGGACACGCCGGAGTATCGGCCGGGATGGCTGCCGGGCGCGTCCATACGGGCGAACATCACGCCGGAATACATGGGAGTGGGGTACATCATCGGGCCGCGCGTGGCGGGATTGCTTTTTGCGGGCGGGGTGTTTTCGTGGCTGGTGCTGATGCCGACGATTAAATTTTTCGGCTCGCTGATGACGCAGCCGCTTTTCCCGGGACTGATTCCCATCGGGCAGATGGGGCCGGACGATTTGTATCGGGCGTATATACGGCCGATGGGTGCGGGAGCGGTGGCGGCGTCAGGCGTGATTACGCTGTTCAAGACGATGCCGACGATTATCGCGGCGCTGGGCGCGGGGTTGAAGGATATTCGCAAGAGCCGCGCGGTGAATGCAGTGACGACGGCGGTGAGCCGCGTGGACCGCGATTTTTCGATGAAAATCGTGGTGATCGGATCGCTCGTGGTGGTGGCGATGATGTGGGCACTGCTGACGTTTCGTCCGATTCCGGGAGCGAAGACGGGGCTGTTTTCGAATTTGATCGCGGCGGTGTTCGTGGTGGTGTTCGGATTTTTGTTTGTGACGGTGTCGTCGCGGATTTGCGGGCTGATCGGAAATTCGTCGAACCCGATCAGCGGGATGGCGATTGCGACGCTGATGGCGACGTGCGCGATGTTTTTGGTGGCGCATTGGACGGCCGCGGCGTTTTCGGCGCTGGCGCTGACGATTGGCGGAGTGGTGTGCGTGGCGTCGTCGAATGCAGGCGGGACGTCGCAGGACCTGAAGACAGGATATTTGGTGGGCGCGACGCCTTCGAAGCAGCAACTGGCACTGATGATTGGCGTGATGACGTCGGTGTTCGTGGTAGGCGGGACGCTGAATTTGATGAATGTGGGATTGGAAGAATATAAGCCGGCGAATATCGCGGTGAATATAAGTCAATTGCCGTCGGGCGTGAGCGTGCAGCAACAGAGCTTCCTGCACGGCGGGAAAAATTATGTGCTGCTGAACGCGATCGGGTCGCACGTGGTTCCCGACGGGAATTATTTGTACGATCCGGCGGCGCACGCGATTGACGTGCAATGGGTGCACGGGATCGGCAGCGAAAAAGCGTCGGCGCCGCAGGCGCGGCTGATGGCCACGGTGATCAACGGGATTTTGCAGCGGCAGCTTCCGTGGCGGCTGGTGCTGGTCGGCGTGTTTTTGGTGGTTGCGATTGAATTGCTCGGAATACGCTCGCTTCCGGTGGCGACGGGCGCATATCTGCCAATTGATACGACCATGGCGATTTTTGCCGGAGGCGTGATTCGCTGGCTAGCGGAGCGAGGATTGAAAGACAGGGGCAGCGCGGACAGCGAGATCGGGCCCGGGCCGCTTTACGCGAGCGGGTTGATTGCCGGCGGCGGGATTTTTGGGCTGCTGGGGATCATTATTTATTTGTTCGGGGACCCGAACTTCAAATACCACTTCCTGCCGGAGCATTTCCTGCACATTGGGCCCCAAGTGCTGGGCGCGCTGGCGAGTTATCGCCTGTTTGCGGTGGTGATGTTCGTGGCGCTGGGCGCGACGCAGTTTTATTTCGCGCGAAAGAAGATGGATTAGGGTATTGTGAATTGCGGCTGGTACGCCAGCTCCTTCCAAAAATAAAAATTAAAAAACGTAAATACTGGCAACCTCTTAACGTCGTGGAAGACGAACTGGATCAGCGACCGATTCTGCTGCTTTGACTCAGGGGCGATTGGCGCATAGACTGCGCTTGACTTGCTATGAGCCGCTATTCCACACGCAGCACGGGCTTTCAGTTCGATTGGGATTGGTCGATCACGCCGGCGATCAAGATGCTGGTGATTGCATGCACAGCTGTGTATGTGCTGCAACTCCTGGTTCAACATTTCGCGGGCCCGCTCGTGGAACACCGATATATCGAATTGTATTTCGGCCTGGTGCCCTACGGCGTGACGCACGCGCTGCGCATCTGGCAGCCGTTCACTTATTTATTCCTACACGACCCTGGGGACATCTGGCACCTTGTGCTCAACATGTTCTTCCTGTGGATGTTTGGGCGGGACGTGGAGCGAGCATGGGGCCAGAAGCGGTTCTACATTTACTATTTTCTGTGCGGCGCCGGCGCGGGCGTGATCAACGTCATCGTGAAAATGATTCTCGATCCGCACGGTGTGGGTACGTCGGTGATTCCCACGATCGGAGCTTCGGGCGCGATTTTCGGGGTGCTGCTGGCGGCGGCGATATTGTTTCCGCATCAACGCGTGCTGCTGTTTCCTTTTCCGGTGGCGATTTCGATGCGGGTATTCGTTGGCGTCATGGGAGTAATCGAGTTTTTCGGGACGCTGGGCGCGGGAGGGGACAACGTCAGCCACGTGTGCCATCTGGGCGGGATGCTGGTCGGGTATCTTTACCTGCGGCGCGGGTCGTATCTGTATGGCTACCGCAACAAGCTTTCGGATTGGAAGCGTCGGCGGCTGATTCGCAAATTCGAAGTGTATAAGCGGCGGCACGGCGACGAGCCGCCTCGCCCGCCGGATAATTGGGTGAATTAAAAGCAGTGACGACTGCCCCCTTCCTTCTTCAGGACGGGAGTGACGAGAAAAAACGTGGCTCGTGGCTCGTGGCTCGTGAAAGGCAACCGCATCCTCGCGCGGAATGACAAATCAAGCTAGGCGGGATTGGGGCCGGGCTAAAGGCCGACGCTGTACGCAAAGCAACAATGTAAAACAAAGGCAAGGACCCCACCCTTCGCAGAAGGCGCGAAGGATGGGGCACCCGCAAAGCGAACTCCCGCAGAATCGTCCGGGACAGGTCGGAATGACGAGGAAATGGTTATTTTTCGGCGGCGAAATCGCCGATGACACGATAGAAAACCCGATCCCTTACTGCAGAAACATAATGGCGGTTTCCAGCAGCGCATTCCACAATTACAGGTACTTCACGGCGCAGTTCCTCTCAGCGCAATACTTCACGGCGCAGTTACTTCGCGGCGACGAAATCGGCGACGATGCGGTAGAGATATTCGACGCCCTTATTGAATGAGTCGAGAGGAATGCGTTCGTTGTCGGCGTGCATGCGCAGAGCGTCTTCGTCGGTCAGAGGAAAAGGAAGCAAACCGTAGGCTTGCACGTTGCGCAAGCGAAGGTCCGTGGAGTCGGTGGCCACGGTGGACATCATGGGTATGACCGGGGTGTTCGGAAACTCTTCGCTGCTGGCCTGCTGAATGGTTTTGAAAAGCGCGCTATCGAGCGAAGAGGAGGGCGCGGCTTCGCCGATGGAAGTATCCGCCTGGAAAGTGATCTGCGGGTTGTTGTTCACAATGTCCCTGAATTTGAGCAGCAGAGCGTCGATGGAATTTCCAGGAAGGAGGCGAACGTTGAGCGTGGCTTGCGCTTCGGAAGGGACCACGTTGGGGCGAATGCCGGCCTGCAACATGGTTGGCGCGATGGTGTCGCGCACCATGGCATTCCACACCGGGCTGGCCGCAGCGACTTTTTCTTCGGCCAAGTCGGCGCGGACCGGAGAATCGAGGGCGCGCATCCATTTGCCGATTTCGGGGTCTTCGACCGTGGCGAGCTGTTCAAAATAGGCTTCGGTTACAGGCGTGAGTTGAAACGGCGTCTGATATGCGGCGATTTTCGAGATTGCGCTGGAGAGAAGGACGATAGGATTATTGGGCAAAGGAACTGAACCGTGGCCAGAGGTGCCATTGGCGGTCACGATGACATTGACAGGAACTTTCTCCGCCGCTTGCACGCCAATGTATTGAACCTTTCCGTCCTTGAGGGTCACGTTCCCGCCTTCATTGAGCGCGAATCCGGCGGCGATTTTTTGCCAGTACTTGTCGACGGCGAATTTCATTCCGGCTTCGCCGGCCTGCTCTTCGTCGCCTTCGGCGAGCAGGATGACGTCGCGATCGAGCGGGACGTTGGCGCGTTTGAGAGCGACAAGGACGGCGATTTCAGCGACGAGCATTCCTTTGTCATCAATGGCGCCGCGACCGTAAAGATATCCACCTTGGATGACAGCGGCGAAGGGATCGACTTGCCATTTGGATTTGTCGACGCCGACAACGTCCAAATGGCCCATCAGCAAGAGGGCGCGCGAAGGATCGGGAACGGCAGTTGCGGAGAGGCGCGCGATGAGAATTCCGCGGCCCGGAGTGCTCTGGTCAATTTCCGAAGCAATGCCTTCTTTCTGAAGAATGTCGGCGATGTATTTCGCGGCCACGAGTTCGTTGCCGGGAGGATTGACGGTGTTGATGCGTATCAGGCCCTGAAGCCAGCCGAGCGCGTCTTGATTGAGCTTGGTGAAGTCGATGGACGGGGATTGCGGGGCGCCGGTCTGCTGCGGAAGCTGAGTTTGCGCGGAAATTCGTGGAGCGATGGATAATGCAAGCGTGACCGTTAAGATGGCAAAGAAACTGCGTCGCATGTAAACTCCTCGGGAAGCGCAGAAAATTTCAAACGAGAGCAGCAAGTTGATACTATCATGCGGTTCCGAGGTGTCTCGCCGCGGCGAGGAGCGTTGTTGCTAAAGAATTGACCATCCCTGCGGCGCGTTTTGCCATCCAAGTAGCCGGAGGTAACCGCTCGATGCGACTTAGAGCCGTGTTTCCGTCCGCCCTGTTTTGCGCAGCTTTGGCGGCGGTTGTAGCAGGAAGCATAGCGCTGCCACCGCGTGCGCTGGCGCAACTGCCGACACAACAGGGCCCCATCAAGCCGCCTCAACCGACGCCGCAAACGCCGCCTCCGCCCGCGCAGCAGAAGCAGCAGCCGCAATATTCGCTGACGGTGCAATCACAGTTGGTGCAGGTGAATACGGTGGTGACGGATCAGGACGGCAACATCATCACAGGGCTGAAGCAACAGAACTTCCGGATTTTTGACGATAATGAAGCCGAGCCGGTGACAAATTTCCAACCGAACACGGCGCCGATCACGATTGTAATCCTGCTGGAATTCAGCAATGACTTCGGGCCATATCTTGCGCAAATCGGGCCGTATCTCACGTACGGGTTCACCGACCATTTGGGGAAGGATGACTGGGTTGCCCTGGTGACGTACGATCTGAAGTCGCACATCGTGGTGGATTTTACCCACGACATGAACCAAGTAAAGTACGCCATCTCGACGCTTTTTATCCCGGGGTTCAGCGAAGCGAATGAATTCGACGCACTGATCGAAACGCTCGACCGGCTGAAGGACGTGCAAGGGAAAAAGGCGATTTTGCTGGCGAGCACGGGAGTCGACACCTTCAGCAAACACACGCTGGATCAGACATATAACGCACTGAAGCAGACCAACGTGACGGTGTTCTGCGTTGGCACGGCGGAAATGCCGATCTTACAGAGCGGGCGAAACGAACCGATCGGCTACCTTCAGGCAAAAAACGAGATGGACTACTTTGGGAAGTTGACGGGCGGCATGGCATGGTTTCCACGTTTCACCGGTGAAATGCCAGATATCTTTACTACACTGGTCGAATTCCTGCGCAACCAGTATTCGCTGGGCTATATTCCGCCAGAAGCGGCCCGCGACGGCAAATACCATAAAATCCGCGTGGATATTGTGGATGATAAAGGCCAACCTTTTATGATTGCCAACAAAAAAGGAAAAATGAAGAAGGTGGTGGTCTACGCGCGCGCGGGATACCAGGCGGCCAATGCGGCAGCGAGCGATTAGCCGGCGACAAATAGGCTGCAGATTTCAGTAGCCTCGCTGCAGATCCACTTGGTTCAGCAATTCACGACCATCGAACCAGCGCTCCAGATTTTCAAGGAGCAGCTCCTCCTGCCTCGGCCATAAATTCTCGGTGACCGCGCTGATGTGCGGCGTGATGAAAACATTGTCGAGTTTCCACAACGGGCTCTCCAGCGGAAGCGGTTCTTCCGCGGTGACGTCCAGCGCCGCTCCGGCAATCTGTTGCGCGCGAAGCGCGGCGATCAGCGCCGCCTCGTCAACGAGCGTGCCACGCGCAACATTGAATAGATAGGCGCTCCGCTTCATCAAGGCCAGTTCTCTTTCGCCAATCATTTGCCGCGTGTCCGGAGTCTCAGGGGCGGCAAGAACGACGAAGTCAGCTTGCGGCAGCGCGTCGTGAAGTTCCGTGGCCGGCAGGATGCGTTCAGCGAGCTGAGCATCGCCGCGACCGGAGCGCGTCATTCCCCAGATGCGCATGCCTACGGGCTGCAGGAGGCGCGCCAGCTCGCGTCCGATGGAGCCGAAACCAACAATCAAGAGGATCTTGCCCTTCAATTCGCGCGGCCGCGCATCCCAGATTTCCTGTTGCGCCCAGCGCGCGGCCCGCTGGAACCGAAACGCATCCGGAAAACGCCGGGCCATGGCGATAAGCATGCCGAGGATGTGCTCGGATATGGGGACGGAATGAACGCCGCGCGCGTTGGTCAGCACGATGCCGCTTTCGCGAAGTTCCGGATACATGAGTTGTCCCACGCCAGCGGCGGTGGCGTGGATCCACTTCAATTTTTTGGCGGAGGCGAATTGTTCACGGCGCAGCGAGAAGCCCACAAGGATGTCCGTGTCGGGCAATTCGTCGAGGACGCGCTCATACGTCGGCAAATGCACGACATTCATGGCGGGCCAGCGGCGGCGGATGTTTGCGGCAAACTGGGGCGGCGGCTGCCAAAGGGTAAATTTGTGCCAGACGCAGATTACCAGCTTCGTTTCTTCCGGCGTTGTGCGTTTCATCGAGATGGGGCGCGAAGATCGCGGCCGGTCATTTCTTTCGGCGCGGGAATGCCCAAGACAGCGAGAAGAGTCGGCGAAATGTCGCGCAGCGAGCCGCCCGGACGCAAGCGGGCGTGATTGTCTTCGCAGAGCAGAACGAAGGGCACGGGATTGGTGGTGTGATAGGTGTGCGGGCCGCCGGTGGTTGGATCGATCATCATTTCCGCATTGCCATGATCGGCAGTGATGATCCACGCGCCGCCGCGAGGGGCCAGGGCTTTGTGAATGCGGCCGAGGCATTCATCGACGGTCTCGACTGCTTTTATGGCGGCTTCGATTTTGCCGGTGTGGCCGACCATGTCGGCATTGGCGAAATTCATGATGATGGCGTCAAAATCGCCTTTCTCGATGGCCTTCACGACGGCGTCGGTAACGCCGGCAGCGGACATCTCCGGCTGCAAATCGTAGGTGGGCACTTTGGGCGAAGGAACAAGGATGCGCTCTTCGCCAGGATAGGCTTTCTCAATGCCACCATTGAAGAAATAGGTTACGTGGGCGTACTTCTCGGTTTCCGCGCAGCGCAGGTTCTTGAATCCCATTTCGCCAAAAACTTGCGCGAGAATGTGTTCGAGCTTTTCCGGTCCTTGAATGTAGCGCAGCCACGGCCAGGTTTTTTCGTACTGGGTCATGCCCACAAAAAAAAGATTTTGCGGGCGGGCGCTGTCGGCAAATTCCTTGAAACCCGGCTCGACGAGAGCTCGAGTGATTTGGCGCGCGCGGTCTGCACGGAAATTGAAGAAGATCACCGCATCGTCGTCGCGAATGGTGGCCGTTGGCGACGAGGAACTGCCGTGCCCGTTGCCGGCGGTGATGACCGCGGGAATGACGAATTCGTCGGTGACGAGCCTTTCGTAATTCGCTTTCAATGCGGCGACGGCATCCGGAAATTTCGCTTCCGCGCGGCCGTGGACCATGGCGTCGTAGGCGCGCTGGACGCGCTCCCAGCGATTGTCGCGATCCATCGCGTAGTAACGGCCGCTGACGGTGGCGATTTTCCCCAGGCCGAGCTCGTTCATTTTTTGCTGGAGGTGCTGCAAAAAGCCGATGCCTGAATTCGGCGGAGTGTCGCGGCCATCCGTGAAGGCGTGGACGAAGACGCGCTCAACTTTGTTCTGCTTGGCCATTTGCAGCAGCGCGAACAAGTGGTTGATATGCGAATGCACGCCGCCATCGCTGACCAGGCCCATGAGGTGAAGTTGATGGGCGCGGCCACGCTCCATGGCTTGAAGGAGCAACGGCTCCTTGAAAAATTCGCCGGAGGCAATTTTCGCATCGAGGCGCGTAATGTCCATCTGCACGATGCGGCCCGCGCCGATATTCAGATGGCCGACTTCGCTATTGCCCATTTGCCCCTCGGGCAGACCGACAAAAGGGCCGGAAGTATGAATCAGCACATTGGGGAATTTTTGCAGGAGCGCGTCGTAATTTGGCTTGCGCGCGAGGGCAATGGCGTTTCCCTTGGTGTCTGGCGAGTAGCCCCACCCATCGAGAACGGTCAGTACGATTGGTTTTGGGCGTCTGGACATTTTAGAACCCGACAACCTTTCGCGCCCAACGGCCGATCACCGGATAGCCGGCCCATTCGCCGCGCATTGCTTTCAGGCAATACATGATTGCGAGGGTAAAGGTGATGGCAGCCGCAGCCATAATGAACAGCCATACGAAAGGAAAAAGTAAAAAAATCGTGACAGGAGGCTGCGGCGGCACATTTGGTTGCCGGGCCATCGAGAACGTCGTGACCATGACGATGACAAAGAACACGATCATTCCACCGAAAACGACGACTGTGTAAATAATTTGCCACAACAGCGCCTGTAATGCGTGGAAGGCGACGAAGCGCGATTCTTTCTTAGTGAGATAAATCACAAACGGGCCGATCCACCACGTGCCCATCATCAGGGCGTGCGCGAGGCCGGCATAGGCTTTCTCGTCCTGCGTGAGCACCATGGTAGGGGCCGGAAGGGTTGTGTCCGCCATCTTGCCTCGTCAGCGCAACGAATTTTACGCAGCGCCAGAATACATGGAATAGGAGCGAAAACGAAACTGGCAGAACTTGACCTAATGCGAGCCGGCGAGTTCGCGCAGGGCTTCGAGGAGGCGATCGACTTCTTCAGCGGTGTTGTAATGAACGAGGCCGATGCGCAGCAGGCCGCCGTCTTTTTCGACGCCGAGGCGCTCGGTGAGATTGAGCGCGTAATAGTTGCCGTCCCAGGTGAAGATGCCGCGCTCGCCGAGAAATTTGGCGCACTCAAGAGGAGTGCGATTGGCAAGGCGCACGCCGACGGTGGGCACGCGCTCGTCGAAACGCGCGGGATCGGAAATGCCGTAAAAGCGCAGGCCGGGAATTTCCAGCAGGCCGCGAATCATGCGCGTCGCGAGGCTCATTTCGTATTCGCGCATGGCGTGATGCGAGGCGACGAGCGCGATGCGGCGGGTGGCGGCTGATGGATCGCAGCGGCGGCCGAGTTCAGCAATGTAGTCGATGGCGGCGGTGACGCCGGCGAGGCCTTCGTGAATTTGCGTTCCGGTCTCCCAGCGATCCGGCAATGCTTCCGGTGCGGGGCGCACTTTATAGGGACGAAAACGCGTCAACAGGTCGCGTTTGCCGTAAATGCAGCCCATGTGCGGGCCGAAGAATTTATAGGGCGAACAGGCGAGGAAATCGCAATCGAGCGCACGGACGTCGATGGAGCCGTGCGGGGCGTAATGCACAGCGTCAATGAAGGCGAGCGCGCCGGCGTCGTGGGCGAGGCGGATGATTTCGTTTACGGGATTGATGGCGCCGACGGCGTTGGAAGCGTAACCGACGGCGACAACTTTGGTGCGCGAAGTGATTTTGCGACGCAAGTCCTCAAGATCGAGAGTGCAGTCTTCTTCGCGAATGTCGACTTGACGGACGAGAACGCCGCGCTCTTCAAAGGCACGCCAAGGCGCGACGTTGGCATCATGGTCGAGCGTGGTGACCACGATTTCGTCGCCGGGCTGCAAATCGCGGCCAATGCCGCGGGCGAGAGCGAAGGTGATGGTGGTCATATTGGGCCCGAAGAAAACTTCGGCGGGATCGCAGTTGAAAAAATCGGCCATGGCGGCGCGCGCGCCGGCGATCATGGCGTCGGTGCGGCGGCTGGTGGCGAACGCACCGCAGGTGTTGGCATTGGAATTTTCGAAATAGTCGCGGACGGCGTCGATCACTTGGCGCGGCACCTGCGTGCCGGCAGGCGCGTCGAGAAACACCGCGGGATGGCCGTTTACGATTTGCTGCAACGACGGAAATTGCGCGCGCACCCATTGCACGTCAATTGCTGAGGGCGCCGCGGACGCTGCGTGCGCGACTGGCGGAGCGTTCGAGCGGGATACTGGTGTGCTCATTGTGGCTTCCTGATTTTCGCGAAGGATGGCACCGAATTCAAGGCTTCACAGCACGAATAAAATCGGCGAACAGGCCGTACGCCGTAGCAATGACGCCGGGCTTGTGTTCGATGATGGAGAGGCCAAAGACGTCCATATCGAAACGCACGGCGGACGTTGTGCCTTCGAGCTGGGCAAGAGGATCGGCCATCAGCAATTTTTCAGGGCGCGCGCGCGCGTGAACTCCCTTCGCAGTACGTTCGGCGCTGCACACCAGTTTATACCGCATGCCGGCGGAATGCGCTGCGCGGACGAGTTCCGGAGTGAGGGAGCGAATACCTTCACGCGCGACGTCGCTCAATTTGATTTCGGCGCCCATCAGAACGATGGCGAGCGCGGCCACCTTGACCGCGGCGTCCCATCCATCGAGATCGTCGGAGGGATCGGTTTCCGCGACGCCGATTTCCTGGGCACGCTTTACGGCAGCTTCAAGGGTCGCGCCTTTTTCCATTTCGGTGAGCACCACGTTGGTCGTGGAATTCAAGATGCCTCGGAATCCGCGCAGGTCGACGGCGGGAAGGCAATGCGGAAACATGGAAAAAATCGGCGTGCCGTCCATGACTGCGGACTCGAAAAAGAACTTGCGGCCGCGAGCAGCGGCGAGCTCGCGCAACTCGCGATAGGCATGCACGACGGGGCCCTTGTTGGCGCTGATGGCGTGCGCGCCGGATTCCAGAGCTGCCTGGAGATGATCGATGGCGGGCTGGCCGGTGCGACGTTCGAGCGAACTGGCTTCGAAAAGCACATCGGCTTGCGCGGCGGCGAGCCAGTCGCGGACATTTGCGGACTGCTGGGCGCCTTGCGCCTGCGGCCATCGATGATCGAGCGCGGCGGCGGGGTTGAGGCCGTTTGCGTCAGCCACCCAACCGATTCTTCTGGAAGCAACGCCTGTGAGTTTCCAGGCGATTCCGTAATCTCGTCGAAGCGCCAAATCTTTTGTGAGAAGCAGACGGACGAATTCCTTGCCGACGTTTCCGAAGCCAACAAGCGCGAGCCGGTAAGTTCGAATAGGAAACTCCTCCAAAGGAGTGCGTCAGGATACACCCAACAGCGTCATCGACAACAATCGTCCGGAGAAAAAAACGGGGATAGGCGGACATCCGCGAGGCTCAATGGGCGACGCTCAGTGAACGAAGTTGATGGCTAAAGCGGGAGTGATCGATGGGGTGATATTGCGGCCAACTTCAATTATGCGGGTGCCGAGGAGCACGCCGAGGTTGGGTTTCCAATTGTATTCGATCGCCGGAGCGAAAATGAGCTCACCGCTGGAGCCCGAGTTCGTCTGAATGACGGGCGGATTTAGAACGTTTGTGGGATCCAGGGTGTTATAGCCGGTTACGGGAGTGTTGCCTTCGAAGTGGTATTCCACATCGAGCGCCAGCACCCAGCTACGCGTCAGACTGTATTCCCATGCCGCGTCGGCATAGGCAGTGTTACCGGGCTTGGCGTTCCCGCGGAATCCCGCTGCTGTGCCGTAAAGGATGGATGCTTTAGCCTGGAGGAATCTTCGCATTGCCTGCCAACACCCTATCTTAGTACCCAGTTGACGGGCTCACTGAGAAATTGAAAGCCGCATCGTTGCCCAGGCGTGTCAGGCCATTCGATGCGGACAATGCGGGCCTTCCCGACCGGCTGTTGGCCCGCGCCCATAACAAATACTTCGACGACGGAGCCTGTTTTCAAGGCTGAACTACAGCTGGCAAGAAAACCATGGGCGCTGACATTCTCGGTAGAAGTAAGCAGATCGAAGCCTTCCCCTTTCGTGGTGGTCCCTTTAATTTTCAGCGTCACTCTTAACTTGACACGCGGCTCAGAGCGCCGGTCGCCACGCTTGCTCTCGAGAAGCGCCGCCAGACGGTTTTCAAGGGCATCGAAATCAACAGGCTTTTGAAAATAGCCTTTGGCTCCCAGGTTTGAGCAAAAGTCCTTGTATCGCGACGCGGACTCGCCGGAGACAATAAGAATGGGAATGAGTTGAGTGAAGCTCATGGAACAAAGCGTCTGGCAAATCTCGAAGCCGGAATACTTGGGCATCATTAGATCCAGTAGAATTGCATCTGGCTTTTGCTGCAGCGCCAGGGCCAGGGCATCTTCGGGACAACCGGTATCGAGGATTTCGTAAGAATCCTTCAGCCGAAAGCGCAGAACCTTTCGCACCGATTCATCATCATCCACAATGAGCAGCCGCGGCATCCCTTTTTCCTCCAGGCAGATTGAATCCATTCGAAAGCAGGCGTTCGTCTTCTTAAGACCTTGCTATCGCTTTCCCACCAGGGACAAAACTTCATCAACCCTTTCCGTCAGTTCGCTTCGCGTGAAGGGTTTGCGAAGGATCGAGATCCCCGATTCCAAGACTCCGTGCGTTGCTACAGCACCGTCGGTGTATCCGGACATGTAGAGCACCTTGATCTCTGGGCGGGCGGCGGACAATTTGTCGGCCAATACACGGCCGCTCATGCCTGGCATGACCACATCGGTCAGAAGTAAATCGATAGCAAAGTTGGTTCGCTTGGCGATCTCGAGCGCTTGGAAAGCATCCCCTGCCTCGAGGACGGAATGGCCGATTTCTATCAGAGTATCCCGCGTCAGTTTTCGGAGGGAGTGTTCGTCTTCGACAAGAAGAACCGTTCGGGGACACCGACTGGAGTCTTGCGCGGAACTTTCGTGTGGCACGGTGATTTCCCTGGGCTCTTCGACGCGCGGAAGATAGATCTTGAAAGTGGTGCCTCTTCCCACTTCGCTGTCTACCCAGATGTAGCCGCCACTCTGCTTGATGACGCCATAGACGGTAGCCAGTCCAAGCCCAGTTCCCTTGCCCGATTCTTTGGTGGTGAAAAAAGGCTCAAAGATATGAGATTGCAATTCCGCGTCCATGCCACATCCTGTATCGGTTACCTTCAACAATACGTACGCTCCTGGCACCACGTAACGGAAGCGATTTACGTCATTCTCATCGAGCTCGGCATTGCTCGTTTCGAGTGACAGCTTGCCACCTTTCGGCATGGCATCCCGCGCATTTACGGCTAAGTTCAAAATTACCTGATCAATTTGACCACGGTCGGCTTTCACCATGCCGAGCCCGCCTGGCAAAACAATCTTGAGCTCAATATCCTCGCCGATCAGGCGTCGAAGCATCTTTTCGACTTCCGAGACGAGGGTATTCAGGTCAAGTACTTTCGGCTCAAGCACCTGCTTACGGCTGAACGCCAGCAATTGCTGTGTCAGCAGAGCCGCACGCTTACCAGCGTTTTGAATTTCATCGACGGCTTCGCGGAGAGGATGGTCTTCACCAATCTGCCGCTGCAGCGCTTCGCTATAGCCGATGATGACGCCCAAGAGATTATTAAAATCGTGGGCCACTCCGCCGGAGAGCCTTCCAATCGCTTCCAGTTTTTGCGACAGATACAACTGCTCCTCCAACTGTTTCCGGTCCGTAATGTCGCGGTTTACGATGACCAGCCTTTCGTCTTTCTCGTGATTTCTGGCGACACTCGCCGTCGATTCAACGACCAGCCATCGGCCGTCTTTATGGCGGACACGATATTCGAGACGACGGCCGACCCCGGACTGGCGCGCTCCCGTGGTTGCTGCGATGACCGCGTCCCGGTCGTCGGGATGAATTTGCTCATACGCCGAGGTCTTCAGCAGTTCTTCGGCAGAGTATCCGAGCAGCTTCTGATAGGAAGGGCTGTTATAGAGCCAGCGGCCATTTGCGTCCACCAGTGAGATCATGTCGGCGGCGTTTTCGCTGATCAAACGAAAAAGTTCCTCGCGCTCGGTGAGGCGCGTCTGAAAACGGTGAATTTGGAGCTGTTGAAACACGACGTAGATGTCAAACAGCAACACGAGCGCGACAAGGGCGCGAACCTCCAATTTTGTGTTAATCGAATAATACGAATCCACTGCGGGAAGCAGCATCGGAGCAGCAAAAGAAACGATGCCCACGGTCAGCAACAGAGTGACGACAATCCCAGAGGAGAAGAGCCACCATTGACGTCGCTCAATGCGGCTTAAGTTGATCTCGGCCGGGACGGACGGGGTCTTTCCCAGAGTTACCGCCATCTCTCTCTCCGGTTTCTGTTGGGCGACCCTCTAGCCGGCAGGTGTGTACGAAGAGTTCGCGCCTTTGACGTTTCTCTCATGAAGCAACCGGCGTCAACTGTGAGTTTTGTCGGCACAGCTATACGCCGCTGCATCAGGGCATGTTTTGACGCTAGCTGCAATTTGAAACAGCTTTTATCTTCGATGATCTTGCGTCAACGGGCGCAAGGAATTCCCTGCTGCTTGCCTTTCTAAGCAGAGAGCCGTGCAATGCAAAGCGGGAATCATCTGGGAGGAACTACGGTCGCTCGCTTTCGCGACTCCTTATCTTCATACAAGGCCTTATCCGCACGATGAAGTAAATCTTCCGCCAGATCATCTGACTGGTAATCCGTCCAGCCCACCGAGAAATTGACCGGTATTCGATGCTCGTCGAACGGGACCTCGATTGCATCTAGGCGGCGAAGAATAGACGGCAGATACAACGAATCGCATTCCGCGAGCAACAGCAGAAATTCGTCGCCACCCAGGCGAACGGCTAAGTCTCCTTCCCGGACCCCTTTGGCTAGACGATCGGCGAACGCTTTCAGAACCATATCGCCGGCAGGATGGCCGAAGCGATCGTTAATTTGCTTAAAGTTGTTAAGGTCGAAAAGGACTAGGGTCAACGCATAACCTCTGCGACGGGCTCGAGCGACTTCCATTCTAAGGTGCCGTTCGGCGAATCGCCGGTTATACAAACCGGTAAGCGGATCAGTTAACGCTAGATTGCGCCACAGCGAGGAGTGGAATTGCCCTTGGGCGAGTTCGAAGCGGAGCCTATTTATCAGGAATTTCTCATAAGTCAGATAGCCGATAAAAAGCAGGATCAAACATATCAGGCCCAAAACAGTCTGGAACACACCGGCGCCAAGAACGGTTTTCCTGTCCTGCAGGATTTGTGGAAATGAGAGCGAGACCACTCCGGCTGTGAGCACGAGTAGAACGAACATGGAGAAGCCCCAAATCCACCATTCGCGCCGTTGCAACTCGCGCAGACGTGCGGAATACTCCCACTCGCGAAACGTAACATTTTTCGGGTCAATTTCTGGTTCGTGATTGATCACAAGGTCCCGTTCGTAACACATGAGATGGCCGGTCGCAGCTGCCTGAGACATGCAGATGGAATGGCCATATGACCGATTATTAAAGTTACCGGAATGAATTCCGCGCGAGCCGATAGTACTTTGGCTCTATTGCGGAGGTCATGATGGTGCACCAAACTGGCACATCATGATTGCAGCATTCATTTGCGTGCTTTCGCTGGCGGCGCTCATTCAGTTCGCTGTGTCCCAGTGGAGATCGATCTGGATAACGATCGCTGCCCAACCGCTGTCGAAAGATCTCGAGAATGCCACCGGGATCGCAAATGATGCCATTGGCGCGGAACACTTTCCGATGCTGATCCACGCATCCCATCAGATGTGTCCGTCGCCGCAAGAGAGCAACTTGTGGTTGAAAGAGGTGAGTGTCTATTATCAGGCGTTACGAGCCTGTGTGAAACTGAGCGGCACAGCGCTTCCATCGGTATCGAATTGGGCGAACCGAGAATTGACGGAATGTTCGAAATTTGCGGCGGCGATATTGGACCGGCGCCTGAATGCGAGTTTCGCGTACAGTTCTGAAGGCCAGAATTCGTAATCGAGTCGCTCATCCGTATCATAGAGCAATTGGCCGATGTACAGTAATCCCTCATTACGCCAAGGGTGTTGGAACCGCGTTACGATGGGCCACCGCTGCACACAAATGCTTAAGCCAAGTGCGTTCCCTCAATTCGTGCTTGAATAGACAACCGCTGGCCCCCTCTACAAGCGATCCGATTCCCTGCAATTGATGGCGTTTTTCAACCAGGAGGAAAAGAGGTGTGTACGGAGCGCGGGACCGGATAGTTGTTACGATCGTGTTCCCTCCCTGATTCACGAGCGATAAATCGAAAAGAATCGCGTCAAACTCGCCATGTGTCAGGCTCTCACAGGCAATCGACGGCGACGAGGTGCATTCCAAGTGGCTATACCCTCCGAAAACTTGCGTCAATTGCTCGAGAATCAGCATCGTAACTACATCATCGTCCTCAACAATCAAGAAGTGCAGTTTGCACCGCATGAGTTTCCTCCAGGCCACCCCAAAACCGATCTCCATTGAGCTGTAGTCTCACGAACGCAAGTCCACTTGACAAGATGGCCGATTCCACAAAGAAAATTGGAGGATCGATTCAAACTTCCATGAGCGGGAGGTCGGAGACACTGTTAACAAATCATGTTATCGAAAATTCAGATCGCCTCCCGGTATTAGGTTAAGGACACACTGTCGTACGGAGAAAGACTTTGGAAATTCGCTTACCTTACCGAGCAGCCCGGAGACGTGCCCGGAAGAAACCAGCAAGCGATAGAGGATAGAATGGCAGCATTGCTTTGAAGACGGAGACGAGCTACTTCACCAGTAATGACATCGTCAATTGTCGTCATCTCTGCTCGGGTGATTGCCAGGACTTCGAGCGCTCGTGTCTTCCTTGTGCGTGTCTGGGAGAATATGAGAAACTCCCTCCCTGCTTTGTTTAGTGAAATGGTCAATGCGCGGCTGCCTGGCACTTGAAGAGACTCGATGCGAGCCGGCGAACAACTAAAAGACTTAAGAAACAAACTTGGGATCACGACGCGAGACGTCGAGGAATATAGTCGAAAAATCGCAGAGATCGAAGGTAGTGAGGATTTCTGTATTTCCAATGCGTGGTTGACACAGATTGAGAACACCGCCGCCACTCCCAGTCTCCACAAACTCTTCAGCCTGAGCGTCATTTATCGGACCAACTACAGTGAGTTGCTTGCCCTCTTCGGAGTGGAATTGGGACAAATCGCCAAGTATCAATTCTCGATGCCCCTAGAAAAAACCCATTTGACTAAGGCGTTCGCGCCGGACCCAAGCAAGAGTGTCACCTTCCCAGTTCGTTTCGATCCTGGCTTCCGCCTGGAAAAGAGCAACCTGCTATCCCGTATGGTGGAGGTGTGGGGAGAGGTGCCGATTCCAATTCTTCAGAGCTTAGACCTCAGGCACAATCTCTATGGATACATCGGCCTGAAAGACTTCACGCTTTATCCGCTCTTGCGGCCTGGCTCTTTTGTTCAGATCGACGGCGCTCTAAGCGAAATTCATGAAGGCCCATGGAAGTCCGAGCTGGAACGGCCCATCTATTTCATTGAACTTCGAGAGGGTTATGCCTGCTCCTGGTGTGAGCTGCACGAAAACCGCTTGATGCTGGTTCCCCATCCGCTTTCCCCGTGCAGTATCCGCCAATTCGTCTACCCCGATGAGGCAGACATCGTAGGACAAGTGACAGCCGCCGCGATGCGCCTGGTCAATTTTTCGGGCGATTCTTCACGCGGGATTCCAAAATTACCAAAGCAATCTTGAGGTTGGAACAGAAGAGCTTGGCAGAAAGCGGATCGCAAGTAAGCGGGATGATAACCCGATAGGGTTCGAGGCTTAGCCACGTGCTAACGATCTCCTCCTCCGAATAATCACCTCTTGCGTACTCCTCTAATTGGCTGACCAGCTCCTCTAAGGGAGCTTCTACCACCCTTTGAAAAACTTGTTCATGGCATTCCGCTATGGCCTTGTTAGCGATTTCCTGGGTAAACCTGGCGGCAAGCCCGTCATGATAATACTGTCCCGTGTTGTAGTCCCGAGTAGCCGCTAGATAAACCAATCGCGCGATCTCGCCGTGAAGAGAGGCCAGACTGTGTTTCTTGAGATCTTCGACTGCTGCGCTTATCTCGATGGGCCTAAGCATGCGTGCAAATTATCCCCCAGAGGTCCAGCGATGTCCGGACGCTTCTTGCATGTTCGCACCCTGAGCCTCTGCGATCGCAAGGATTTTCTCGGACACGGCACAGAAGCGCGTCGCAACCATCATTGTGCACCGCGCAACTTTCAGCGCATAGAATGGGCCGCGCAACCAGATCAGACCCTGTAAGGCATTGCAGGCCATCAAAAAAAAGAAATAGTTAAAAGCGAGGTTGAACTCGAGCGGAGCGGCAAGTTTGGCATTATGCCGGGCGGACTTTACATAGAAGGTCATGAGCAGCTTGACTTGTTGCCGTGTGTGACGTAGCCAGTACGCCGCGATTGCTGTCCGCTCGGTTTCCAGTGAGTGAAGAATGCTTGGTTCTTGTAGTTTGTCTACGAAAACGAAATCGTTGTAATCGAGAATTCGATCGACCAAGCTCACAGGCAGGAACTGCGACTGCAGGCGACCCAGCGCATTCCGTGCGTCAGGGAGTTCGACCTTATTAGATATATCTCCTTGCAAGAACCAATAAAGCATGACCCCAAGCAGCAAGCACCCAATGACCAGCGAGAAAAAAATCTGCGTCACGGGCGGGCCGCTCTTGCGAGATGGGTTCGCGCACGAAGTAGCATCATTTTCGTTTCTTGGGCAAGGTGCTCGTAATCTTGTTCAATTCCGCAAGAGGTGCCGGTTACCATTTCGGGGCTTGACGCCCAAAGGGCAAGCGACCAGATGATCAGAGAAACCGCGTAGAGGAGCGGTTCGACTCTTCGCATCAAGGGAGCAAACCCCGTCGTGGGATGGAAGGCGAAAGTCAGAGTGATTACCTCCGTGCCCACAAGTAGAGAGTAGCCCAAAACGAGTCCACGCAAATTTCTTCCTATCGGGATCTTGTAATAAATGAAAAGGACCAGGAGGCAGGACAATAGGACTGCCTGCAGTTGCCGCAGATCGTGTTCCAGTTCTGCAACAGCGCGAGCAAATGACAGATGTGAATTGCTGAACAAACCTACGCTAACCTTTGTTGCAATCACAAGAAACATGATGAGAAGTAAAATTTCGAAAAACCGTGCCACGCCCGGGTAATTCTTAAGCGATCGATGGTAAATTTCCATGAGGACCCCATAGCTAATGGCGGCCATGAGGAATTCCGTGGCCCAATAAAATGAGCTGTATAAAGAAGGATAATGCATGTAAATGGGAACGCTGAGAAGATCCGTAGCGAGAACCCAGGCGATGTAGGAATAGAATAGAGGGAATTTCTTGAAAAGATTCGCCCGCGCGGCTCGAGCCAACAACAAGGCTTCCAACGCGATACAAACCCACCAAACTGATTGGCTCAGCATGTCTCCACATCCCGTAAGTTGCCACATAGTAACACAAAAAAAAGGGAAAGGTCCCGGGCACCTTTCCCTTTCTCCGCGCTTATGTGCTGCTTACTACAGCAGTTTGATTCGGCATAGCAATTGCCGCCGTCCGTGTTGGGGGTGGTGGGGGAACGGGTGGCACCGGCCGCCCGCCGTCGGCCCTTAGTGTCGTTTTTGCCTGCCGATACGAGTGCCGCGGTCCCAAAGTGATCGAAACTGCCAGAGATCCAAGCAAGAACAAAATAGAAATTTTCCTAACAATCATGTGTTGCCTCCTTGAGATTTAGCTCGATAGTGACTTCCCAACTACAGGCTAATGACGGCCATGCAGACGGATTAGAGCATGGGCTAGAACTGCTCGGCATTGTAAGCAGAGGAACTGAGATCGATCTGGTTGAAAGCAGCGGGGGTGGATTGTTTCAATGATTAGGATGGACGTAGAAACTCCGTTTCGTCTCCATTTTTCTCTTGCACGACCGCGATGCGAGCACGTTCGACCTCGATTTAACGCAGTTCGCTGCTGGTTACTGAAAATTCACAAAGTCGGCCTTGACAGACAAAGGGCGATGAAGTTCAATGGGCATCAGTTGATACTCAGTTGCAACTAGAGTCGCAGCAAGGAGAAGCAGGAAATGGCTATCGGCCCAGTTATTGCGACAGAATCGCAACTAGGAAGATCGAAGAGCAATGCATCGATAACCCGGCCCTCTTTGCTCAAAGAGTTGGTCGCGCGCGGTGTGCGGATTACCGCACAAAGGCGGCTGCTCGTGGCCATTATTCAGGATTCCCCGCGCCATCTGGACGCCGCGAAGTTGCTCGAGATCGCGCAAAAACGCGATGCCGGCGTCGATCGCGCCACAGTATATCGCACGATTGCACTGCTGAAGCACCAAGGGCTGATCGATGAGCTCGACCTGATGCACATCGAGGGCGAGAAGCATTATTACGAAGCCAAAACCAATCGGGACCACTGCCACATGGCATGTTTTCGTTGCGGAGCCATCATCGAATACTCGAGTCCGGCCTTTGAGAGGCTCAAGAATGAGATGGCGAGGCAAGGAGAATTTCTCATTCGCGTCGTGCGGCTGGAAGCCGGCGGGTTTTGCAAGCGATGCCGGGATGCTGGTGCGTGAGGAAGCGGCAACGGTTTTTTTTCTCATATTTGCAACACTGTCGCAACTATAAGACCTTCGAGCACGGCGCATTGCGGAAATTCTTGGAAGAATAAAACGGTCCTCACGACAAAACCTTTTTCGCGAAAGGGTCATGAGGACCGCAAATCGACAACCCGATAGGCTGGCGATCCGCGCCATTATACAGGAGCCAGCCACCGGTATTTCAGGAGAAAAACTGAATGGCTGGAAGCCGATCAAGCAATCAGCAGCACGATTCTTTGGCGTATCCTGTTTCCAAAAAAATTCGGTTCCGGATGACGCCGATCAGGACGCTTATTCCTTTCTTTGGCGTGTTGTTCCTACTTCCCTGGCTTGCCATTTCTACGCCGGCCGGTGTGGGCGGAAGCATTTCAGGCACGGTGACCGATGCGAGTGGCGGCGTGATTCCCAAGGCAACCGTCACGTCGACGAACATCTACACTGGAATCCGGCAAAGCGTCGCCACTGACAGCAAGGGTTTCTATTCGTTTCCCAGCCTTCCTGTCGGCCATTACAACCTGGAGATCGAAAGCTCGGGCTTCAGGCCGTATCGGCGCGCCGGAATCGTCGTCGATGCAAACACCGCATTGACGGTCGATGCGGTCCTGGAAGTAGGGCAGAGATCCGATGTCGTTACCGTGAGGGAAAACCAGGTCCAGGTTGAAACGACGAGCACGGAGATGGGCCAGGTCATCACTGGTGCGCAGATGACGGCGGTGCCGCTTAACGGCCGGAGCTTTACGGACCTGCTGGCGCTTCAGCCTGGCGTTGTGCCGGTCACGTCTATCACGTCGGACACGGTGCAAGACGTAGGCGCCAGCGCGCTTTCTCCCTCCGGGGATTTGAATCCCGGCACGATCTCGATCAACGGCCAACGGGAATTCGCCAACGCCTTCATCGTGAATGGAAGCGACGCGGAGGAAGACGTCAACATGGGAGCGGCGGTCGTTCCCAACCTCGATTCCATCGCCGAGTTTCGGATTCTCACGAACGATTTTGACGCTGAATATGGCGAATTCAGCGGCGGCCAAATCAACGTGGTAACGAAATCCGGCAATAATGAGTTTCACGGCGATGCCTTCGAATTTCTCCGCAATACGAATCTGGACGCGCGGAACTACTTTTCGCCCACGCGCGGGGCTTTCGATCAGAACCAATTTGGAGGGACGTTCGGGGGTCCGATTCGCAGAAACAAGATTTTCTTCTTCGGTGATTATCAAGGGACTCGACTGACCCAGGGAGTGGACACCGGCGAGATTCCGGTTCCGTCCGTGCAGGACCGGTCGGGCAATCTGTCGGATCTGGCGAGCTCTTTCGTAACTGCGGACGCAAATGGAAACACGGTTCCCACGACGGTGAGCGGGCCGTATTTCGCCAGCCTCCTTTCGCAGAAGCTCGATTACCGGGTCTCGCAAGGCGAGCCGTACTACACGCCGGGATGCACCAGTTCAACGTGCGTTTTTCCGGGCGCCGTGATTCCGCAGAGTGTTTGGTCCACTCCCGCGACCAATTTATTGCAGTACATCCCCACCCCCAACAACGCGAACGGCACATTCTCTACTTCGGCCTACAACGAAACTTTGCGTGACGACAAAGGAGCCTACCGGGTCGATGCGAACACGCGCTGGGGGCTGATGTCGGCCTACTATTTCCTTGATGATTGGTCGCAGAACAATCCTTACCCCGTCGCTCAGGGTGGAGCGAACGTGCCGGGCTTCAATGCGCTGTACACCGGCCGCTCACAATTGCTGGACCTGGGCGACACCAAGACGGTGAGCGCAACGGCTGTGAATGAATTTCACTTCAGCTACATGCGGGATGCGAATGACCTCGGCAAGCCCGTCGGCGGAGTCGGCGTCAGTCTGGCATCACAGGGCTTCGAAGTAGGGCAAGGAACTCCGGGGATCGTGCCGCTTTCGCCGAGTACGGAAGGAGTAGAGAGTGTTGGTTTCAACAGCTACACGATCGGAACGAATACGAATGAGCTGAACCAGGTCAATAACACATTTCAGTGGCTTGACAATTTTTCGAAGGTGATCGGAACGCACACGATAAAGTTCGGCGGCGAATTCCACTACGATCAGGTCAATGTCAACGCGATCGCGCAGTTCAATGGCAGCTTCCTATTCTTCGGAACGGAGACTGGCTCTGATTTTGCGGACTTCCTGCTTGGAATTCCGAGCCAATACAATCAGAGCCAGCTTCAGGCGTTTTACGGCCGCAACAAGTACGCAGGCCTTTATGGGCAAGATAGCTGGCGCATAACGCGCAGCGTCACGTTGAACTACGGTCTGCGATGGGATCGCATCGAACCGTGGTATGAAAAGTACAATCAGATTGCGACATTTGCTCCCGGCGAGCAGTCGGTGGTTTTTCCGGGCGCTCCTGCGGGCATCCTTTATCCCACGGATCCAGGAGTACCGCGCACTCTCGCGCCCCCGGGAAACCTCGACTTTGCGCCACGCATCGGCTTGGCCTATTCGCCCAGCGCTTCCGGGAACGGCATACTCTCCAAATTACTTGGAGGCCCCGGCAAGACCAGCATCCGAGCGAGCTACGGAATGTTCTACACGGCGATCGAGGCGCTCACGATTGGCGTGATGAGCGCGAATGCGCCGTACGGGACGACTTATACGAGCCCGGCCCCGCCGTTGTTCTCGACGCCGTTTATTTCGGCGGCGAGCGGTCAAAATCAAGGCCAATACTTTCCCGTTACGCTCGCACCGTTGGACAGCAGTGCGAATCATCCCGATCCCAACATTAACTGGGCGCAGTTCAAACCCATTACGGGGCTTCCGAACTATCCCACAACAAATCGTATTCCTTATACCGAGGAATACATGCTCTCGCTCGAGCGTGGATTGGGATCCAATACCGTACTCAGTTTGAATTACGTGGGCACGCAGGGGCACCGGCTACTCGTGCTTGACGAAGCAAATCCGGGCGATCCGTCGCTCTGTTTGTTCTTGAGCAATCCCGCCAACCTCGAGCCGGGGCAAACCCCGTGTGGTCCCTTTGGTGAAGACAGCACATACACGACTACGACGGGCATTACTTATGACGGCACACGAGGTCCATTAGGATCAAACTTCGGCAGCAATGCCAACCAAGCGACGATGGGGAACTCGAATTACAACGCTCTGCAGGTGACGGTTCGGCACACCAGTGGGCGCTTGCAACTGCTGGCCGGATACACGTTCAGCAAGTCCGAGGACCAATCTTCAAACGTCGGTGAAGAGGTCAATCCGCTCGATCCGGCGCTTAGCAAAGCGCTGTCTGCGTTTGATGTGAAGAATAATTTTGTCGTGAGTTACAGCTATCAAATCCCGGTGGGACGCCTGTTCCGGGCCACCAATCGCTGGACGGAGGGTTGGGAGCTTTCTGGAATCACTCATTTCAGCAGCGGCCTTCCCGTGACGCTTGTCAACTACGGAGACAATTCGCTGCTTGGCACCGAACCTAACGGCATTAACAACTACGGTGTCGACGAGCCGGATTATTCGGGCGGGCCATTGGACCTAAATCATGATCCCCGAAATGGACGGCCCTATTTCAATCCGTCTGTGTTCAGCGAGAACGTGTTGGGCACGCCGGGCACTGCCCAGCGGCGCTTTTTCTACGGTCCAGGAATGGACAACTACGATATGGCCCTGCTCAAGAACGTGCGGCTGACCGAATCGAAATCACTCCAGTTCCGGCTCGAAGGCTTCAACCTTTTCAACCACGCTCAGTTTTTCGGACCTCAGGCAGTCGACGGGAATATCGATAGCTCGACGTTCGGCCAAGTCATTAGCGCAACTGCGCCGCGCCTCGTCCAGCTCGGTGCGAAATTCTTTTTCTAGGAAATACTCTCAGTTAATGGTCAACCGCTATTTCGGACGAAAACCATGATCGCGCTCAGTCTCGTCAATCCAGCTTTTATTCCTGGCGGAAATCGTCCTTGATTGCCTTACCTTTCGGACGAGTAAGATTGTGCCGCGAAAGCGGAAATGAGCGCGGCGCGGCTTTCGCACCATTCTTGAATCTGAACGGCTACAGGCATGCTCTAATATCCGCGACTCATGATGAGTCCGAGGGGGGAATATTGCGTCTCTACCGATACCCAGTGCACTCAACGCTGGTATCCAAGCATTTCATAACCGGCGCCCCCGGCCTGAAAATTGGCTCGTTCTCTACAAATGCTGGAAACGACCTTTTCTGGTGTTTTCGCAGTGGGTGATGTTCGCCCCGGGTATGAAAATGAAATGAATTGAAGAATCGGAAGAGAGGCGCTAGTTTCAGCGCTAGAATCAAGACGAATTAGCGAGCGCGCTCACTGATCCGACATGGCAGCGAGAACTCGGAATGCTGGTTCATCTGTTGACGGTATCGCTGCGATATCAGGAACTGGCTGAAGAAAAGAAATTCTGGTTTTACTCACTGGTTGTGGGGAAATCATCAATGAGCATGAGCATTACAACGCGTCCCAACGGAATCGCCACGGTCGTCGACGTCACGGGCGAGATCACTCTGTATAACGCTCCCGACCTCCGCAAGGCGCTTATGGACCTCTTGAAGGTGAGGAAAGCGCCACGCGCAATTGTGAACATGACCAAGGTGGGTTATATCGATAGCGCAGGCGTGGCCTGCCTGGTCGAAGCTTTGAAAGTATCCCGGGAATCGAAGATTGGCTTCGCTCTTTTCGGGCTCAACCGCGTGGCGAGAGAAGTCTTCGAGTTGACGCGTTTGATCAATGTGTTCGAAGTGTATGGCACGGAAGAAGAGGCACTCCGTGGCGTACGGTCAACATCTTCTAGCGCCACAGTCTGAGACTCCGAGTATGTCCGTCACAGAAACAGTGGGACAAGCTACCATCGATGGGCTAGCCTATCTCGGCGACCTCACGATCCTGACCGGCCGCTCGCTTCATGCCATCGTGGTGGCGCCATTGCAAGGTCAGCGGCTGCGCGGCCAGCGCGCTATTCACCAGGCCATTGCCGTCGGCGTTGGAGCCGTTCCCATCCTTTCTCTGATTTCATTTTTCATCGGCACGATTATGGCCCTACAATCCGCCTACGAACTGCGCAAACTTGGCGCCATCGCGCTTGTTGCAAGAGCTGTCGCAATTTCCGTGACGCGGGAGCTCGCGCCGTTGATGACCGCCATTGTTGTAATCGGACGCTCGGGCTCGGCGTTCGCCGCGGAAATCGGCTCGATGAGAGTCAATGAAGAAATCGACGCACTCGAGACGATGGCGCTCGATCCAGTTCAGTTCCTCGTCGCGCCAAAACTTCTCGCCATGGCTTTGATGTTGCCGTGCCTTACCACATGGGCCGACTTCATGGGCATCCTCGGCGGCGCAACTTTCGGCGTGAGCGCCGCAGGCTTCACGTTTTCCTCTTACATCCAAGCGACCTTCATCTCGCTGGAGTTCCGCGACATTATTACAGGCCTGATCAAGAGCGTAATGTTCGGCGTCGTGATCACTGCGGTGGGTTGTCAGGAAGGACTTTCAACCGGCCTGGGAGCGGAACAAGTGGGCCGCTCGGCCACATCGGCGGTCGTTAAATCCATTTTCATGGTCGTGGCCGTGGATTTGGTTTTTACATTGCTTTTCTATTTCACCGCTTCGGGATAACGCACATCGCAATCGGGGTTCGTAGTACGAAGCCACAAGGACGCGATAAGATGGCGGGCCAAAACGAATCAGAAAAACCGGTCAACGATGGCGTCGCAATTCGTGTCCGCGATTTGCGCGTGAACTATGGGGAGCACGAGGTTCTTCACAGCATAAGTTTCGACGTGAAAACCGGCGAGACGATGGCGATTCTCGGCGGCTCGGGCTCCGGCAAGACCACCCTCTTGCGCGCCCTGATGGGCCTTGAAAAGGCCTCTGGCGGCGCAATCGTGATCCGCGGGCATGATCTGTGTTGCATTTCCCGCCATGATATGGCCGAGCTTCGGAAAAAGTTCGGCGCATCCTTTCAGGGCGGCGCACTTTTCGGTTCAATGACCGTTGGTGAAAACGTGGCGCTGCCGCTTCGCGAGCACACGCGGCTGGATGACTCCACGATCGAAGTTTTGGTGCGGCTCAAACTGGAAGAGGTGGGGCTTTCCGGCTACGAAGACTACTATCCCGCACAACTGAGCGGCGGAATGAAAAAGCGCGCCGCAGTCGCTCGCGCTCTGACCATGGACCCGGAGATTCTGTTTTTCGATGAGCCCTCCGCAGGCCTGGACCCCATCATTGCCGCAGGAATTGACGATTTGATTCTGAAATTGAAGCGCGCATTTGGGATGACCATCGTCGTCGTCACACATGAATTAGCCAGCGCTTTCCTCATTGCCGACCGCATGGTCCTGATCGACAAGGGCAAGATCATCGCGATTGGTACGCCGGAAGAATTGAAAGCCAACCAGCATCCTCGCGTGCGCCAGTTCCTCGACCGCGTTCCGGATCCGGAAATCTCCGTGGACGATGGCTTCCTCGACCGCTTGACCGAGAATTTGCGCCTGTAGAGAGCCGTTTGGGCTGCGAGGACGTGTTATACTCCGCAACTCTGAAGGTCTACGCGGCCCGACTTCTGCTTTTCTGTGAGTATTTGAGGGGTGCTATTGCAAGCGAAACGCGAGCGCGCGCTCGTAGGTTTATTCGTTCTCGTCGCAGCGGGACTCCTTGTGGTGACACTTTTTTCGCTAACCAGAGGCGTCGGGCGCGGTGAACGGATTTACCGCGCGTATTTCAAGAATGCTGGCGGTCTCGGACCGGGTTCCGAAGTGCGCTACGCTGGTGGACCTCCGGTCGGCCGTGTCGTGTCCGTGCGCAGCGACCCGCAAAATCCCACTCGCATGGAAATCGAGTTTCGTGTCGATGGCCAGGTTCCTGTACACACGGATAGCAAAGCGAAGATTTCCAGCCTCGGCCCTCTCGGCGACAATTTTCTCGGCATCATCCCGGGGAGCGAGGCCGCTCCTCCAGCTGCCTCTGGCACGGTCTTGACAGCGATGGACTATGCGAGTTTTGACGATCTCGCGACGAAAATTAACGACCTCGCTCCGCAGGCAACGGTACTGCTGCAAAATCTGAACGCGCGCGTCATTGAATTGCAGGAAACCATCCGGCGCATCAATGGCCTGCTCAACGCAAATAATCGCACGAATATTGCCGCGAGCCTCGCGAACGTTCGCGGCATGCTCGCGGAAGACCGGCCTGTGCTGCATTCCACGCTGAATAATCTGAATGGCAGCAGCGCCAAATTTGCGCCGCTGCTCGATGATCTCACGAAGACGGTAAATCAGGCGAATACCGCTCTGTCGCATATCGACGCAACGCTGATGGAAAATCGTCCCGATCTGCGACAAGTGGTGAATCAGATGCGCACGACTCTCGCATCCGCTTCCGCGCTCACGGATCAGCTCAATAGCATCCTGAACACGAACAGCGACGACCTCGATGCAATCATCGAGAACTTGAGAGATGTGACCGAGAACCTGAAGGCCTTTACCGAAACGATTAAGACGCGGCCGGCCACGCTGATTCGGTCCTCATCACCGCCGGAACACGAACCAGGGCAATTGCCCAAGCGCCCGAACTGAAAATGAACATGCGCCTCGCACAAGAACGGTTCATCACCATTTTCGCCGCTTTGTTAACCTTCATAGGGATTCTCTCCACTGCGAACTGCGGCGCCACACGGCCCGTGAAATATTACACGCTGAATTCTGCGCCTACGCCCGCGCCTTCCGTCACGGTCGAGAACGACGCGCCACTTCCGGTCACGATTCTCGTTGGACGCATTTCGGCTTCTCATCTCTATCTGAACGACCCGATCGTCTACAGTAATGGCGGCGTAGAACTCGGGACCTACGAATATCAACGCTGGGCCGAGGTTCCTACGGAAATGCTGGAAACGATGCTTACGCAATCGCTGCGCTCGAAGGGAAGATTTCGTTCGGTCGGACGGCTCGGAAGCGGCGCCAGAGGCGACTACATTTTGCGTGGGCATTTGTACTCGCTCGAAGAAGTCGATTCGCCTTCGATCACGGCACGCTTTTCTCTCGAACTCGAGCTGTTTCAGGTGAAAACTGGCATCGTCGTTTGGAATCAATCCTACAGCCACGATGAGCACGTGAGCCAGAAGACCGTTCCTGCAGTCGTCGAAGCGCTCCGACAAAACGTACTCGCCGGCCTCGACCAGCTCACAGCCAGTCTCGACTCGTACGTCTCAAGCCTTTCCCCGCGCTGATGCCATGCGGACCTCGTACAAAGATAAGAAGGCAAGTAACCCCCCCAGCGGGAAATCGCGCTTCCAGGTTCTAATGGTTGTGTGGCACCTGGTCCTCAACTCGGGCAGCGCCAAGGTTGCGCCTGGCATCTGTCGCAAGGTCGAGCGGGCCGGATTTATTTTCTCCCGTCTCCAGCTTTTGCAGGGGAAAGCCCTTGCCGCGCCAACCGGCGAGGCCTCCCGCCAAAGGCCGGATGCGGGTAATTCCGAGGCTGCGTAGCCGTAGCGCCATTTGCGCAGCAGTAGCCTCGTTCGGACAATTGCAAAACAGCACGATCTCGCGGTCGCGCGGGATAGCCTCAAAGGCCTCTTCCAAGTCCGCGGCATCCATGTGCACTGCTCCGGGAATCGTCTCTGGTTCGGACTCGAATTCCATGGAGTGGCGCAGGTCAACAACTACGACGTTTTCGCCGCCAGCCATCCTCTGATGCAACTCATCTGGACTGATTCGCGCGATGCGCAGGTTGCGCAGGAAGCGACGCCGGTTGAAATACTTCCAACCGATATAGAGCAGCAGGCCGGAGAACAGAAGCGCGAAGAGTCCCCGCCCGAGAAAGACCAAGCGCACGGCCACGCGCTCGAGTTGGCCGCTAAAGATGTACCCCGCGCCAATGTAGCTGCCCGCCCAAAATAATATTCCCAGCCCATCGAACAGTGCGTACCGCCGCCAGGGCATGCGGCTAACCCCCGCCAAGGGAGGTGCCATGGCGTTGAATCCGGGGATAAACTTCGCCACAACCAGCGCCCATGGGCCGTTGCGCTCGAAACGGACCTGTGTCCGGCGCACGCAGGAATCTGGCTCGAGTGAGATGCGGCAAAGCCACTGCAGAACCTTGACGCCGCGGCGGCGGCCAAGTTCATACCAGAAGGCGTCGCAGATTCCCACGGCCACAATCGGCAAGGCTAGCACCATCGCAAGATTCATGCGGCCGGTTCCCGCCAGAGCGCCGGCGGCCAGCAACAGCGGTGCGGATGGCAGCGGCAAACCCAGTTGCTCTGCGAGCACCCAGGCGAACAGCAGCAAGTAGCCATACCGCACGAGAAACTCGACTATGCCGCTCATCCGCTTTCTCCACGCTTTCTCGTCAGACCTTCCCTAAAGCCCGTGTCCTGTAAACCCTGGTAGTAAACTGTAGTATTTGATGGGACCACAGGCCCGCGGCGATTCTTTTGGTGCTGGGACGAACGCGTATCTTAAGATACTCCTCAATAGGACCGCGCGCCACCGCGGGAGCGAAGAATACTTCAGTCGCAGGAATTAAGGTCAATCCCTCTCCAAGGCAGAGCCTAGGCCGCCCTACCACCTGTCCGCCACCCGAGCGATTCATCCTAGACCTCTTGGGCTGAAAGAATATCCATCTGGCGGGGATTTCTGTTAGCAACTAGCGAGCATTCCACCGGAGCGTGTTGCAATCCTGCCGGAGGATGCAGTCTCGCGCGAACTTTTCTCCTCGCCGGAGTTATGGCTGACTGGTCGAATCAGAGCATCGAGTACAGGTCGGTGGCGCTGGCACCTAATGGCTCCGCACAGAAACATCCTTGGTAAATTCGAGCGCATCTCACCAGGCGTCCCGGCCCGAGGTGTGCTCCAGGGGCGTCCCGCCTCTGAGTTCGGAGGTAAACATGCAAAAGCTCACGGCGCGAACCGGCACGAGTTTGGCTGGTCAAGCTCCCTTTGAGACCTCTCAAGTCGAGGTCTCAGAAAACACGATATTCGTGCGCCGCTACGGAAAGGGGCCGGCCATTTTGATGGTGCACGGCTTCCCGCGCACAAGTCTGATGTGGCGATTCCTCGCGCCAAAACTTGCTAAGAATTACACCGTGATTTGCCCGGACCTGCGCGCCTACGGCCGCAGCGGAATACCCGCTTCTGCGGGCGACCATTTTCCTTATTCAAAGCGAGCAATCGCAAATGAACTGGTTGAGGTGATGGTTAAGCTCGGATTCCCCACCTTTACACTGATCGGACACGACCGTGGAGGACGCGTCTCCTATCGTATGGCATTGGACCATCCGAAGAACGTCGAGCGTCTCGCTGTATTTGATGTGATTCCGATTTTCGAAGCGTGGAGCCGATCAGATGCGCGCTTCGCTCAAACCTACTGGCCTTGGATGTTGCTGTCACAGAAGCAGCCTCTCCCGGAGAGCTATCTCCTAGGTGCTCCCAAGGCTGTTTTCGGTAACCCCTTCGGACAGGGTTCGTTCGGCCCGGAAATTCTCGAAGAATACGTTTCAAGCTATCGCGATCCGGCCCGCGTTCATGGAATCTGTGAGGAGTATCGGGCCGCGGCAACGATCGATGTGGAGCACGATCGTGCTGACAAGGAAGCGTCCAAGCGAATCGAATGCCCGATGCTGCATTTATGGGCCGCGGGTGGTCCGCTCGACACTTTCTACGCAAAAGATGGCGGTCCGCTGGGCATCTGGCGGCTATGGGCTCCGCACGCACAAGGACAGGCGATGAGGGGTGGCCACTTCTTCCCAGAAGAGAATCCTGACGACACCGCAGTTCTTGTCAAGCAGTTCCTCTCCAGATGAGCCACTCATGCTCTCATCGAGGTTTCTCATGCTGAGCGAAACCGTCCCATGGCCAGCCGTCTTTGCAGTTTCGCCGGATCCGCGGCGACCGATTCGCGGGCAAGCGTGCCGCATCCTCTTTTCGCCCCTGGATGCATTCCGCCCGTATCAATGGCGGAGAGAATTTCGTGGGGCCCGAGGCGATTCCCCAAGATCATGCCATTGGGCTGGATTATGCCTCCAGAAACATTAACGCATTCCCATTCCTTAAGCCAGCTATCGCCAAAAAGTGGGCGATGTGGCCATTCCCGATGCTGTTGCGCACTGCGGACGGATGGGACTGTAGGGATTGCGGCGAAACTCCCGTTCCGTCCGTGCATCCAATCAAGGCGAAGTGTAGAGTGGGCCCTGGCAAATCCACAAGAATGGCGGGCAAGGAAGCAAGATGGCCAAACCGGTGCTGATGGCCGTTGATGATGATGGCGAAGTGTTGCGAGCTGTCGAGCGCGACCTGCGCACGCATTACGCCGAGCACTATCGTGTGTTGCGCGCCGACTCCGGCGCGGCGGCGCTCAATGCGCTGCAGCGTCTGAAGCGGCGTAGCGAAGCGGTAAGCCTTTTGCTGGCTGACCAGCGCATGCCGGAAATGAGCGGCGTGGAATTCATCCGCCGGGCCATGGAGATTTACCCGGATGCCCGCCGCGTTTTACTCACTGCCTATGCCGATACGGATGCCGCCATCCAGGCCATCAATGAAGCCAGAATTCATCATTACCTGCTCAAGCCCTGGGATCCTCCGGAGCAACAGCTCTATCCAGTTCTGGATGACCTTCTGGATGACTGGCAGGCGTCATATCGTCCTGCTTTTTCGGGAGTCCGCGTTTTGGGCCATCGCTGGTCTCCTCGTTCCTACGCCGTGCGCGACTTCCTCGCGCGAAATCAGGTGCCGTACCACTGGCTTGATGTTGAGGACGCGGACAAAAGCGGGGAAACGCGTGATGCTCTCGCTGCGGCGGGGGGCGAATCGGGCAAGTTCCCCGTCGTGCTATTTTCGGACGGCACACTTCTTTCCGATCCCTCCACTCTGGAGATTGCCGAGCGCCTGGGTTTGCGCACCCGAGCGGAGACTTCGTTCTATGACCTGCTCATCGTCGGCGGTGGTCCCGCCGGGCTTGCTGCCGCAGTCTACGGCGCTTCGGAAGGCCTGCGCACGGTCATGATCGAGCGGGACGCTCCCGGCGGGCAGGCAGGCATGAGCTCGCGGATCGAAAATTATTTGGGCTTTCCTTCAGGCTTGAGCGGCGCTGACCTCGCGCGGAGAGCCGTGACCCAGGCACGGCGTTTTGGCGTGGAAATCCTTACGCCACAAGAAGTGGCCCGGCTGCGGGTCGAAGCGGGATCAAAGTTCGTCTCCCTGGCCGACGGCACGGAAATCGGCGCCAAGGCCTTGATCATAGCCACGGGCGTTTCCTACCGACGGCTTGACGTCCCCGGCATGGAGCGCGTGCAAGGTGCCGGCGTTTATTACGGCGCCGCGATGACCGAAGCTGTCGCTTGCCGCGGCGAAAGAGTTTACATTGTGGGCGGGGCAAATTCGGCGGGGCAGGCTGCGATGTTTTTTTCGCAGTACGCTGAGCGCGTCATTATGCTCGTGCGCGGAGATTCGCTTCAAACGACCATGTCACAATACCTCATCGAACAGATTCGCAAAACTGAAAACATTCACGTCGAGCTCAACTCGCAGGTTGTCGAGGTTTTTGGCCAGGATCACCTGGAAGCCATCTCCATCCTGTGCTCCACAACTAAGGAGACTGAAAAGATCTCGACGAACTCTTTGTTTATTTTCATTGGCGCCGAACCCGGCACAGAGTGGCTTGCTGGTGTGATCGAACGCGATGAAAAGGGCTTCCTCTTGACCGGACCGGATCTCATACGTGATGGGAAGCCACCCAAGGGATGGCCTCTCGAGCGCGATCCGTGGCTCCTCGAAGCTAGCGTTCCTGGTATCTTTGTTGCGGGCGACGTGCGCTACCGTTCGATCAAGCGAGTTGCTTCCGGCGTCGGCGAGGGTTCCAACGCCGTGCAATTCGTGCATCAATACTTGAGTACGGTGTGAGATGAACGAAGATCACATAGCCAGTCAGGCTGTCCGCATCGTCGCAGGCTTGCGTTCGGTCTCTGTCTTCACGGACCTGCCCGCTGAAGATCTGGAGTGGCTGGCCGCGAGAATGGACGAAGTAACCTTCCATGCCGGGCAGATTTTCGCCCGGCCCGGCGACCCAGTGGATTATCTGAACATCATCCTCGAGGGCGCGATCCAGTTTGAGCGTCCGGAGGCTCCTGGTTCGCCGATTATCACGGCTTCTGCTGGGCAGATTACAGGCCTCCTTCCTTTTTCGCGTCTGACGCAGGTTCGCGGCACCGCCCGCGCGGTTCTGCCGTCGCGTCTTCTTCGTCTCCATAAGCAATATTTCCCGGAAATGCTGCAGCGCATGCCCCAGCTTGGCCAGCGTCTGGTTGCCCTGATGTCTGACCGCATCCGCGAATTTACCCGCATGGAAACGCAGCAAGAGAAGCTCATGGCCCTCGGGAAACTCTCC
This sequence comes from Candidatus Acidiferrales bacterium, assembly GCA_049678505.1. Lineage (GTDB taxonomy): Bacteria > Acidobacteriota > Terriglobia > Acidiferrales > UBA7541 > DAHUXN01. The sequence continues at coordinate 36,383 of JBAUEH010000154.1, forward strand.
GCGGGACTTGCCCACGAGCTGAACAATCCCGCCGCCGCTGCCCGCCGCGCCGCGCAAACGCTCATGGAAGCTATGGAAAACGTCCGTGCCGCCAGCCTCAAGCTTCTTCAGAACTCCTATTCTGAGGCCCAGTGCGTTTCGATGTTGCAATTCGAACAGGAGGCCATGAAGCAAACCGCTTCCACCGGTGAGCAGTCATCCGATCCTCTCGACTTCAACGACCGCGAAGAAGAAATCACCAATTGGCTGGAACGCCACAAGATCGACGAGCCCTACAAGATCGCCTCAATTCTGGCGGATGCCTGTATAAGCCAGCAGAAACTGGATACGCTTGCCGCCACGACAGGAGACGATGCCGTTGGCTATGTCCTGCGTCGCGTCGCAGCCCTGATCACCGTGTATGGGCTCCTCCATGAAATCGACAACAGCACGCGCCGAATCAGCGATCTGGTCACCGCCATTAAACGCTACTCCTACATGGATCAGGGCGCCCTTCAGGAGGTAAACCTGCAGGAGGACTTGGACAACACCCTAAAAATTTTCGGTCATCGCTTGAAAAATGGAATCGCCGTCGTCCGCGATTACGATCCTGAACTCCCGCGGGTCTGCGCTTACGGCGGCGAGCTCAATCAGGTGTGGACCAATCTGATTGACAACGCGATTGATGCCATCAAAGGCAATGGCGAACTGCGCGTGCGCGCGCATCGCGAGCTGGATTGCGCGGTAGTTGAAATCGGCGACAATGGCCCCGGTATTCCGCCGGATATGCAGGGGCGTGTCTTCGAGCCATTCTTCACCACCAAGAAAGTAGGAGAAGGCACAGGCCTTGGCCTCGACACGGCCATGCGCATCGTGCGAAAGCACCACGGCTCCATCGACGTGAGATCCCAGCCCGGCGACACGCGCTTTCGCGTCCGTTTGCCGTTTAAGCAGCCCGCTGCAACATCTCACGGCGAGCCAGCACAGGAAGACTGATTACGACTCAGTGACTTCAGCGACCGGCGAGACGCATGAAACATCCGCTGCATTCATCGTGCTATTCGGAAAAGACAAAACGGTGTTGTGGTCAGCGCCGCCGCAAAACCAGGGTAAATAGAACATACTTGTCCCTACCAAAAACTCTGTAGCGATTGAATCGATTGACCTTGGATAGTTGCCGCTGTAGTGTGCTGCTCCCAAGTTCGCTGTCATTCTGTCGTTGCTCTCCTCAATAGGACAGGCCTCTCGAACTCGGGCGGCTTGCAGGCGGAGATCCTTGTCGGCAACTCGGAAAACACTAGACGTTACTTCTGAGTGCCCTGCAACTCGGGCACAATCGCCGAACAAAAAGGCACCGAAGCCGGGTCTGAGCCAGCTTCGGCACCTGCCATTCGTTACTACCCTCGGTATCCTACCTGAAGGCTCTCTTAACCTTTAACTGCAGCGCTATCGTAAATAGCCTCTGGGCGTTAGTGATCCGCGCCGTCATGGCCGAAGTCGAACAGTTCGAACCAATCACTGATCGCCGGACCGTTAATCGGCACGTATGGGTTGTTCCACTCCGCAACGGGGTTCGGGAAATTGTCCCGACTGCGCTTCGTGATGGGAGGCAAGTTCCAGTTCCTCTCGATGAATTTGAGGATGGAAACGTGATCGGAATAGTTATGTGTGATGCGTCCGCCTCGAGAGTACGGCGACACGACGATCAACGGAATACGGGTGCCGTCGCCGAAGAAGTCGAGCGGCTGCACATAGCCGGAATCGTAATAGCCGCCGCCCTCGTCGAAGGTGATGAAGATCGCTGTATCCTTCCAGTATGGGCTGTTCTGTATGGCCGTCACGATTTTCTGCGTGAAACCCTCGAAGAGATCGAGTTTTGAGGACGACGGATGGCCGTCCACGAATGCGCTAGGTTTGACGATCGAAACTGCGGGAAGCGTGCCCCCCGTGATGTCGGAGTACAAACCCCCGGGTCCAGTGATGTCGTCAAGGTGCGCGGTGCGCACAGCTGCGTTGGCCATGATGGATGTATCGTATGCAAACGGATTGCAGATAGTGCAATACTCGTCCGCATTTTGAATGGTAGCAGTCCCGAGCTCGTTCTCTACGCCCACTGCTCCATAATTGATCTGGTATGGGTCAGGAACGTAGTTGTTCCATTGGTCGCCGTAGTATTTCCACGAAATGTTGGCAGCGATGAGTTCGTCGCCAATGCTCCGTGTTGAGGACGGTGGGACGGTGAAAACCGTGTTGTACGGGCTCGAGTCGGTGAAAGCGTCTTTGCCGTTGCCGAAGTAGCCGGGGTTGTAGTTGTTCAGCAGGTAATAGTGGCCCGGTTCGCAGTTGGGATTAATGGGCCGGGGGAGCGACTGGAGATATTTCACAATCGTGGAAACGCCTGGCTGAGTAGCGTCTGCGCAGTCGCTGTAGGATCCTCCGCCGTAGGGAGTTGGACCCGGCGAACCTGCACCGTAGCCATCTTCCGTCCACCAGTTATTGGTGCCAGGCATCGCATTAGGATTTTCCACCTCGTCCAGCACGCTGGGCGTCCCCGCCGGTGTGATTCCTCCAGTTGACACGCCATGAGGTGGAACGGTGGGGCGACCATTTCCGTCGCTGAACCAGATCATGTCGCCGTGGCCGACCATGATGTGGTTGGCCCCAGTACCACCATCCACGGACTGGTGGAAGTTATCGCTCATGGCATAGGTGTCCGCGAGGCTCTTGAAGTAAGGTACATCGCCTTTTTGAACGTTGTAGAAACCCATTGCCGTGGATCCTTCACCCGTCGTCACGTCGCCGGACGTATATTCAGTGTTGAAGTTTACGGGCTGGGGTAAACCGTTGAGTTGTGTCGAGGAGCCGGCTCCGACCGTTACTTCGACCCAGGGAAACAATCGGGCATCGCAGCCGGAAGGATTATCCCAGGTGGCATGGTCCACGCTGCAATCCAACTGCTGCCACATCTGGTAGAAGCGATGGACCGGGCTCGCTGCGTACGAGTTGTAAGAAAACGCAGAGCCGTTCGTCAGCTGGAACGGTCCTGCCGGTAGTGAATTGACGTTGGTTATGCGCGTATCAGGCGTCTTGAATGTCAGGCCGGTGCCTCCAGAGACCAAGTCTTGATAGTAACTTGTGGGCAAGCCCTGTTCCGACGCTTTGGCAAGCGCTAGGCTGTCGCCAGGAATGTAGGAGTCAAAGGCGCCCCCAACAAGCGGCGCTGGCAGTACTTGACCTGGGAAAGAAACCTTGGGCGGGCTCAGCAGGAAGGCATCAGCGGCCTGGTCCACTGCGGCGCTTTGCTCCACCTTATAAAAATTGTGCCCGGGGGTGCCGTCGGCGTTGACGATGCCCTCCGACAACAAATTGCGGACTGTTTCACCGTTTTTCGGTTGGTACGTGGCGAAGACGTGGTCAAAACTGCGATTTTCACCGATGATCACGATAACGTGTTTGATGGGTGTGCGGGTGTCGTCATCGTTGTTATTTGGTCTTTGTGGAGGAGCCGCACCGGCCAAAGAAGCACCGATCGTAAACTGGAAAAGCGCCAAGGCTGCAAGCCCGACGCGCAAGCTATGCAATGCGTTTGATGCGACATGCTTGAACGACATTTGCCCTCCTCAGTAGTCTCTGAAATAGTTTCCGGACTGAGCGTCAGAGTAATAACCGCGATGAGTTGCAACGAGATGTTTTCTCGGTAAACAGAAAAAGAAATCCCAGATCTTCTTTTGCTGGATTGAATCTGGACCGATACAGGAAAATTGGGAGTTAGTAGGGGTCATCCACTGAAATGATTAACAAGCGATGAATACGGCGGCCGAGAATTAATCGCCCGGGCGTGCATGTGAGCCCGGCACACTGCACGGTTGCGCCGACGCGTTCTTCGTGAACACGCAAGGGCGTCCTTTCTTGAAGCTCTGCGTCGAGTCAACCGGCTCTACGCGGATTAGTCCCATCATTCCGCCGTCTTCGTGCTCCAAGAGATGGCAATGGTATACAAAATCGCCCACGATATTCGGATCGCGAAAATCCATCCGTAATCTGACGCTCGGATATTCAAGCGCTTTGCCATCGTAGTAAGGGACGTTAACGGTATCGCGGAGAAATGGTTCGTTCACACGTCTTTCGAGATAATCGAGCAGCATAAAATGCAACTGATGAATGTGGAATGCGTGCAGCTCACTCGACCTATTCTCAATGATCCAATCCTCCACCGTTCCTTGTCTTGCGATGATATTCGGCACGCCGGATTCTGGATTGAATGGCGCGGGTGTCTGGCCCTCCACAGTGATGTAAAACTCAGTCGCGCTCGTGGGATTGTTTGGATCGAGCAGCTTCTCGGAGAAGTACAACCGTCGCGTAATAACGGGAACAATATTCCCCAGCCATGATTCAGTTGACCGATCAAGCGGTTTCGGCGAAGCATCAAGCGTTGAGCGCGGCTCCGGGGCATCGTTTGAGGAGGTGATCGTTGCGAGTGTACGATTCGTGTCGTTCTCACCGGCAGGCCCGGTGTCCACAGTCCGCGTCACTAGAAGCCCCGAAACGCCTGCTGGTGGACCCTTCACGATAAATTCCATCCGCGCACCCGGCGGTATTCCAAGATGTGTCTGCCAATCCACAAAGTCTGTCGGCATTCCGTTCCCATAGTTCAGGGGTACTCCATCGAGAGCCACAACGCCAAGCGGTTGGGGTGTTCGATTGTATAAGATCTCCAAATTGAGGTACGTGATCGCCGAAGCATTCAACACGCGCCAGAGTTGACGTTCCCCTGGTTTCATCTCGATGGAAGCAGGAGGATAGTTGGGATAGGGCACGGGAACAAAGTTGATTGAGAGATCTTTTGCCGGCTTACCGAAGCCCGTGCCTGTGTTTGCGGCATCTCCGTCGCGGTCATAGAATTGTCGCGGTACGACAGGCTCCGATTTGGCCGGTGGCGAATTCGGGTTCATCAGATCTTGGTCGCGAATAACAAAAACTCGCTCAGGCAATCCTGCCACGGCCTTATCCGCCCGCTCGATTCCTTCGACGATGATTGCACCGGATGCGCCGCCGAGCACCTGCACTTTCGTGAAACCATGTATATGCGGATGGTACCAATACAATCCCGGCGGTTCATTTTCAGGAATTCGGAAGCGATACTGGAACGGCAGATCGCCGGGTTGCACCGATGTCTTCAGGACATCGTCTTGGTGGCAGGTGGGAGGAATGGTCAGTCCGTGGAAATGAAGATTGGTAGATGTCGCTGTCATTAGGCCGCTCGTGCACGGATTCGCGTTCTCTCCCACATCGGCATGCATCTGACGATGGTCTAGTGGAGCGGCTTCGGGAAGTAGGTTCGTCAAATCGTTTTTCAAATTTAGGATAAGAAGATCGCCCGGATTCAGTCGCAGAGTGGGCGACTCTCTGCCGTTTGCATCCACGTAGCAGTAGCGAGTTGAACCGTCACTTTCCTTGTAATCGTGAACCGTGAGATCGACTTTCAGTACTCCGTTCTGGCTGCGCAGGTCTTCTGGTTCCAAAACGGTGCTGCCAGGCAGGGGACGGAAACAATCGTTAGTCGGCAAGTCCTGAGCGCTCAGACACGTATAACCTTGCACAAAAAACAAACCTGCAAACGCTATGAAGAAAATGAATCCTTTTAATCTCAGGCCATTTCTAAATTCATTCGTCCACACTTCAGGAACTCTCGCTCCAATTGCCATTACGCCAAGTTATTCCCAAAGGATGAATCCTTGATGAATGTGATTTTAATGGGCTGCAACGTCGACCCGGCGGGCTTCCACAGGGACTCAATGTTCATACTGCGCTTGCAAGACCGTAATGTTGGCTCTCTCTGTTCTTCGATAGCGGCCGCTAATCGCGAAAGCCTTGCTCTTCCAACTTCGAAGAGACTCCTCTTCGACTTTCATTTTGCGGCAGATCGTGCTTGCCTTTATGTGAAAGTGCACCTCGCGATTGGTTTGGGAGAATATGGCAATTTAATCCGTGCTCTTCTCCGACTAGAACTGAAGAAAGAACAACACACGCAGCGAACTAGCAGCAATTGGTGCGGCAAACAAAGGGTTTCTCGCACAACGATTGGAGCATGGACAAAACCTCAGACTGACTGGCGGAGGACGCAGTCGCGCGCGAACCTTTCTCTTGCCACCAATTCCCTGCTAACCGGGAAAAGTACTGGGAATTTTGCTGATCCGTTCGAGACCTTCGGAAATAACTACCGCCGAGACAGCATTTTAGGCAAAGAGAGGCGATTTCAAGAACATTCGGAACAGGAGAAGATCAGGGAATGAACAGGGAATGGTGTTGGCGCAAAGCTGATCGACACCAATATGGACCGGATTCGTTCTTGCAGGATGCATGGATTCCCAAAGATATTTTGAAGCCTCCTGATTTGTATCCGCTAACTATTGAGTGGCCTGACGAACTTTTTCAACGACCCGAAGAATCTGCATGGATTGAGGGCGAAGCTGTCAGGGTTCCTTTCTTTGACGTTGGAATCGACCCGGTCGATCCTGCACCCAGCTCGCCCCTATGCCAAACCGTCCGCCCAGATCTGTTACCCAATCGAGTCAAAGTGTCTCTTGCTGAGATTCGCGTCGACCATGGCGTCGGCGTGTGACCTAGCTATCGAGAATGTGCAAGGGTTTGCCACCGCCAAGCGCGAGGGAATGGAATAAGGGCATTTATTTTCAGTAAAGTGCAATTTGGTTATGGAATTGCGCTTTTCAGCGGATTGGTATAACTATCGCTCTGAACTTGCAAAATATCGAGCCCATGACCACCCCAACACCTTCGTTACTTCAGCTTCCTCTTGCGAGCTGCATTAGCCATATCCCATTTCCGCCGTATAAGACTGTCGTACGCCACGCCGTGGTTTTTTTGCTTTTTCCTTTGTCTTGCGATCCTGGGAGAAGTTTTCTATTGCGAGGACTGCCTTGGAGAGCGCGTCCAGCCTAGTTGCGCTACTAGAAGCCGCCGAACGCGGTAGCAAGCCAGCCGCGGATGCCCTCTTTAGCGCGCTTTACTCCGAATTGCGCCGGCTGGCGAAGCACGAATTGGCGCGGCACGGGGCACCGGTGACCTTGAGCGCAACCACGCTGCTGCACAGAGCATATATTGAGATTGCCGGCCAGGACGGAACGTCCTTCCCCGATCGCAACCGATTCATGGGCTATGCCGCGCGCGTGATGCGGGGCTTAATAATCGATCACGCGCGGAGCCACCAGGCGCAGAAGCGAGGTGGGCAGTTCGAGATAACCTCACTCGCAGCCGAAATCGATGCCGTGGATGACCAGAAGCTTACTCAGATTAGCGAGGCTCTTGACGAACTGGCGAAAGCCGAACCAGCGCTCGCGCAAGTGGTCGACCTGAAATTCTTTTGCGGCTTTTCGTTTCAGGAAATCGCGGCCATGAAGGACGTCTCCGAACGAACCGTGCAACGCCAATGGGAAAAAACACGCATTTATCTCCATCGGACCATTCGAGCCGGTCTGGATGATTGACAGGCGGTGTTTGTCTTGAACCCTGAGCGATGGCAAGAAATAAGTCCGCATCTGGACGAGGCGCTCTCGCTGCCAGAGGAAGAGCGCGCAGAGTGGCTTGCAGCTTTCCGGGCGCAACGTCCGGAGTTAGCCGATCTGCTTGGGAAGCTCCTGGAAGAGCATCGCGCACTCGCTGAGGAGCATTTTCTCGAGAGTGAACCGCTGCGGCCGACCAATGAACCGTCCTTAACCGGGGAGACACTCGGCGCTTACAAGCTAATTTCTCGGATCGGTGAGGGACAGGATTTCGTATGGGCCTAACCTGTTTCCAATAGTCAACATAAGACCATCCTGCCCGCTTGCCCTGCCCGCCCTGACGCAGGAAGGGACGAAGGAAGGGCGCCAATCGCAGCAATCACCTCATACGCCTCAAGTTTCGTTCTAATCGTTAGGCTCATTTCAAATCAATCTCAAAAAATACACGCAAGGGCCGCCATCGTGACCTAAGACGGCAACCCGATGCGGCGTAGCAAATCCTGAAAACGCGGATCGGAGCGCAGCGCCTCCAGTCCTCGCCGTACCCCAATACTGACCAATAAACCTGTACGTCGCCGGTACGCCTCTTCGAACCACCGCATCGCCTCGTCCCTGTCTCCAAGCGCTGCGTATGTACACGCAAGGTAGTATGCGACCGGACCCGACTCCGGTTCGCTCTTGAATTGCGCCAGCGAACGTCGCGCCTGAGCCGCGTATCCCGCGCGCGATACACCTCGCCCATCCCGCCCGCGCCCAACGGCGCCACAATTTCATACGGCCCGAGTTTGCTTCCGCTCGCCAGCATCGACTCATTAACTTACCCGCGTGTTCCATCCGTTTGTTGAACGCATTGCAAGTGCTCGTAGTTCGTTTTTTTCTGATCACTGACCATTGGATCACTGCCTTTTCAACAGTGCCGGCCAGTTGACCATCAGGGTTACCGGTTGCGCATTGGAGCCTTCCGTGCTCGTGATCGCCAGAAATTTCTGTCCGTGGGGCCCGACGGCGTACGTCAATCCATCGGGCGTCGTCGCGAGATTCACACTGAAAAGCGGCTTCGGCTTTCCGATAACAATTCCCGAGCCGTGCTCGGAAACCTCTGCACTCATAATTTTGTGATCCGGCGACACGTAGAACAGCTCTTTGCCATCCTGCTTCCATTGCGGCATTTCACCGCCTCCGCTCGAGACTTCCCATAGTCCTTGGCCATGAAGAAACGGCGACACGTACACCTCCTGCTGCCCCGATTGCGAGGAAGCATACGCCAGCCACTTCCCATCGGGAGAAACCGCCGGCTGGTCAAAGCTAAACTGCGAATTTTGCAAAACCGCAAACGCTTTTCCGCCGCCGCTGAAAGGCAGCGCCCAAATAGCTCGCCGCGCTCCAGCGCTGTTTTCGGTGCGATTAAAGAGCAGGTAGCGTCCGTCGGGTGTCCACGCAGGCCACAGTTCGTTTCCTCCATCGGCCAGCAGGGTTTTGACTCCTTCCGAGCCATCGGATGCCTTCTCATAGAGGTGAAAAATATTCTGGCCGCGCACCGAAGCGAACGCGATCATCTTTCCGTCCGGCGACCACGTCGGCTCGACGTCAACCGACGAGAACGTGAGTTTGGTATCCGTTCCACGCACCACATCGTAAATCCAGATGTTGACGTCCGCTTGTCCGGGCTGCTGCTGCGTCAGAGCGATCTGTTTTCCATCTGAAGAGAGACTTAAGGTCGAATATTCGCCCGCGGCGCCAACTTGACCGCGTTGTTTGCCGGTCCTGTCGTACCACACCAACTGCCCCAATCCGACGCGCTCAGTCGTGCCCTGCTCGTAAGTCAATGTGCCGGCTTGCGAGACCGAAAAATCGCCGAGATTGACCGTACTCGCGAAGGGAACATTTGTTGCGATCGGCTCGGCTTGGCCAATCAGTCGTAATGATTTTGCATTGAACTGCTGCGCCATCAATGTGCTCTGCTGAACAAATAATAAATAGCCCGGGGGCGCATAGACCGCATTGGAGTCACCACGAAGCAGGAGCGCGGGTTTGCCTCCCGCGAGCGACCCGATGTAGGTGCCATTGTTCTGCATGCTCAAATTTTGCGAGTAAAACAGGAAATGCTGGCGGTCGGGCAGGAACTGCGGCCAGCGGTCGCTGATGTCGCCTGCCAGGGTATTGATCGAGGTTAGTTCGCGCGGACTTCCGCCCGATGCAGACACTCGATAGAGCCCACCCGTTGGGCCAGGAGTGTATACGATCGTGCCATCCTCTCCCCATGCACCTCCGCGGCCTGCCGATGCGCCCGCAATGCCCACAGACGGCCCTCCCGACACGTCCACGCGATTCATCATTCCGTGCGCGAAGTACCCGATCGAGCGGCTGTCAGGCGACCAGAAAGGCAGATAAGCCCCTTCCGTTCCAGCCAGCGGCTGCGCAACATCGGAATCGAGTGGCTGAACCCACAACTTATGTTCGCCGTTTGAGTCGACCGCAATGAACGCAATCTCCCTCCCGTCCGGAGAAATCGCCGGTGGACCGCCTGAACCATCGTTCAGCACAAATCGTGCTCCTTTTGGAGGCGGAATTTGCGCGACGTATGCGTTCTGCTCCGCTGGCTTGCGCATGAGATCGCTGCTGGCTAGCAACCCTAGAGCAATTGCCAGCGCCGCAATAAGGGCCAAGGGAAGTGCTGTGCGCCAGCGCGGACTTGGCACGGGCATTTGCAGAGCCGCGTTAATGCCGCTGGAAGCTGATGACGATTCGTTTTCTGCCGCCGCACCAGAAACAATTTCTTCTATCGTGATCCGCGCGTCGCCAATATCACGCAACCGCTGCCGCGGATCCTTTTGCAAGCAGCGTTTCAGCAATACGCGGACGTACGCCGGAGTTTCAAAAGGGAGCTGTGACCAATCCGGCTCGTTCTTCAGCACCGCCGCCAGCGTGTCCGTCACCGTCTCGCCGCTGAACGCCATCTTGCCCGTCAGCATCTCGTACAGCACGCATCCAAACGCCCAAATGTCCGTGCGCCGGTCCACTGCTTTGCCCTTCGCCTGCTCCGGCGACATGTACGCCGCCGTGCCCAAGATAATCCCCGTCTGCGTCGCCATCCGCGTGATCGTCGGCGAAGAAGAAATATCCATCGACGCGGGGTCGCCTTCGAGCGCCTTTGCCAAACCGAAATCGAGAATCTTCACCACATCGTTGTTCGTGATTTTGTCGTTGCTTGCCAGCTTGATGTTCGCTGGCTTCAGATCGCGATGCACGATGCCGCGCTCGTGCGCATATTCCAGCGCTTCGCAAATCTGCTTCGCAATCGGCAGCGCTTCTTCCATCGGAATCGCGCCGCCCTTGATTCTCTCCGCCAGAGTTGGCCCTTCGACCAATTCCATTACAAGCGCGTGCGTTGCACCGGAGTCTTCGAATCCGTAGATGGCGGCGATGTTCGGATGATTGAGCGAAGCCAGCACTTGCGCTTCGCGCCGGAAGCGGGCCATGCGTTCGGCATCGCGCGCAAACACTTCGGGGAGAACTTTCAGCGCGACATCGCGATTAAGCCGTGTGTCGCGGGCACGATAGACCTCGCCCATCCCACCCGAGCCAATGGGAGCGACGATTTCGTAGGGGCCAAGTCGAAAGCCTTCAACCAAGGGCATGAGCGGGCGTAATTATAACCCTGGAAACCTACATCAGACAGAAGTAGCCGTGCTTGGCATTTCGAGTCGAATCACTACGCGATAACTCCCGGATGGTCGGCTAACCGGAAGGAATCCAAGGCCGACGTGGGGTACTTTTGCGGGTGCCTAGCGTCTGTGGATTGCGCTTACATCAACTGGAGCCATGAACACCAAAGCCCCGAGTCGAACGAAGGAGATAACGATTCTGGACAAATTGTTACCTTAGGGTAGGAGCCAGGCGGGCCTCACCGTACCCGATGGCCCCGGTGCGGCGCTCAAGACGACGTGCTTGAGCCAAACGGATCTTCGAGTGACGGGCTGGCCGGAGTCAATAGCTCGGCACCATCTTCGGTTACGTGCAAGTCGTCTTCGAGCCGAATTCCGAATTCGCCGGGGATGTAGATACCCGGTTCGTCGCTGGTAGTCATGTTCGCTTGCAGCACCGGGTGTAGCGGCGAACCCCACATGTTGTTGTCGACCAAGTACGGCCATTCATGCATATCCATGCCCAAGCCATGACCCACGCGATGGGTGAAGTACTTGAAGCCTGGACCGTAGCCGGCGTCAACGATGACTTTGCGTGCAGCCGCGTCGACCGCTCCCGTCACTACGCCGGGCTTTGCGGCTTTCAAAGCAGCTTGCTGCGCTTCGTGGACGATATTGAAAACCTTCACCATCTTGTCGGTGGGCTTGCCCAGCACAAACGTTCGAGTGATGTCCGAAGTAAACCCTTCCACCTTGCAGCCATCGTCGAGCATGATGATCGTGCCTTCGCGAATGGTTTGCGGCGTCCTTGATCCGTGAGGCAAAGCGGTGTATTCGCCGATGTTCATGCTCGCCTCTCCCACGAATCCTACCTGGGCGTAGGCGGCGCGAATTAGAGCTTGCACGTCCGCTCCCGTCATCCCCACCTTCAGGGACTTGTAGACCGCTTCGTACACGCTGAGCGTAGCGTGTGCCGCTAGCCGGATGCAGTCGACCTCGTGGTCGGTCTTGATCATACGGCACCCCGCCGTGACCGGCGTCGCACTCACGGTCTCGATGGCGCGCGCACCCGCGTTGACAAGGCCATCCGAGAAAACGTATTTGACCGTCTCTTCAATTCCCAGGCGGCCCGTGCTGATGCCGTGATCTTTGAGGCTTCTAATGAGCAGGGCGAACGGGTTCTCGTTTTCCTGCCATCCTTGGATGTCAGCCGACGAGCCGAAGGGGCTATTGGCAAGGATCTCTCTTGCGCGGCCCTCCTCGAAAGCCGGACATACGATGAACGGATTGGCTTTGGCGGGAATCACAACCGCCCAGAGACGCTCGCTCCCGCCGATCTGGGCGTTGGCGAAATAAAGGGTCGAGGTGCCTCCACACAGAGCGATTGCGTCGATCTTATTCGCCGCCATCAGGCTCTTGGCCTTCTCGACGCGCGCCACGCGCTCGTCGTTCGTGATCGGACGCACCCGAGCCGTCATCGACAGCAGCGCTGCAATTGGTGGCGGGAGCGGTCCGCTCACGGCTTCCTGAGGCTGCTGGCGCTGCGCCCATGCACCCATCGTCGACTTGGTAGCGGCGGCCGCCGCGACAGCTGCCGACGACAACCGCAGAAATGAGCGCCTTGAAAACATCGTATCCTCCTCCGAATTCGAAGATGACTTCTTCCGCCCCATCAATGAGGCTTGCCGTGCCGAGATGGTCGGTGCATCGTACGCGTCTTCTGCTACCGACACAACAAATCTGAACTATCAGGGACGTTCCACGCGCCCCTGAGTTCGTGAGAAGAACCGAGCCAGCGAGAGATTTTATGTCAGAGGTCGCTTAAAGCCTGTTTGGCTTCGCTTCGCAAAAATCAGCGCGCTAGGCCTGAAGTGCATTGGCCCTCCGATTTTCATCGGAGGGCCTTTTTTATTGTCCGCACACAACGGTGCAAATACTCTCACCCGTTTCTCTACAAAAATTATTCGTAACGAAGTGCGACCATGGGATCGATGCGCATGGCGCGGCGCGCGGGAATGTAGCAGGCGGCTGCAGCCACCGTTGCGAGCAGAATTGCCACGCCGACGAACGTCAAGGGATCCGTGGGCTTAACCTCGAACAGCAGCTTTGAAGAAACCGCGTCAGCGCCAAGGCTCCGCCAACGCCCGCGACAATTCCGCCGACGGCGAGAAGCATGCCTTCCCGGAGGATCATGCGTGAAATGTTCCGCGACTGCGCACCGAGCGCCATGCGAATGCCGATTTCCCGCGTCCGCCGCGCCACCACATAGGCGAGCACGCCGTAAACTCCCAGCGCCGCGAGCAATGCAGCAAGGCCCGCAGGCGAAATCGACAGCACCGCCACCAGCCGGTCGTTGAACATTTCGTCTGTGATCTGCTGCGTCAGCGTCCTCATGTCGTTGATCGGCAAATTCGGATTCAGCCGCTCGACCGTTTCACGCAGAGTCGGCGCCATTTGCGCGGGATCACGCTCCGTCTGCACGTAAAATGCCAGCGCGCCAATTTGCGGGTCTTGCGAGTACGGTTCATACATGAAGGGCACAATGTCGTCGCGGGGGGCTGTCCCATTTGCTGTCCGCCACTATTCCGACAATTTCCATCGGCGGATTCGTATTTTTGTTGCCAGTAAAACCAGAATTGGGGCCAACTGCGCCCCGCATGATGTGCAATCCAAGCGGATTGCGGCCGGCAAAGAATCAGAGCCACGTCCTAGTCTTGATGATTGCTGTCGGCGACGCTGCCTGGGCTCTTGATCGTATAGTCGGGCCAGCAGCCGAGCGATTCCGGATCCGCATCGAAAATTTCCGCGCCGCGGATCGTGGTCGAGCCATCGGGCTCGACGAGCACAGAACCACCGAAGGGCCCGTTGCCGTAATACCCCGCGACCGCGCTTTCCCCGATGCCCCCGCGACCGAACCGCTGTTGAGGCTGCGTCTCCGACGCAAACGGAAACCGCGGATTGAGAGCCGTCGCGATACTGTCCTGGTCGGCTTCAAGATGCGCGCGCGTTTCGGCATCGGCGGCCTTCGGCAGAGCTGCCGTGATCTCACCGTTGAGAGCCTTGAGTTCAGCACGAAGCAATGCGCGGACTTCGCTCATGCCCGCGGTGCGCTCGTTGATCTTGACGGCGAGATCTTCGATGTAACCGTCCTGCAGGTTCTGGCGATACGCGTCAATTTTGACTGACAGATCGCTCAACTCGCTCCAAATGCCGTGACGGACGTCGCTCAAGAAGTCGGCTGGCGCATATGCGTGGGAACCATCTTCGGCCTGAATCTCGATCATGCGTTGAATGCGTTGATCCTGAAACAGGCGATTGAGAACTGACAGCTGGCTGATGCGAATGCGATCCATCACGCCGTCCGGCTCGAACATGCGGGAAATATCCGGATGGATGAGGAAGGTTGGGGTGTGAAAGGCATTGTCATTGAGGTAGCGCACGGCCGCTACCTGCCGTTCGCGCGAAGTAGGTGTGAATTGAACTCCAGTCTGACCGACATGTTTGTCCTGCGATTCGACGCCGCCCACGATGACCGCAACGTGACCCATTTCGAGCACCCACTGCCCCAAGATTTGGCCGTAAATCTCAGTGAGGTCATCATAGGTTTCGCCGGGCTTCGCCGTGGTGGCTTTCACGAGCATGTTATCCATCACACGCTCGAGGTTCTTCATGCCGAGCGTAGTTGCCGTGACGGCGTCAATGTCGCCAACAGCTTCAGTGTTTTCGCCCGGGTCGGAACCGTTGGCATGGTCAGTCGAAAAACGATAATAGGGAACTCGATCCTGCTCGGCCGACCATTTGTCCAAGGTCGGCTTCTCTTCGTCCGGCGTGTGCGCCCCGGGAATCGGTGCATAGCCCCAGTGCGTTGCCCAGATGTCATACGGGCCGATCTTGGGGACCAAGTCTTCGGCGGCGATGTGATCGCTGGGCTGCGCGACGTAGTTGAAGCGAGCATAGTCCATTAGCGTGGCCACGTGCCCGTTCTGGTGGACCCACTTCGGGTCGCGGATCTCAGCAATGGTGTAAAGCGAGCTGGATTTCATGTTGTGCTGGAAACCGAGCGTATGTCCAACTTCATGCGCGACAACGTACTGAATCAAGCGCCCCATTAGGTCATCCGGCAACGGAAGAGTATCCGCGCGGGGATCGAGCGGTCCGGCTTGTATGAAATACCAATCGCGCGCCAGATTCATGACGTTGTGAAAAATTTCGACGTCAGCGTTTAGAATTTCGCCGGTGCGTGGATCGGTAATGCTCGGTCCAACGGAATTCTCCGTTGTTGAGGGCAACCAGCGAATGACCGAATAGCGCAGGTCCTGTGGGCTCCAGTTGGGATCTTCGTCTTTTGTCGGCGCGTCCTTCGCAATGATCGCGTTGCGGAAGCCCGCCTTTAAAAATGCGGGTTGCCAGCTCTCAATACCCTTGCGGACGTATGCCCGCCACTTTTCCGGCGTCGCAGGGTCGATGTAGTACACGATCGGCTTGACAGGATCGGAAACCTCGGCGTTGGGATCTTTCTTCTCCAGGCGCCAACGAGTGATGTAAGTGCGGGTCACGGCCTTCTGTTCGTCGCGGCCGAAATCTTCTTGACGAATCGTAAAGTATCCGACGCGATCATCGAACAGACGCGGCATCATGGGATTCTCAGGCAGCTTCAGCATGCTGTAGTGCATCACGACTGTGCCGCTCGGGCCTGTCATGCCCTGTGGCATGAAACGCCCGCCGGGTCCTGGTACCGGGGCGGGACCGCCACGGCCTGCGCCGGGTTCCTCGGGGCGCGCGGTGAAGGTCTCAGTCACCTCGGTTTCAACGTTTGTTGGAAACGAAAGAATCTGGTCGATGTAAGAACGCGCGGGGTCCATAGCATTGGCCCGCAGGCGCGTGCGCGGGCTGAATTCAGGGACTTCAGTCAGGAACAGTTTGGAAACATCGATGACCGGCGCGTCGTTGGGTCCGAAAGCAGCAATGGGAAAAGACATGAGAATGGTGGCCTCATTGGAGGCGTCAACCGCTCGGGAAATCGGCTTTGACGGGTCGGCGACGATGTCGTAGAGCACGCTGCGAAGATAGACAGCATTGTCGCGACGCTCCCAGCGAACGACGTGGTCGGCGTCGTAGTCGCCGCCATAACCAACGCCAAGGGTCGTCTTGGCAATGAAACTCATCCACAGAAAATCTTTGTCCAGTTCGGAGACAGGGATCTCGAAGTAATACGTTGTGCCTCCCGTAGTCTTATTCTTTACTTCGTGGGTGGCGAACACGCCGTTCATGGTCGTGGCATCGGCGGTGATGACCTGATCATAGGGACGCGGCAGTTGTGATTGCGCAGCAGCTCCGCGTCCCGGGCGCCCGCCGGCGGGAAACTGCGGCTCCTCCTGTGCAACGACCGCAAAGCCGATAAAAAACACGAGAAGAAGCAACGCGAAAGATCTTACAAACAGTTTCATGTTTATCACCCTCTAAATAAGGCGAGTTTCCATCGCCGGCTGAGTCCACCACGATCTCAGGAGTCGCTCGGCGATGACCGTGTGGCATGGATTCAGACGGCTGAACGACCCTTCTGGTTTCGCATCCCGAAACCGCGAAGAGCTGGCCCGACGGAAACGCCCAACACGGCGCGAATGTTTATAGACTTCCGGTTCGGACTGCACCGGCACGCTCGTAATTGACGATAATGACGCCTTTCGAGGTGACTGTACTTTCCGTCACCTTGAAAGCCGCCGGAATCGTGCCATCGGCAAACAATCGTTTTCCACCGCCCAACGTTACCGGAAATATCTTTAGCCAGAACGCATCGACCAAATCATGCTTGAGGAGCGTCTGAACGAGATTTGCGCTTCCATAAACGTGCAAATCCGGCCCTTCTTGTTCCTTAATTTTGGTGATTTTTTCCGTAATATCCCCATTTAAAAACACGGACGGCTGCCATTCGTGAGAAGTTATGGTATTCGAGGCGACGTATTTGGTGGCGATGTTGACAGCCGGCCAAATGTCGCTATGTTGCGGCCAGAATAGCGCCCAAATCTCAAAGGTTTTCCGCCCTATCAACAAGTCAAACGGCATGTTCATCTGCTTTTTTATGGCCGTTGAAACAACAGGGTCGGAATGTGGACTTATCCACCCGCCATACGCGAAGCCGCCACTAGTATCTTCCTCTGGTCCGCCCGGGGCTTGTATGACTCCATCAAGGGAGACAAATTCAAGCACATTAACTTTTCTCATGACTGAGTTCCTTCGAGTCCTATCTGATCTTGCTTAATTTGCGGGTGTTCCTGGTTTTCGACGCTCTTCAGAAGTTACGCCCGGTCACGACAAAGAAAACAACAAACCGAGCATAGCTTTGCAGAATCCTCGAAGCGATGCGATTTGCGAGAAAACTGATGATACTCAAAGTGGCTGCCGTAATATCAACTTGACGCTCTTTTTATATAGCCATTATCCTTTGGCGATATGAAGAAAGCGCCCTCTGGGATTTCCCCCATCATTCCGATTAATAAGCACGTGCCCAAGTCGCTGTACAGGCAGGTCTACGAGGGCTACCACAAAGCGATCATGGACGGCCGTGTGAGGGCAGGGCTGCGCGTGCCTTCGACGCGTGTACTGGGGCTCGAGCTTGGAATTTCGCGAATCCCCGAAATGCCTCGGCCGAAGACGACGAGGCTGATCCGGATGGGCTGGACCATGCGGCTTCGATGGAACTTGAAGGGCTATCGATTTGATTCTGCTCCGCCAGATCGTGAAGCCTCGCCCTCCTTCCATTTTCGAAGCTCCCCTACGAACTTTCGCTTTGCGGCAGATCGTGCTCTGCCTTATGTGAGAGTGCACCTCGCGATTAGTTTGGGAGAATACTACAGCTATTCTATGCCCTTCTTGGACTCAAGCCAGGAGAGAGAGCAAGCACATCTGGCGAATTCGCGGCAGTTTGGCCGCAAATGAGAGGTTTCTCCCGAAATTAGGGAACACGGAGAAAACCTAAGTAAGACTGACTGGCGGAGGGGGTGGGATTCGAACCCACGAGACCCTTTTGAGGCCTAACGGTTTTCAAGACCGCCGGTTTCAACCACTCACCCACCCCTCCGGAAATTAAGCTATTCGAATATTGTAACTTGCACGGTGATTTAGTGACAGTACTGCCCTTGATTGGTGCACTTTGTCGGGCACTGTCACCAAATGGAAACGGACTCTCGCCGTGTCCGCTATCGGTTTCATCTTGGGAGGCCAGTTCCTCTGGGTGCAAAACCTCTGTACCCAGCAGCAACGAGCGTGAGGCGCGAGAGAGCCGCAGAACGTAGCTTCTCTGCAGAGGTTGAATCCGGCTTTCTATCTGATTGCGCTTCGTGACGCTGCTACGCAGTTTCCGTCGCGCTCGGTCTTCTGGACACCGTTTCTGCGGAATCCAAGTATCCCGACAAATGTCCAAACAGAACTTGCATCTGAGCTGGCGAAGTTGAATAAGAAATTCTCAATTCGGAGGCTAGACTGAAGCAGGTCAAAGACAATTTGACTCCATCATTAGAGTTAGTATACAACCAGCATATTCAGAGTATGCGTACGTAACCCGCGATTCGTGGTCACGTCGCAGGAGGCCTACAGTCTATGAACGGGCGAGTATTGAAGGCAATTCTGTTGTCCGTAATTGTGGTCGCATTCGCTGCCGGAACAGCTAAGTCACAAACCACGAATGGAACCTTGGTGGGATCTGTTGTTGATCAACAGGGAGCGGTAATCCCCGGCGCGCAAATAAGCGTCGTCAACCAAGCCACGGGCGAAGTACGCAGTGCTGTGACCGCAGCAAATGGGGTTTTCCGCGTCGATGAGTTGCCTGTAGGCGTTTATCGATTGACGGCCGTGGCAAACGGATTGAGCAATGGTGTGATCAATCGGATCGAAATCGCCGTCGACCAAACGCAAAGCGTGCGGCTAGTCCTTGGAGTCGCGGGCCAGCAACAAAGCGTTACGGTCACGGGCTCAGTGAGTCTGGTGAACACTCAAACTTCCCAACTCGGCCAAGTTGTGGGTGAAACTCAGGTGACCACGCTGCCCTTGAACGGACGCAATTTTGCTCAACTGGCATTGCTGAATCCGGGAGTCGCAGCCTTTGGCGGGGGCGGAGGCCAGCAGGGTGGCGAAGGGGGAACATCTGGGTTTTCCTCGAATGGGCAGAGATCAAGCTCTAACAATTTCATGGTGGATGGCATCGACAACAATGATTATCTTGGCGGATCGGTCGCTCAACTTCCCTCCATTGACTCAATTCAAGAATTCGATGTGCAGACAAATACGTTTTCCGCGGAGTATGGCCGCAACAGCGGATCAGTAGTGAATTTGGTGACCAAGTCCGGAACTAATCAATTTCACGGCTCGGCTTACGAGTTTTTTCGCAATGACATTCTCGACGGCCAGAACTTCTTTGCGGATCCGGACCTTGGAAAGCCGGAATTGCGTCTGAACCAGTTTGGATTCACTGCGGGCGGTCCAATCATTAAGGACAAGACGTTTTTCTTTGGAAATTATGAGGGGTTTCGCCAGGTTGCTGGTATTACAGTGCTTACGAACGTTCCAACGGTGGCGGAACGGCAGGGGGTCTTCACAGACAGCCAAGGTAATCCGGTGCAGGTTACGGTGAACCCAGTTAGCGCCAAGTTGTTCAACTTGTTTCCGCTGCCGAATACTTCGCAGCCGAGTGGAAACTTTGTATCGTCACCTGCACTTACGAATTCCACAAACCAATACATGATGAAAGTGGACCAGCGACTCGGTGGAAGCGACAGCTTGTCTTTTCGCTATAGTTATACGGGCGCTGATATTTACACTCCGTTGTCGGGAGGGCAGCAATCGACTAGCTTCCCGGGATACGGCAGCTTTTCGAATGGATCGGACCATCTCGCATCGATTTCTTACGTGAAAATTCTCAGTCCAAACTCGCTTAATGAATTCCGGTTCGGGTTCACGCGAGTAACCGACCTTGGATACAACCAGGAAACCGCACAAGCTGCGGATTACGGATTCAATACCGGTTGGCCTACAAATTCGCCTTTGAACCTTGGCAATATCCCCTATATTAGCTTCGGAGGCGGCCTTGTTTCGGGAGGAGGCTCGCTCGCCAATCTCGGGGGATCAGATAACAACCCGGGCGGAGACTGGCAAAATGTCCTCCAGTTCATAGATAACTTTACACATTCGACTGCCCGTCACGACATAAAATTTGGGGCGAACATAAGTAATTACCGAATCAATCGATTTTATGATCTAGATGACAGCGGAGAAATTATTTTCAGCGGTGGAGAGAATCCTCAAGGGCTGAGCAGTCCGCTGGCGGATTTTGCCGAAGGCTTGCCTTCAAGTTCGCTTCATTTCGTCGGCGATTCGGCCCGGTCTTTTCGACTGACGAACTATTCTTTATTCGCAGAAGATAGCTTCAAGGCTTCTTCACAGCTGACACTTAATTACGGGATTCGCTATGAGTTGAGCACAGTGCTTCACGACGCTACGAATCGATTGAGCACGTGGGTACCTTCCGATTACCAGCACTATCTGTCCCCTACGGCTGATCAGACCGATTTAAGCGTGCTGGAACAGTCGGGTATCGTAACGCAGGGGCAAACAGGGCTCTATGATGGAAATCATCGCAATTTCGCCCCCCGCGTAGGAATTGCCTGGAGCACGAAAGGCCAACGTCCCATCGTGATTCGATCGTCCTATGGCATTTTTTATGATTTTATTCTGGGAGAAATCCCAACGAATGCTCTGCTGAACCCGCCGTATCTGCCGGACTATTACGATTCTGCGCCGGCAATCAGCTGGCCACAAGCCTTCGCCCCCGCTGGTTTTCCGGTATTGACGACTACGGCCCAGCAATTCGCAACTCCGTACGCACAAGACTGGAATTTGGACGTACAAAAGGAATTACCGGGCAACATGCTATTTGAAACCTCGTATGTGGGCACGAAGGGAACGCACCTACCGCGGTTCGTTCAGATTGACCAGGCGTATAACGATTTGCAGCAGATCGACTCGCTGACGCCGGATCTTTACACCCGGCTGACGTTAATGGGGATACCTTCTTCGGCTGCGCAGTACCTGGCGGCGAATCCCGAATTGAGCCCCTCGATAGCGCGCGTTCCGTACTTTGGTTTTGCGCAGATTTTTCAGGCGCAGAACGTCGTCAATTCGGAATATAACAGCTTGCAAGTAAAGCTGAACAAGCGAGTAACGCACGGTCTGCAGTTTCTGCTCTCCTACACTTATTCGCATTCGATTGACGGCGCTTCGGATTTCTACGGGTCGGGTGGGAACGGCGGGAATATTTTCCCTCAAAACGATTACGATTTGGCCGCCGAACGAGGTTCTTCGGACTTCGACATTCGTCACAGGCTGGTGTGGAGTTACATTTATGAGGCGCCGAGCCTTAAAAGATATGCACACCTGCTGCCCACCGCGCTCAGTGATGGCTGGGAACTCAGCGGCATTCTGACTCTGCAAACCGGACAGCCTTTCACGGTTCTGACCGGTGGCGATAACAGTGGCACCGGCCTAGGAACGGACAGACCGAATGTCACTTGTAATCCCAACATCGCACCTAGGACGGTTCAGCAGTGGTTCAACACATCGTGCTTCCAACCGAATGCTGTTTTCGCTTTTGGCGATGAGGGACGAAATACTTTGGTCGGACCTGGTTTCGATAATTTCGATTTTGCGGTACTGAAAAACACGAAAATTACCGAGCGTGTGAACCTGCAGTTCCGGACGGAGTTTTTTAATATTCTGAATCATCCAAATTTTGCCATTCCGAGCAGCACCATGAACGCGCCGAATTTTGGAGCTTTATTTGAAACGGCCGATGTCGCCCAAAATAATGTGGGGCTTGGATCAGGCGGTCCGCGACTTATCCAGTTTGGATTGAAGCTGAATTTCTGAACTCATCCATTTACTGCGGTTGTCATCGAATCCAACGGAAGAAGTCACCGTGAAAAGAACAACTATCATTGCGAAAAGGGCATTGCCAGCGCTGGCTACTGTTTTGTGCCTGTTGGCGGCCGCCATTCCAGCCTACCCAGCCGGAAACGTTCAGAAATTGGGAGATCATCTTTACGCATATATTTCTGACAATGACGGCAGTTCCAATTCCACGTTCCTTGTCGGATCCAATGGAATTGTTGTTGTGGATACGGGTTTGAACGCAATAGAAGGCGAAAAGTTACGGCGGGCGATTCAGGAAAACTCGAGTCTTCCCGTAAGATACATTTTGAACACGCACTATCATCCGGACCATCAGGGAGGAAATGGCACCGTAGGTCCGGGTGCAGTAATTATTTCCACGCCATTCACGCGCGAGCAGACGTTGCAGCTAATTGCCCGTGAAGCGAAGAACCGGGCAGCGTCTTCTTCCGGTCCGCGGCCATCGCTCCGATTTGCGCCGGCCAATCTCACGATTGTGTCGAAAATCACTCTATATGTGGGGACCAACGTCGTCGAGATTTACGCAGTGGGCGCAGCGCACACGGGAGGAGATGCCATTGCTTACTTCCCGAAGCAAGGCGTAGTGGCGACAGGTGATGTATTTCTCACAAGAAGCTGCCCCGACATTGATCACGGAGACGTTAGGCATTGGGTGCAGGTTTTGGATTTCATCTTATCGTTGCAGGCAACCCGCTTCGTTCCTGGACACTTTGAGGTTGGTTCCCGAGCGCAGCTCCAGCAATTCCGGGATTACCTCGCGGATCTTTATGGGCAAGTGCAAAAGATGTACAAGGCGGGCGCGACACTTGAAGACGTTAAGCGCGGAATTCACATGGAGAAATACTCGGATTTCCGGCAATTCCCTAAATTTCGGGCTACATTCGCGGACAATGCTGCAGAGGTGTACCGCGAACTGGCCGCCGCACCAGCAGTCAAAAAATGAACAACCTGTCAAACCAAATTGGGTAGTAACTCAATTGCGATCCAAGAGCGTAGCTATATCCGAAACTTCCCCGTAAAATGGTGTAGACGCTAGCGGCGCTCGCGCGAGTAACTCGCAGTGGTTGGCCCAAAAGTGATTTTCGACCTTCTTGCTGAAAGTATTTGTTAGTCGCGGCAGAGCTGTAGCGCCTGGGCTCTGAACCGGCTTCGTAAAGATTGACCAAACATCACGTAATCTACTTCGTTCCCAAAGGCTTCCGTTACTCAGAAAGCGCTAAAGCGGCAGAATTCTTTCGGCACGCCCGATCCTGTCGGAGGCGACGTCGAACTATCAAGATAACGTACGCTATTTTTCGCACACCGTGCTCGGGCTCACGCGCGTGCCCCACAGGGCTTCGGTGATGAGAGCTGGCGAAATCGGCTGCTGGAAGGTAACCACCACTACGTTTTCCTGAATGGTTTGAAGTGCGAAATGTGTCGCTGCTGGTGGCAATCGGCGTGAACGAAGAGGGATTTCGCGAAGTGCTGGCGGTGGCGGAAAGGAAGACTAAGGTCAGCTGGACGACATTTCTGCCACAAGAGATGCAGCAGCGGTGCGCGGCGCATTTTTATCGGATCGTGTAGACGGCGGTGTTCGGCCCCTTGAGGGGCCGAAATCGCGCGGGCGATCATGCCGTTTCGCTCGCTCCCGCCGAGCGGTTCAACAGGCCTACGCCGCAACAAATGTGCGAAAAACTATGGACACTGCCTGAACTAGTCGCGTGCTTCAATCCAAAATAAGTCACTACCTGCCCAAATTGGGCCGTGCTTGTCTTTGTTAAAAAGTGAACTTCAATGCAAGCAATACTCGCCTGGGTTCATTCGATTGCGTGGTGAACTCGCCGAAGTTCGTCGGACTGTTCAGGTTCAACGACGGGTTATCAAAATTCACCAAGTTGAAAATGTTCAGCATTTCCGCCGAGAACTGCAGCTGGTACCGCTCCGTGATTGCGATGTTTTTGCCGATTGAGTAATCCAGATCCCACGTGGAGGGCGCACGCAACTCGTCGAAGGGAACCCGGCTCTCCACGCTTAGGAGCGGGCGCGAGCACGAATTATAGATTGCTGCGGGGTCCGCAAACAGGTTCATTCCTGTTCCACCTGCCGCAGGATCGCCAGCCGTGCCGATACCTCCCGAACCTGCTACTCCGCTATGGATTCCTTCGGCACCCAGAAGATTCGCGGTGCAAATTGCAGCCGTGCCCTTGCTCGTGTACTCGCCATAATCGCCATCGGCGGCGATGTACATGGGCGTCCCAGTAGCGAACGTAAAGATCCCCGACGTGAACCATCCACCAACCACTCTGTCCAGAGCGGGGTTTCGGACGTCCAGCTTGCGGCCCTTGCCGATCGGCAAGTCGTCGTAAAACCACGCCGTGATCACGTGCCGCTGGTCGAATGACTCAGAGGCCCTATCTAGGTTGATGTTGTACGGGCTATTGGACGTGCTGCCACTCTGCTGATCCACGCCCTGGTTACCAATCGCGTGGCTCAACGTCCAGTTAAATTGGAATTGCAAGCCGTTCGTGAAGCTCTTTTTTAAAGTGAGAAAGCCTGCGTTGTAGTTCGAGTACCCGCCGTCAGTGATCATAAAAGACTCAAACGTCTGCATATTATCCACCGGCACCGGCGTCACCAAATTGAATTCATCAAGTGAAAAGAGATTAAGTGAGCCATCGATCAAATCCGTCGGATCCTGCTTGGCCACCATAACCGCACAATTCGCGAATCCGAGGCCCTGGCACTTCGTCATTCCGATCTGGTTATCAAAGAAAGGCTCATCGGGCACGGCTGTGCCATTCCGCAGCGCCTGAGCGACGCCGTCAAAGGCTTGCGCGTAGGTCTGTCCGCTCTGCTCGTCCTTCATCAGATAGTCGGCAGCATTGACAGACAAATCGTTGAAGAGATTGCGGCTGAAGCGCCCGATGTATCCGACTTCGAGAATCATTTTCCCTGGCAACTCGCGTTGTACCGTCAAGTCGATGCTATGGTCATGGCCAGGCACAACGAAGGGATCCAAACCGTCTTGCTCGTACAATCCAAATGGTTGCGCCGCAGTTCCGCTCGGAACATAGGGAATCGGCTCAGCAGTGGGCGCGGGAATGGGCACGTTGTTGCCGTCCACTCCGATCCGGAAAGCATCACTTGGATTTGTTGGTCCGTTTGTACATTGAGCCACTCCTCCGGATAGAACCGGACCGCCGCACGCATCTATGTCCAGCAGTCCTCCGGTGGTCAGCGCGAGCGATACCTCGTCAATGTTGTCTAACCTCTCGTAAACAACCGAGTAACCGCCTCGCACGACGGTTTTCGGGTCCACCTGCCATGCAGCGGAGATGCGCGGACCAAATTCGTGCCAGTCAGTATTGCGAAGATCACCGCTGTAGGGCGCGGGTAGGTGGTCCACCGGCGTCACGCCGAGCAATGGGTTATACGCTTGCCCTGGTAGGACGCCGTTGTTCAGTGAAGCCGCCCGCTGCTGGAAATAGCCAAGGTAGTCCACCGGCTGGTTGTCGCTGGCGTAGACAAGGTTGTCATATTTTCCTGTGCTCTCATGGGGATCCTGTTGTACTTGCCAATCCAGACCCAGTGTCAACGTGAGCGTCCTTTTGGCCTGCCAAATATCTTGAAAATACCCATTAGCGGCCGGGATCAGCGCATTTGCATACATTGGCGTGCCAAGCGGATTTGGCTGAAAATCGCCGTTGCGAGTTTCAACCTGGGAGCTGCGATCAACCAAGCCGAGCAGGGTGCTATAGAGTTCGTTGTAACGCAGAACGTTGGACGACGTCAGGCAGCCTGTTGTAATGCTTCCAGCACAAGTGGCAGGACGGTCTGCGTCCGGGATGGAAAGGTATTCGGCGCTGCCGTTCCCTGTCGCCTCGATGTAATCGATCGGTCCGGTGGTCAAACCGCCGGCATAGTTGTCCGTCTTTTCAAAATAGTCGTGCGATATATCGCCAGAACCGCCGAACTGAAAGAGGTGATCGCCCTTGACCCAACTGAAGTCCTGGGCGAGGTACCACTTATGCCCGTCATAGGTACGCTCGCGAGCGTCTGACGTGTAGATCAGGACGGGGTCGGCTATCAATTTTGAAGTGGAGTTGCTTTCGCCCGTACCTTCCCCTGCAAGCGATAGGGCTTGCTCTAGGCCCGGGACGAGGGGAGTGGGACTCTGGCGTCCCCAGCCCCACCAGTCTTTCAAGAACGAGCCGTGTGTGACAGAAGTGAGAGTCGGCGTGAGTTGACCGGTCACCTCGTACGTCGGGAACGACGCCTGGATCGGATCCGTAGCGACCGACTGTGAGTTCAGAAGACTGAATTGTTCGGAGCCCGTACGCTTCGTATTTGAGTAGTGGTACGTTGCGAAGGCAGCCCATTTCGAACTGATCTTATAATCCAGGCGCAGGACGCCGATATTTTCAAGGATTGGCGTCGGAGCATCAAACGTGTATCCGGTCGTGTTCAAACCGTCCCCGAGCGAGGGGTTGTTTCCGGCGGGATAGAGCGCCAACTGAGACGCGATAGCCGGGCTTACGCCAACATTACGAGGGTCGCAAGAGACACCGCCGCATGCCGTCGTGATGTTGCCCGGCTGGAAAGAATATGAATCCACGGCTCCTGTAGCATCGGGAAATTGCAGAATGCCAGCCTTCATCGTTGCGGTGGGAACGACAGCATTAAAAATTGTGTCGTCGTAGAACCGGCGGCCTTCGTAATTCGCAAAGAAAAACAGTTTATTCTTCAAGATCGGGCCGCCAACGGTGCCACCGAATCGGTTGTCCACGCTGTGCGGCTTGGAGATTCCCAACCTATCGTTGGTCCAGCCGTTGGCGTTCAATGCGTCGTCGTTGTGATACTCATAAAGCGTTCCGTGATACTGGTTTGTGCCACCTTTGGTGAGCATCGCGACTTGGCCGCCAGAAGAACGCGCAAATGTCGAATTCGGATTGGAGGTGGCGACCTGGAATTCCTGGGTGCTTTCAACCGGGATAGGGATGACGGGGGACGGATCGGGCTCGCCCGGGGGTTCGGCGTAACTGTTGTTTCCTTCTAAGTCACTGGTGATGTCGCCGCCGTCGAGGTTAAAAGTGATCTGTTCGTTGCGCGCGCCCGCAATCTCGCCGCCGGGTGAGACGGCAGGCTGATAAAACATCAGAGCGCTGGCGCTGCGCGTGTAAGTGGGAAGGCTTTCGAGAGGAGCGCCGGTGAGTACTTCACCGACGGTAGCGGTGGTGGTCTGTAGTTCGGCTGCGGTAGTGGCTGCCACTGTCACGGTTTGCGAAGCTGCGCCGACCTTCATGATTATATTGACGGTATAACCTTTGAGAACCTCGATTTTGAGCAAGTTGACAACGGCAGTCTCAAATCCTGCTGCGGCAAACGTGACTGTGTAATCGTCCGGATTTACGGCAGGGAAGACGTAACGACCGTCCTGACCCGTTTTTGTGCTTTGATTCGTGCCGGTGCCGTGCTGCTGAAGGGTCACGATAGCACCAGGGATGACCGCACCAGAGGGATCCGTCACGACTCCTGTGACGAGACCTGTCGTAGCTGATTGAGAAAAGAGAAGTGTGGGGGCGAGCCCCAACAAACACACCAAGGCGATCTCCACGATAAACGTGAATCGCTTTCGCATTTACCGACCTCCGATTGAAACAGCTTCACAGCCCCGAATGGCGCGGACTATAGCCGACGGAAGAAATTCAAGTCAAGTGGAAAGTTGTATGCCATCATGAAACAATTGGTATGCAATATGAATACGCTAACAACGCGCATAGGTGGTTTGGTATCGCGAAAAAGGTAAGCCCACGCGAATTATGCTTGGGAGTGCCTAGAGGGACGGGGCTTCAGGAAAACAAGAAGCTCCCTCCTTTGCAAAAATGCTCAGAGAAGTCAGGAGAGTCGGGCTTCGCCGTAGGCGAGCCGTAATACCTTCGCACGCGATTGCATGATGTGCTCATACATCAACCGCCGGGCAAGATCGGCATGGTGACCCCGGATGGCGTCGACGATCTCGGAATGTTCTTTCACGGGCGCCTCACCGTAATAGCTGATGCCAATGGCCGCATACATAACGCGCTCCATGTGGCATCGCATGTCTGAGACCGCGCGCACAAGCATGGGGTTGCGCGTCAGACGTGCCATGCCGATATGGAACGCCGTATCTGCTTTGATGAATTGCTCATAGCTTGTGCGATCGTTTGTTTCGTATTCCGTTTGCGCAAGACGGGCCAACTCGTCAAGCAGCTTTTCATCTTTCGCTTTGCGCGCGGCAAGTTCCGCACAGGCGCCCTCGACCGCCGCGCGAAATTCATAAATTTCGTTGAGCCAGTTAATCGTCATCGAACTGGCGAAGTACCCGCGATTCGGAACAATGCGCAGTAGATTCTCTTGCTGCAAGCGGACGGCCGCTTCCCGCACAGGAGTACGGCTACTTTTATAGCGTTTCGCCAAAACATTCTCGCCAAGCGCCTCGCCCGGAGGGAAGACGCCGCGAATAATGTCTCGTTTGAGGCCTTGGTAGAGGCGCTCGCTCAGCGTGCTGCGGCCATTCTGGCTGAACGCCAGAGAATCTCCAAAAGCTGAGGGCATTGCGGTTCGCCGGAGCTTTTTCGAACGGGCTTTGCTTGCCTCAAATCCTTTTCCTCTTCCCAAAACTTTCCTCCTCTACTGAGATAGAGAGAGTAAATGAGATTCGAGCAAAGTGCAAGAAATCGACACGAGCTTCATTGCCCCGCGATTCTTGATGACGCGATGATGCAAGATATGCATGCGTTTGGTATACCAGGATTATCTTGACACTCGAAATCGCCCCAGTGTAGCGTGCGTGACTGGAGGGCGGGCAAAAAAATGAAAGTGTCCCAGAATCGGGAAATCGCGCCGCATGCTTCTGACTTTCCAGTGCGCGAAATTCGTTCTCTTTTCCCGGCATTGCAAACTCCCAGTGAATTTATCTTTTTCGACAATGCGGCTGGCGCTCAAGTGCCTCAAGTGGTGTTGGACGCAGTGAATCAGCACCTTATTAAGCACAATGTGCAACGCGGGGGACGTTATGAAAAGAGCCAGGAAGTCGACGCTACGATTGCACGAGCGCGGAAGAGCGTGGCTGATTTCCTGAATTCCAACGATCCACAAGAGATCTCCTTCGGAATGAATGCCACTTCATTTATTCGTCTGGTGAGTCTCGCCATAGGTCAAACCCTGAATGACCGCCGCGAAATCGTGGTCACCAATTTGGACCACGAGGCGAACGTCGCCACCTGGCTCGCTTTAGAAAAAGAAGGTGCGAAATTCCATTGGTGGCGGGTTCGTGGCGACGGAAATTTGCATCTTGCCGACCTTGAGCGTCTTCTTTCATCCAAGACCAGGCTGGTGGCCTGCACCGTGGCCTCAAACGCCACCGGTTCCAAGGTCGATGTCGCCGGAGTTGCCGCTGCCGCGCACGCGTGCGGCGCAGAGGTTTTCCTCGATTGCGTGCACTATGGGCCCCACGGCGCCATTGACGTTCAGAAGTTTGATTGTGATTATCTAGTTTGCTCAGGTTATAAGATTTTCTCTCCGCACATGGGGTTTCTGTGGGGCCGCCACGCGCTTTTGGATCGCTTGCCGACTTTTCGTGAGGATTTCATCCCCGACGAACCGCCCGCGAAAATTGAAGTCGGCACTTGTATCTACGAGAACATCGCGGGAATGGATGCAGCTGTTTCGTACATTGAGTCTCTCGGTAGTCGCCTGGCGGCGAGTGGTGCAGGCAATTCGAGACGGGGAAATATAGTGCGCGCGATGGAGGCGATTGGCCGCTATGAAGAATATCTTTCTCGCGAATTCTTGCGCGTCCTCGCGGATTGTGGTGCAGAGGTGTACGGAATCCGCGACCCAGCGCTCGTCGCTCATCGCGTTCCCACGCTGCTCTTCAATTTGCCAGGCATCGCCCCGCGTGAAGTCGTCGAGGCATTGGCCCGAGCTGGAATTGGTGTTCGCGACGGGCACATGTATGCGCCGCGTTTGATGCGCGAACTCGGCTTGAACGGCGAAACGGGCGCCGTCCGGGCTTCACTCGTACATTACAACAGCATTACAGAAATCCGTCAGTTCGAGACAGTGCTGCGTGGCATCCGCAAGCGGAGTTAGATTCTCATCTCATTTCTGTTCTGGACTTAAAGGCATTCCAGTAATTTGCTATCTCGTGGGCTGCTCCTTTTGCGTGTCGTGTTTTCCACCTGTTCGTGTAGCGTCTTTCCAACATCCAGAGTGATATGCCCACAGTATACGATACATATACGTGGCGCATGTTTTCCGCTTGTGGTAAGCTCCGTGCCGATTAAACGACAAATTCACAGAGAAATGGGGTGAGGGATGCTTTCAGAAGTACAATTACGGCAGATTCGCTCGCGATTTCCGATTTTTCAACGCAGGGTTTATTTGAACTCCTGTTCTCAGGGTGCGTTGTCGAATGAGGTAGACGCGGCGATCCGCTGCTACCTCGATACGTGGCACGAGGAGGGATCTCCCTGGGATCGTTGGGTGCAAAAATATGAAGCCACACGCGCGCAATTTGCGCAGTTCATCGGAGCCGAAACTGGCGAAGTCGCTATTGTGCCGAGCGCTTCAGCGGGAATAAACGCGATTGCAAGTGCGTGCGCCTTCACTCGGCGGAACAAAATTGTATTGGGTGAATTTGAATTTCCCACCATGGGCCACGTCTGGCTGGCGCAGCAGCCGCGCGGAGCGCGGATTGAGTTTGTCGCCTCCCAACGAGGAAGTTTAACCGCGGAATCGTACGCGCAGACTATTGACGATCGCACAGCAATCGTACCCATAACACATGTTTGTTTCATGAACGGATTTCGTTCCAGCGTGGCGGAAATTACCCGCTTGGCTCACGCACAAGGCGCGTTGGCGTTCTTAGACGATTATCAAGATTGCGGCACGCGTCCGATGAACGTAAAGTCTTTGGACGTTGATTTTTACGTCAGCGGGACTCTCAAGTACCTGCTCTCATCTCCCGGAGTGGCTTTCCTCTACGTTCGCAAGAGTTTGATTTCTTCGCTCGTGCCGACGATCTCTGGCTGGTTTGCTCAAAGTAATCCTTTCGCCTTCGACGTCAAGCATCTGGACTTGGCTCCTGATGCTCGTCGTTTTGAGGCTGGCACTCCTCCAATTCCGAATATTTATGCGGCAAGTGCGGGAATTGCTTTGCTGCAAGAAATCGGACTTGAGAATATCGCACTGCAGATCCGTACGCTCGCCCAAGCTTTAATCAAAGGTGCACGCGAACTGGGTATTCGCGTAAAAACGCCGCTCGATACAGTCGGGCCGCTCGTAGTACTCCAATCAACCAACGTAGAGGCGCTTATTGCAAAACTCGCCGCGCAAAATATCGTTGTCTCTGGACGCCACGATGGCTTGCGTGTTTCCTTCCATGTGCACAACACGCTGGATGACGTGCACCAGGTTCTCGAAGCACTCAAGAACCACCGTGATCTGATGGTGTGCGAAGAACAGAAGGTTTAGTCGTGAGTTTTGCGTTTGGCGGAAGCAGGCGGCTTCTGGCAGGACGGAATGGGTAAACCTGACCATCAAGCAAGTGCGGGAGGGCTCTTAGAGAACGAACGAGGACTCTCTCGCGCCTTAAGCACCCGCCAGATGACCATGATTGCCATCGGCGGGGCAATCGGCACGGGCTTGTTTCTCGGCAGTTCTTTGGCAGTGCGTACAGCGGGTCCTGCCGTAATTTTGAGTTATCTGCTCGGGGCTTTTATGGCCCTGCTTATGATGGGCGTTCTCTCGGAAATGGCAGTTGCGCATCCGACCGCGGGTTCCTTCGGAGTATACGCCGAACTATACATCAATCGCTGGGCTGGCTTCGTTGTCCGGTATACGTACTGGGCTTGCCAATGCATCGCCATCGGCGGCGAAGCGACTGCAGTGGCCATCTATTCCAGATGGTGGTTTCCCCAAATCGCGCAGTGGGTATGGATCGTGCTGTTTTCGCTGCTGCTTGTTGTTGTCAATGCGAGCGGCGTCGAAAAATTCGGCGAATTCGAATACTGGTTCGCGATGATCAAAGTCGTCGCGATCCTCGCATTCATTGGTTTCGGCATCGTAGTGCTGTTTGGCCTTATGCCGTCGGCGCCCAGCCCTGGACTGAAGAACTTCACGACAAGTGGAGGCTTTTTGGCCCATGGGGTCAGCGGTATTTGGTTGGCCATGTGCTTTGTCATTGTTAGCTACATCGGCACGGAAGTCGTGGCCGTGACGGCGGGGGAAGCGGAAGTGCCGGACGAAGCCGTGCCGAAAGCCATGCACCAGATGGTCTCGCGCCTGATCCTCTTTTACATTGGCTCCATGATTGTCCTGATCGGGGTCGTGCCATGGACGAGCATTCAGCCAGGCGCTAGCGTTACCGCCAGTCCCTTCGTCAGCGTTTTCCGCTTGATGCACATCCCTGCGGCCACGAACGTTATGAATTTTGTAGTTCTCACTGCGGCGCTTTCCAGCATGAACTGCGACCTGTATCTGGCGACGCGTATGATTTTTTCGCTCTCGCGCGGCGGGTACGCTCCGCAAAGTTTGGGCCGAGTAACGAAAAGAGGAGTGCCCTTGCCGGCTTTGCTCTTGTCCACCACCGGCTTAGTCATCGCTACGGTGATTGCGATCCTGTATCCGTCAAGCGCCTTCGTTTATCTTTTCGGAGTCGCGTTATTCGGCGGGCTGTTCGTTTGGATGATGATTTTTGTCACCCATCTTTTCTTTCGCCGTGCCTGGGAAGCGCGCGGAGGGCGCCGTTTGCCCGTCCGCATGATCGGTTATCCCTACACCTCTGTGCTTGGTGCTGTTCTGGTTGCGGGAATCATTATCACCACTTGGTGGGTGCCGGGCATGCGCTCGACGATTCTTTCTGGTTTGCCGTGGCTGTTATTTCTGACGATCGCTTATTGGATTTGGGGGCGTACTCGGCTCGCGAATCCTGCAGCGATCCTGGTCGAGCCTCGGGACAATGGCGCTGAGTAAGTCGTTCGTCGTCTCGATAATTAGCAATTCGGATTGTTTCGGCAGATAACACTGCAACGCTCGTAGTAATGATACGGAGGAACAGATGATTCGTAATCGGATTCGCCGCATGTGCCGGCATTCGCTGCTGATGCTCCCGCTTGGCGTACTCTTGGCGATCACAGCTTTTGCGCAATCTTACCCGCCTAGTTTGTACGACGGCATGCGCTGGAGGCTGGTTGGGCCGTTCCGAGGCGGCCGGGCTGAAGCCGCAACAGGAATCCCAGGTGATCCAAACACCTATTACTTTGGCGCTGCGGCTGGTGGCGTGTGGAAAACCACGGACGGAGGCCTTACGTGGACGCCGATCTTTGATCACGAGCCAATTGCTTCGATCGGAGCGATCGCCGTTGCCCCGTCGAATCACAATGTCATTTACGTCGGCACCGGCGAACAGTGTTTGCGCAACGATATTTCCTTTGGTGACGGCGTCTACAAATCAACGGATGCCGGCAAGACCTGGACAAACATAGGTCTGCGCGATACGCAGCATATTGCCACGATTATCGTGAATCCCACCGACCCGGACAATGTTTACGTCGCCGCAATTGGCCACGCGTTCGGCCCCAATAGCGAGCGCGGAGTATTCCATTCGACCGACGGTGGTGCGACTTGGCAGAAAATTCTTTATGTCGACGACAAGACTGGCGCTACTGACCTAGTCGCTGATCCGAAAAATCCGCAAATCATGTTTGCCGCGATGTATGAAGTTCGTCGCACGGCTTACAGCATGATTAGCGGTGGCCCAGGCAGTGGGCTCTACAAAACTGCCGACGGAGGCGCTCACTGGGCGCATCTGGAGGGCCACGGTCTTCCCAGCGGGATACTGGGCCGCATTGGCGTCACAATTTCGGGCGCGGATTCAAATCGCGTTTACGCCATTATCGAGGCCAAAGTAAACGCAATTTATAGCTCCGACGATGGCGGCGAAACCTGGAACATGGTGAACGATGAACCATTGTGGGTGCGCCCGTGGTACCAAAATCACATCTTTGCGGACCCCAAAAATGTTGACACCGTCTATTCACTCGATGTGGGCCTGTTCCGTTCTACGGACGGAGGTCACACCTTCCAACTCCTGCCCCTCAACCACACTGACAACCACGATCTGTGGATTGATCCAACCAATCCGCAACGTATGATTGAGGCAGACGACGGCGGAGCAACCATAACCACCGACGGCGGAGCCAGTTGGTCACTCCAAAATAATCAACCCACCGCTCAGTTCTATCACGTCACCACGGACAACGAATTCAACTATTACATCTATGGCTCGCAGCAGGACAGCGGCAGCGTGGCGATCCGAAGCCGGACCGATTCCGGCGGGATTGGGGAAGCCGATTGGCATTCTGTGGGCGGCGGGGAATCGGGATACATCTGGCCAGATCCGCGCGATCCGGAAATCGTTTTCGCGGGAGACCATAATGGCCACTTCACTCGCTACAACGGCCATACCGGAGAGGTTCAGAACATCTCTCCGTGGTTTGGCGCCCGCGCTCACCCCGCCTCTGACGTCAAGCATCGCTTCCAATGGACGTCGCCGATGCAGATATCGCCTAACGATCCGAACGTCCTTTATCTCGGAGGTGAAGCGATCTTCAAAACAACCGATGGCGGTATGAGCTGGTCGATCATCAGTCCCGATCTGACACGCAACGATAAGTCCAAGCAACATTCCACGCCAGAACCTCTGACCCCGGATAATTCCAGCTCGGAGTATTACGACACCGTGTTCGCTATCGCGGAATCCCCCGCGCAGAAAGACCTCATCTGGGCTGGGACGGATGACGGTTTGCTGCACGTCACCGCCGATGGCGGAAAGCACTGGAGCGATGTCACACCGAAGCAAATGCCTGAATGGTCTCGCGTAAATATGATCGAGCCCTCGCCATGGGATGCCGGAACGGCATATGTCGCCGCTGATCTGCATTTTTCAAATGATTTCCGGCCCATGATTTTCAAAACCACAGACCTCGGCAAGACTTGGACCTCGATTACCAATGGAATTGCGGATCAGGATTACGTACATTCCATTCACGTCGATCCCGTTCGCAAAGGATTGCTCTATGCCGGAACGGAGCGTGGTGTCTATATTTCTTTTGACGATGGCGGCAATTGGCAGTCGCTTCAATTGAACCTACCGGTTGTGCCGATCTACGATACCGCCATCCACGGCGATGATTTAGTCGTCGCAACGCATGGGCGCTCATTTTGGGTTCTGGACAACATCACCCCACTACGGCAGGCCACGCTGGCAATGGCTTCCCCACCCGCGCACCTGTTCACTCCGGCGGCAGCTTATCGCGAACATGGAGGCTCTCGTGGTGGCCAAGGCCGCCGGGATGCCGGAGAAAACCCGCCAAACGGGGCCGTCATTGATTATTACCTGAATCCGGCCACCTCCGGCACAGTCACACT
The DNA here is from genome assembly GCA_049678505.1 of Candidatus Acidiferrales bacterium. Lineage (GTDB taxonomy): Bacteria > Acidobacteriota > Terriglobia > Acidiferrales > UBA7541 > DAHUXN01. Next base: position 71,940 of record JBAUEH010000154.1, read on the forward strand.
CGATATCTTGGACAGTCAGGGCCAAGTCGTGCATCACGCCACAGGCCAAATCCAAGAAGGCAGGCCAGCTCGTAGAAATGAGCGAGGCGGTTCACGCGACATTCGTTTTCCAGCCCGGCCTGGCTTTAATCGTTTCATTTGGAACTTTCGCTTAGATGGCCCTACGGTCGTGCCGGGTATGGTGATTATGGAAACACAGGGCGGCGGTCCAATGGTGCCGCCCGGTGACTATCAAGTGAAGCTCTCCGTTGCCGGAAACGCCTACGAAGCCCCACTCGTCGTGAAGGCCGATCCCCGCGTGAAAGTGAGCAGCGCGGATTTCGAAAAGCAATACGAGTTTGCCGTGGAGCTGCGTGATCGAGTCTCCGAGATACACGATACGGTTAACGCCATTCGGGCAGCGCGGGCTTCGCTCGATGAACAGAAATCCAGTGAGCCGTCGCAAGAGGTCGGCCGCATTGAACTGCAGATGAACGAGATTGAAAGACAGCTTATTCAAGTCGCATCCGTTACCAGGTGGGCCGATCTTGTGTATCCCATTGAACTCGACGCTCAGTACGCGGAGTTGATGAACGTGGTCGAGAGTGCTGACTCCGCTCCACCGGCTCAAACGTATGAAGTATTTCAACTCTACGAGGCGAAGCGGGAAAAACTAATGGGGCAATGGAAAGCCGTGCAAGCGGAAATCGCGCAACTCCGCGGCCGATAGCAAGAGAACGGCGGCGTGACTTTGAGTTGCGTGGGAATCATTCCCGCAAAGTTTCGTTGCCTGAGTCTGAAATTTAGGTGAGGGGGCTTCGATGATACGGCGTTTAATTGCATTCTTGGCAGTCTCTTTTATCGTTCTGGTGGGAGCGCATGCTCTCCATGCTCAGGAAATCAACAGCTTTGATAGTGCTCTTCGATGGCGGTCGATTGGACCCGAGCGCGGTGGACGTGTCACCGCCGTCGCCGGAATCGTAAACGACCGTTTCACTTATTATATGGGCGCAACCGGCGGCGGTGTATGGAAAACCGTGAATGCGGGTATTACTTGGTCGCCCATCTCCGACCGTTTTTTCAAGACTGGTTCGGTCGGCTCCATTGCCGTCTCCGAGTCCGATCCCAACATTATCTATGTCGGCATGGGCGAAGCTTGTTTGCGCTCGAATATTTCTCGTGGCGATGGCGTCTACAAATCTACGGATGCCGGCAGGACGTGGCGCAATATTGGGCTGCGCGACACCAGCCAGATCGGCAAAGTGCTTATCGACCCGAGCAATCCGGATTTGGTCTACGTCGCCGCCGTCGGTCATCCTTATGGTCCCAACGAACAGCGCGGCGTGTTCCGCAGCGAAGACGGAGGAACTACCTGGAAGAAAATCCTGTTTATCAATGATAAGACTGGCGCTGTCGATTTAGAGGCGGACCCCCAGAATCCTCGAATTATCTACGCCGCGACTTGGCAAGTGCTTCGCATGCCCTGGGATATCGACGAAGTAGGGCCCGGTTCCGGAATCTACAAAACAACAGACGGCGGCGACACTTGGACTCGACTCAGTAGCGGCTTGCCCGCTGATATGGGCAAGATCGGCCTCGCCGTTTCGCCGATGAATTCACAGCGCGTGTGGGCCACAATCGGAGGAGACGGCGGCGGAGTCTACCGCTCCGATGACGGAGGAAAAACTTGGCAGTTGTTGAACGGCACTTTCCAAATGCATTCGCGCCAATATTATTACGCCCACATATTTGCCGATCCGCAGCAATTGGATACGGTCTACACTTTTTCCTCGAAGAGCTTTTACAAATCGACCGATGGTGGAAAGACCTGGGGAACGATTCAAACGCCGCACGGCGATTATCACGACCTTTGGATTGACCCGCACGACGATCAAAGAATGGTGAACGGCAATGATGGCGGCGCCACAGTTACGTTCGACGGCGGAAAGAGTTGGAGTTCGGAGAACAACCAGGCCACTGGCCAATTTTATACGGTCAGAGCTGACAATGGTTTTCCTTATCGCATTTATGGCGCGCAACAGGACGACACCACTGTTTCCATTTCTAGCGACTCCATAATAAATACTCGTTCCGTGCCTGGGATGGACTCTGCTCCTGCGTTTGAGGCAGTAGGTGGCGGTGAAAGTGGCTATGTAGTTCCTGATTTACAAGATCCAAATGTCGTCTATGCGGGCGCGTACTGGGGTTTGCTGACGCGCTTTGACCGCCGCTCCGGCATTGCGCGAAACATCAGTGTCTGGCCCGACTATCCGGGTGGGCGCACCGGCGGTCAACAAAAATATCGGTTCCAGTGGACCTTTCCGATTGCCCAGACACCTGCTGATCCTGGCGTGATTTACGTGGGTGGCAATGTAGTATTCAAATCCACCGACCAGGGTCAAAGCTGGGCGGCTATCAGTCCAGACCTCACGCGAAACGACAAGACGCGCGAAAACGGGGGACGTCTGGAAGACGTCTACTGCACCGTCTTCACCATCGCTCCGTCTCCCGTGGACAAGAATACAATTTGGGCTGGCTCCGACGACGGCCTGATTCATGTAACTCGCGATGGTGGCAAGACGTGGAAGGACGTGACGCCGCCCTCAATCCAACCGTGGACGCGAATCAATGTGATTGAGGCTTCCTGGCACGATTCTGCGACAGCCTACGCTGCCGTTAACCGTTACCAGATGGATGATTTCCGTCCATATATCTATCGCACGCACGACTATGGCAAAACCTGGAACCTCATTACCAACGGAATTGCCCCAGATACGTTTGTTCGCAGCATCCGTGAGGATCCCGTCCGTCCGCAACTCCTTTTCGCCGCGACGGAAACCGGGGTGTACGTTTCCTTTGACGAAGGTGCGCAGTGGCAGAGTATTCAGCTGAATTTGCCAATTGTGCCGGTCACTGACTTGACGATAAAAGGTAGCGATCTTATAGCTTCCACGCAAGGTCGCGCGTTTTGGGTTCTCGATAATATTACCCCGCTTGAGCAGACCACGCCAGAAACCTCCAGTCTGCCGGTGAAACTGTTCAAGCCTCGCGCTGCCTATCGCATCACTCGCGGCTTTCGCGGTGGAAGCGCCGGCAGTGGGCTCTACGCGGGCGGCGTTGCGATCGATTACTATCTCGCCCAAGCTTCTTCACAACCTGTGACACTGCAATTTCAAGATGCTGATGGCAGGATGATTCAAACGTTCACTAGCACGCAGCAACGGAGAGGACGCGGACAGCCTGTCGTGACGGACGAGCCAGGTGTCAATCGCTTCGTCTGGGACATGCGTTATCCGGACGCCCACGGCATTGATGGTGGCACGTTCTTTCTTGGCGGCAGCCTTCGCGGTCCGCAAGCAATACCGGGCGATTATAAGGTCAAGCTGATTGTTGAGGATCAATCTGTGATGCAAACCTTCGAAATCAAGAAGGATCCACGTGTTGCAACCACCGCGGCACAATACAAAGAACAATTGGCTCTCGCCCTCGCGGTTCGCGACAAACTTTCCGCCGCTGATGACGCCATCAATCAGATTCACAAAATCGAGCAACAAGTCAACATGGCGTCACAGCACGCCGGCACAAACACTTCCGTTGCTGGTGCGGCGGGCACGCTGAACGACCATCTCGATGCGCTCCTACACAAACTATATGAGCCGCGATTTACCGGCTTTGACGACCAGACTCTGATCTATCCTTTGCAGTTGAACAATCGGCTGGCCGCGATGCAGTCCTATTTAGGAGGTGATTACGGTCCGACTGCTCAAGATGTCGAAGTCCTGAAAGAATTGTCAGCCGAACTCGACGAGTTGCTATCTAATTTAACGCGCGTCCGAAACACAGAAGTGCCTGCGTTCAACGCGCAGCTAAGAGGGGCAGGGATCGCGCCCGTTGCTACGCTTTTGCCAACTGCGGCCACGAATCCGAATTAAGTGGTGGCTGTAGAAAGTTTCTCTAAGCTAAACGGGTTCCCTGTGCTTCGCCGCCAAAGGAATGCATGGGAAACAATATCGAGGATCTGGTTGGGCGGCTGAAAGGGGTTTTCAAGGGCGAGTTGCTTCGTCCCCAAGACCCGGGTTACGCGGAAGCACGCCTTATCTGGAACGCAACAGTTATCCGAACCCCGGCCCTAATTGCCCGCTGTACTAACGTTTCGGACGTGCAAGCGGCAGTGCGCGCAGCGGCCGCAACCGGCGTGCTCACTGCCGTGCGATGCGGAGGGCATAGCCTCGCAGGCTTCAGTTCTTGCGACAATGGCCTGGTGATTGATTTGTCCGCAATGCGCGACATCTTTGTCGACGAACACTCTCGTCGCGCTTATGCCGCCGGCGGCTGCCTTCTGGGCACGATCGATTCAGCTACACAACAGGCAGGCCTTGTTTATCCATCTGGCGTGGTTTCCCACACCGGCGCTGCTGGATTGATACTCGGCGGCGGAACAGGCTGGCTGACTCGCATGTTTGGAATGTCCTGCGACAACGTGGAACAATTCACTCTGGTCACCTCGGATGGCTCTGTGGAACGCGCCAGCGCGCGCGAAAACACGGAACTCTTCTGGGCGCTCAGGGGAGGCGGGGGAAATTTCGGCATTGTCACTGAATTTGCCCTGAAACTGCATCCCTTGACTTCCGTGATGCTCGGTAGCGGCCTTTGCTTTTATGGCAACATCGTCCCGACTCTCCGCTATTGGCGCGACTTCATGCCCGATGCTCCGGATGAACTCAAATGGAATATTTCCCTGCGGCTCATGCCTGATGCAGCGGGTGCCGCGAACGGGGCCAATCGATCGCCCGTGTTAAGTGAGACGGTAGCTTGGTTTGGAGAGCAAGACGCTGGCCAGGATCACCTCGATCGGATTTTCTCGATCGGAAATCCAACCACCGTTTCCAGAGAAACCGTTCCCTACTTGAGTTTGCAGACGATGGCGGATGCCGAGTTTCCGCATGGGCGCCGCTATTACACGAAATCAGGTTACTTCAAGACGCTCGGGGATGATTCCATCCAGCACATGCTGGATGCTCTGCCTTTTGTTCCTTCTGCCAGCAGTCAAATCGAGCTTGTATATTTGGGAGGCGTGGCGGGACGTGTCGGCCCTTCGGAAACCGCCTTTGGAAGCCGCGCCGCTCCCTACATCATTAATATCTTGGCAGATTGGCAGGATGCATCAGCCGACGCTGAAAACATCTCGTGGGTGCGAAATTTATTCGCAAAGCTTCGGGCCGCTATGCAACCCGGCGTTTACGTCAACTTCATGAGTGCCGATGAAGAAGACCGGGTGAAAGAAGCCTACAGCGACCGCTGGGATCGTCTGGTGGCCGTGAAAACGCATTACGATGCCGGCAATTTCTTTCGCCTGAACCAGAATATTCGGCCACTCAGCCTGGATTCGCGCGGACGTTTCGATTGTCAATCGGCAATTTCTGAAACAGGAAACGGGGAATGAGTGTCCTCTCCGCGATCAGAATCCTTCCGCTGCCGGGCTTGCCAGAAATCGCACCGGGCGACGATATCGGCTGTTTCATCGCGGACGCCGCAAGGAAAGAAGCCCACATTGAGGCAGGTGATGTCTTCGTCGTCGCGCAGAAGGTCGTATCGAAGGCGGAGGGAAGAATCGTCCCGTTGGAAACGGTCCACCCGTCGGAGCGGGCAATCCAGTGGGCTGCTACGCATCATAAGGATGCGCGAGTAATTGAGCTCGTGCTGCGAGAAGCGGCGCGAATCGTGAAAATGGAACGCGGTGTGATCGTCGCCGAGACCAGACACGGATTTGTTTGCGCAAATGCTGGAGTAGATTGCTCAAATACTGCGACGGGAACCGCAACGCTGCTGCCCGAGGATCCAGATCGCTCCGCTCACGAATTGCGGGAACGGCTCGGGGAGAAATTCGGAGTCCCTGTTGCCGTAATTATCTCGGATTCGTTTGGACGGCCCTGGCGGGAAGGAATCGTGAATGTGGCGCTGGGAGTCGCGGGCATCTCTCCGATGATCGATTACCGCGGGAAGCGCGATGCGAATGGGAATACACTGCAAATGACGGTGGTGGCGCGAGCCGATGAATTAGCCTCAGCCGCAGAATTGGTAATGGGCAAGGCGGATCGCGTGCCCGTAGCCCTAATCCAGGGCGTCGCAACGAAGGAGCATTCGGGAAGCGGCCGCGATTTGATTCGCCCGGTCAAAAACGACCTGTTTCGATAAACGGACCGTTCGATAGACAGCACGCAAGGATGACCATAAACTGAGCGAGGTCAAGAATGAAATTGAATCGCTGTCGTATGGGACTTACAAATTCATGAGGCTAGTCACATTCGAAACGAGAGTTCGGCAGCAAAGAATCGGCGCGGTGACCTCCGATCATCGCATTGTCGACCTTAATCTTGCGTACGCTCGCTATCTGCGGGACACCGATCATGAGCCCGCGGCATATCGAATCGCGGACGCTCGCGTACCCTCCGATATGCGTGCGTTGTTTGAAGGAGGAGACTCGGGCCTGGATGCGGCAAAGAAAGCGATGTCGCACGTTCAGAAACTGGGCAACGAAGCGAAAGGCCCCTCGGGCGAGCCCATCATGTTTTCAGCCGATTCGGTGAAGCTACACGCACCGATTCAGCCGAAGAAATTTTTCCATACGGCTGGCAATTTTCGGGAACATCATGAGGAAGCGCAGAAGGCCGGCTTCTCGCATCCAGTGATGCCCTGGATCGTTTTCTTTCAGAATGTGGATGCGATTATCGGGACGGATGAACCGGTCGTCTATCCTGAACATTTGACCGAAGAGTTGGATTATGAACTCGAACTGGCGGTGGTGCTGAAAAAGGCGGGGAGGCATTTTGCTCCCAGTGAAGCGGTGGACTACATCGGTGGTTACGTAATTTTCAATGATATTACGGCTCGGGATATTCAACGACGCGAAATGAAATCCGGGGTATTCAGCTTCTGCAAGGGAATCGACAGCTTCTGCCCGCTAGGTCCCTGGATTGTTACGGCGGACGAAATTCCCGACGCACACAACTTAGCGATGGAGCTCCGCGTCAACGGAGAATCGCGGCAGAGGTCGCATTCGGGCAAGATGTCGGTAAGAATTCCGGAAATTATCGCGCACTATTCGGCAATGGGGTATAGCGCCGGCGACGTTCTTTCGACTGGCACGGTCTCTGGAGTGGCTGCGTTCAGCGGCGATCCGAAAAAGTGGTACCTGAAGCCGGGAGACATCATGGAATGCGAGATCGAGAGGATCGGCATTCTGCGGAATCCGGTGATTTCCTGGAAAGAGGCTTACGGCGACACGATAGACCCTACTGTGGGAAAAGCGCGATGAGTGAAGGAAACGAAAATATCAATCAGCACGGGATCTGGGTCAGCGAACTGAACGACCGGCCCGGCGTGCGACCGCCACTGCAAGTAACCGAGCCGATCCGTTTCTACGACACGACGTTGCGAGACGGCGAGCAGACCGTGGGCGTGGTTCTCGATCCCCAGCAGAAGCTGGAAATCGCGCGGAGGCTCGATGCCCTGGGTATTTCGCGCATCGAGGCCGGGTTTCCACGGGTTTCGGCCGATGATACCGAAGCATTTCGCATGATTCTCGCAGCCAATCTTAAAGCGGAAATATGGGGATTTGCGCGATGTGCGAAGCCGGATATCGAAGAGCTGATCCGCCTTGGTGTCAGGTCAACCGTGCTGGAAATACCGGCGAGCGATATCAAGTTGCGCGCATACGGAATCGCGCGCGAAGAGGCAGTTCGCCGCGCGACGGACGCGGTCGGATTGGCCCGGAAGAACGGAATCCGCGTCGCGTTTTTTCCGGTGGATGCAACACGAGCGGCGGTTGATTTTCTGCGAACTCTTTATGAAGCGACCCGCGATGCCGGTGCGGCAGAAGCTGTGGTCGTCGACACGATCGGCGCATGCGGACCGGAGGGAGTGGAATTTCTCGTTGGTCAAGTTCGCGAGTGGCTGGGAAACGATGTACCTGTGCATTTTCACGGCCATAATGATTTCGGCCTGGCGACGGCCTGTGCGATCGCGGCCGTTCGCGCGGGAGCGACGTGGATTCAAGGAACTATCAATGGGATGGGCGAACGCGCAGGCAACGCGGACCTTGGAGAAATCGCCCTAGCCCTCAAATGCATATATCACGCTCCGGTAGCGTTGCGTCTTGAGAAAATCCGGGAAGTCTCCGAGTTCGTGAGACAGGCAGCGCGATATGAACTCGAGCCTTGGAAGCCAGTGGTGGGGGAAAACCTGTTCTCTCGCGAAAGCGGCGCGGTCGCGAGCCAATTTCATATTCCGGAAGCAATCGAGCCGTACTCGGCTGAGTTGGTGCAAGCACGCCGAAGAATTGTGTTGGGGAAGAAAAGCGGCCTCGACAGCATTGTCCTGAAGAGCAAGGAACTCGGAATAGACATTCCGGAAGGACAGCGTAGCGCGGTGCTGGCCGCCGTGAAGAGCAGGGGAATCGAGAAGCATGGCCTGGTGAGCGATACCGAATTCATGCAAATCGCCAGGGATATTTGCAAGACCTAGCTTGATGAAAAAACCCAGAACATCGCGGAAGAATCCTAGCGCATCCCACTCGAACCCTCACCTGCAGTTCATATCCCCGCAAGATGAAGGCACGAAGAATCCTGCGAAGCATTGGAAAAAGAAAAGAATAGCAGCCGATTGAGTTTCTCTTGCTCGACCCTGAACGGCGAAGACGCGCTCACGTGCGGAATTTATGCGAGCACGAAGTCCCCTACTCTCCTCCCAACAGGAAAAATACGCCGTCGGGCGAGAGGCCCCCAAAGCTAGCGGTGAAAGTGTGGGAGCACCTCCTCACCAAACAGCCGCGCTTGCTCGTGCCGGTCGTCTCCCCAGATTTCCAGTAGAATGTGCGAGCAGCCGGCTTCGCGGAATTGCTCGATGCGGCGAATGCAGTCTTCCGGTGTGCCCGCGATGGGAGCAACCTTTTCGAGCACCTCGTCGGTGACAGCGCGCCCGGCTGCCTTCCGCCCTCCTTTTTCCATGGCATCTGCAATTGGACGAATTTCCTCGAAGCTCAGGCCGGCTTTTTGCAGTAGGACGTCGGCGGAGCCGCGAATATTCTGGACCTTGTTCGCGAGATACATCGCTGCCATCTCGCGCGCGCCTTCCCTCCCTTTCGCGCGATCCTTGTTGACGCTACCGACGATCACGGAGCCCAGATCGAGGGAGGATTCTTCCTTACCGGCCCGGCGTGCGCCTTCGAGCATCGCCGCCCGTGCATAGCGCACAAATCCAGGCGTGGTGATGCTGGCGGTCAGCAGGCCGTCGGAATATGAGCCAGCCATTTTTTGAAGTACCGGGCCAGTTGCGCCGATGTAAATCGGCACGGGTGAGCGCGACACGTGCGCATCGGGACGCAACGCCGGAATCTGCGCGGAAAAAGCCTTGCCTTCATAGCTGAACTCGCCGCCACCGAGCGCACCGCGGATAATGTCGATGCTCTCCTTCATCACGACGGCAGGGCTAGCTGCTTTCCCCTTTTCCCCTTCGCCGATTTCCTTCATGAAAATTTTGGAAGCTCCCAGACCAAGTAAGAAACGACCGTCGCCAGCCAGGTCCTGCAAGACGCGGGCTTCCATGGCAATTTGTACAGGGTGTCGCGTATAGGGCGAGATAATGCCCCAGCCGATTCCGATCTTCTTGGTGGCTCGAGCAATGACGGCAGTAATCGCAGTCGAAGAGCGCGCCTCCATGGAATGCTTTCGCCACCACGGGTAAGCTTCAGCGAGCCAAAATGTGTCGAACCCAGCCCGCTCGCAGGCCTGTGCCATGGAGACTGTTTCTTCAACGGGTTCCATACTGAGCTGCAGCACACCGATGCGAAATGGAACTGTCATGTCCTGCTGACCTCCCTTGTCAATTCATATGAATTATGGATTTGTCCAAGAATGTTCAAGGCCTTTAATCAGCTCCCACATGCACTTATTCAGCGGAGTGGGAACGCCTGTTTTTTCCCCCCAGTGGACAATCGCGCCGTTCATGAAATCCACTTCGGTTAAGCGTTTCACTAAAACGTCCTGCAGCATGCTGGCATTGTGTTTTCCGGGAGCGTTTGCGCCCTTCTGAACCATGTCCCGGGGGTTGCCGTGGAGTTGGACGCCCAGCGCTTTCGCCACGGCCTCACCTTCGGCGATCAGATCATTGAAAAGCTGGCCCGTAGGACCAAAACGCGTCGCAGCACCATGATGGAGCAGGGTCAGAGCGCCAACGGGATTCGTCGACGCGTTGAAGATCAGCTTCGTCCACTGGGCGCCACGCGCATCGTCGAGCGCGATCACATTCATTCCTGCGCGCGTGATCATATCGGCAAGCTCGCGAACACGAGCGAAAGGAGTGCTAGTCGGCTCGAAGGGACCAATCCATGTGTCGCCCTGGATATCGAAGCCGACGTGGCCAGGTTCGACCAGATGGCCGGCAGGGAACGTGGTGCCGCGCATCACAAAGTGCACATGCTCGGCGATGATTTCTTCGTTTCCGACGCCATTCTGCACCGAGCAAACGACGCTTTTTTCGTTGAAAATCGCAGTGGTTTGCTCGATGGCCGCGCGCGTATGAGTGCTTTTTGTCGCGACGATGCCATAGTCGCATATGGGAATCTCGGCCGCGTTAGACGTGGCTTTCACCGGGGCAGTGAAGTCTGCAGCTCCGGAAATACGCAGGCCGTTTTTCCAAATCGCGTCCATGTGGCTCTTGTTGACGTCGTAGGCATAGACCTCTAGACCATCTAGCCGGGCTAGGTGTGCCGCAAAGAGGCTGCCGATCGCTCCGCATCCCACAATGCAAATCTTCATCCCTGAATCACCTCGGTTTTTCGCCGCCATTGAAAAAGCGCCAAGAGATATCTGACAGATTTTCGCCCTCGATTTTGCCCACGCGGTACGTATCCTGCGTGTAGAGGCAGACCTGTCCATCCGCATCCACGACTTGAGGATGAAGGCTGAAAATCATGCCTTCCTTTAATTCCACGTTGCTTTCCGCTCCGATGGACGGATATTCGAGCATAGTAGTGCCGATGGAATGGCCCGAAAGATGGCCTAGATGGAATCCGCGCTGCTCGAAAATCTCGGCGCACGCGCGATGAACCTCGCTGGCGAGTTCGCCTTCCCGCATCTTCTTCCGCGCCGCTTCAAGAGCCCGCGGATAAACTTCACTCATCGCCGCCGTGCGCGAGCTGATCTTCCCTCGGATGAGCGGGCGCGAAAACTCCACCCAGTAACCGTCCGCGCCCGTGACCTCGAGCGAGTACAAAAGCAAATCGTCAACCTCGACGATCCGGTGACCGGGAACTTTGAAGTGGGCCTCCGCCTCACCCTTCTTTCCGGAAAGGATAATGTTCATCATGCGCAGGCCAGCGCCTCGTGCAAAGAAGCGTTCAACGGCTGGTGCCATGATTTCGGCCTCAGTTTTGCCCGGTTCGTAAGCCTGCACCAGCACCCAGAAGCCTTCCGTGATGATGTCCATGCTGTCGCGGATACAGGCGAGCTCCTCGGAGCTTTTCACTGCACGCGCTAAATCAAAAGGGAGATCGAAAGGCACGAGCTCGAATGGGCCCGCCGCAAGGGCGCGGTAATCGCGAACTGTGAGAATGAAATTCATGCCGTACACGCCGACGCGCTTCCAATGCTCCGCTTCCGCATGCTCGCGGAGCCACTGGCCTGGCAGGTCCGGCCAGATATGCTGTTTTACCCAAGGCTTGGTTTTGTCGCCAATCCAACGAGCTTCTCGCGGGAAAACCAGCGTCGGCTCGCCTTCGAGTGGAATGAGAACGTACACGTAGCGATGAACGACCTCGAATCCGGAGACGTAGCGAGCCGCGCCCTCAAAGCCCGTATACTCGTTTCCGCAGACAACCAAAGCGTCGAGCCCATGAGTGCGCATGCTCTGGCGAACGTTTCGAAAACGTCGCTGTACTTCCGCATCGGAGACCGCTGGCCGTTCTTGTGCTTTTGCGGGCATGTAGTTCCTTAGGAAGCGCCACAAATCTCAGCAGCCGCGAGGGCGTAGATCTTTGTGATATTCACCAGTGTTTCGATGGCGACCTTTTCCCCTTCGGCATCGCGCTCGCCGCTGGACGGGCCATAGTTGAGAGTTTCGATGCCATAACGAGTCATTACAGAGGCATCGGAATCCCAGTGCACCGTGCTTCGTTTCGGTAGAGTGCCCATCACGCGGCGGTGTGTAGCTTCGATTGTTTTTACCAAGTCGTGCTTTTCATCGATTTCGGCGCCCGGAACGGAGACGTAGACCTCAAATCCCAGTTCGTAGTCCGGAAACCGTTTGCGCAAATCCAGATAAAGCTGTTTGGCGGATTTGCGCGCCTCCTGAAGTTGCATCGTTGGTGGAACACGGAGGTCGAGGCAAAGGTCGGTCCGCTCCGGAGCGCGGCTCGCGCGCCACGGATAACCGCCGCGGATGCACCCAATATTCACGATCCCTTTGTGTCCGCCATACGACGCTTTCTCTTCCCACGAGGGAATCCATTCCTGGACCGCGGAAAGCACGTTTTGCATGCGCCGAATGGAAGTTTCCTGCTCGCGCCCGCGCGTAAAGGCTGTATGAACGTAAGGTCCATGCGTCGTAAACCGAACCCAGATCGTTCCGTAGTGCCCGAGGACCATTTGCATATCCGTTGGTTCTCCCAGGATGCACATATCGGGCACAATCCCATGATTGACCAAATAGTGCGTGCCGACTCCGTAGCCCCGGTATTCACTGCCGATGAATTCGTCGCCCCACTGCGTTTTTTCTATTTCGCCTACAACCGCGGCGATAAAAATGCTCCCCTCAAGGCGAAGGCCGGCGCGGCGCAAGGCATTCACCGCATTCAGGTAGCAGATGAGCGCGCCTTTCATGTTGTAAATGCCGAGGCCGTAGATCATTCCATTTTTGATTAAGGCGTGCGCTTTGTATCCAATGCCACTCAGATAAGTCTCGCGGCCTGTATTGGACGTGTCCATGTGGCCGTTAAACATGAGATTCCTGGCTGCGCCATGGCCTTCCCAAATGCCAACGACATTGGCGCGGCCCGGCTCTACTTCCTGCCACGTCACATCGAGACCCATGCCTTCCATGGCCGCACGCATGTACTTGCCCATCTCCAGCTCTTCGCCTGTAGGGCTCGGGATATTGACGACGTCACATGCCATCTTCAAGATTTCCTCTTCACGGACATGCGAGAGGATTTTTTCCGCCATCTCGGGTTTAAGCAAAATGTTCTCTCCCGGCGCTAACGCCGAAAATCATCAGGATAAGAGCAGAGTTTCTCGTTGCCGCTTTCTGTTATCAGAAAATTATCCTCGAGGCGCAGACCGCCGCCGCCGGGCCAGTAAATCCCAGGTTCGATGGCCAGTACCATGCCTTGTTTCATCTTCCCAGGTGCCGCTTGATGAGCGAAAGGCGGTTCATGGGCGCGAGCGCCCACCCCGTGAGCCACGGGATGCGACGGCTGACCAGCATATCCGGCAGCCGCAATCCCCTGGCGAATCGAACGGTCCAACTCGTCTAGGGCAGCGCCTTCGCGGGCAGAGGTGATCGCCTGATTAAAAATGCCCAGGAGCTGGCTCAGTAGTTTGTCGTATTCTGGCGTGAGTTTGCCTGGACAGAGATTTTTCGTCAGGTCGGTCCAGTAACCATCGGCGCAAACCCAAATCTCGACAAGCGTAGGCTCGTTTTCTTGCACGGGCCGGCCGCTGGTCGCCGTGAAAGTAGCAATTCCTTTTCCGGACCAAACCAGGGTGAACGCTCGCGCCATTTCAACTTTGCCCTTGTAGCCGATCCCGACCGCATGAATGTGACCTTCGATCGTGGCGGCGACTTCGCTTTCCTTCATGCCCGGTCGGATCGTCTCGCGGGCGTGTTCCATGCCGATCGAGGCAAGCTCGTTGGCCATGCGCATGCGCTCGATTTCCTGACGCGTCTTGACCATACGCAGATCAGCGAGAAAGGGCGTGGCGTCAACAACTGTCTTCGCGGCATCGCGAAAGGCGTCGAAATAACCTTGCGTGAAAAGCGAAGGCTCGCCAACCATACGGTCGCAGATCTGCGATAGCTGAGAAAGCTCAACACCCACGCACCCGGTCAATTTTCGCTCACGCAACACTTCCAGACAGAGATCAAGGGAGCGCGAAGTAGGTGGGCGGGGGTCCTTCGGATCGTAAAAACGGAAAAACCGCACATCCGAGTTCCATGCCGTCCGCTTGGCTTCCTCAAATTGAGGTTCGATGACGATCAGAGTTGGATCGCCTTCGCGCGGGAAGATCGCCAGGTCATAACCCTTCATGGTCCAATAATTGGTGAGATACAGGACGTTGTCGGGCGCGCGCACAACGAGTGCATCCAGATTTTCGGCTTCCATCTTTTGCCGAACGCGCCGCCACTTCTCTTGGTCCAAAGGATACGACATCGAATATGGCCTATCTCCCCGGCTCGATCCCAGGCGTTTCAAATTCATGAATCATTAGCAACTGGTCGATCACAGGAAGCATTCAAAAACCGCGGAATGCTATCTCGGGTCCTGCTCCCAGGATGCTTCCTTGCCTTTAATCAAGCGGTACAGAGTTGCATGCAGCGGAGCCTGAATTCCACCGCGCTCCGCCTCGCGAGCAATAGCGCCGCCGAGAAAGTCCACTTCGGTTCGCAGGCGATGCTTCACGTCGTACAGCATCGATGGCGGATGATTTGTCTGCGCTCCAATCTTGTTCATTTCCCAAGGATCGTCCTGGATCTGAATACCGAGGCCGGCAGCCACCCGTTTTCCTTCGTCGATCAGATCGTGCAAGAGATGGCCGAGATCCCCAAATTCATTTTCCGCCGCGAAGGCACGGCAGTGCGGAAGCTCTGTAAGCGCCGAGACCGAATTTACCGACGCATTGAAAATCAGTTTCGACCATTGGGCTGGGCGCGCATCGGGAAGAGCCACGGCTTTCAGGCCGGATGCAACAAGCAAAGCCGCTGCTTCCTCGACCAGCGCGAAAGGCGTTCCGGACGGCTCAAACGGACCAAGCCATGTGGGCGTATCGAGCTCGTATTGCACATGCGTGTCGCCGTGACGCGTGCCGCTCATGAACGTCGTTCCGCGCATGACGAAACCCTTGGTGTAACGGGAGATGATTTCCTCACACCCAAGCCCGTTTTGCGCCGAAAGAATAGCGCCGCGAGTAAAGCGGTCCGCCACCGGCGACACGGCCTCTGCCGTGTCGATGGCCTTGCTGCATACAATGCCCAAATCGCATTCGGGAAACTCCTCTGGGTCCGAAGTGGCGCGCAGCGAGGCCGTGAAACTATGCGTTCCCGAAACGCGCAGCCCCTTTTCATTGAGCGCCCGCGCATGTTCGGGCCGGCGCACAAAAGCAAAAACCTCTGAGATGAGCGCCAAGTGCGCAGCGTACAGGCTGCCGATCGACCCGCAACCGATGATGCCGATGCGTCTTATCAAACGCCGCCTGCCATCTTCACCGTCGAACCAGCCATTCCAACGATGGCCGTTCTACTTTGCTGCACGTACGCTTTTCACGGACAGCCCGGCATTCGGATTGGTTTCCGCCCGCTGAAGGGCGTCGAATAGACTGCTCCCCGTGTTATGCGAATCTTTGATGACTACGCCGCTCGAATAGAGTGCGTCCTGCAATGCTGCGCAGACGGTATGGACTGGGGCTGCTCCGCCCTCGCCCATGCCTTTCGCCCCATTGTAGGAAAAGGGCGACGGCGTTTCGATGTGGCCGTAGAGCAGATCTGGCATATTCATCACGGTGATGGGCGTGTAATCGCTAAACGTGCTCGTCAGCATATCCCCGTCGGGATCGTAAACGCAGCTTTCCATCAGCGCCGCGCCAATGCCATGAGCCGTTGCCCCGTGCACCTGGCCTTGCACGATCATCGGATTCATCGTCTTACCACAGTCATCAACGGCAGCGTATGCCAGGATTTTCGGCTGGCAGGTCTCGCGGTCCACTTCTATGACTGCAAGATGGAGTTGGCATGCGTAGGTCAGTGTCAAATTTCCGTACTTGCGCTTAATGTCCGGAACCTGGAAGGGCGCCTTATATACGTAGCGGCAGTTGAGCGTGACGTCCGCGAGCGAATCGGGCATGCCAGCATTGTTCACGTTTACCAAGTTCGCCAGTCCCCAGTAATTGATGGCCTTTTTAGTGCCTTTCACGCGAACTTCCGGCCCCTGATCTCCGACGTCAAATTCGAGATCCTTTTCTTTGGCTTTCAGGGCGAAAGCTGCGACGCGCCGCAATTCGCCCTTCAGCTTTTCCGCCGCGCCGTGAATCGCCGAAAGACCTGAGACGGCGAACTGGCTGGCGTAGGTCCCCGTATGGCCAGTGTAGGCGTTTTGATCCGTGTCGAAGCCCGGGCGAACGTTGACCATTTGCGGAGGGATGTTCAAGACTTCTGCGACCACTTGGGACGCCACCGTCTCGTGGCCCTGCCCTTGCGGCACTGAGCCGAGATTTACGACGACTTCGCCGTATATATCCAACTTGGCGATTGCCGCTTTCGATTGCCCCGAGTACGGTGCATGCGGATTGATGATCTGCGCCTGCCCGAAATTGTTTGTGCCCGAATCCAGCGTGGTCCCGATGCCGATTCCGATGCGCCGGCCTTCGGCACGAGCCTCACGCTGCTTTTTCTTCCACTCATCCCAGCCGACCAACCCTTTGGCAATCTCCAGCATTTTTGCGTAATTGCCCGAGTCATAGATGCAGCCGTTCGGCGTGGTATAGGGAAATTCATTCGTGCGTACGTAGTTCCGCAGTCGCATTTCATCGCTGGGAATTCCCAGCGAATGGCTACACAGATCGATAACACGTTCGAGGAACCACAGATGCTGCATGCGCGAGTAGCCGCGATTCGGCCCGACCGGACACTTATTGGTGACTACTTGCGTAAAATCCAGACGCATGTTCTTGAGCCGGTAAGCGCCGGGAAGAACCTGAGCCCAGATGATGCAGCCAAGAGGTTCATAACGCGGGTAAGCGCCGCAATCGTCGATGTGGCGTGACTCGATCGCCGTGATGACGCCATCTTTGTCCAAAGCGACGCGGGTATTCAGAAAAACGCGCTCGTTGCCGTGGGCGCTCGCCAGCATATGTTCGGAACGTGTCTCCGTCCATTTGACGGGTCGCCCACCCGCCTTTCGCGAAGCAAGAGCACACAGGGCCATGTAGGGGTAATTCGTGATCTTGATGCCGAAGCTTCCACCGATGTCGTGTGTTTGGATACGAATTTGGTCGATACGAATTCCAAGAGCAGGAGCCAAAAACTGAGCCGCAAACGCGGGAAATGAATTGTTGCTCCAGAAGTTGATCCGATCTTCCTTCGCGTCCCATTGCCCGATGACACCGTTGCATTCTAGCGGCGCGCTCGTAAAGCGATGGAAATGGAGCCTGTCGATTTCGACGATATGCGCGGCGCTGCGAAACGCTTTGTCGACCTCGCCATATTCGAACACGTCATGCCAGATGCGGTTTGTTCCGGGCTGATCATGGAGCAAAGTCTTATCGGAATAGGCAATTTCAGGATCGAGAACGGGAGGAAGCGTTTCATATTCGACTTCCACAAGTTCGGCTGCGTCTTCGGCGGCCATCTTGGAATCAGCAATTACAGCCACAACCGGTTCACCCTGAAAGCGAACCTTTTCAATCGCTAGCGGAAAATCCTCAATTTGCCCTCCAGCCCCAGGTCCGATTTCAATGAACGGCTTCACGAGGCCTGCGACTTCTTTTCCCGTCAGGGTGCAAATCACTCCGGGGGCAGTCGCGGCGCGGGAGACATCAACTCTCAAAATTCGGGCGTGCGCACTGGCAGAGCGAACCAGGTTCATATACAGCATTCCCTGAAGCCTGTTGTCGTCCACAAAAATTCCCATGCCCTGAACGAGGCGAGCTTCTTCGACGCGCCGCATGGGTTTGCCCACCCATTTTGCGGCCGTCTTTGGCGCGGCGGGAGCTTTCGTAGTGGACGAACGACCCTTCCGCGGACTGGATGACTTCTGTTTCACGAATATGCCCTTCTGCTCCGGTACGAACGGCTAGGCTAAAGCGGCCTGCAAGCTTTGGATTAAGCGCTGGAGATTTTTTTGAGCCAGAGGCTCCAGTAAACCGCCCGCGAGGGCCGGCAAGCGCCCCACCAATTGAGATTGGCCCTTCCACACCACCTTGGTTCCTTTGGTCGCTGGCTCCAAATCGAATCCCGCGCGAAGCGTAACTGTCCCGCCCGGTACTTCTCCCTTTCCTTCGTAGAGAGCGTGCAACGGGCGCGTCGCTTCCGCTAGATGCATCTTGATGCTGGCATTTCCGCGAATATGCGAGATGCCGACCCGCAGTGTCACCACAAAATGAGTCGCATCTTCCTTTTTCAGGCTGACGAAATCGGGAAGCAGTGGACAAAATCGCTCTGGATTCGCCAAAAAATCGTAAACTTCGTCGGGCGTCTTCGGTACTTCGAAATCTCCGCCGAACTCAATCTGCATTCAAGTTTCCCTTTGCACCCGCTTCCATCAAATCAGCCGCGGAGCGGATCGCCTTGAGAATATTCTGATATCCCGTGCACCGGCACGTGTTCCCACCGATTGCCTTGCGGATTTCCGCATCGGATGGATGGCGGTTCTTGGATAGCAAATAGACCGTAGACATCAGCAGTCCTGGGGTACAGAAGCCGCATTGCAAGCCATGATTGTCGGCGAAGGCCTTCTGAATCGGATGTAACTCGCCATTGTGTGACAATCCCTCGACGGTCAGGACCTCGCCTTGATGCGCTTGGACCGCCAGAACGGTGCACGATTTCACGTTCGCTCCGTTGAGGAGCACAGTGCAAGCCCCGCAATAGCTCGTGTCGCAGCCGATGTGAGTTCCCGTAAGGTTCAATTCTTCGCGTAGCAGCTCCACAAGAAGTAGCCGCGGCTCGACCATCAGGTCGTAAGGCTTTCCATTGACGTTGAGTTGGAGCGGAACCCGTTCAATTTCTGCCTGTGTATTCGTGTCCCACCCCCACGCGCTCTCCACGGCTGCGCCGCAGCGCTATTTTGATAGCTCGCTTCAATAGCGCTCCCACCAACACGCGCTTGTAAGCGACGGAACCGCGCATGTCTGGCTGAGGCTCGGCCGCCGCCATGGCTGCTTCTGCAGCCGATTGGATGACCCGGGGCGAAACAGCCTTGCCACGCAATTCCGCCTCGGCATTTCGTGCGTGGACGGCTGTCAATCCTACGCAGCCGAGCTGAATCTGCGCATCCTCGCACGTATTGCGATCGAGCATCGTCAGCTGAACGGCCGCGCTGGCGCTTGCGTAAACCGAGGGGCATCGCTTGAACGCAACATAGGCGCCGCCGGAACTCTTCGGCGGAATCTTAACTCTCACCTCCTGTACCAATTCTCCCAGTTCCATCACCGTCGTATATGCGTCGACGATAAAATCGTTCAGCGGAATTGTACGCTCGCCCCTTGGTCCGACACAGTGAACCTCCGTCGACAGCGTGAGAAGCACCGGAGCCCAATCGCCGCTCGGATCAGCCTCCGCCAGCGAGCCTCCGATTGTTCCGCGATTGCGGACTTGCTGGTCCGCAATTCCGGCGGCGCAGTCGTGCAAGATTGGAATGGCGTCCACGGCGTCGGAAGCGGCGATTTCTGCGTGCCGTGCAAGCGCTCCCATGCGAATTTCATTTTCGCGCTTTCGAATGTCCGAAACGCCGGAAACGAAATTCAGGTCAACCAGGGCTACCGGACGAGCCAACCGCAGTTTCATCAACGGAATCAGGCTTTGACCGCCTGCAAGTGCCCTGGCTTCCTCTCCCAACTCGGAGAGAAGGTTTGCGGCTTCTTTCATTGAGCTGGCACGATGATAGTGGAACGCGCAGGGATACACGCTTCAGTCCTTTCGTTCGCTGCTTCCTGCAAGAAAATTCTGCCGGCTGCCTTCTCGCAGCCAGTCGCTCGCATATCGCTTGTATACCATCGCGCGCATATTCTAAGACGAACCAGAATCTCGTTCAAGCAGGAAACACGAAGACGAAATCTCAGTTGTTTCTGGAAATGGCAGGTTCGTTCGTTTATAGTCCGTGACTATCCTCGCGATGAAAATATCGAACGTCTTTCCCGTTCTCCTTGCCGCTGGAAGATCTCGCAGTTTGCCGTTTCCCAAGGTGCTGGCTGATTTCGGAGGCCGAACGGCGATTGATATAGCCGTGGAGAATTGTAGCAGTCTCGAACGGCCGATTGTCGTATTGGGATATCACGCGGGCCGCCTGCGAAAAGCGATACCTCGCCAGGCGCATTTCACGGTAAATGCGAAGTGGCGTACAGGGCAGATCAGTTCGCTTCTTACCGGACTTCGGAAAGTTCCACGTGATGGCGCGTTCCTCATTTATCCGGTCGACCTTGTGTTTTTGACACAGGAGTTGATCGAGCAGTTGGCAACTGCGTTTCTGAAGCGAGGGCCAAACAAGGCGATTGTTATGCCCATCTGTAACGGGCGCGACGGGCACCCGGTCATTCTGGCGGCGGAACTGCGGCGGGAACTGCGGCGCGTGAAGACGGCTCGGGAAGTGGTAAATCGCGATCCACGCCGCATCGAGCGCGTTAATGTGAATACAGCCGCAATCTGGAAGGATTTTGACACGCCGGTCTCTTACGCGCGACTGCGTCGCGAATTCGCGAAAAGAATTGGCTGACTGTGTACCCTCGACCGAGCAGATTTCGAAATCACCCGGCGGCGGCCCAAGGTGCGGACAAAATCGGCGTCCTGCTACGTGAAACAATAATGCAAGCGAAGTCGCCAGCCAGCAGCAATTTCGGCGCTGCGATGCGGCCGAACTTGTATGGTTTTGTTTCGACAGGTTTGCAGGTGAACAAGGGCAAACGCGAACAGCACCCAAATAGATTGCTTTCGCGTCGAGCAATGTCTATTTTATCAAAAATTATTACCTAATATATAAATAATAGTATGCAATTTGTATATCATGCAGGGGATTATAGTAAGGCCCTTTTTCGGGGAATTTGCGGAACGATGCGTGTATCATGCGCGTATGAAAAAAACGATCTAAGAAATCTCCCGGTTGGCTAAATCCTGGTATCCGAGGCGCGGCGTGAAACGAATGATTGCGATTGTCGGTGGCACAGGAGCGGAAGGTACGGGTCTGGCACTACGGTGGGGACAAGCGGGTGAGTCGGTCGTTATTGGGTCTCGAGAGGCTCAGAAGGCTCGCGATGTTGCAGCAGATATCGGCTCCAAGATTGGAACAGCGGCCATCGTTCAAGGTGCGGAGAACATCGAAGCCGTGAAAATGGCCGAAATAGTCGTGCTGACTGTTCCGTTTGTGGGCCATGCAGCGGTCCTGAAGAGCTTGCGGCCGGTACTCCGGTCCGGAATGATTCTAATCGATACGACCGTGCCTTTGGCAGCAAGCGTCGGGGGCCTGCCAACGCGCACGCTAGCGGTCTGGCAAGGCTCGGCCGCACAGCAGACCGCCGAATTGGTCCCTCAGGGCGTCAGCGTTGTGGCTGCATTCCACAACATATCGGCAGGACTCCTAAAGCGAGATGGTCCCGTGAACTCCGATGTAATTGTTTGCAGTGATGATCTTCTGGCTCTACAGTTAGCATCGGAACTGGCGGAAAAAATCCCGGGAGTACGGGCGATCAATGGCGGCCGGCTCGAGAACGCTCGAATTGTCGAGCAGCTGACCGCGCTCATTCTTTCGATTAACAGCAATTATAAAGTCCATCGAACCGGCATACGTTTCACTGGTCTGCCGATTCCGGACCCGCATCAATAGGGCGGCTCGCGGCCGATTCGACTGCGGAGGCCGCCGCGCAGTGTTCCGCAACGCCAAGCCCATGATGCAGCATCCATCGGTTCGTTGCGGAACTTGGCGACAGCTTTCCGCGGAGTTCCAGAAAATCTTCCAGCTCATCCACATCCAGTTCCAGCCGCGGATTCCGCAACACCTGCACATGAGCTGAACAGCGGCCCGCTTCCGCCAGGTGTTTTTCGAAACTATTTGGCCCGAAGTGTGACGGGAAAAGAGTCGGAGGTTCGCGCAAAAGTGCGTTTGTACCCGTTCCGTCCCTTGACGGAACCAGAACAGCGGCACGAGATGCACGTAGTTTGGTGAAGATCGTCTCGATGTCAGATGCTTGAACGAGGGGAATGTCTACGGGCAACCGGAGAAGCGCCTTGACGCCGTGCTCGGCGCAGTACCGTGAAGCCGCATCCACGGAACTGCTTTCGGACCGCTGCTCCACTTCGCTGATCGTCTCCCAGCCCAGGGCTCTGGCTCGTTCGAGAGCGATGGGCTCGCTGGAAATGACGAAGACTCGATCGATTTCTCGAACCGTAGCCACTACCTCGAAGAAATCACTCAGCATCGCTTCGGCTAGGGCTGCGCGATCGGATGGAGAAAAATGCGGAGTTAATCTCTTTTTCGCTTCCCTGAAGTTCTTTACGGGAATCAGGATCGCTTTCATCAATTCGCTTCCGCGGTACGAGCGGCAAACAATTGCAGAACCTCGTGAGCCAGCCGTTCCTTATCTTCCATGACGCTCATAATCGTTGAGGAAATCACGGCCCTCATTCCCAGCGACTCGATGGCCGGCTGTTCTGCTGCATCGACTGAGTCAAGGATCAATGTCCCACAAACATTCTGATACATTCGCGCGACCCCGGTGGCCGAAACGTTGAAACCGAGCTCCGCCAGCATTTTGTCGGAAGGCCCTTTCAAGGATTTCCCGCCGACAATCGGGCAAACCGCGACAACATCCCGACGGCGCTTCTGTAGTGCTTCTCGAATCGCGGGCACCGCCAGTATGGGTCCAATGCTGATCAGCGGATTGCTCGGACAGATCACGATTCCGCGCGCTTGCGCGAGAGCTTCGAGCACTCCTGGGGCCGGATGCGCAGTTACCACGCCGTCGAAATAAATCTTCTGAATAATGGGCTCGGCACGAAGTTTGACGAGATATTCCTGAAAATTGAGACGGCCAACGCTCGTTTCCAACATTGTGCGAATCGGCTGATCGCTCATGGGCAGGATCGTCGCGGCGACTCCCAGAGCCTGCCGGATGGATTGAGCCGCTTCAGAAAGGCTTGCGCCCTCGCGCATCAGCGCCGTGCGGTGAATGTGTGCCGCAAGGTCGCGATCTCCTAGGTTGAACCATTCTGGCCGTCCGTAGACTGCCAATTGCCTTAGGGCGTGAAATGTGTCGCCGTGAACGCCCCAGCCGGTCGCCGGATTCACAAGCCCAGCCAGCGTGTACGTAACGATATCCAGGTCCGGTGAGATGTTTAAGCCATGAAGAACGACATCGTCTCCCGTGTTGACAATAATCGTCAACTCGCGCGGAGCCATAGTGTGATGCAACCCCAGCAAAAGTTTCGACGCGCCAACTCCGCCTGCGAGAGCTGCGATTTTCATTAGTAGCCATTTCCGGTGTAACGCGTCTGGCCTGATGTTAGGACGGGAATTTGTTCGTGCTGAAAGCGTTCTTCTGGCCAGCGCTCTTCGGCATCCGCCTCCTCGAATATCTTCCGGATCCCATATGTCGTCGTGCGTTCCACAGGGATGCGTCCAATCCTACGGATCATGGCGCGCAGTTCGCCCGGCAAAACCGATTCGCCAAAGTTTGCGCCCGCGGCTTTTGAGATGCTCTCTTCCATCAGCGTGCCGCTGAAATCGTTAGCCCCAGCCTGAAGACAAGCGAGCGCACCCCCAAATCCGAGTTTGACCCAAGAGACTTGGATATTCGGAATGTAATTATTGAGTAGAATTCGGGCGAGCGCGTGCACGATCAAATCCTCGCGATGAGTGTGGCCCTCACGAGAGCCCCCCGTTCGAAACAGGCGCGTTTGTGAATGAATGAAACCAAGAGGCACAAATTCGGTGAACCCTCCGGTCTCTTCCTGGATTTGACGCAATAGCAAGAGATGGCGAACCCAGTGTTCCGGCTTTTCAACATGCCCGTACATCATCGTAGCTGTCGATCGAATTCCCAAGCCGTGGGCAGTACGGACGACCTTGATCCACTGATCGACATGTAATTTGTTTGGACTGAGCGCACGACGCACTTCGTCATCCAGAATTTCTGCAGCTGTGCCCGGAATGGTATTCAGGCCAGCTTCCTGAAGCATCAGCAGGTAATCACACAAAGGTAGTTTCGTTTTTTCGACGCCGTAGGAAATCTCCATAGGCGAAAAAGCGTGGAGATGAAGCTCTGGCAGGCGCAATCGAATGGCGCGGAGCAGCGCAGCATAATAATTTCCATCAAGATCTCTCGGAAGGCCTCCTTGGATGCAGACCTCCGTGGCGCCTCTTTCCACGGCTTCTACGGATTTCGCGACCAAAGTTTCTGCCGAATGAAAATATGCGTCCGGAGAGTTCGGGCCGCGACTGAATCCGCAGAACGAGCAGCCGACGATGCAGACGTTCGTGAAGTTGAGGTTGCGGTTCACCACATAGGTGATCCCGTCGCCGATTGTTCGCCGACGAAGCTCGTCCGCGGTCTTAATGAGCGCCTGAAGGTCATCGCCGTCCACGCCGCTCAGCAGCAAGCCTTCCTCGAAATTTAAGTCATCTCCAGAGAGGCATTTTTCGAGAAGAGATGCAATTCCCGGACGAGCTTTTTCCAGTGCCGTTTGCCAGCAGAGATCTTGGCAGCGCAAATCAATGGGATTTAGCATTCCAGGTTGGCCGAGCGTGCATAACCATCCGCGCCGGCCAACCGCTCCATGTAGGGTTTAACGCGAGCGTGAATAAACCCAGGCCGAAACGCGAATTCGGGATAGACGGCGAGCCGTTCGCGCAATATGAAGCCCGCCGCTGCAACATTCGCAGCCAAGATCGGAATCTCAGGCCACGCCGCCTCCGGATTGACAAAATCTCTCGTCACCGGCGAAATCCCTCCCCAATCATTGATCCCCGTTTTCAGAAGACGCGGGTAATCCTTTGGTGTAAGGTTCGGAGGGGTCTGCAGATTCATCTCCTCCCCAAAAATCAGACGCGCGACGGCCAGTGTGCGTTGCAAACCATCCGACCCCGGTTCCGGCGCGGTCTCCATTCGAGTTCCTGTCTTAGCGCGGAAGGGCTGCACGAGGACTTCCTGAATGTGGCCATATCGGTCATGCAAATCCCGAATAGCCAATAGGGAATCGATCCTTTCTTCTATTGTTTCTCCAATCCCGATCAGAATTCCAGTGGTGAATGGGATTTTTAATTGTCCGGCAAGTTCGATCGTTCGCATCCTGCGCGCGGGTACTTTGTCTGGGGCTTTCCAGTGAGCG
This sequence comes from Candidatus Acidiferrales bacterium, assembly GCA_049678505.1. GTDB lineage: Bacteria > Acidobacteriota > Terriglobia > Acidiferrales > UBA7541 > DAHUXN01. Next base: position 97,218 of record JBAUEH010000154.1, read on the forward strand.
CCCCCTGGCCGCAGAAGGCGGGAGCTGAGATTTTCCAGCATGAGGCCGAGACTCACATTCGACTCTTTCAGCCGAACCATGTCGGCAGCATCCATCAAACCCGGATTCGAATGTGGAAGCAATCCTGTCTTCTCAAGGACCAGTTCGGACATGGCTGCGAGATAATCGAGCGTCCGCTCGAACCCATGGTGTCGTAGAAATGAACGAGCCTCTGGGAAAATCCGCTCCGGCTGGTCGCCCAAAGTGAATAGAGCTTCTTTGCAGCCGGCGCGGCGACCAGCTTCCGCGATCTCCAAAACCTCGTCCGGCGTCAAATAGGGGCTTTCCCCTTCCGACGGGTCTTTTCGGAACGTGCAGTATCCACAGTAATCGCGGCAAAGGTGAGTTAAAGGAATGAAGATTTTTCTGGAATAACTGATTGTGTGCCCTTTTGTACGGTCGCGAATGGACGCGGCAGCCCCAAGCAGGCTTTCTAAGTCCGAAGACCCCATCAACGTAAGCGCGGCATCGCGATACAGGCGCTTATTTGATTGAGCTTGGTTCAGGATCTCGCTCTCCTGAGGAAGGATGGTGGTTTTTTCATTCATGAGGGAACGCCTCTAAAAGGGGACACATCCCGAATCGAGTGTCGAAGCATCGAGCGTAGCATCCGACATTCACGTTAAATTCGGTGATGCCCCAGACGTTGCGAGCCGAGGCAGTCCCTTCAGTAAAGAGAACGCATTCGCGTCGGCTAAGATGGTATCCGAGCCAAACGCATCGCCGAACATGATCGTCTGGGCTGGCTCCGTCCAAGCACACTCATAGAGTGCACAAGGCCTGCCCGTTTCAAGATCAAGAGCAGCGTTCATATTCGCTCAACAGTACTGTACACGTGCTGTGCACGATCACCCACCCCTCCGATTAAGCGATGTAGGAATTGTAACGCGCAACGGCGTCAGACAGATATTTCAAAAGCGGGCAACGGCGGAGCGGCGAGGGCCCCACACGATGCGCGCAGGCAGGAAAATGATGGCACGAATTAATTCGAGTGTGCCGGTCACGGCAATCCCCACCAAACGGAACGGAAGCAAGATAAGCCAAACAATGGGATAGATCACCAGAGCCAGCAACGCCAACGGCCAGCACATCACCAACAAAATGCACCACAGAAGAAAAGCCAACATCGCAGGTCCCCTCTCGCCTATCTATGGATACGAAATGGCGCACAACTTGGTTCCGTGCGGGCACGGCCAACGGCATGCAGCATGCAGATTTCGACTCAGCCCGCGCTTCACAATGTTTCATCCAGCGAAAGATCCTGGATCATCTTGTTCAATTCCGCTTGCGCTTGATCGTCTTTCGTTTGCAGGTCCGCGGCTTGCTTCTGCAACGTCTCCAGATGGGTTTCCTGATTCGCGAGTTGCTGGGTGTAGCGCTCTGTGAGCGCTCGCTCTTCGGGGCTGCCTTTCAGCGCTTTCATGTTTTCGCGAATGCGCTGCTGGTCATCGTAAATTGTTTGTTTCTCGTCGCCAATACGCGAAATTTGATCTTCCAAATCGGCAGCGACATTTTTCTGCGCGACAATTTTGCGCAGTGCCGCTTCGACGTCCGCATTGATAGATTTTTGTCGCAGGAACAAGCCGATCTGATCGTCGGTCAGATTGGAAAGCTCGTACTTCGTTTCGAGCGGCTCGCTCTCCATCACTTCGAGAGTTGATGTCTGCTTCGGCTGCACATCAACGCGAAAGCGATACACATTGGAAGTCGTTTCTTCCGGCGTGGGCGCACTCTTCGCGAGCGTCCAGCCCACGCGCAAAGGATGCTCGATCAGAACCGCGCGCGGCGTGGTGTCGTCATCGCGTACGGTGTATGTCGTGCTTTGGCGCAGCTCGCGCGTTTGGATCAGCACGCCGCGAAAAATACGCACGCGCGTCACGTTCTGCGGCTGGCTATCGGTTTTTTCGTCCACGCGCACGCCTAAATCCGCCGCATAAGAAATCAAGCGTTTTTCATTGGCCTTAATGGGATCGGTGAGACCTTCGCCCGCGAATGCGTCATCTTCGAGAACCGTGAAGCTGCCGCCGTCAAGAGTGAGTGGACTCGAATTCGTCAGCCAAAGAGCGCGCAAAGGGCGCGAAGAGCCAAGCGAACTGTTCCACAGTGAGACTTTTTCTGCGGTGAGGTGAACTTGAAGAATCGGAACCAGCGCTGATTCATTCTTGCGAATGGTCACGCGATCTTTCAATTTGTATTCGAACAAATCGCCGAGACTCGCGCCCCGCGCAGCGGCGGCCATACTTTGCCGCGCCTTTTCGAGCAGCGCATCTGCTGGCACCCCACCCATGACACCGCCCAGCACTCCGCTCGGGACACCTCCGTTAAATCCTGCTTGCGCTGGACCGCGACCGGAGCCAATTCCCGCACCGCTGCCTAGTTCGGTTCCCGAACCGACACGTCCAGCAATCTGCGCCGTTGAGGTCTCCAGAGAAGAACCGGCTTGCGCCGATACTATGACGCTCTGACTGACACTACCGACTTGCAGCGTCACGTTCTGGGTCTGTTCTCCACCGCCGCCCAACGAAACATCCTGCAAAACTGTTTTCGCAAATCCCGCTTGCGTGAATTCGACACGGTACTTTGCTGCAGGAAGAGCGGCAAATTCGTATCTGCCTTGATTGTCTGTTGACGTTGCCGCAAGAAGTTCGCCGTTTGCGGAAAATATTTGCACCTGCGTGTTGGGCACGGCGGCGCCGCTCTGATCCAGCACCGCTCCTGACAGACCACCGGTTCCGCCCATCATCGCGCCTTCGTGCGTCTGCGGCGTCAGTTCGACGCTTTGCGGAAGCGGAACTACGGGACGGCGCGCGTAGTAGGGCTGCGACAATTGCTGAATGAAAGATTGCGGCGCGCAGGCAACGAGCGAAAGATCGACGTCATTCCAATCTTCGCCCGTCGTGTTATCGACAATGGCCCAGCCCTGGAGCAGCGGCTGTTCATCCGCTTTCGACGGAAGCACGATGCGATAGGCGGTTTTCCAGATGGGCACTTCGCTGACATAGCTGACGTAAAGCTGCCGTTCGCCTGTGCTCGCGGTGGAAATGGTCACGCGGCGCAAATCCTGCTGGTGCATGGAAGCGAGCAACGACAAATAGCGGCTGACATCTTTATTCACTTCCGGATCGGCAACCCGCACCTGAACGGCAGGCGTGACTTCCACAGTGTGCATTTCTCCGGTATCGCTGATCATCGTGGCGAGGTCGACTTCCAAAGTGGTCCCACCGCTCACGCGCGTCTTGCGCTCCACACTCAAGAGCCTTCCGGCGATGACGCTATTTCCATTGCGAATTTCCAAGCGCGTGCCGCGAAGGGCTGCGAGAAACTTGGAGAGATCGGTGTTTTCTCCCAGCGGCAAGCCGAGAGTCTCGAGGCGCTGCGTGAAAGGAGCTTCAGAGTTGTAATCGATTCCGGTGATACGGCCGCCATTCAAATCGAGCACGGCAAGAGATTGCAGCACATCGTTCAATTGACTACTGCTGAAATCGACGCGGACAGCCTCGTCTCCCTGTATGCGGCCCAAATGCTCGAAGTAACCAACGCCTCCTTTATATAAGGATAACGCGGCGGACGGGGAGGTTTGTTGCAACTGCTTTGGAATTTCCTCCGGCCGCGCTCGAGGATTGCGCGCGCGCCGGTTGTGCGGAATTCTTCGAAGTTTGAGGAGTTGCGGGATGCGTTTGCGCCGCGCCCACTGGCGCACTCAATAGCAAACAGAACAGAGCAACACAGTTTCGGTGCATGGTTCCTCCGTGTTTCCGTTAGGAGAATCACCATCATTGCACGCCAACTGCTTAACGGTTCTGCTCAGCGCCCATCCGGAGACGCCGATAGCATTGCAGATACAGACACCAACACAAGCTCAAATGTTGCTTAACACCAGACGTTATTTTACACGAACCGGGCAAAAAACGCGTTCAATTCGCGGAGGACTTGCGTGAAGAGGACGGTTGGCGGCGGGCATCGGGATCGGAAAATTCCAGACCCCAAAAATGCGGAGCGGGCGAGAGAAATTCCAGGCCGACGCGCTGGCCTCTATCGGAAACGTCTCCCAAATAAACGACGCGGCATTCCTGTTCCTCATCGGTGACGGGATTGATGATCTGCACTTGCCCGCCGAGCTCCACAGTTTCATTCAGATAGATGAGTCCGCCTTGAGCATTCACGACAATCGTTTGGCAAGACTCGCGGAATTTGTGGCCATCGGGGTCGAGGCCGCGCACTTGCACGCTGATGCGCTGAAAGACGCGAGAACTGCGGCGCTTCTCATCATTTGCTGCAGACATCGTCCGATTATCGTGCATCAAGCGCGGATTCGAGTCAACTGAATCAAATGTTGCTTTCCGCTTGCTGCAACTCCTAGGGATTCGTACAATGCGTATTCCTGATCGCGCGAAACGCGCTGTCGCACGATATATCCACAGACGATTTTTGACATAGAGATCGAGGATGGGAGCAGGCGAATGGATTTTCTCGAGTACATCGAGAGTCATCGTAACGACAATCTGAACGAGCTCAAAGAATTCCTGCGCATTCCGAGCGTCAGCACAAAAAGCGAACATAAAGCGGATATCGAGCGCACTGCCAAGTGGGTGGCGGACCGGCTGCGGGATGCCGGCTTCGCAAACGTCGAGATCGTTCCCACCAAGTTGCATCCATTGGTGTTGGCCAATTCTCTGGAAGCACCGGGCAAACCGACGATTCTCTTATACGGGCATTACGATGTGCAGCCCGCGGAGCCGCTCGAATTGTGGACTTCGCCCGCCTTTGAACCCACGGTGCGCGATGGAAAACTCTACGCTCGGGGCACGGCAGACGATAAGGGCCAGATGCACATTCATTTGAAGGCGCTGGAAGCGCTGAAAAAATCGCAAGGCAAGCTGCCGATCAACATAAAGGTGATCATCGAAGGAGAAGAGGAAGTTGGGAGCGTCAGCCTTTGGGACTTTGTCGCGCGAAATAAGGAGCGACTGAAGGCTGATGCGCTTATCGTATCCGATACGTCCATGCTGGCGCCAGGAGTGCCCTCGGTGACCTACGGGCTTCGCGGTCTCAACTATTACCAGATTGAGGTCACCGGACCTGCGCAGGACCTTCACTCCGGGACTTTCGGCGGCGCGGTCCCCAATCCGATAACCATCCTGGCCGAAGCCATCGCCAAGTTGCACGACAAGAATTTGCGGGTGACGGTGCCGGGATTCTACGACGCAGTGGTCATCCCTTCGGCAAAAGAGCGAAAAGCGCTCAATTCCCTTCCCTGGAAAGAGTCGGATTTTCGCAGGACGGCAGGCGCTCCGGGGCTGTGCGGCGAAAAAGGATTTACGACGTTGGAGCGCATCTGGTGCCGGCCGACTCTCGAGCTGAATGGAATCTGGGGTGGTTACACAGGTGAGGGCTCGAAGACAGTCATCCCCTCGAAAGCCTTCGCGAAAATCTCGACACGGCTTGTGCCCAATCAAGCTCCAGCGAAGATTACAAAGCAGGTGGAAGGGCACATCCGCAAGCTCTTGCCAAAGAGCGTCTGTTGCAAGTTCGAAGTTCTCAGCACAGGTAAACCCTGGGTGTCGCCCTATACGCATCCCATCTTTCAAAACGCCATTCAGGCGCTACAGAAAGGATTTGGGAAAAAGGCTGTTTTCATCCGGGAGGGCGGGTCAATCCCGTTTGTCACGCAAATGCACGATACATTCAAGGTACCATGCGTCCTAATCGGATTCGGCCTGCCGGACGAGAGCGCGCATGCCCCCGACGAGCACATTTTGCTGGAGAACTATTTCGGCGGAATCAAGTCCATCGCGATTTTCTATTCCAATTTGGCGCAAATTTGAAACACAAGCTCGCTGGCGTTTGGCTGCGGCTGGATGGCATCCATCAAAAACCCTGATTTTTCGCCTATTTTTCATCATTTTCGCTTGCGTTGGCCCGGTTGTACAGCTATAGTGCCCCCGTCCTCCCAGCAGGGAGCAACGCAAAATTCGCTTAACAAGAGGAGAAAGCAATACGATGGCAACCCCGATGAGCAAGTCCAAGATCATCGCGTATCTGTCCGAGAAGGTGAGCACGAAGGACAAACCGGTGTCAAAGAAGCAGACCGCATCGTTTTTCGACGAACTGTTCAACCTCGCCGTGAAGGAATGCAAGAGCACAGGCAAGTTTGTGATTCCAGGCATCGGACGTGCAGTGAAGGCGCACCGCAAGGCGCGCATGGGACGCAATCCGGCAACTGGGGAAGCAATTAAGATTAAGGCCAAGACAGTTGTTCGTCTTCGCGCCGCCAAAGCGTTCAAAGACGCAGCTCTCAAGTAGGTCTCGGAAGTTCAGAGTTTCGCGACGACACCCCGGCGGCTCTTGGCCGAGCGCCAAGCACGGGGCGCTGGGGTGCTCGCTGCGTTTTCCTCGATGCTTGATTCCATGGATTATTGTCTCTTCCTTTATTTCTCGATCACCGCCGTTCGCGCTACCATCGCCATGAAATAATTCGATGACTTCACTCTTCGTGCGCGATAACTCCGGCCTTCTTGCCGATCTTTACGAGATGACGATGGCCGCTGGTTATTTCCAAAGCGGCTTCGAGGCTCGCGCCACTTTTGAGCTGTTCGTTCGTCAGCTTCCTCCGGAACGCAATTACCTTGTGGCGGCTGGGCTCGAACAGGCCCTCGATTTCTTGCAAAGTGTGCGTTTCGCTCCCGACGAGATTGATTACCTTCGCCACGAGCCTGTGTTCCGTCACGTTTGTGGGGGATTCTTCGATTATTTGTCGCAGTTCCATTTCACAGGCGAAGTTTGGGCCGTTCCGGAAGGGTCGGTCATTTTCGCCAATGAGCCGATCCTGCGCGTGACGGCTCCGATCATCGAGGCGCAACTCGTCGAAACGCGCCTTCTCTCCGCCATTAACTTTCAAACGACGGTTGCCAGCCGCGCTGCGCGGCTCGTTACCGCAGCGGGAGACAAACCGGTAGTAGAATTCGGCGCGCGACGCGCCCACGGGGCAGAAGCGGGAATCTTTGCCGCCCGTGCCGCTTGGATTGCAGGTTGCGTGGGGACTTCTAATGTCATTTCCGCCAAGACGTTCGGCATTCCTGCATATGGGACGCAGGCCCATTCGTGGATTATGGCTTATGAAGACGAGTCGGAGGCATTCGCGAGATTTCTCGACGTTTTCCCTGATCATGCGACGCTCCTCTTGGACACTTACAACGTTCGCGCGGCGCTCCGGAAAATTATCGCTGGGGGCCGTAAGCCGGCGGGTGTGCGGCTCGACAGCGGTGATATGGCGGCGGACAGCTGCTGGGTGCGGGCACAACTCGATCACGCCGGGTGGCATGATGTTCAGATTTTTGCCTCCGGCGACCTCGGCGAGAAGAAGATTTCGACGCTCCTGCGTCGAGGCGCAAGAATCGACGCGTTTGGGGTGGGGAGCGCGCTGGTCGCGCCAGCTGACGCGCGGAACCTCAGCATGATTTACAAATTGGTTGAGCTTGAACACGCCGGAAAGACGCGAGAAACAATAAAACTTAGCGAAGCGAAAGCGACCTTCCCGGGACGAAAACAGGTGTTTCGTTTTGTCGATGCGCGCGGAAAATGGAAAAGCGATTTGATCGCCCTCGACGGCGAAACTCATAAAGGCGCCGAGGTTCTGTTGGCTCCGGTAATGCGAGCGGGCAAGCCAATCGCGCCAACTGAGTCTTTGAACGCTGCACGGCAACGCTGCGCAGAATCAATGAAGCGGCTCCCCGCGCGGCTGCTCTCGACTGCTCCTGCTACTCCCTATCCCGTGCGCCACAGCAAACGGCTGAAGGATCTGCTTCAGCAAGTTCGCCGCCGCATCCGTCAACACGACTGACAATTTCCCAAGTCTAATCTAGCTAGGCGACAGGCGAATTCGCTTGTGCGCAACCAAGAGGCTAAAATTGACATGGGTGAAAATATACATGGCTGCTCCGAAGCTCAATCCTCGCGTAGTGCTTTGGGAAGTGGATACGCAGGCCGACTTCATGCTGCCCAGCGGCAAGTTGCACGTTCCGGGCGCGGAAACACGCATTCCGAACATGCGCCGGTTGGTCGATGCAGCGCGCGGCGGAAAAGTCTTGCTGATTTCGAGCACGGACCAGCACGAGCCGGATGACATTGAGTTTCAGCGCTTCCCGCCGCATTGCGTGCGCGGCACGCCTGGAGCTGAAATCGTTCCGGAATTGAGGGCGGCGGAATCCGCACACATCGAAAACAACAGCGCTGCCGGCATTCCGCCAAACATTTCTGACGTCCAGCAAGTCGTTATCGAAAAACAGACGCTCGACGTGTTCGACAATCCCGCGACGGAGAAATTGCTGGCACGATTCCCACAGGATTGCGAGTTCATCGTGTTCGGCGTGGTCACGGAATTCTGTGTACGGCTCGCGGCCAAAGGCCTGCTCGATCGCGGACGGCGCGTGGCGCTCGCAACGGATGCCATCGAGGCGCTTGGCGCGAAAGAAGGCAAGAAAACTCTGGATGAACTCGCGGGCCGCGGCGCGCGGCTCATTACCACAAGCGACGCGCTTGCGCTGATCGAACGTTGATCGGGCGTTCCTCCGGCCGCCCTGCCTAGAACGTCTTCATGTAGGCGATCAGGTCGCGAATCTGTTTCTCCTTCAGCGAATCGCGAAATCCCGGCATGTCTTTCCCTCCGCGTTCAATCACCCGCCGCAGATGACCATCGTCTGCCGCCATGCCGTTTTTGAACTTCGACCGCCTCATCAATCCGGCAAGCCCTGGGCCGATTTTTTTCTCGCTGCTCGTGCTGAAATGGCACGCTTCGCATTTCTGATCGTAAACGAGCCTGCCGACGGCTAAATCAGCGTTGAAACTCTTTGGGGCTTGCGCTGCGCGCGTCGCACTTTTCCGGCGAACAGCTATTGATGCCGTCGCCGCTAACACCACACACAAAATTATCGCCGTCCGCATCGCGCTTTCAACTCCGCAGAGTTTGACTCCGGCCGACCGCTATGTTACGAAGCATTTGCCGATGGCTCCTGACAAAGTCATGCGCGCCTGGGAAGTGCTGGAAGAAGCCTATCGCGCGCAAATGGACGGCGATTACGATCACGCCGCGGAACTCTATCAGAAATCGCTGGCGATTCATCCCACTGCCGAAGCGCACACGTTCCTGGGATGGACTTTGCATTTTCAGGGGAAGGTCGAAGAAGCAATCCGCGAATGCAAGCGCGCCATCGAAGTGGATCCGGATTTTGGCAATCCGTATAACGATATCGGTGCGTATCTGATCTCGCTGGGACAGCTGGATGAGGCCAAATCGTGGCTGGAACGCGCCATCGAGGCGCCGCGCTACGAGCCGCGCCACTATCCGCATTACAACCTGGGCCGCATTTACGTGGCGAAAGGAATGCTCGCGTGCGCACGCGATGAATTCCAGGCCGCGCTGCGCATCGAGCCGAGATACGCGCTTGCTCAACAGGCGCTCGAGCATCTCCGCCGCATGGTCAACTGATTCCGCCCCGCACGTTCAGTCTGACTCCTAACCCTGATCATTTTGCCTCGGCGCTCGTTCTTCCCGGCTTAAACACGCGGTCGTAAATCAGCATAAAAACGACGCCTGTCACGCCGCAGCCCGTCACCACCCACCACATTTGCTGCGGCCGGTGCAGCATGTCGCCGAATTCATGCACCAGATATCCACCCAGCGGCCCCGCGATGAAATATCCGATCGCGATCGGTAGGAAAGCATAGCCCATGTAAAGCCCTTGCTGACCCTCCGGCGCAAGCCGTGAAATATAGTCATAATAGCGCGCTGTTTGAGTAACCTCGCCCAGCGCCAGTCCGATCAGGGTAATTACAACTGCGGGTGTCGAATCGTTGAACACCAGAATCAGCCACGTAAGGCTCGAAATCAGCAGGCCGAGAGTCATCGCCGGAAACGCGCGCATCTTTCGCGTTAAATAGGCAACCAGGATCTGCACGCAAATCACCGTTGTGGCATCGACGGTCAACAGCAGGTCAACATTGGCCTTCGGATTTACGTATCCGCGCAGAAAGAGAGGCAACGAAACATACTCCTGCCAGAAAACAACGTAGAAACTCGAAAAAATAACGAGGAACAGCACGAACTTGAAATTCCCCAGCACCACGAACATGTTCTTGATGGCGGCGCCAACAGTCGCCACTGCTTTCTCGCCGGAGCGCCCCGGCTCGCGATAGAAAAACCAGGTCGCAAAAAACATCAGCGCGACGCTGAGCGCCGACACGCGAAATACGCTCTCAATCCCGATCCGCCGGCGTACCAGAAACGCCACCAGCGGGCCAAGCGCCCCGCCGATATTCACAATCGTGTAGTAAATCGAATATCCGATCGACCGCACGTTGTCGTTCGAGGCTCGCCCGGTCGTCCCTGCCACGCACGGCTTCACCACCGCCGGCCCCAGCGCCGGGACCATCAAGATGATCAGCACTAGCCAGTAAAGCGAAATCGTCTGCCGGATTGGGGCCATCCATGGAGCCGAAAGTGAGCCAAGCAGGAAATAGCCAAGAGTCATCACCGCGTACGCAAACATCAGCGCTCGCCGGAATCCGAAGCGATCCGCCAGCGTCCCTCCGAGCACCGGCAGGAACCACACCACGAACCCGAATATCCCCATGAGCGCGCCAGTCTGTTCTACGGTCAGGTGCAAATTTTCGTGGAGGTAAATCGCCAGGACGGCCGTCGTCGCGTAATACGCTAGGCGCTCGAAGAGCTCCGTCCCGTTCGCGACCCAGAAGGCGGGCTCGAAACCTTCGCGAATTTCTTTGATTCGCTCGCTGAACGACAAGGCGACGCCCTCCGCAAAACGCACGGTTCACGGGAACCGCGCGCGATTGTAACGGAAGTTCAGCCAAATCCCGTCGTTCTTTTATGGGCGCAGGGCCCGCACACCTATCGACCCCGCCAGCAGAAGGCAGCCGTGAACCCAACGGGGATAACTTCGCTCTTGCGCAGAGATTGAGTTTCGTGGAAAGCAGAGCCGCCAAGCGCCAGAAACGGCGAGCAGGGCAAATAGCGTCCAAAAGTACCAACCGCGCCACATCAGACTGGGGACAGAGAGCAAAAGGAGGGACCTCCAATCATCCGCACCAGAGCCAGCTTGGTCATCCAGTACGTTGTGCGAGAGGGAAAAAAGATGTGGCACAGAGCCGATAGCAAAAGAAGCGTGGCGACGATGTTGACGTAGATCGTCTCTGCCATGCCAGACAGTATATTCGGAAATTGGCTCGTTAGCTCATGGGCTTCGTTCCCAGCAATACGCAGCGTGTGCTAAAATCGCTGATTTGGCGAAACAAATTTACACTCCTGGCAGTGATTGCCCTCATCGAAGGCGAACTCTATTATGAAAGCGTTGCGCAAGACGCGTCCGGAACAGGGCGCGCAGCTGGAATCCATTTCCGTTCCCACGTTTGGCCCCTCTGACGTTCTGATTCGCGTTCGCGCGGCCTCGATCTGCGGCACCGACCTGCACATTTATCATTGGGATAAATGGTCCGCTTCGCGCATTCGTCCGCCCATGACCTTCGGCCACGAATTCTGTGGTACAGTGGAAAAAATTAGCGATGAGGTGGAATCGCTCAAGCCCGGCGATTTCGTCAGTGCGGAAATGCACGTGAATTGCGGCCACTGCCGCGCCTGCCATGCAGGACAGCCGCATCTCTGCCGCAACGTGAAAATCATTGGCATCGATGCCGATGGATGCTTCGCGGAATTCGTTCGCATCCCGGCGCGCAACGTCTGGAAGATCGACCCGGCGATTCCCGAGCATTACGCCGCGATTCTTGATCCACTAGGCAATGCCGTTCACACCGTTCTTGCGGGAGAAATCGCCGGCCAAACCGTAGCCGTCACTGGCTGCGGGCCCATTGGCCTGATGTCCATCGCTGTGGCGCGTGCATGCGGCTGCTCCACGATTTTTGCGACGGAAGTGAATGCGCACCGGCGTGCCCTGGCCAAGCAAATGGGCGCGGATGAGGTTTTCGATCCTCGGACGAGCGAGCCGGTCTCTAGCGTCTTGGAGGCGACCGGCGGCGATGGCGTCGACGTGCTTCTTGAAATGAGCGGCAATCCCGCTGGGATTCGCCAGGGTTTCCAGATGCTTCGCCAGGGCGGGCGCGCTTCCCTGCTGGGAATTCCCAGCGAGCCAGTCACGCTTGACCTAGTGAGCGACGTCATTTTCAAAGGCGCTGTTGTACAAGGCATTTATGGACGCAAAATGTTCCAGACGTGGGAGCAAATGACTTCGCTACTGAAGGCCGGGCGGCTGAATCTGGAGCCGTTGTTCAACGAGCGTCTGCCCCTCGACCGTTTCGCGGAAGCATTCAAACTGCTCGAAACCGGCCAGGCCGGCAAAATCTTGTTCTATCCAAACGGCGTCACGAAATAGTCTCATCTCTTTGTTTTTCCCTCAAACGTTCTGGACCCAATTGTCCATCTTGGGTTGTTAAGCTGCCTTGGTTCTTTCTCCCGCAATTTTGCGGTATCGCTCCGCCCTGTTTCGTGTCCTATAATACTGACTTGCATTGCTCAGTCCTCTTACCCATCGAGGAGGGAATTATGGCAACACCATCGCCAATCACTTCCACGCGGCCTCAGACGCAGTATCTTCACGACGCGATGAAAGATCTGGAGACACAACACCTCCACTTTCGTTTGCGCATTCTCGAAGGCGAGCAGAAACCCATCGCCACCGTCGATGGCAAGGAAGTTATCAACCTCAGCTCGAATAATTATCTCGGATTAACAACGCACCCCAAGCTGCGCCGCGCGGCCATCGACGCCGTTCGCAAATACGGCGTTGGCTCCGGGGCTGTTCGCAGCATCGTAGGCACCATGAAGATTCACATGGAGCTCGAAGAGCAGATCGCGCGCTTCAAGGGCACCGAGGCCTGCGTCGTTTTTCAATCCGGCTTCACCGCCAATTCAGGCACGGTTTCCGCGATTCTTGGCAAAGAGGACTTGATTATCTCGGATGAACTGAACCACGCGTCCATCATCGATGGCTGCCGGCTCTCAAAAGCCACCATCAAAGTTTTCAAGCACAAGGATCTTGCTGATTGCGAACGCATCCTCGAAGAGACCAAAGACTGGAACGGGCACAAGCTGCTCATCACGGACGGGGTTTTCTCGATGGAAGGCGATATCGCGCCCTTGCCGAAGCTCTGCGACCTGGCCGAGAAATACCATTGCATCATGATGGTGGACGATGCGCATTCGTCCGGCGTCCTTGGCCGCAACGGGCGCGGCACCGTCGATCATCTGGGCTGCCATGGCCGCGTCGATATTCAGGTCGGTACGCTCAGCAAAGCCATCGGCTCGATTGGGGGCTACGTCTGCGGATCGCGCGACCTCATCGATTTCCTCTATCATCGCGGTCGGCCGTTCCTCTTTTCCACGTCTCATCCGCCATCGGTCACGGCTACCTGCCAGGCCGCTTTTGAGTTACTCGATTCCGAAGCGGGCGAAAAACTGATCAAACGGCTGTGGAGCAATACAAAATTTTTCAAGCGGCGCTTGAAGCGGCTGGGATTCGATACTGGCAAAAGCGAAACGTCGATCACGCCCATCATGGTGGGCGAAGCGGCAAAAGCATTTGAGTTTTCGCGCCAGCTTTTCGACGAGGGACTGTTGGCGCTGGCGATCGGGTATCCGACGGTTCCGGAAGGAAAAGCCCGATTGCGCACCATCGTCACGGCAACACACAAGCGCGCCGATCTTGAACGCGCGCTCGAAATCTTCGAGCGCGTGGGAAAGAAACTAGGAGTGGTCTAACCGCAGCGCGTTCGTTGCGATGCTTACGAAGGCAGCGGAGGGTTTTACTCTGCGCGTGCGCTGTGTCATCATAAGAGTGCTGGCCCCGCCCGCTTCTGACTCACAGAATCAAAGGACTGCCGTCATGGATCCCTCAGAGAAAAAAGTCACCGGTGAGCAATCATCGGACGAGCCCTGTCCGCCGAAACGAAAGCCCGGCGAACCGAAAAAAGAGAATGCGAACGATTCCGTTGACGAAGCTTCGCGCGAGTCGTTTCCGGCAAGTGATTCGCCCGCTTGGTCAGTACCCGTGAAACGCAAGAATCGCTAACGGCGGTATTTAGGCATGCTTGCGGCGGGTGGGAGATATGCCTGACCATTTGGACCAGTCTTTCCGTGTCTGGCCTACACCCATCGTCGCATCCGCTTATAAAATCAATCCGAGATTCAGCTTAATATCTATCTTAAACTAAATTACTTACGAACAGCCCCGTACAGCGGCCAATTGCCATCGAACAGCAGAGCCCCGAGATTTCTTAACAGCTTTGGATTTCTTCCTATCCTCTCTCCGATTGGACCCATTCCAGTCTGCTGTTAACTCTTTATCTAAACAGCCACGCATATAGTACTTTCAAGATCTCCCGAGTAGGCCACAATTGGTACTAGAACTCCTGCCCTGAAGGGCAGCGAGGAGTGGGGTAAGTCCATGCGCGAAACGCGACATTTGGGTACTCTTGCGACAGCCATTGCAGTTATTTTCATGCTGGCGGGCTGCAGCCACGCTGTCTTCTCGCAAAGCGGCGGGACCGGCGCCACCGGCACCAGCCCCCTGATTCTCACGCTCCATGATACGCCCGCGTCCGGGGTGACGGTTACCTCGTTCGAAGTTACGGTTAGCGGAGCGGCTCTCGAACCCGGCGACATCTCTATCCTTTCCACTCCCCAGACCGTCGAGTTGACGCAACTCCAGACGAATTCAGTTTTCTTAAGCACCACGCAGGTTCCGGTGGGGTCTTACACGGGCCTCACAATCACATATTCGAATCCTCAATTCACCATCATCAACAACAGCGGAGTAGCCATAACCACCCCGACGGGACAATGCCTTGCAAACGCATCTTGCACAGTGACAAATCCTACAGTTACCCAACTGACTGAAACTCTTCCCAGTGCCTCCGGTCCAACATTTCCATCTCTTAGCGTTACGACGGGAAATCAAACCTTGCTCGAGTTCGACGTTAATTTGAACGATGTCATTCAGTCCAACCTTTCGCTTGATTTCAGCCAGTCTGGAGCCGTCACGGTGAATCAAACCACGAATGGCACCGGGCAACTGAGCACCATCGATACCCTGAACGTCGCTGGAGAGGTCACTTCCGTCGATGCCAGCTCAAGCTCATTCATAATTACTCCTACGGAAGGGCAATCCTTCACCGTTACCACCAACAGTGCCGGGAGTAATCCAACGACTTTTGAATTTGCTCGCGACAATTGCACGGCCAATAATTTTACATGTATTGTTGTCGGCCAAATCGTGGATGTGACGGCCGACCTCCAAAGCGATGGCCAAACTTTTGACGCCGCGGAAGTGGATTTCGACGATGCCGTCAACACACAGCAGGTCAGTGGCACTATCGTCAGCCAGACCGGGACTCCACCTACGAGCGTCCTCATCGTGGTTCACAACACGATTCCGCCGGTCCCGAGCCTTCCTCCCGGAACAGCAGTCACCGTCACGATCGGTAACGCAGCATCGTATGTCATTAACAGCGGCTCGTTCGTCTTGCCCTCCGGATTGAGTTTCGCTTCGACCTCGGATGTCATCATTGGCCAGGAAGTGGAAGCTCGTGTAGCATCGACCAGCAGCATTGTGAATGACGCTTTCACCACGGATCGTCTCGCGCTGGAGCAAACGCAACTCGAAGCCATCGTCAGCGAGGTCGATTCGCAGGTTACGCCGTACCCTTACTTCATTTTGAGTCCATTGCCGGCACTACTCAGTGATGCGCCCGTGAATCCAGCATTTCAGCTTGAGATTGTTGACACCAGCGCGAATGAACCTGCGGGAGCGACTCAATTCATCGGAACCGTATACCAGGATCTTACACCGGAGAATATCGTCGGGCTTACGGTTGGCCAGCCTGTAACTACCAGCGGTTTCTTATTCAACACGACGGGCTCAGTCGGCTCTCCATCGATCATCGCCACGATAGTCCGAGGAGAAGTGCCGGGCACGTAAGATCGGTCGCGAGAAAAAAGACAAAAGGGCCGGGACTTATCCCGGCCTTTTTATTTTGCGAGTAATCCCCGTGTGTGAATCGAGTTCTAAGCAGCCACTGGGGGCGCCACAAGCGCCGTTCGCCGCAGATGGCCAAAGATGGCCATCGCGATAGCCCCCAATCCCCAGCACAAGACGATGAGATGGACAATGGCTCCGACGTGATACGGCAGCATTTCAAGTCCATGCACAATGGCTAGACCCAAAGCTAGGCGGCCGAGCAGCGCGCCTATTCCTACTGCGGGCCCAAGCAGCATTTCCCCGATCCAGCTTCCCACGAACACTTGCGCGGCGTAGAGAGCGATCAGCCATAAAAGCACTGTCGCGATCCCGACGCCAAGGCCGACGCACGTGATGCAAACGATGATCGCCACAATTGGTGTCGCGAAGACCAAGAGCACGCCGAATCCGATCGAGGGTAAGAACTTCTTGCTGGCGCGCAGTCCGTCAGCGAAAAATCCGGGTATAAGAAATAACAGCACTAACCCGAATAGAAATGCTGCGCCCCAAAACTCCGCGCGATGCCAATAAAATTTCCAGTTTGAGTAATCCGGTCCCTCTTTGCGGTGCGTGAACGCCACCGGACTCGCCAACTTCGCCGCAGGATCAACATCGGCCTCATGGCGTCCCGTGTACGTTGTTGCTCCTTGGATGCTTGCATTCGGACCGATGTGGAGATCGTCGCCCTTGATCTTGATACCTTCACCGACCGCGCCGTCAAGCGTTGCGTCGCCCACGGCTGCCGTAATGTCGCGTGCCACGCTTCCCGAAATCATTGCGTTGCCGCTAGCCAGGGTCAAACTTCCTCCGATTTTACCGTTCGGGCCCATCTCGAAGTCCTGGCATGCTGCCAGCACATTCCTGCCGACGCTTCCGTTGATATTTAGCGTCTGAGTGTAGTCGCGAACGTTTCCGTCTACTTGCCCGTTAATTCGTACTTCGCGCGCCATCGTAATGACGTCTCCAGTGACGTGCCCATCGATCTCCACCTCATTGCTCCACGCGAACACATCGCCGTTCACGGTGCCTTCAATGCGCGTGAAATTTGCGAACACGAACAGATCCGTATTGACAGTTTTCCGCGATGGCAGCGTATAGCTCAGGTGGCGGCCATGAACGACCTCGCCGGCATGCGCAGCAGGCGCCATCAACAGCAAAGGAAGCAGCAGCGCAATGGGACCAAAGCTAGCGAGTATCATCCCCAGGGCTGCGCTGCGCCCCCAGAACCTCCTCAACAGGACCAAAGCAAGGATCGAAAACACAGCAGCCGCGAAGAAGCTGAGGAAGCTGAGCACGCTTGACCACCCTTTCCAGAATGCGCCGCTGAAAAATAGCATCGTCATCAGATTGCCTCCGCTAAATCCAGCCTGATTGAGCTGGCGCTCGAAAGGCTCAATCACGCCGTTCCAGAGCGTAAGCACTCCCGCGATGGCCATCGCGAGAGCGGTCGCCCAGCCCCACCGCACATTCGCGTGTCTGGCCGGCATCATGAACCGCGCCGGTACCGGATCCTTTTCCTGCAAGCTGTGTTCCAGCCACAGCGTTTCTTTCTTCAGCGATTCGAGCAGCACGCGGCATTCGCCGCACTCTACGGTGTGCGCAAGGATTTCGGAGGTCTGCGCGCTCTCCAGTTGGCCATCGAGATACAGAAACGCCGTCATCTCGTCGAAGTGATTCACGCGTTGCTCTCCGCGGCCGAACGCCGCAGCCCCTCTGCACCTTGCTCGATCGCCCGGCGCAGTTGATGGCGCGCGCGCAACAGCAGCACGCCCACGAACGCCCGGCGCACACCAAGCGTTTCGGCAATTTCGTCGTAGCTCATGTCCGAATAGTATCGCAGCGTCAGTGCCATGCGCGTCCGGTTCGGCAGTTGCTCCAGCGCCTTGCGGACATCTTCGCGCGATTTCCGCGCGATAAGTTGTTCGAGCTGTCCGGGGTCTGGATGTTCCAGAGGCATCGTCTCGATGTCGCCGGTCTCCAAGTCCTGGCGCACGCGCCGGCGTCGCAGCAAATCCCAGCAATGATTCGCGGCCACACGGTAGAGCCACGCATTGAAAGGCCGCGACGCATCGTACTGGTCGAGCTTGCTGCGCACTTTGAGAAAGACCTCCGACGTGGCGTCCTCAGCGTCTTCTCGCGAGGGCATCGCGCGGCGGCAGAAGCGAAAAATTCCCGGCGCGAACTGCGTGTAGATTTCCGCCCAAGCGTCATGATTGCCGTCGCGCGCTCGGGCGACCAACTCCGCCAAGCCTGCCGGATTCTCCGCCTGCCTTGGGTTGCCCGTCGTCATAACATTCTACGCACCGCGACTGCAGTAAGTTACACCAAGGATGGCTTATTTGGCTTGTACCCTTCGGTTTCCGGAGCCTTCACGAGGGACTTGGCAAGAGAGCGCACGTCAGCGCGATTTTTCGAGCGCCAGCGCCACTCCAAAGCCGACGAGAACCGTCCCAGTGACGCGATCGATCATTTTGGCGGCGCGAGGATGGCGAAGCCATTTGGAAAAGACGCTGGTCGCGGAGATCAGCAGGATGAACCACAGGATGCCCTCGGCCACATGGATGGAAGCGAGCAGAAGGCTGAACGCGGTGACTCCCACACCGGCAGGAATGAATTGCGGCAGAAACGTGATGTAGAAAACGCCTACCTTGGGGTTCAAAATGTTGGTCAGAAAGCCGCGGGCGAACCATCGCGGAGCGCTGGCATTCGAATTCGTGGCTTTCGATTGCTCGATGCCTTCCGCGGGCGCATCGATGAGCGTCGCGGACTTACGAAAGAATATTTTTGCGCCCAAGTAAATTAGGTAGCAGGCGCCGATGATGCGCAGCGCATTGTATGCGACCCGCGAAACAGCAAGCAACGCGCCGAGACCAATAGACACCGCGAGCGCCCAGCCAAAAAGTCCGCAACAGATCCCTACTGCCGCAAGAGTGGCGCGCCGCGAGCCTTCCACGGCGGCGGTCCGGAGAACAAGCGCCGTATCCAAGCCGGGAGTAATGGTCAAAAGCGCCGCAGCGATAGAAAATGCGAAAAGCGCGTGCCCTACGGTCACGACAGCCAGCCTCCCAAACAAGCACCCGATGTGATGCGGATGGACGCGCGAAGACGCAGGCGAAAAATGCCGCGCAACGCGGACGTATTTTATTCTTTGGGCTTCAATTTCAAGCGGGACTTGTTCTCTTCAAGAAATTCGCGTAAACCTTCCGCGGTGTCCAGCAAGCGAATCCACTGCTCATAATAGAGCGTGACCGGGAAGCGTCCGAGGCCGTACACACTCACTCCTCCCTTTTCGCCGACGCGAAATTCCAGCGCACCCTTTTTTCTTGAACCGCTCTGCTTTTCCAGCTCGGCTATGCGAGCCAGCAGTTCTTCTTTGCTTTGTTCCGTCATGAATTCGCTCCTTAAGTTCTTGCTTTTACCGGCTTCTCCTGGGGCCATCGCCGCATGCCGACAGGCTGCCCTTTCTCTTGTTATACTGAGGGTCTTACCCTGAACTTTCAGGGTAATCTATGACTCCCTCATCCCGCAAAAAACTTTTTCTCGTCGACGCCATGGGCTACATCTTCCGCGCCTACCATGCGCCGATGGAACGCTTGCAAACGCGCGACGGCACGCCCACCAAGGTTCCCTATCTTTTCGCAACGATGATGCGGCGATTGCTGGAAAGCAAGATGCTGAAGCCCGATTATCTGGCGGTGGTCTACGATGTCGCAGCGCCCACCTTCCGCGACAAGCTCTTTACGCAATACAAAGCGCAGCGCCCGCCCATGCCGGAGGACTTGGCCGTGCAGCTTCCCTTTGTGCGCCGATACTGCGAAGCGATGCGATTTCCGATCCTCGAGCTGGCCGGCTTTGAAGCGGATGACCTGATCGCTTCGCTCGCGCGGCAGGCCACCGCGCAGAATCTCGAAACGTTCATCGTCACTGCGGACAAGGACCTGATGCAGCTCGTCGGCGGCCCCGTGCGTATCCTCAATCCCAGCAAAGGTGATCTGCTTATCGACGAAAAAAAAGTCGAGGAACTCATGGGTGTTCCGCCCGAAAAAGTCGCGGATGTGATGGCCCTAATGGGCGACGCGATCGACAACATTCCTGGCGCGCGCGACCCAAACGAGAAGCCCGCCCCGGGCGAGCGGCGCAAGGCTGGAATCGGCGAAGTGGGCGCGCGCATGCTGATTCAGGAATTCGGCGGCGCCGAGGAAGCCATTCGCCGCGCCCCCGAAGTGAAGCGCGCGAGCTACCGCGAAGCCCTCGAAAAATACGGCGAATTCGTGCATTTGAGCAAACAGTTGGCGCAAATTCCCACCGACGCTCCGGTCGATCTTGACCTCAAGGCCTTCGTGTTGCAGGCGCCCGAGGTCGGAGCGCTGCGAGAGCTCTTCGCGGAACTGGGTTTCACTTCGCTGCTGAAGAACCTTCCCGCCGCCACGCTCACGGAGAAAACCGACTACGCCAGCTTCGCCTCCGCGCGCGAGCTTCGCGAATTCCTGGCCGGCATGTCCCACGAACAGGAAGTGGCCATTTGGCTTGCGACGGATGCCGCCGCTGAGGACGAGGAGCGCTACGGATGCTGCGTTCGCGCCATCGAGGTTTCCCATCGCAGTGGCTTTGCGCGCACTCTGGCAAATGGCTCGGAAAATGAAGGTCTGGCCGCGCTGGCGGATTGGTTGGGCGACGCGCACCGTCCGAAGATCGTTCACGATCCCAAGACCTTCGAGCTATTCGCGATTCCCGGCCACGTGCCGGACAAACAGCGCGGCGTGGCCGGACTTCGCCACGCAATCAAGCTCTATTCCTATTTGCTGCGGCCGACGACCGCGAATCACTCCTTTGCCGAAGTCGTCCTCCGCCATCTGAACGTCACCCTTTCCGGCGCGCCCGGCGAACGCGCGGATTTCCTGATGCGCCTCGCTCCCTTGATGCGTCCAATGATCGAAAGCGAAAACCTCAAGGCCGCGTACGAGAAAATCGATCTGCCGCTCGCGCCGGTGCTTTCGCGAATCGAGCGCGCCGGCGTCTGCATTCACCCCAAGACGCTGAAAGAAATTTCCACGACGCTCGAAGAGGAAATCGCCGGTTTTGAAAAGCGCATTTATGAACTCGCCGGATTCGAATTCAACATCAATTCTCCGGTCCAGCTTGCCGAAGTGCTTTACGACAAATTGAATCTTACCCTGCCCCGGCGCACCCGCGGCAAATCGCGCTCCACCGCCGCGGAAATTCTGACGGAATTGGCGCCGCTGCACGAATTGCCGCAGCTCGTGATCGATTATCGCGAGATGGCCAAGCTGAAATCCACCTATGCGGACGTTCTTCACGAGATGATCTCACCGCACACCGGCCGCTTGCATACGCAAATCAATCAGACCGGAACCGCGACGGGAAGGCTGAGCTCCTCGAATCCAAATCTGCAAAACATTCCGATTCGCACCAGCCTCGGCCGCGAGATTCGCGCGGCGTTCGTCGCCGAGCCGGGCAATGTGCTCCTTTCCGCCGACTATTCGCAGATCGAGCTGCGCATTCTGGCCCACTTCTCCGAGGATCCCGTGCTCGTCGAATCTTTCCGGCGCGGTGAGGACATCCATTCGCGCACCGCGCAGGAAGTTTTCGGCGTCGCGCCCTTCGCCCAAACCACCGAGCATCGCCGCGCCGCCAAAGTGATCAATTTCGGCATAATTTACGGGCTCTCGCCCTTCGGCCTGGCGCAGAACCTGCAAATCGATCAGAAAGAAGCCGCGAAATTCATCACCGCATATTTCGAGCGCTATCGCGGCGTCAAGAAATATTCGGAGCAGCAGGTCGCCGAGACGCGCAAAGCGGGAATGACGCGCACACTGTTCGGGCGGGTGCGGCCGATTCCAGAAATCAATTCGCCGCAGCCGAATTTGCGCAATTTCGCGGAGCGCACGGCCATGAATACGCCCTTGCAGGGCACGGCCGCCGATTTGATCAAGCTGGCCATGATCGAAATCGACCGGCGCCTCGCCGGCGAGAATTTCCGCACGCGCATGATTCTACAGGTCCACGACGAACTGCTTTTCGAGGGCCCGCAGGATGAACTCGCGCGGCTCGCTCCTCTCGTGAAACAGGCGATGGAGCAAGTGCATCCGCTCAGCGTACCGCTCCTTGTGGACCTCAAGGCAGGCCCGAACTGGCGCGATATGGAACCTGTTCCTGTGCGATAATTTCCTCAGAAAAATTCGCTGGTGGGTTAGTTTGAATTTTCTTGATCGTGGCACAAGGACGGGGCCTCCCAGGTCGACGGCTAGTCGAGCCTGGGGGAATCGGTCCAAAATTCAAACTGACCCATTATCAGAAACTCGGATCGGAGGTCTTATGTCTCATCATCACGCCGCGGGATTCCTCAGCATCGTCAACGACGCCAAAACGCGCGTCAAAGAAGCCGATTTTCGTGACATTAAGAAACGCATCGACGCTGGCGAGAAAATGGTTCTCGTCGACACGCGCGAAGACAACGAATGGGCGCGCGGCCATGTCCCCGGCGCGATTCACCTGGGCAAAGGCGTCATCGAACGTGACATCGAGAAGACCATTCCGGACAAGAATGCCACGCTGGTGCTCTACTGCGGTGGGGGCTTTCGCTCTGCGCTGGCCGCCGACAACCTTCAAAAAATGGGCTACAAAAATGTCATCTCGATGGACGGCGGCTGGCGCGGCTGGACCGAAGCCGGCTTCCCCGTCGCCAACGACTGAAATGTTATCAGGCGGGCAAGACCGAGGAGTCCATGACCCCAGTTAAGAGCGTTGAGGAATTTCTCAAGCCAGACCCTACGAGTATGGCTTGGGGTTTGTCCTCGATTGAGGATCACTATGAGCTGATCGAAGGGCTGAGGCTTAATGCCAATGTTCCCCAACCCGTTCGAGATTATTTTGATTCGATCATTACGCTCTACTTGTACGGCTGGCTTTACTACCACTTCTATACGCTGACCCAGTTTCTCAGCGCAACGGCTGTGGAGATGGCGCTGCGAGAGCGGTTGCCGAAGCAGTTAGACCCAAAGACAGGTCGAGACAAACGAGGGCTGAGGTTATTGCTCCGGCAGGCAAAGAATACCGGGCTTCTGCGCCAGGAAGACCTGCCAGAGTTCAATTTGGAAGCGGTGGTCCAGGGCCTGCCGCTAATCAGAAACAAGTTTGCGCATCCTGATATGCACACCATCATGATGCCTGGCATGGCTTACAGCGGATTGCAGCTGGCCGTGGCGATAATCAATCAGTTGTGGCCAGAAGGGACAGAAAAAGCATCTAATACGGCGAGCTAGAAGCTCCAATTCACAATGTTTCTGAAGTTTCATCCTTCACTTTCTAGCCTCTAACCTACAGCTTGGTTGGGGCGGTTGGAGTCGAAACCGCTGCCTCACAGATTTTCAAGCACTTATTCAAGTTCCCGATTTACAGGTGGCATGAATGCTTCTGTAAAATTTAGGTTAGACCCTGCAATCTATTGTGGCACGCACAGTCACTACGCCCCAGAATTTAATCCAGTAGTAGACGGTTAGTGGTTCATCATGCGCTACGATGCGTTTGACGTGGAACGAAGAACTGAGATCGTATGTAGCCGCGAGTTGCTCCACTTTTCGTATTTCTTGTGTTACATCGTCCTCCCGAACAAAAAAGACCGCCACCGTGTATGGAGGTTCGATAAGCCTTTTAGCGATCTTGAACTCGCAGCCTCGAACCATTTTTTCGGAAAATCGTCGTATATCCTCCTCTCTAAATGTCAGCATAAATTGACGTTGAGGAGTGTTCCACGGGCCGAGTCCGGGAAATAAAGATGCCATTTCCTCTGGACTCGCAGCGTCCAAGGGACGCATTTCTTCCAATAGCTCTTTCTTGGCTTGTTCTCGCGCTTTTAATTCCTCCGGGCCGAGCTTTTCGCGGTCCTTCTCAGTTAGTCCAATGCCTAATCCGCGTCTCACCCTTTGATACACGCCCGCCGTCTCGGGCTTTGTCGGATCAACGCAGCACGACAAAATTGTCAGAAGGCGTTTTTCGACTCCTCCTAATTGACCGTTACACTTCTTGCAAGCTGGCACTGTCCAGCGATTCAAATTCTGCGGGGTCGTGTCGGGGAACCATTGCTTCGGGAAAACGTGGTCTTTGGATCGCGTTTTCTTTGTCAGCTCCGCAAGGCAATGCACGCACTTCTTTGAATTTGACGGGTGGCCCATGCTTCCTCTCCTCACGCCGCATCATCTGCCGAATTATGGCTGGGGCGGTTGGATTCGAACCAACACCGTCTGCATTAACAGTGCAGCGTCCTACCGATTGGACCACGCCCCAATGGCGCTGTTCGAAAGAAGGCTTTCGATTTTATAGGATTCGCTGCCGCTTGTGCAGTTGATTCAATCCAGACTCTGAGTGGTTTCTTCCAACATCCAGCTTCAAACCTCCAACTTCCCGTACAGACACACCCCCGCCGCTTAGAGGGTAGGTATCGTGGAGGTTCCGGCGGGAATGAGTGGGGGAAGGAAGCCGGCCCAGCCCTCAATCCCCTAAAGGGATTCTCGGCTTGTCTTCCCCCTACGCTCTTTTGCTACGCACGCCGCAAGCCAACCTCTAACCCTTTCTATTTCAATGTATTGGTGCAATTACCTCGGTAAAAACCACACGCTCTCGGTAAATTCCTCCTGCTAGTCCGCGCTGAGCGATGTTTTCTACCACACTCGTCGTGGAACGCACCTTGTTGGCCAGCATCGCCAGCCGCTTTTGCACGTTCGCAGGGTGGTGGGTCAGTTTGAATTTTCTTGATCGCGACACAAGGAGCCAAAATTCAAACTGACCCATTGCCGTTCGCAGCGGGCCGCTTGACCCTTATGCGCCGGGCTTGCTATGTTGGTGGATTAACTTGGGCGTATTCTCCGCGCTGAGCGGCGGCCGCGCCTGTAGCTCCCTATCAAAACATGGCCCTTCAGAAAATCGTCATTCGTGGCGCGCGTCAGCACAACCTGAAAAACATTAGCCTGGAAATCCCGCGCAACTCCCTGACGGTCATCACCGGGCTTTCAGGTTCGGGAAAATCTTCGCTCGCGTTCGACACGCTCTACGCCGAAGGCCAGCGCCGCTACGTCGAATCGCTCTCCGCCTACGCGCGCCAGTTTCTCGATCAACTGGAGCGCCCGGAAGTCGACTCGATCGAAGGCCTTTCGCCGTCGATTGCCATTGAGCAGAAAACGACCACGCGCTCGCCGCGCTCGACCGTCGGCACCATCACCGAAATCTACGACTACCTGCGCGTAATCTACAGCTCCATCGGCGCGCCGCACTGCCCGAATTGCGGCAAACTCATTG
>JBAUEH010000155.1:0-56810 GCA_049678505.1 Candidatus Acidiferrales bacterium
GCCCGCGCCCGCCTGCGGCAGCCGCAATGCCCGCCGCCCCCATCACAAACATGCCGCACGCTGCCAGGACCATCAGCGCCGCGCCTAGAAAACTCAGAACCGCCAGGATGGTTACTCCTGAGGGACACTCCATGTATCACCTCCACGTGAGTTACGTTTTCGACGAGCTTAAGAAGCCGGGCAATCTTTCAACGTAAGCACAGGGCTGATATGGCGAGGAAACTACACGGCTGCGAACCTGCCGTCAAGCAAACGATTGTGCGTCCGCGCTTTGCCGCGCGATGCAGCTCGACATAGCTGGTTCAGCGGTTCATTCCGCGTTCCTGAACCCAATGAAAGCCGCGGCTCACCAGCAGAAACTTCGACACGTCGAACTGCACAAGCTGTGCGTGAATTTTGTGGTTATCCATGGTTCCGTCCACCACCAACTCTGTTGGCGTGGCGCGCTGAAATGCAAAAGTCGCTTTCCAGTTCTTATCGCTCTGCTTGGTCAGCACGAAGGTCTTCGGGGTGGTGTTGATTTGTAGGGCGTAGCGCTGGTTCGTGTCGTCCATGCCATACACCGTCCCCGACACCATCATCGTTCCAAAAGAATCAAAAACCAGTCGGCGCCAGCGCTGCGTATCGGTGAGCAATGGCGGCCGCTCCTGCCCGTCGATAGAAAACTCTTCGACGTTCCATATTCCGTAAAGTGCTGGTTTCGGCGCTTTCCACCCGTACTGGCTGATCTCTTTCAGGTTGCCGTACGCAGTCACGCCGATCAGCACGAACCCGAAAACGATCTGCACGGCCACCGCAGTGCGATTCGCCCATGCCTTATGAAAGAGCGGCCTCGGCTTCTCGGGCGCTGCCGTGCGATTCAAGAAAAACACATTCGCCAGCCGGTCGGCGTCGCCCGCGATCAGAAACAGCGAAAACAGGATCAGATTGAACGACAAGAGTTTCACCGGCACGTCATACGTCATGTTCAACAGAAATACTTGGGTCATATCGGCCAGGCAAATCAAAGCGCCAAATGTTGCGGTGCGCGGGAAAATCAGGAAAAACCCTCCCGCTGTCTCTGCGCAGCCCGCGAAAATCTCGTATGCTTGCGATGCTCCAATCGACGACCACAAAACACCCATCGGAGAAAAATTCCCATACGGCTCGAGCAGCCGCTCCAAGCGCGGAAACGGCATTTGCAGCGGGAACATCTTGGCGAAGCCATACCCAAACATCTGCGCCGCCAGCGCAAACCGAATGAAAACGCGGAACCATTTGTACATCGCGGAATAATTCTCCCGCTTGCGATCCACAATCGACCACACCGCCGCAGCGATGATGGCCAGCACCAATATGCAGACATTCATCACCCAATCGAATGTACGGTCGCCGCTGCCCGTACCCATCATCACCAGCTTGTAACTAATATGAAACAGGTGTTTCGCCACCCACGCGACGATAACCTGGACGGATTTCATCTCTTCCAATGGCTTCACGAAATTGATGAATGGCAAAATTCCGCCCAACATTTGATTACTGAGAACGTACAGGCTGAAATAAACAAAACACAGCCGGAAGCCCACGCGCTTCGCCACGCTCCAGTAGGCTGGCGAAACGGCCTCCATGGGCTTCGCCTCGGCAACCGTTGCTAAAGCGATTGGCTCGCTCGCCATTTCAGCCATAAACACCTCCTGGACCTGACACAATGGAGCAGCATTCGGCTCGAAACTTTTGTTTCACAATGGACTTCTGCGCAGGGAAGATACGCCATCTGCTTTCTTCGCGTCAACAGGAGAACATCCGCGGATCAGGCGCGGGGAGCGCCCATTCGAAAACCTAGATTCCGCGCAACTCGCGCGATTTCTGCCGCGCCCCGCGCCAGTAGAGGGCTAGCCCGATCAAGATTGTCCCAACCGTCCCTCCGACCACTTTCGCCAGAAAACTGAACTTGCTTGCCGCTTCTCCCGGCGGAATGAACGACAGCGCAATACCCAGCAGCGTGACCGAGAACCCCAGGCCGCCTGCGATCCATGCACCCGGTATGCCGCCCGGAATCAAAATGACATTGCCGACGCTCCGCCGGTCTTTGCGATAAGCCAGTTTGATCGCTGCGGCATACATGTACAGAAACGGGATAAAATAGAGAATCACTGCCGCGTCCACCACCACCTGATATGCCGTCGTCGCCGTCGCTTGAATCTGCGCCAGCAGCAGCACAATGCACGAGAGCACCGCCTGCACGATGATCGAAATATACGGCGTGCGCCAGCGTGGATGAATCTTCCCAAACGCCTTCGGCAAATAGCGGTCGATCCCCACCACGAAGGGCACGCGTGCGATGCCGGCCACTGTCGAACCAATGCCGCCGGCGTTTCCCACCGTAACTAGCAGCGCCGCCACAACGCCCACAAAGCCCACCTTCAAAATCATCGATCCCGAAGTCAGCGCCTGAAACACGCCGCTCAGCGGATCCACCTGTTGCGCCGGTATCAGCGCCAAAACCGAAATCGTCCCCACAATGTAAATGAACGCCACCGCCGCGCCTGCGCCCCAAACCGCGCGCGGCAGCGTCTTGCGCGGATTGCGCACCTCTTCACTCATCGCGGACACCAGCTCGAACCCCGCAAACGCAAACACCATCTGCGGCCAGAAGTTCACCGTCGCCTGATTCCACACCGGCATCATATTTTTCAACGTGAAGTGCGTCGCTGGTCCGTGAACATGCCAAATCCATACGCCGATCGCGGCAAGGATCAGCAGCGGAAAATACGTCCCCACTCCACCCGCGTTTTGCAGCCATTTCCCGATGTTCAATCCGATAATGTTCAGGTACACCGCGACGAACAGCAACACGAACGACCCCATCACCAAAAACTCACGATTTGTGGCAAGCTGCGCGTGTCCCTCTCCGCCGATGTACGCGGCCATCGACGCACTCGCGAGCAGCAGCCCCGGAAAGTAGAACACCGTGTAAATCCAATACGTCCAGCCCGCCACGAATCCGTGGAAGTCCCCGAACGCTTCCTTGGACCAAACGTAAAGCCCGCCTTCGTCCGGAAAACGCGTGGAAAGCTCGTTGATCACGAACGCGCTGGGTACAAAAAACAGCAGCGCCGCAATGATCCACAGGCTGATCGACGAAGTGCCGTTGTGCCCGGCCGCCGCCAGCCAGCGCGGGCCCAGCACCGTCGCAATGTTGAATAGCAAAACGTCCCAAAATCCCAGAACACGCCGCAGTTGTTTCTTTGGGTCGGCAGACGCCGGAGCGCTCATCAGATCTCGCTCGCACTGATGACGTCCAGTGCGGGAATCAGCTCATCTTGTATCCGGAAATTGCGTATGAAGGGGTCTTCCGATCTTTCGAATTCCAGCCATGTCCCGAAGAACGTCACTTGCCCCTGGTGCAGGAAGATGATCGAATCGGCCAGTCGCCGCGCTAGATGCGTGTCGTGCGTCACTACCACCGAGGTCTTATGAAACTTTTCCTTCAGCTTGAGGATCAGGTCTCCGGTGTGCGAAGCCGCCAGTGGATCCACCATAGTCGTCGGCTCATCATAGAGAATTGCTTCCGGATCTTGCGCCAGCGCCCTCGCAATCGCCACCGCGCGCTTCGTGCCGGTGCTCAATTCCGATGGCAGCTTGTCGGCGAACTGCCGCACTTCCAGCATTTCCAGAAGCTCCGCCACGCGTTCGTCAATCGCATCCGGCGTAACATTTGCCAGGGCCTGCATCGGAAACGCAACGTTCTGCTCGACCGTCAGCGAATCAAAAAGCGCTCCAGCCTGGAACACCATGGTCACGCGCCGCCGAATTGGCATCAGCTCTTTTTCTGTGAAGTCGGTAATGTCCTGCTCCGCCACGATCACCCGCCCGCTATCCGCCTTCAAAAATCCCATAATCAGCTTCAAAGAAACGGATTTGCCGACGCCGCTGCGCCCCAAAATCACCGTCGTCTCCCCTTTGTTCATATGGAAATTGACGTCGCGCAGCACGTCCTGCTCGCCAAATGACTTATTCACATCGCGAAATTCGATGTAACGCTCGCTCACGCCTGCCCTGCTTCCGCGTCCGTGCGCGCCTGCTCATACTCCGCGGGCGTATTGATATTCTTGAACAGCCGCCCGCGAGGGTCAAAGGCTTTCCATTCCGCCGGTGCGATGGGAGCGAGGGTCAACTCCGCCAATCCGTCGGTGATTTTTCGCACGCCGCGCTCGATCGCCGCCGCGATCGCCTCATGCGCGCGTTGCCGGTACATCGCGCAGAGCGGCTCATATCCACGCTCGTTCACGGGAATCACCACATCGGCGGCCGAAGTCATCGCGCGCGCAATCAGAAATTCCAGCCACTCCCGCGTCAGGAACGGCAGATCGCACCCCACGATCAGGTTCCATCCGCGTGTAGCGACGCGCAGCGCCGTACAAATTCCTCCCAGCGGACCCAGCTTCCGCCGGTCATCGCCAATCACGCGAAACCCAAGTCCGCCATATGTGCTCGGCGGCCCAATAATAATCGGCGCCTCACCCGCAAATTCCACCAGTCGCGCCAAGTGCACCACGAGTGGTTTCCCCGCAAACAGAAGCAAGCCCTTCGCGCGACCCATGCGCGAGCTTCTGCCACCCGCAAGGACAAATGTGCCAATCTCGCGCTGCTCTTTCGTGGACCCCATGGCGTCACTATATAACTGAATCTAAAAGAAATAGATAGAAGGTATTACTGCTTCGCTCAACGGCAGCCGCGTCGATTGCCCTTGACATGCCCGCAAATGTTGCTATATTAGCACTCGCCGCCGAGGAGTGCTAAATCAACTCTCTGTGCTCTTCTCGCGGCAATTCCTTAAGTCTCAACCGGAGGTTACGAAACATGGCGGTGAACATTACTCCGCTCCACGACCGCGTTATCGTGAAGCGGATTGAAGAGAAGGAAAGCGTGAAGGGCGGCATCATCATTCCCGACACAGCGAAAGAGAAACCCCAGGAAGGCGAAGTTGTCGCTGTCGGCAGCGGAAAGCGTGAGAAGGGCGAGCTCATTCCCCTCGACGTCAAAGTTGGCGATCGCATCCTCTTCGGCAAATATAGCGGCAACGAAATCAAAATCGACGAACAAGAATACCTGATTCTCAAGGAAGACGAGATTCTGGCCAAACTCGGCGGAGCTGCCAAAGCCGCCTCCAGCAGAAAGTAACACCCCGCACGGAGCAATCTGGCGGGCAATCCTGCTTGCGCAGGCAAGCATTCGAGGAAATTGAGGAGGGTTAGTTCTCATGGCAAAACAAATTGTGACTGGTGAGAATTCGCGCCAGTCGATTCTCCGTGGCGTCAACATTCTCGCTGACGCTGTGAAGATCACCCTAGGCCCCAGGGGCCGCAACGCGGTGATCGAAAAGAAGTTTGGTTCACCCATCATCACCAAGGACGGCGTCACTGTAGCCAAGGAAATCGAGCTGCCGGACGGGCTCGAGAACATGGGCGCGCAGATGGTCCGCGAAGTCGCGTCGAAAACATCCGACGTCGCCGGCGACGGCACCACCACCGCCACGGTTCTCGCGCAGGCTATCTTCCGCGAAGGCGTGAAGACGGTCGCTGCCGGAGCCAGCCCGATGGCCCTCAAGCGCGGCATCGAGAAGGCCGTCGAAGTCGCCGTCGAGGAAATCAAGAAGCTTCACAAGGACGTTAAGGGCGACATGATCGGCCAAGTCGGCACCATCAGCGCCAATAACGACAAGCAGATCGGCAACATCATCGCCGAGGCGATGAAAAAGGTCGGCAAGGATGGCGTGATCACCGTCGAGGAATCCAAGACGATGGAAACCACGCTCGAGGTCGTCGAAGGCATGCAGTTCGACCGCGGCTACCTCTCGCCCTATTTCGTCACCGATCCGGAACGCATGGAATGCGCGCTCGAAGACGCCCGCATCCTCATCCACGAGAAGAAAATCAGCTCCATGAAGGACCTGCTTCCCCTTCTCGAGCAAATCGCCAAGATGGGCAAGCCGCTCTTGATCGTTGCGGAAGACGTCGAAGGCGAAGCCCTTGCAACGCTGGTCGTCAATAAGCTCCGCGGCACGCTGCAATGCGCTGCCGTCAAGGCTCCCGGCTTCGGCGACCGTCGCAAGGCTATGCTCGAAGACATCGCCACGCTCACCGGCGGCAAGGCCATCACCGAAGACCTCGGCATCAAGCTCGAAAACGTCAAGGTTGAGGACCTCGGACGCGTCAAGAAAGTGACCATCGACAAGGACAACACCACTCTCGTCGAAGGTGCTGGAAAGCCCAGTGAGATCGAGGGCCGCGTCAAGCAGATCCGCACGCAGATCGACAACACCACCTCCGACTACGACAAAGAAAAGCTCCAGGAGCGTCTCGCGAAGTTGGTCGGCGGCGTTGCGGTCATCAAGGCAGGCGCGGCAACCGAGATCGAGCTGAAAGAAAAGAAGGCTCGCATCGAAGACGCTATGCATGCCACCCGCGCTGCGGTCGAGGAAGGCATTGTCCCCGGCGGCGGCACGGCCCTTTTGCGCTGCATTCCGGCGCTCGACAAAATCAAGGCGACGGGTGACGAGCAGATCGGCGTCAACATCGTCAAGCGTGCTCTCGAAGAGCCCATGCGGCAAATCGCGCACAACGCCGGCGAAGAAGGCGCAGTCGTTATCGGCAAGGTTCGCGAAAACGAGAACGACAACTACGGCTTCAATGCAGACACAGGTGAGTACGGCGACATGGTCAAGGCTGGCGTCATTGATCCAGCCAAGGTCACTCGCCTCGCTCTCCAGAACGCCGCGTCCATTGCGGCCCTGATGCTCACCACCGAAGCTCTGGTGGCCGACATCAAGGAAGATGACAAGAAGGCCATGGGTGCCGGCGGTCCCGGTGGCCCTGGCGGTGGCGGCATGGGCGGCATGTACTAAACCTCCCGCTCAGCCCGTTTCAGCAGACCGAAGCGCTCGGAGGAATTCCCTCCGAGCGCTTTTTGTTTTGTCATTCCGCCTCGCCACTGATCGCGTATCGTGCGTCACTGTTTCTTCAGCAGCGCCGGCCAGTTCACCACCAGCGAAATCGTTCTGTTCGCCTGCCCCGAATCGTAAGGCACGATGAAGCGCTGTCCATCCGATGTCACATCGAATAAATTCGCCGTGAAAAGACCAAAGTATGGCCTCGTTTGAAAAAGCGTTTCAACCTTCCCAACAACAAAACTCGATCCGCTTCCGCTCACTTCCGCCGCCATAATCTTGTTGTCCAGCGACATGTAAAAAAGCTCCTTACCATCGCGCCGCCACACCGGGAACGACCCTCCGTCCGTCGAGGCCTGCCACTTCCCTCCTGGTTCCGGAAATGCCGTCACGTAGACCTCCGCCCTACCCGATTCAGTTGAGCTGTACGCCAGCCATTTGCCATCCGGCGAAAAACGCGCCGAAGGCGATGCGGACTGCTGCAGGAGATTGAAGACGTATGGTTTCCGGTCTTTCAGCGGGAGTATCCACAATTGGGATTGCGCGTTCGTGCCCAGCTCCCACCCTAAATACGCAAGCAGTTTTCCATCCGGGGACCAATCCAGCGGGTAAATCTGTTGGGGTCCAGATGGAACAAGCGATTCTTCATGGCCCGAGCCGTCCGCCGCCTTCGCGTAAATTCCGAATTCACCGCTGCGAATCGACGTATACGCGATGCGCGTGCCGTCTCGCGACCACCGGGGCGATTCATTGCCCGATCCAAAAGTAAATCTCGTTTTCACGCCGCGCGCGATATCATAAAGCCACACGTCCTGCGACGGTGCCTCGAGAAGGAAGGCGAGTTCCTTGCCATCCGGCGAGATGTGCGGATCGGCATAGCTGTCCATCCCCGGAACTGCTCCCACTTGTTTGCCGCTCCTGTCGAACCACAACAGCTGGCGGCTTGTGACTCCTTGTTCCAGGTACGCGAGTGTTCCATTGTCAGACGCGGAGAAACTGCCTTGCACCCGCGTTGAGACATCCTCCACGTTTTCCGCTATCGGAGCGGCCTCGCCGGTCAATTGAAGACTCTTGGTATCGAAAGGCTGCGCCATCAGCGTGTTCTGGCGAAGAAAAAGAAGGTAGCCCGATGCATAAATTGCATTGGAATGGTTGTGAAACAGGAATTTCGTTTCTTTGGAGTCAAGCGAGCCAACCACGATCGAATTGGTCGGGTTTCCCGTTGGCGTCAGCGGATTGCCAGCCAGATAGAGAAAGTGTCGCCCATCCGGCAAGAAGTACGGCCATCGATTCGTTGATTCATTGTTGCGGCGATTGAGCGCTGTCACTGCCGTCGCCTGCCCTCCCGCATCCGAAACGCGATACACGGGCGTGCCAAAAAACGGCGTAAACAAAATCGTCCCGTCGCGATTCCACGTGCCTCCTCTTCCTCCCGGTGCATCCGCCAGCGCGAGTGGCGGGCCTCCCGACGCTTCGATTTTTTTTAGCTTCCCGCCGGGAAAAAATCCAATGTACTGGCTGTCCGGCGACCAAAAGGGCATGCTGGCTCCGTCAGTGCCGTCGAGCGCCTGCGCCTGCAACGAATCCAGGGAGCGACCTTCCATCGGGCCCCAGGGCCACGTAGACCACCTTAAACCCATCCGGTGAAATCGCGAATCCCGCTGTTCCACCGTTGTAGCTCGTGATGCTTGTATTCGCTACTGGTTTGATAAAGGCGCGAATCGCAGGCTCATCCCGCGGAGCACGCATGAGATACCCCGCTGCAAAAACCGCAGCCACGATCACGAGCAGCACTGCCGCCGCCCACGCAACTCGCTCGCGTGTTTTGCGATGCGCAACCACCGGCGCCGGCACTCCCGCCTGCGACCCCGCATCGCGAATCCATTCCAGTTGCAGCTTCACATCGTGCATCGACTGGAACCGTTCATCCGGATCCTTCGCCAGGCACACCTTCACAACGCGATCGAGCGCCGGCGGAGACATTGGCTGCACGCTCGAAATCGCCGGCGGCTCGCGCTCCAATATCGCCGCAATCACGCTCGCCGTCGTTTTTCCATCGAACGCGCGCCGCCCCGTTGCCATCTCGTAGAGCACTGCGCCAAACGAAAAAATATCGCTGCGTGCGTCCGTCTCCTTCCCTTCCATCTGCTCCGGCGCCATGTACTGAAACGTTCCTAGCACCGTCCCGCGTGCGGTCAGCGGCTCGCTTGCACTTTGCCCTGCGGGATTCAGCGATTGCGTCACGCTCGAAAGCGGCACCGCTGCGGCTACTCCATTCACAGCCGATTTTGCCAGTCCGAAATCCATCAGCTTCGCCCCGGATTTCGTCAGCATGATGTTGCCCGGCTTTAAGTCGCGGTGAACCACGCCCTGCCGGTGCGCTCTGTCCAAAGCGTCGGCAATCTCAATCGCAATCCGCAGCAGCTCCGCCGCCGGCAATAGCCCTTTTTCCAAACGCTTCGCCAGCGTTTCGCCTTCTAGGAATTCCATGACCAGGAAATCGGTGCCGTCCTGATGGCCGATATCGTGGAGCGTGCAGATGTGCGGATGGCTCAGTGAAGAAACGGCGCGCGCTTCGCGCTCAAACCGCAGTTTGGCATCGGGCATTTCCGTCAAATGCTGCGGCAAAATCTTGATGGCTACATCGCGGCCCAGCCGCGTATCTCGCGCGCGATACACTTCTCCCATTCCGCCCGCGCCAATCGGCGCGATGATTTCATACGGCCCAAGTTTTGTACCGCTCGTTGGCCTCATTTAACTCCGTCTACTAAATAGAGAGTAGATAATGCGCGGTTATACGAGTACGCGTAGGATTTGCCGTCCGGCGTGATTCTGAACGTTTCTATCCCCGACAAACCAGCACTGTCTCGCGGAGCCATTGTGCGGATGAGCTGCCGATTTCCGGTTGCCGCGTCAATGCGGAAAAGATCGAGCTTCGTTACTTTATCCTCGTAAACGTAAATGGATTTCCCGTCACCGGCCCAGTTGGCCCAAATATCTCCAGGCAAAAGCCCGGCAACAGCGCGTGGCGCCCCGCCGGCAAGGGAATACATATAAGCTTTCCCGGTCAAATCGCGCGCGAAAACAAACCGTCCATCAGGGGAAACAAGATGGGACAACACCTGGGCCGGATCAACCTCAATTGCCGGAGTCACAGCGCGAGGCGCTCCGCCGGAGAGGTCCTGCACGTACATGCGCCAGCTATGACCATCGTTTCCGGCGAAATAAATCGACTTCCCGTCAGGCATCCAGCCTTGCCACTCAAATTGCTGAAGCCCATAAGTCTGTAGAGAGCGCCCTTGCCCAATCCCGGTTGGCAGCAGCGCCAGGTGCAGAGGGTTATAGTCGCCGACGAGCGCCCATTGGCCATCGGGAGAAAGCGTTGGAAAGAGGCCGATGCCGAGCTTCACCGAGGACGAGTCACTCACGTTTCGCATGTACGCAATGGGGCCCGTGCCGGCCGCTTCCATGAACTCCTGGAAAGCCACTCCCTGGCCGCCTTCTGATAAATCAGACAAACTAGTTCCGTCGAGCCAGGAGAGGTCGCGTTCCTCTGCATCCTTCGCGCCCCGATATTGCATTTGGCTTCGCCATTGGTCCTGAGAAAGAAGGATGTGGCCATCTTTGGAAATGTCATGCACGCGTAGCACGCACGGAAGCGTGAGGACAATGCGGTCCTGGCCATTCACAGTAAGCGCATGAATGGAATCCGCCCAGCCGCCGTTCTTTGAGCCAGCGAACAGAACCCTGTTGCCGGAGGGCTCCCAGGCGATCCCTTCCACGCTCACGTATTCCTCCGTCCGCGCGAGCTGCTTTCCGTTCTTGTCCAAAATAATTACCTTGCCTATGTCCGCGCCATCAGTGGAATACTGCGCAAATGCGACAGCATCGCCGTGCGGCGAG
This sequence comes from Candidatus Acidiferrales bacterium, assembly GCA_049678505.1. Lineage (GTDB taxonomy): Bacteria > Acidobacteriota > Terriglobia > Acidiferrales > UBA7541 > DAHUXN01. Next base: position 10,832 of record JBAUEH010000155.1, read on the forward strand.
ACGCGGAGAAAATTCAGCCAGGTTTGGCTTTCATAAATCACCTTTCCCAGCGGAAACTCGACCTGAAATTTCCCATTGGCCTCGCGAATCGCAGCCATTTCGCTGTCGTCTGGAGACCAATCCGCGGAAACGACGTCATCAGCGATCTCCCGAGGAGCGCCTCCGGAAACCGGCACGGTCGCCAGCGTGCCTTCGCAAACGCCGATAAACACATGATTGCAGCCAACCGAAATTGCAAGTTGGGAGCTGGACACAGCGAAAAGCGAAGAGTCGGCCAATCCGAGCGGGCGCGATTCGGGACCGCTGGGATCTGTCGCATATATCGCGGCAGGCCGCCCCTCCCACGCAGCGCTGTAATAAACAGATTGGCCATCCGGAGCGAATCGCGCTTGGAAAATAGTGCCGCGGCTGAAAGTGATTTGCTTATAAATGGGCTGGGTGTTTGTGCTGCCGCCGCCGCCCGCGAAATAGGCAACGATGCCGACGACGATGAGTCCGGCTGTGCCGACTGCGGCAAAAAGCAATCGGCGTTTGCCACGGGCGTTGCTCGCGGATGCCTCGGGAAGACCAGCCCTTCTCGAAGTGGAAACATCAGACAACGCCGCGAGACCGAACGCGAAATCCCTCGCGGACTGAAAGCGCTCCGCCGGATTCTTCTCCAGGCAGTGGCGCACCACGCGCTCCACCGCTGGCGGAATTTTCTTTCCTTCGCCGGAAAGCTCCGGAGGTTCCTCTTTGAGAATCGCCGCCATGGTATCGGCAGAAGAATCTTTTTCGAAGGCGCGCTGACCGGAAAGCATTTCATAAAACATGGTTCCCAGCGCGAAAATGTCCGAGCGCGCGTCGGCCGGTTTGCCGCGCACCTGTTCGGGCGACATATACCCCGCCGTGCCCAGCACTACTCCCGCTTCGGTGCGCACGTCCGTTTGGCCTTTGCTTTGACTGGGGCCGTTCGTGCGCGTGGGAGATTGCGTTTCGTCGATGCTGGAAGCGTTGTCTTGCTGCGTAAGCTTCGCCAGGCCGAAGTCGAGAATTTTCGCGCGGCCGTCGTTGGTGAGAAAAATATTCGCAGGTTTCAGGTCGCGGTGAATGATTCCTTTTTCGTGCGCAGCGGCAACGCCATGCGCGACTTGCATGGCGATATCCAGCGCTTTGCGCACCGGCAACGGGCCATTGCGCAGCCGTTCGCGCAACGTCTCGCCTTCGAGTAATTCCGTCACGATGAACGGCGCGCCATCGTGCGTACCGATGTCGTAAATCACGAGAATATTGGGATGATTCAGCGCGCTGGCCGCTCGTGCCTCCTGCTCGAAGCGCCGTAGGCGCTCTGCATCGCGCGCAAACGCTTCGGGCAAAACTTTCAGCGCAACATCGCGGCCCAGCCGCGTGTCCCGCGCGCGATACACCTCGCCCATCCCGCCCGCGCCAATGGGCGCGCAGATCTCATACGGGCCCAAATGTGTCCCCGCGGGGAGGCTCATAGCGCCGCAGATTATGGCAGGATTCCCACATCAAAACCACTTCGCAAGCAACTGCGCCTTTCCGCAAGGCCGTATGCATTTTTGAGCACCTCGGCAGGCCGCTCTCCTTGAACGCCGCTCCTGCCAACAGCTACGCTTAGTTAGTTCATACTTTTTGCTACGGGGCGACGCAGCCACAACTTTTGCGTTCCCGGGGTGTTTCACGAATTGCAGGGCAAATAATGCACCGAGGTGAAAAACATGATGCGTAAAGCTCGCTTTTTGAAGTGGTTCCTGATGGCCTTTTTAGCGCTGGCGATACCTGCCTCATCTCATGCGCAGGTCGCTGTGGGAATTTCGGTTCATATCGGCCCTCCGCCCCTGCGCGTTTACGCGCAGCCAATCTGCCCCGGTCCAGGCTATCTTTGGACGCCCGGCTACTGGGCATATGGAGACGCGGGTTACTACTGGGTCCCCGGAGCGTGGGTTATGGCGCCTCATCCGGGCTTGCTTTGGACTCCCGGATACTGGGGTTGGGCCGGTGGAGCTTACATTTGGCATGGTGGCTACTGGGGTCCGCACGTCGGCTTCTACGGCGGCATTAACTATGGCTTCGGCTATGGCGGCGTCGGCTTTGCCGGCGGCGAGTGGCGCGGCGGCACATTCTTCTACAACCGCGCTGTTCTCCATGTCGGCGTGAATATCCACAACACTTACAACCGCACCGTGATCGTGCACAATAACAGCCACGTCGCCTTCAATGGCGGAGAGGGCGGCATTCACACCGAGCCTACCCGCGCGGAGATGGCCGCAGCCCACGAACAGCATTTCGACGCCACTCGCGCCCAGATGAACCACGAGCATTCCGCCAGCATGAACCGCGGCGGTCAGATGCGGGCAAACCGTGAAGGCCGCGAGAATTTCAACCGCCCGAACAACGCGAACCGCAACAACGCCAACAAAAATCAGAACCGGCAAATGAAAGAACAAAGGCCGGCTCACAACCCGAAGCCGCCGAAGAATAATCATCCGAACAAGGACAATCACAAGCCCGGCGGTGACCGTCCAGGACGCTAACCCCAGCATATTCCGCTGGATCTCAATGGGCTACGCGCTGCGTTTCCCAAGCAGCGCGTGGCTTTTTCTTCGCTAGCCCTCCGTACATCCTATAGCAAATTCTTTGCCTCCCTTTCCCTTTCTCGCTGTTCCTTGCTCCGCCGATTCCCTTCCGTTATAGTCAGCTTCTCAACTCCCGGATGGGGGACGGCAAATGCCCGGACTGCTCAGCAAATTGATGCCTCACGAGGACGGCTTCCACGACATGTTCGTGGAGCTGGCCGAAAACGTCTACCGCGCCTCGCAAGCCATGGTCGCCATGCTCGAGAATTTTTCCAATCCTCCTACCGATGCCGAAAAAATCAAAGACATCGAGCACACCAATGACAACATCACCCACACACTCATGAATAAACTGAACCGCACCTTCATCACGCCCTTTGATCGCGAGGATATTCACGAACTGGCCAGCAAAATCGACGATGTCCTCGACCTCACCGACGCCGCCGCCAGCCGCCTCGTCACCTACCGCATCTCCGAAATTCGCCCCGGCGTTCCCGATCTCTCTCGCGTCCTCATGGCCGCCACAAAAGAAGTTGTCGCCGCCGTGCGCGTCCTCGAGAAAAAAGAAGAGGTTCTCAACCACTGCATCGAGATTCACCGCCTCGAAAACGAAGCCGACCGCGTCTGCCGGGACCTCATTGGCACCCTTTTCGAACAGGAAAAAGACCCCATTCTCGTCATCAAGTGGAAAGAAATCATCGAAGTTCTGGAATTCGCAACCGATAAGTGCGAAGACGTAGCCAACGTCGTCGAAACGATCACCCTGAAAAACGCATGATTCAGCACCGCCGCCGCGTCGCACAGACTCTCAGCCTGTGCAATTCGTCCTCCTCGAACGCCGTCACGGCCGCGGCAACCCATACTCCTGCCAGCACGCTACCCGTGGCACAGCCTCTTGGGCTGTGTAATTCATCTCCCTGGAACGCTTTCACGGGCGCTGGAATCATACGCCGCCGGTGGCAGAGCCTCTTACGCTGTGGAATTCATCGTTCCGAAACTGCGGAGACCCTTTCGTGAACAGCTTTCATCTGCTGGTCATCATTGTTTTCGTCAGCTTGGCCTTCGATTTCACCAACGGCTGGCACGACGCCGCTAGCTCCATCGCCACGGTTGTCTCCACGCGCGTTCTGCGCCCGCTATGGGCCGTCGTTTGGGCCGCTTTTTGGAATTTCGTGGCACCCTTCGTTTATGGCACCGCCGTGGCCGCGACCATGGGCAAAGGCCTTGTCGATCTGCACCTCGTAAACGAGCATGTGCTTCTCGCCGGACTGCTCGGAGCCATCATCTGGAACTACGCCACCATTCGCCTCGGCATCCCTTGCAGCTCGTCGCACGCGCTCATGGGCGGCTACGGAGGCGCCGCCATCGCCGCTGCTGGATTCCGCGCTATCATCGTTTCCGGCTGGACGCTTCCCATTATTTTCATTTTCATCGCGCCGATCATGGGCCTGGTGGCCGCAGTCATCGTCATCACCATCATCAGTTGGATGGTCTACCGCTCGCCCGTACGGCGCGTAGACCTTTGGTTCAGGCGACTGCAGCTGCTCTCTGCCGCCGCCTTCAGCTTCAGCCACGGCACCAACGACGCGCAAAAAACCATGGGCATCGTCACTGCGGCCCTGGTTACCGGAGGAGTCCTTCAGAAGTACGTCGTCCCTGACTGGGTCATCATGTGTTGCGCGCTGGCAATGGCCGGGGGAACCATGGCCGGCGGCTGGCGCGTCGTCAAGACCATGGGCCAGCGCATCACCAAGCTACAACCATTCAGCGGCTTTGCCGCCGAAACCTCCGCCACTCTGACCCTCCTGCTCACCGCCGCGTGGGGCATACCGGTCAGCTCCACGCATGTCATCACCGGCGCGATTTCCGGCGTCGGCGCCTCGCGGCGCCTCACCGCCGTGCACTGGGGCGTCACCCGCCGCATCGTCTGGGCCTGGGTCCTCACCATCCCCGGCGCCGGCCTCATGGGTGCCATCTTCTACCACGCCCTCCACCACTGGCTCCGCTAGCGCGCTACGGCGTTTTCGTTATTCTATTTTGATTACCAGCACTTCAGGCGGCAGTCTGAGCCTGGCAAAAGTTGTGCTCCGGCGAACCATTATTCTAATCGGGACAAATTTCAAGATTCCGGAGCGCCAGGTTGGTTGTAGCCGTTCTCTCCGCTAGAATGGACGTGCCGCTTCTTTGGAGGATCAAACTGGGCCCCTTGGACAAAGTCGATTCAACCGATTCGCAGTTGGCTGAATCTCAAGCCATAGCGACACCTCTCGCCGCCGATATCGACCTGATTATCCGTGCCGAGCACCCCAACCCGTTTCTGATCCTCGGCCCGCATGTCTCGCCGCAGGAGCCGGGCGTCACCATCCGCGCATTTCAACCACAGGCCGCGCAGGTCGCCATTCTCTGGGGCAGCAACAGCGAAGAGCACCCCGCAGTGCGCACCGACCCCACTGGCTTTTACGAGGCCTTCATTCCTCTCTCTGCCGATGCCGTCCCGGCGGAAATTTCGCCATCCTCGTACCGCTTCCGCCTCACTGACGGCAGCGGCAAAACTTATGAGGCTTACGATCCGTACGCGTTTCCGCCGCTGCTAACCGACTATGATCTCTACCTCCTCGGTGAAGGCACTCATCTTCAGAATTATGAAAAGCTCGGCGCCCATATCCGCGAAATCTCTGGCGTTCGCGGCGTGCACTTCGCCGTTTGGGCGCCCAACGCCATGCGCGTGAGCGTCGTCGGCGATTTCAACCGCTGGGACGGCCGAGTCGACCCTATGCGCGGGCGACCCACAGGTGTTTGGGAGATTTTCATTCCCGGTCTGAGCGAAGGAGACTTCTACAAATTCGAAATCCGTTCCCGTAACGATGAAATTCTCACCTTGAAATCCGATCCATACGGCTTCGCCGCTGAAGTTCGCCCGAAATCGAGTTCTGTTGTCGCCACGCTCGACGGCCACGAGTGGAAAGATTCCGACTGGATGACCCGCCGCGCCCAATTTGACTGGCAGCATGCGCCCATTTCCATCTACGAGCTGCATTTCGGTTCCTGGCGTCATGGCCCCGATGGCCGCTGGCTTACGTACCGAGAGATGGCCGATGAGTTGATCCCTTATGTCAAGCAAATGGGATACACGCACATTGAATTGCTTCCGCTCAGCGAGCACCCTCTGGATGCGTCATGGGGCTACCAAACAATTGGATATTTCGCCGTCACCAGCCGCTACGGTTCGCCGCACGAGTTCATGGATTTCGTCGATCGCTGCCATCAAGCCGGAATCGGCGTCCTGTTTGACTGGACTCCTGGCCACTTCCCTCGCGACGCGCACGGCCTCTCCTATTTCGACGGCACGCATCTCTACGAACATGCTGACCCGCGCCGTGGCTCCCACCCGGACTGGGGCACTCTCATTTTCAACTACGGCCGCAACGAAGTGCAAAACTTCCTGCTCTCAAACGCACTATTCTGGCTGGACAAGTACCACATCGACGGTTTGCGCGTGGACGCCGTTGCCTCGATGCTCTATCTCGATTACTCGCGCCGGCCGGGCGAATGGCTACCAAACCAATTCGGAGGCCGCGAAAATCTGGAGGCCATTGCATTGCTTAAGCGTATGAACGAAGTTGTTCACGCCCGCCATCCCGGGGTCCTCACCATCGCCGAGGAATCCACTGCGTGGCCAGCCGTTTCTCGCCCCACATATCTCGGCGGCCTTGGCTTCGACCTCAAATGGAACATGGGCTGGATGAACGACACGCTGCGATATTTCTCGCTCGATCCGATTCACCGCAAATTCCATCACGGCGAACTCACCTTCTCCATGCTCTACGCTTTCAACGAGAATTTCATCCTTCCGCTTTCCCATGACGAAGTCGTGCACGGGAAACGCTCGCTTCTCTCCAAAATGCCCGGCGATGATTGGAACAAGTTTGCCAACGTGCGCCTGCTCTTCGGCTACATGTATTCACATCCCGGCAAAAAGCTACTGTTCATGGGCTTGGAGCTTGCTCAATGGAATGAATGGCGGGAGAACGCCAGCCTGGACTGGAATCTGCTTGAGTCGCCACCCCATCAGGGAATTCAGCGGCTTCTCATCGATCTGAATCATTTCTACCAGCGCGAGCCGGCCCTGCATGAAGTCGAATTCGAGTGGCCAGGCTTCGAGTGGCTGGAAGTTCACGATGCCGATGCGAGCGTACTGGCTTTCATTCGCAGGGCGCGCCGGCCGGAGGATTTTCTGGTTATCGTCTGTAATTTTACGCCGGTCGTGCGCGAAAACTACCGCGTTGGCGTTCCGGAGAAGGGTTTCTACCAGGAAGCAATGAACACGGACTCATCTTTTTATGGAGGCAGCAACGTCGGAAATGGCGGAGGCGCGCCGGCCGATCTCGTGCCCTGGAATGACCGGCAATTCTCCATAAAACTGATTCTTCCGCCCCTCTCTGTCCTCGTTTTCAAGCCTAAACGCAATTAGTGCGTCCACTAACAGAATTTATCCTCGTGTGAGCAAACGTGGAACTTTTTGCTTCGGGCTTGCGTAACTACGGCTGACCGCCCAGGAGGCGTTCACCAATGAAAACCGTTCTTTCCGTCCTGGCCTTGCTCGTAGTGGCAACCACTGTGGTAGCGGCTCCCCCGGAACATTATCTTCACGTGAAGGTCGATGGCACGAACACCAAAGAACTGGTCCGCGTGAATATTCCTCTCTCGCTCGCCGAGAAAGTCATCCCCGCGATCAATCATGGCCAGCTCCATGACGGCAAAGTCCAGATCGGAGAATTCCACGCCAATGGCGTCGACCTGCAGGCCATTATCGATGCCGTGAAATCTGCTCCGGACGGCGAATTCGTCACCGTGCAGGAGCCTGACACCAATGTTCGCGTAGCGAAGGAGCGCGGGCAAATGGTCGTCCACGTCACGGACAAGGACGACGGCAAAAAAGTTGACGTAACCATTCCGTGGGAAGTTGCGGAGGCGCTCGCTTCAGCCACAAACCAGCGCGAGCTCAACATCGAAGCAGCGATTCAGGCGCTCGACCGTGCTGGCGATACAACTCTTGTCACTGTCACCGATAACGCTGAAACCGTTCGCGTGTGGATCGATTCACGCAACACTTCCGACTAACCACCGGCAGTAGACATCCACGGAGGAAATGAAATGCTCCTTCTCGGCAAAATTGGAATCGGCTTCATGGGAACGATCCTCGTGGGCGGCGCCATGATCTCAAGCGAGGGCTTCATTCACGTCAAAGTACATGAGAAGCAAGCGAATGGCACGCACATCTCGCTTATCGTTCCGGCGGTGATCGTGCCCTTGACCGTGCGGTTCATTCCTCGGCGCCATATCGCGGATGCATCCGCAAACCTGCAACAGTATATGCCCGTGATTGACGCGGCAATCTCCGGCCTGGCGAACTGCCCCGACGGCCCCCTGGTCGAAGTGATCGACTCGGATAGCCACGTCACCGTCGTCAAATCAGGCGGCTCCATCGTGGTCGATGCGGACGACCCGGATGAAACAGTGCACGTTGCGGTGCCTTTGCGCGCCACGCAGAGAGCCATCGATGAAATCGCTGAGGCGAACGGTCCTAGCTGAATCGCGCGAAGAGCCAGCGGTTGTCACGACTAGCCTAGCCGCTACGTCCGTGCGTCTTTCGCGGGTATCCAGTACACTTCTTCGCGAATCGATTCCTTGGCAAAGCGGCGCCGCTGCAAAATGCCCTTGCTATTCTCGATCATCTGCGGATGCCCGCACAGGTAGGCCGTTGTATTCGTTCCATCCAACTCCCAAGCATCTGCGTATTTTCGAATCAGGTCCTCCGCCCGGCCCGTCTCGCCTTTCCACTCCGCATCCTCCCATGGACGGCTGATCGTTGCGACGTAAGTCAGCCAAGGAATTGACGCCGCGGCTCTTTCGAACTCCTCCCGGTAGCCAAATTCCCACGAGCGGCTCGCCGCATTTATCACAAAAAATTTGTGGCCGCCGTCAAATCTTCCCTCCTGCCACTCCTTCTCGAACGAACGAATGTAGCTCACAAACGGCGCAATTCCGGTCACGGTACACAGCAGCAGGTGGTTTTTCCGTCCGCTTTTGACATCCAACGTGAATCGTCCTTTAGGAATCTTGCGCATCGAAAGTGGCGCGCCCACATCGAGGCGGTAAAGCAGCGGCGTCAGCTCGCCCTGCGGCACCAGTTCGATGAAAATCTCCAATTCCCTCTCATGCGGCGCCGATGCAATCGAATAGGCACGCTCGATCAATCTGTTCTCGCCTTCCAAACCAAGGGTTGCGTATTGACCAGGCGCAAATCGGAATTCCGCTCCCGGGTCGACGTGGATCACCCACAAATCGTCCGCGATGTTCCGGCGACGCGTGATCCGCGCTCGGAAGAACTTGTCCTCGGAGAATTGCACTCGTTCCCCGCTTATTCCTTCAGCCGAAGAGGGGCACCCAAAATTCACCCGCGCAAGAAAAGAGGCGCTCCTGACTGCATGAGCGCCTCAAAGCTGGAGATTTCCGAGTGTCTGATTCGTATAGCGCCTCGCAAACCAGTATTTCTCGCACCTGAGTGCGCTGTCTACAGGTCCGGCCCTTTTTGCCCTGCCATCTTGCGCAGATCGAATCCTGCCTCGAGATGCAGATCTTTCAATTTGCAGTCGAATTGCGCTTGCTTCTCATCCGCGCCAAACAGAGGTTGCCCGTCCGCACCTTGCTTAGGAAAGGAAAACAATATCCACTGGATCTCCGTGCCGTCCGCGGCCTTGGTGATTTCCACCGCCGACGGGCTGATTCTCTTCTTGGATGGTTTGACTTCGATGTAGGTTTTCGACTTCAGCGTATCGCTGGTTTCTTCCATGAAGGGAGTCATGTCCGGCCCGGATACTTGTACTTGATATACGGGTTGCGCCTGATTCACGTACTGCTGCGCTTGGGCTTCCGACAATTTCCCGTCCAACACAGCTTGGCGCGCGAGCGCCTCCCGAATGGTCAGCGCCGAATTCCACCGCACGAGATACGCCGCGTCCGGGCTCTGCATCGCCGCGTTCGCCCCTCCCGAATTAGCCGACGGAGCGGATTGGCTATCGTCTTTATTTCCGTTAGCGCCATTTGACGGAACGGAGCCCTGCGCTTGGCCGGCACTTGGCGGTCCTTGGGCTGGCCTTTTCCATTCCACTGGCACAGTGGTGTACTTCACCCACGGCGAACTCCACAACACCTGCTTGATGTCGCTCGCGTCCCATTGCTGATACGACTTGGTCTTCCAGGCGTCACTGGCTCCATAGGCCAGTCCTGCCAGCAAAAACACCACTAGGATAATCACCTTGCGCATCCCGCGTCCCCTTGTTCCTCTTGAACTGCTTACGCGAACTCTGAGCCGTCCTCTTTGGCGCGACCAAAGACAGTTAGATTACAGATCCAACCCGTTTTTCCCCATCATCTTGCGTAAATCGAATGCCATATTGAGATGCACGCCTTTCAATTTGCAGTCGAATTGCGCCTGCTTGTCATTCGCGGCAAACAAAGATTGGCCACTTGCGCCTTGTTTGGGAAACGAAAAGACTACCGATTGGATCGTCTTGCCGTCCGTGCCCTTTATGATCTCTACGCTTGATGGGCTGACTTTCTCCTTGGACGGCTTCACTTCGATGTAAGCTTTCGACTTTAGTGTGTCGTTGGTTTCATTCGCGAACGGAGTCATGTCTGGTCCGTACAACAATACCTGATATACAGGCGGCTCCTGATCCACGTACTGCTCGGCCTGGGCTTCCGAGAAGCGGCTATTCAACACTGCATCGCGCGCCACCGCCTCCCGAACAGTCTGGGCCGAACTCCATCGCGCAAAAAAAGGAGTCTCTGAGCCCACGGGGAGCGAGGAGGGTTGATCCTGACTACTCGGCTGCGTTCCTCCCCCTCCCGGGGGACCACCCATGCCGGGCCGCTGCGGGGTTGTAGGGCTCCCCTGACTTGGCTGGTTTGGCACGGTCGTCTGCGCGGTCAACCCTCCGTTCTTCCACGTTGCCGTTACCGTCGTATGCTTCACCCACGGAGAAGCCGTCAGTATCTCTTTCACATCATTCTCGTCCCATTGCTGATACGGCTTCGTCTTCCAAGTTTCACTGGCTCCATAGGCCAGCCCCGCCACAACGAAGATGGCTAAAATAGACGTTTTACGCATGCCTGCCCCCATTACGCTTCTCAACATCGCCACTGAGCAGTCCCTTGCTTTTTGACCGCTCCAGTGGCCCTCGACTGGATTTCTTATTGTTAGCAGATTTGATTGCGCGGCGCAATTGCCGGCTTTAACGCGGCGTCTCGGTCAGGCGTGATGTCTTTGGGAGTCTCTCGAGGCGGTAAATCGGTTTCTGGTGTGATTCGAAGTAGTTGCGCATCATCAATTCCCCAACGAGTCCCATCGCAAGGAATTGCAATCCAAACAGACATAGCAACATCCCCAGAATCAGCAGAGGGCCATGCTGAACGAAAAGTTGAACGTGCGTAGCAATCTTTTCGACAAATAACACCAGCAGAATCACCGCGCCTGCCAGAAAACTGATTACTCCCGCAGGTCCAAACAGGTGCAACGGCCTGAGCATATACCGCAGCGTGAAACGGATCGTGATCAAGTCAAAGAACACGCGGAAAACTCGCGAGAGCCCGTAGTGCGACTTCCCTTGCGGGCGCGGAATGTTCCGTATCGGAACTTCTACGACTTTTGCTCCGTTCAGCGACGCCAAGGCAGGAATAAACCGGTGCATCTCCCCGTACAAGCGCACATCTTTAATTGTTTCCCGCCGGTAGACTTTGAAGGTCGTTCCGAAGTCGTGTATTTTCACGCCCGAAAGCTTGGCCATCAGCCAATTCGCAACTTTCGAGGGTATGCGCCGGAAGAAGAAATTGTCCACGCGTTTTTGGCGCCACCCGCTGACGATATCGGCGTCCGTCGTCTCAAGGATATCAATCATCTTGGGAATGTCGCTGGGATCGTGCTGCAGATCTCCATCCATCGACAGGACAATCTCCCCGACCGCATGGTCGAACCCTGCCGCCAGCGCAACCGTCTGCCCGTAATTTCGCTTGAGGCGCAAAATAACGACGCGCGCATCCAAGTCCGCCAAGTCGGCTAGTATCTCCGGAGTGGCATCGGTGCTGTGGTCATCCACGAAGATAAATTCTACCGGTTCATATCGTCCGGTCATGACCTCCGAAAGCTGCCGATGCAGCTCGCGGAGCGAACTTGCCTCGTCGAGCACAGGGATGACGACCGAGTACTTCGGCTGCACCGCATCGTTTCCGTGGAGAGAACTCAATTCAAGCCTCGATAATCTATTAACTCGATCCCTTGCTCGTCTATCGCCGTACGAACCGCTGGATCCATCAATGCTTCCAGTTCTCGCTCGCGTTCCCTTTTCAGCCTGGTCCCCGAATGTTCCAGCGCGTCGTCATATTCTCCGGGGTGGCACATAAGTTCGTTCACGCCCTCCTGCATCGAGCCTATCATGGACAGAATCACTCCGCGATTGAGACATCCTGTCGCTGCCACCCCCCACAGGCGCTCCGGCGAGGAAATGCCATGCGCTCGCGCCAGCTTCTCGAATTGCGGCCCCGCCGTCCGAGCCACTAGAGCCGTAACGCTCTGCCTCAAGGAACCCCAGCCGCCTCTAAACGCAGACCTGAGTAATACATCCGCATCCTCGAACGGTTTCCTGATGCGACGGATTCCAAACTCATCGGCGAGCCGTACTACCTGTTCCATTACTCGCGGGTGCGAGTGTGTGTGCTTGTGCGAATCGAGATGAGTCGGATCGATGCCCGCTCTAATCACTTTACTTATCTGCGCGCGGAGCTCGCGGGCAATATCGTCTCCGCGCACTGCTCCGGCCAATAGCTTGCCCGTCAGGATCGCTAAGCTCGACGGCAGCCGCCCTTCGTCGTCGGCCAGCGACGGGATCGCGCTCGCCGCCTCGACGCACGCCCCCCCTACCAACGCCAGATGGCATCCGACTCCGAGCTTTGGATTTTTCTTCGCGTGCTCGACGGCATCTCCAAATGCAAGACCGTTTGCCATAATTGTCGTGCTCGTGATGATTCCGTCGCGAAAGCCGCGAATCACCCCCGAATTCACTCCTCGCGTGTAACCAAAATCATCGGCGTTAACGATCAGTCGTTTCATGCAAACTCATGAGCAGTTGGCGCTTGGCCGCATGATATCACGTCCCAAACTGGGCTTATTCGATCCTTGTTTCCCATTTTTGAAGCCGTCATGCTTGGGCAGCAATCATAAAGAATGTTTGCTTCAATAAAAGTTTTCAACAGTTGTGTTGAAAACCTTGTGGAAAATCTTGCTTTCGGATTCTTAAGCGCGGGCGATTCAAGAAGCTATGCTCTTTGCACAACGCCAGGGCAATCCTGTATTTGTTGCCGGGTGATCACCTGAGTGAATGCCAAAGCTTTGTTGTTGGAAAATTCTGAGCGGAAAATTCTTGCAGCGCGAGCGTGGCAATTTTTAGTACCAGTGCGGCGGTGTCTCCAGCTTAATTTCAATCTTTTGCTGGTCTTTATCCAAATCATAGTACTGCCCAAAGGGCTTCCAACCTTCCTTTATCACTTGGATCATGACGCGCTTGCGCGGCACGTCCTTCACCTTGGCAATTCCTTCCATGTTTGTCTTCAGATCGAATTCCATTTGTTTCGCGTGGCGCAAGGCTCGTGGTTCCTCCCAACGAAGGTAAACGCTTGCATTGTCAACCGGGGCGTTTTTCGTTCCCGCCGTCACCGCGATCAGCAGCGTGGTCACCGCATCTTTCGAACTTTGCGTTTTCGCATCGTCCTTGGTCGTGCTTTGCCCAAAAGCCAGCGACGCCAGAAGAAGTAAAGCGATTAGAGAAGCCACGCCACGCAATCCAGATACCGGCGCTTTCGAAATTTCTCGCATGCCAGCCTTCCACCCCGTTCGCCTGCCTTACCTATTTTCTCACATGAAACGGTTCGTCGGAGCACCCTCTTCGCTGATTGACTGTCGCACCCTGCTGCGCTAACTTCAACCCGTAATTCTGTTGCACTTACCCGTTCCAGCAGGCCTTTTTTGCTTTTATACCTGCGGCTGGGCTTTCGCAACGGAAATCGCGACCAACGCACGCTGTCGCGTGTCACCTTTTGGGGCCGCGCAAAAGCCCTAAGGATGGCCGAGGAGGAGGATTCTCGATGGGATTTTGTACCGATGCCATTCATGTAGGCCAGGAGCCAGACCCTTCTACGGGCTCGGTAGTTGCTCCGATCTACCAGACATCTACCTACGTGCAGGAAGCCCTAGGCAATAATAAAGGCTTTGATTACGCGCGTACCGCCCATCCCAATCGCAAAGCGCTTGAGCGCACCGTCGCCAAACTCGAAGGAGGCGTCGCTGCATACGTTTTCACCTCTGGCATGGCCGGTATTGATTCGGTCTTTCGGTTGCTTCGCCCTGGAGACCACGCCATCCTCTCGCAATCCGTCTACGGAGGGGTCTACCGTCTTTCAACGCAATTTCTGGTCCAGTTCGGCATGGAATTCAGCTTCATCGATACTTCCTGTCTGGAAAAAATTCGCCAGGCCATTCGTCCAGCCACGAAAATGATTTACGTTGAAACCCCAACCAATCCTACGATGATCGTCAGCGACCTATCCGCCATCGCCGAAGTCGCCCGCGAAAAAAATCTTACAATGGTAGTGGATAACACCTTCCTTAGTCCTTATCTCCAGCAGCCTCTGTCTCTCGGCGCCCACATCGTTGTCCACTCCATGACTAAGTACCTCAACGGCCACAGCGACTGCCTTGGCGGCGCGGTAATCTTGGCCCGCAAGGAAGACGCGGAAAAGATTTTCTTTCTCCAGCGCTCCGCCGGCGCAGGCCTCGCGCCCATGGACTGCTTCTTAGTCTCCCGCGGAATCAAGACTTTAGCCGTGCGCATGGAGCGCCACAATGCAAACGGAATGGCCGTAGCCAAGTTTCTCGAGGCCCACCCGAAGGTAAAACAGGTTATCTACCCCGGCTTGCCTTCGCATCCTCAACACGCCGTGGCAAAAAAACAACAACGCGGCTTCGGCGGAATGCTTTCCTTCGACGTTGGCTCTCTGGAGGCATCTCGCGCTGTGCTTAACCACGTCAAGATCTGCTCTCTGGCCGAGAGCTTAGGCGGCGTTGAGACATTGATTTCGCTGCCAGCGCTGATGACTCACGCGTCGATTCCGCGCGATGTTCGCCTGAGCATCGGCATCACCGACGGTCTCATCCGCCTCTCCATCGGCATCGAAGACGTGGAAGACATCATCGCTGACCTGGACCACGCCCTCTCTACGGTGTAGTTACATTTTCACGGACTGGCGCAGCCACTCCAGGTAGGCTTTGGATCCTGCGGCAATCGGCAAGGCGATAATCTCTGGCGTGTCATAGCTGTGCAGCCGCCGAATTTCCGTTTCGAGAGCACGAAACTTCCCGCGCGTCGTCTTGATCAGCATTAACACTTCAACTGTGGTTTCTACTTTGCCTTTCCACCGGTAGATTGACTTTACGGGGCTCGCTACGACGTTCGCGCACGCGGCAAGCCTCTTGCGAACTACAACCTTCCCGAGCCGCTCTGCCTCCTTTTTGGACGCGCACGTCACGAACACCACTATGCTTTCCATACGTTATCCAATCCGATCTGGTTTTTGCCCGACATGCCTAATGCTTTTCCCCGATTACCTGGAATTCGGCAATCAATATACAATACAAACTGATGGCCACTGACGCGATCCATTTCGGAACATCCGGCTGGCGCGGAATCATTGCCGAAGATTTCACTTTTGAGCGTGTTCGCATCGCTGCGGCTGCGATTGCCGGACATGTGCGTGGACACCATAAAAATCCAACCCTCCTCGTCGGCTACGATACCCGCTTTTTTTCCGAGGAATTCGCTCGCGCCGCCGCCATAGTCTTGCGAGAGGAAGGCTGCCGCGTGCTTTTGTGCGCCAGCGCCACTCCTACTCCCGCCATCGCCTTTGAGATTCTCCGCCGCAGGCTCCAAGGCGCCATCAACATCACCGCCAGCCACAACCCAGCAGCTTACAATGGACTGAAGTTTTCGGGCCCGGACGGTGCCCCGGCACTGCCCGAGGTCACTCACGATATCGAAGGCAGAGCCCAGCGACTCTCGAACCACATCGGACCGGCCACTGAGCAAAGTGACGGCCAGGAATTTGAACTGGTCGATTTGCGCGAATCCTACTTCCAGCGCGTCGCCGAGCTTGTTCGTTTCGACGTTATTTCCGCTTCGAAATCATCCTTCGCTTACGATGCTCTTCATGGTTGCGGCTCCGGCTGGCTCGACCGAGTACTCGAGCAGCATGGAATCAAAGTCCATTCCATTCGCACCGGCCGCGATGTCCTGTTTGACGGTACGGGCCCTGATCCCTCCGAGGACAATCTCAGACCGCTCGCGAAGACCCTCCGCGAGAACAAGGCCGTCGCCGGCCTTGCCACGGATGGCGACGCCGACCGCTTCGGCATCCTAGACAGCGATGGCACCTACGTTTCGCCGAATCATATCCTTGCTCTGGTGTTCGACTACCTTATTGAGACGCGCCGCTGGAAACTTGGCGCCGCGCGCAGCGTCGCCACCAGCCACCTCATTGATGCCATCGCGCGCCATCACGGCGTTCCGGTCTTCGAAACTCCTGTTGGATTCAAGTACATCGGGCCATTTCTCGAAGACGACAAGATCACGCTGGGAGGCGAAGAAAGCGCCGGAATGACCATTCGCGGGCACATTCCCGAAAAGGATGGGATCGTTGCCTGCCTTCTGGTTGCGGAAATGATCGCCGCGCGCCGCAAATCCATTTCCGACCAGCTTCGCAATCTTTTCCGCCGCGTGGGCCGCGCTTACTGGCCGGTTCGCGTCAATTTACACTTTCCGCCTGAGACGATCTCCCGCTTGCCGCAGCGTTTCAATAGTGTCTTTAAGGAATTCGCGGGCCGCAAAATAGCCCGCGCGGACCGCACAGATGGGCTAAAATTCGTTTTCGATGACGATTCCTGGGTGCTGATGCGTCCGTCGGGCACGGAGCCTCTTGTGCGCGTTTACGCGGAAGCCGAGTCATCCGCGAAGTCAAATCATATGGCCGAGGAGGCTCGCAAGTGGATCACGGGATAGACGAAGAAGTATCGGGCGCTGAACCTTATTCCTCTTTCTTTCGGATTCACGCTCGCTATTTCTTTGCTCTCGTGTTTTGCTTACTTTTACTCCAGGACGTATTCGGCACGCACGGCTTGATGGCCATGCATCGTTCAAAAACGCAAATGCACACCATCCAAGCGCAGATTGACAAGCTCGATCAGCAAAATCGCGATTTACAGCAGCGCATCCAAAACCTGAAAACCGATCCGTCCGCCATCGAAAAAATCGCTCGCGATCGCATGGGCCTTGCTCGTCCCGGCGAATTGATTTTCAGTCTGCCCGCGAAACCCGACGCGAAATCGGCTCCGTCATCTCGACCGTAACCGCTCCAGGCCGCAGCTTCTTCCTGAACTTAGCGATCATTTCGCTTCCTTGCCCTTTCGTGTACACGCGCACTGCAGCCAGGGCCGTCATGGTGACGAAAATAATCAGCAACCCGAGCGACGCGCCGGCAATGCTCTGGGCGCTCTTTGTCAGGATCGAAAGTCTTCCATACACAAACTCGATGTGCACCCAATAAACCAGCAGGGACGCCTGCCCCATTTGGATCAGCGGACTGAAGCTCCATCGTCCTACGCCCGAGCGGCACCACGCGTAACTGCCCAGCACAATCATCATCACTAGGCCCAGGCGCATCAGAAAAAAATTCGGGCTGGTGTGCCAAAAATCGTAAACCGCATACATCTTCACAGGCAGCGAATCGAACCACCAACCTAGTGCGACGCACATCGCTCCTGCGCCGCCCAGGATCAGCATCGTCTTCGCTTCACGCGCAAGCGCCCAGTCGCTAAGCAGGAAAAATCCCACCGTCAATCCGGCAAATGCAAATGCCGCCCACGGAAACAGTGGAAACAGCCACGGCTGCGGCGCGCCCAAATTGTGGCACCCATTGATGTACGACTCGAGGAACCAAGGCATCCATCGCGGCTGCCAGCTTGTCCACAACAGCGGTGTTACCATGGCGATTCCCGCCGCGACGACGCCCGCCAGGAACCCATTTACCAGCCGCTTCTTCGCGAACCAGCATGCGATCCCCATGAACACCATCGAGGCGCCGATCACATTCAAAATATCCACGCGCAGCAGATCCGTCCACGGCGCGCTCGGATACCCCAGCACGAACTCCTGCACGCGAAACAACAGCCCGAAGGCGAATATCTGGGCACCGCGCTGAATTGTCACTGCAGCCACATCGTTGCGCGAAACGCCCTTCTGTCGCAGCCGATTCGTCACCAGCGCAAAGGAAACACCGGCAAGGAAAAGAAAGAGCGGTGCCGGAAGCGTCCCCGCCAGTTGCGACCAGCGAAAAAAACTCGTCTTTTGCGCCGCCGGCCCAAGCCACGAATCGTAGCAGTGCGTCTGGAACATCAGGACGCACGCCAGCCCTCGCATCCAGTCGATGTACGCAATCCGTTGTTTGGCCGGAAAAGACATCCAGCAAAAAGCATCGCCGAGTGCGATTCACAAAGCAAGCACTTCGGCATACCACACCTCTGCATTAAACTGTCACGCATGGCCACGCCATCGCACTCTCAGCGATTCTCCTTTGCTGGAGCGCTCATTTTATGGATCGCGCTGGTGCTCTTCGGAATTTTCGCCGGCCTTCGCCTCAACTACGGCGGACGCCGCTTCGCCATCGCCATTCTCGTCGCGGCCACGCTCCTCGGCGTTGAACTCTTCATCGCTTGCCCGCGCATACGCGAACGCCTTAGCACGATTTTCCGCGGCAGCGCATTTGTCCTCGCCCCACTTATCCCGCTAATCGCATTCCTCGTGTACGCGTTGGATTTCTACCCTTCGGACTGGCTCTGGGTTTCGGCAGGAGTTCTCTATGCGACGATTCCCGCATTCCTCGCGGCAGGAGCGCGCGGGAAACCCGCGGGTACATGGGAAGATTTCCTCGCACTCTTCATCATCTGGCTACCGGTGCAATTTCGCTGGATGTACCGCCTGTGGCCTTATCCGCCGCCGCTCACGCACACACTCACGATCCTCTTTGCGCTCACCGTTGCCCTCGCGGCATTTCTCTTCATTCGCCGGCTCGACGGCATCAGCTACGCCGTTGAATGGCGCCGCGGTTTCGGCTGGACCGTTCTGCTGAATTTTGTTCTGCTCGCGGTCATCATCATTCCTTTCGGCGAGACAATTCACTTCATTCACTTCGGCCCGACGATCCATAGCTTGAAGGAAACGCCGCTGGCGGGGTTGGAGATCCTGGTCTTCACCGCATGGCCCGAGGAATTTCTGTTTCGGGGATTACTGCAGAACTTGCTTTCGCGCTCGCTGAAGAATCGCTACGCAGGATGGATCATCGCTTCTGTGATTTTCGGCTTCGCGCACATTCTTCACGCGCCAGTACCGAACTGGAAGTACGTGTGCCTCGCCACCATCGCCGGATTATTCTATGGCCGCGCTTGGATGAAAACCGGCTCGCTCGTCCCCGGCGCCATCATCCACGCGCTGGTTGACTCCATTTGGTTCGGCTTCTTTCCGCGCTAAGAGCCCTACGCGGGTGGCGGTGCGCTTACTTTGAGGATATCTTTCATTCTCTTGCACATCATCTGCCGCGCGCTGCTATTACCATATCTTACTTTATCTAAGTATTCTTGGGATTCGGCAACTACAGCCTTATGAAACTCGGTCCTGTTCAGTTGATAACCTTTGGCTTTCGTCTTAGACAAGATTTTTCCTTTAGGGATACTCTCCTCGATCAACCAACCCTTTCGCGCCTCATTGTCATGCGCGATCCCGTTTCGGATGCAGCAATAAAATGACTCCACCGCTGTTTCATCGAAGCCATCCCGGACAAATCTCGCTCTTTTTAAAAATTCCCTGTAAACCCGAGCACCGTCCTTTTTAGGGCTCGGCTCACCGTGCTCCAAGCCATACAGACACTCAATCAAAATACAATCCAGCGCCATAACAGCAAATCCCGAAAACCGCTCGTTCGCAAGTTTGTCGATCCAGTTGATCAAACGTCCGCGAACACGATCTTCGACGATATCCGTTGCTGTTTGCCAATCATCCTCATTGGCTACGGGGTCAGACAATTTAAGGCGTTCCCAGTCACGGTTGTGATAGTGAGGCGAGATAAGCACTTTCTATCGCACCACTCCCGCCACCGGGCTCGAGGCCGTCGCGTACAATTTTTTCTCGATGCGTCCCGCGAGAAATGCCTTCCGCCCCGCGTCGACCGCTGCGCGCATCGCTTCGGCCATGAGCACGGCGTCGTGCGCGCCGGCAATCGCCGTGTTCATCAACACGCCGTCCGCGCCCAGCTCCATCGCAATCGCAGCATCGGATGCCGTGCCCACACCTGCATCGACGATCATCGGAACTTCCGTGATGCGCTCGCGCAAAATCCGTAAATTCGCCAGATTCTGAATGCCCATTCCCGACCCAATTGGCGCCCCAAGGGGCATCACCGCCGCCGCGCCCGCATCCACCAACTTGCGGGCCACAATCAAATCGTCATTCGTGTATGGCAGCACCACAAATCCTTCCTTCACCAATTCCTTTGTCGCGCGCACCAGCTCTTCCGTCTCGGGAAAAAGCGTCCGCTCGTCTCCGATCACTTCGAGCTTCACCCAATTCGAAAGGCCTGCCTCGCGGCCCAACCGCGCCGTGCGCATCGCCTCATCCGCCGAATAGCATCCCGCCGTGTTGGGCAGAATGAACATCTTTTCGCGGTCAATGTAATCGAGCAGCGATTCCTTGGTGCGATCCGATAAATTTACGCGCCGTACTGCAACCGTAACCATCTCCGCGCCCGACGCCGCATGCGAACGCGCCATCTCCGGCAACGAGCGGTATTTCCCTGTCCCCACAATCAAACGCGAGCGAAACGCCCGTCCCGCAATTACCAGCGAATCTTCCATGAACCTAGGTCTCCTGCCTCTATTCTAACAGCCCGCGCGCAACCGCGCCCGCCTCCGCCTCAACTGCGCACCTGAGGCTTCGGCTCTTCCACGTCCGCATACAGTTGCGCAATCGCGTCGCTGTATTCCTGCAAGACGACGCGGCGCTTCAGTTTCAGCGCATGCGTCAGCTCGCCGCCCTCCACGGTGAAGTCTTTGTCGATCAATGCAAAACGTTTCGGCCGCTCATACTGCGCAAGATCAGCCGTCAATCGTTTCATTTCGCCGCCAATCAATTCCCGCACCCATGCATCGCTGACAATCGCCTTTCCGTCCAACGCAATCCCTTCCGCACGTGCTTTCGCGGCAATAGCCGTCCGGTTTGGCACAATCAGCGCGGAAACAAATTTCTTCGTGTCGCCCACCACCATGGCATTTGCTATAAACGGGCTGGTCCGCAGCTTGATCTCGATCGGCGCCGGCGCCACGAATTTTCCCGCCGCGGTTTTCAGCAATTCTTTTTTCCGGTCCGTGATCACCAAATATCCATCCGCGTCCAAATGTCCGATGTCGCCGGTGCGCAGCCAGCCATCCGGAGTCACTGCTTCCCGCGTCGCTTCCGGCTTGTTGTAGTAGCCTTGCATCACGTTCGGCCCCTGCGCCAGAATTTCACCGTCCTCGGCGACCTTCACTTCGCAATGTGGAATCGGCCGGCCGACAGTGCCCACTTTGTTCGCTTTCGGCGTGTTCGTGGAAATCACCGGCGACGATTCCGTAAGGCCGTATCCCTGGTAGACCGGCACGCCCACGGCCCAGAAAAACTCCGCAAGTTCCTTCGCCAGCGGCGCGCCTCCTGAATAAAAGATACGCAAGCGCCCGCCGAGCCCTTCGCGAATTTTCGAGTAGACAATTCGATTCGCAATGCTCCACTTCCACCTCAGCGCCGCCGAAGGCGCCTGCTGATAGGCTTTCCACGGCACGGCGTCCACCGCAACGCGCAGCGCCCAGTCAAAAATCATTCGTTTCACACCACGTTCTTGCCGACCCTTTTCGAGAATACTTGCGTACGTTTTCTCAAAGAGCCGCGGCACCACTGCCGCGATCGTTGGGCGCACTTCAAGAAGGGCCTTCGACACGTCCTCGATCTTGCCCAAATACGCGATGCTCGCGCCATGAAACAAAGCAGCAAGGTCAAAGATGCGCTCGTAGACATGCGAGAGCGGCAGAAAGGAAAGCTCAACATCGTCTCGCAGATATTCGATCGCGGCCACCGCATCGATGCAATTTGAGGCTAGGTTCGCGTGGGAGAGCATGACGCCTTTTGGTTCTCCCGTCGTTCCCGAGGTGTAAATTAGCGTCGCAAGCTGCGCCGACGTCACTTCCGCCGCGCGTTTTCGGTACTCCGCCGCTTCTGCATCGCCCGCGTCCGCAATCAGCGCGGCATAATCCAGAAACTCGCCCTGTAACTCCCCCGGAACATTCACCGCAATCACTTTCTCGAGCATGGGAAGCCGCCCGCGACACCCCGACAGCTTCCGCGCCTGTTCTACACCGGACACCAGCGCGACCTTCACTCCCGCGTCGTTCCATATATATGTCAGCCGGTCCGGCGATTCGTTGTAGTAGATCGGCACATCCACCGCGCCCAATCCGAGCGCCGCAAAATCCGCCACGTGCCATTCCGGCGAATTCGGCGCAAAAATTCCCACACGATCTCCCGCGCATACACCGAGCGCCGCAAACGCCTTCGCCAAACCCGCGACGCGCCTCAGCATCTCCGCGGACGAATACGCTTTCCAGCCTTCCGGTGCGCGATACATCTGCGCGCGCGGATTTGGATGGCGATCAATCGCTTCCAGAAAACACTTTGTCAGGCTCGGATACCGCGCCGAATAATCCATCATCGGTTTGCACTCTAGCGCAGCACCGCGTCGCCGCGCAACTTCACGCACATCCATGCGTCCGGCATGAGCCGTACTCGAGCGCGGCGAAAAATTCCACTCGCCACTGGCCAGCCTTCCCGCTCCGCGCTAAGATAGCTTTCCCCAAGGGGGAGGCTCCATGTCGAAACTCGCCGTAGAAAACCACGTCGGTTATCAGCCGCAGCGCGCGCCGCGCGGCGCGCAAATCTCCTGCAAGAGCTGGCAGCAGGAAGCCGCTCTTCGCATGCTGATGAATAATCTCGACCCCGAAGTCGGCGAGCGGCCCGAGGATCTCGTTGTCTACGGCGGACGTGGGAAGGCCGCGCGCAACTGGGCATGCTTCCATGCCATCGTCAATTCCCTGCGCAATCTCGAAAACGATGAAACGCTCCTTATCCAATCCGGCAAGCCCGTCGGAGTTTTCCGCACGCACAGCTACGCTCCGCGCGTGCTCATCGCTAACGCGAATCTCGTTGGCAACTGGGACGATTGGAAGAATTTCAACGAACTCGAGCGCGCCGGGCTCACCATGTACGGCCAAATGACCGCCGGGAGCTGGATCTACATCGGCACGCAAGGAATTTTGCAGGGCACCTACGAGACTTTCGCCGCCGCCGCGCGCAAACATTTCGGCCCCGCCGCCGATCTCTTCGGCAAACTCGTCGTTTCTGGCGGAATGGGCGGAATGGGCGGCGCGCAGCCTCTTGCCGCCACGCTCAATGGCGCCGCATTCCTCGGCATCGACGTTGATCCTGAGCGCATCAAGCGCCGCGTAAAAACCGGCTACTGCGACGTTATGGTCAACGACCTCGACGAAGCTCTGCGCATTCTCAAGAACGCTGTGCGCAAGCGCGAAGCCACCTCCGTCGGCCTCATCGGCAACTGCGCGGATTTAATTCCGGAGCTCGCGCGCCGCGGCGTGGTTCCCGACCTGCTCACCGACCAGACCAGCGCGCACGATCCCACCGGCGGCTATATTCCGCAGGGCCTTTCGCTCGACGAAGCCAAAGAGCTTCGCCAGAGTGACCCGGAGTCCTACCGCAAGCGCGCCATGCAATCCATCGCCACGCACGTCGAAGGCATGCTCGCGCTGCAAAAAATGGGCGCGATCACGTTCGATTATGGCAACAACATCCGCACCTTCGCGTTCCAGCAGGGTGTGAAGAACGCCTACGACTTTCCCGGCTTCGTTCCGGCTTACATTCGCCCGCTTTTCTGCGAAGGCCGCGGACCGTTCCGCTGGGCCGCGCTTTCCGGCGATCCGTCGGACATTCATCGCACCGATCAGCTTGTTCTGGAAATGTTTCCGCACAATGAATCGCTCTGCCGATGGATCAAGCTGGCACAAAAGCGCGTTCATTTCCAGGGCCTGCCTGCGCGCATCTGCTGGCTCGGCTATGGGGAGCGCGACAAATTCGGCCTCGCGCTGAACGATCTTGTCGCCCGCGGCGAGCTGAAAGCGCCCATCGTCATTGGCCGCGATCATCTGGATTGCGGCTCGGTCGCTTCGCCCTATCGCGAAACGGAAAGCATGCGCGACGGCTCGGACGCCATCGCCGACTGGCCCATGCTCAACGCCATGCTCAACACCGCAAGCGGCGCGAGTTGGGTTTCTATTCACGATGGCGGCGGCGTGGGGATCGGCTATGCCGTTCACGCCGGGCAAGTCACCGTCGCCGACGGCACAAAGGAAATGGCCTCGCGCATCGAGCGCGTGCTGACAAACGATCCCGGCATTGGTGTTGCGCGCCACGTCGACGCGGGCTACCCGGAAGCCATCGATTTTGCCGAGCAACACAACGTCAAGATTCCAATGAACGTGAAATCGCGCGAGTAGAACTATGCATTTGAACGCAGCTTCGATTGTGGTGTTGGTCACGCTCGGCATTGGCGCGGCCACGCTCAAGATTTTTGCGACAGTTAAAGTATCCCGTGCAGGCAAATTACCGAAAATAGCGCGCATCGTCTTCGTTCTGCGGACGGTTTTCTTCTTTCTGGTTGTAGCTGTCGGGCTGGATCATTACTTGTTGCCCGCCACATGGCAATATCCCGCGTTTGGATTCAAGCTTTTTCTGACCGTCATTGGCATCTGGATCGCCTTGGTAACTGCCTTCCCAATTCTCTTGTGGAGACACAGGAAAATCGATACGCCTAAGCAAATCGGCGTGAATGCTCCATGACCGCTAAAATCCAATTCGGCCTTATCGCACTTATCGTCCTTTCCGCCGCTGCCGCGGTTTTCGTCTCCGTGCTCATCGCACGGCGACAGGACTTGCCTTCTGCCGCCCGCCGCGCATTTTTGCTCAGCAACGTTTCGCTGATTTTCTGCCTCGCCGCATTTATCATTGGCATTTCGATTTATTCACGGATGCATTTCTGGGGCAACTTTCTCCTCGCTCTCGCCGCCATTTTCCTGGTTCTCAAATTTGTCTTGGTGCGCCGTTTTGCGCATCTCATTCGTTCAGGCCGCGGGCCGTCAGCCACAACCGTCACAGGGGTTGCAAGCAAGAGAACGTAATTCTTCACGTTTCGTTCGGGAGGCGCTCATGATCGTTATCTTTGGAGCCACAGGCAACACCGGGTCAGTCGCCGCAGAAGCCCTGCTTGCCAAGGGCGAGAAAATTCGCGTCGTCGGCCGCGACGCCTCCAAACTCGAACGCTTCGCCTCCAAGAACGGCGAGCCTTTCGCCGCTGACGTTGAAAACGCCAACGAAGTCTCCCGCGCGCTCGAAAACGCCGACGCCGCTTATCTCCTGATCCCGCAGGCCCTCCACCGCGATGATTTTCGCGACTATCAGGAGCGCGTCACCGATGCCTACGCCTCAGCCATTCAACAAGCCGGCGTGAAATTCGCCGTCACGCTTTCCAGCATCGGTGCACAGCACGCCGCGAAAACCGGCCCCATCGTCGGCTTGCACAATATGGAAGAAAAACTCAACGCCATCTCATCTCTCAACGTTCTCCATCTCCGTCCGACCTCCTTCATGGAGAATCTTTTGATGAGCATCGATGGCATCCGTATGATGAACGCGCTTCCCGGCGCGGCCCCCGCTGACGTTCCCTTCCCTGCCATCGCCACGAAGGACATCGGCAATTACGCGGCGTCGCGCCTCGCCGCGCGCGATTTCTCCGGCCATTCGACGCAGGAATTACTCGGCCCTCGCGACGTGACCATGCGTGACTGCGCCGCCATCATCGGCCGCGCTATCGGCAAACCCAATCTGGCCTACGTCCAAATGCCCCTGATGCTTCTCGAATCGGCTCTCACCAGCATGGGCCTGCCCAAAAGTTCCGCCGCGCTTGTCATTGAAATGTGGAGCGCTGGCAACGATGGCCTTCTCGCTCCGGAGGAGCCGCGCTCGGAGAAAAACACTACGCCCACGACGCTTGCGCAATTCGCCGAAGAAGTTTTCGCGCCCCAATTCCAGCGCCGGGCCGCCAAAGCTTAAGCTTCTCCGGTCATCAACGTTAAAGCGCGGGAGATCTCTGTTGCGGGGAACCATTTGCGCCGCAACTTCGTACCTCTATCCAGCAACTGGAGGTGCGCCCTTTTGAGCCACCCACGTTCGCAACTCAGTAGAAGATGCACCGCGCACGGTATCAGCATCATTGCAGGCGCTTTTCTTCTCTTTCTCGCGCCCAGAATTTGCTTCGCCCAGAACAAAAACACGATTTCCGAAACCGGCCAGGACCATTTCGACGCGCCCTTCCCCTCCGGCGGCGACCTGCGCATGTACATCCGCTCTTCGGGCGTGCGCATCACGGGCAGCGATGAAAACAAAATCGCGATCCAATTCTCCGTGCGCGACCAAGGCTCATTGGATGACGTCCGCGTCAAACTAAAGCAGGATGGCAACCGCGGCGAACTGGACATCACCGGCGGCCCCTCTAACAATTTCCAGATCGATATCAAGATTCCGCGACAATCCAATCTTTACGTCCGCATGTTCGCCGGCGAACTCGACATCGATCACGTGGATGGCAACAAGGACCTGCAGATTCACGCGGGCGAAATGGACGTCAGCCTGTCAAATGCCTCGGACTACGCGCCTGTGGATATTTCTGTTATAACCGGAGATCTCGAGGCCAACGCGTTCGGGGTTTCAAAAGGAGGGCTTTTCCGCTCGTTTCGTACAAACACTGCTCTTCACAAAAATACCGCCGGTAAATATTCTCTTTACGCCCACGTCGGCGCCGGCGAACTGAACATCAATTGATGGAATACCACTCAGCGTTTTAAGAATGTAAAGCAGGCCAGGGGCAGCGACATCTACTTCTTCGCTACTTCCTCGCGCGCTTCCGTCAGCTCTTGCCGGTCCGCGTCCGCGCCGCAGATCTCCACCAGTTTCGCGTAATATTTGTGCGCTTCTTCCGCCTTTCCGCTTAGCTCCGCTGCCTGCGCTGCGCCGTAGAGCCCGTCAAACCGGTTCGGCGACTCCACCAACGCCGCCTTGTACTCGCCTAACGCCTCCGACGGCTTTTTCATTTCGAGGAGCATGTCTCCCAGCATTTCTCTCGCTGGCATCGCTAACGAATCAACGCCTTCGTCTTCTTCTTCCTTCGCCGCGTCGCGCATAGTTTTTACCGCTTTTTCATATTTGTCCTGCGCGTAATCCAGCCACGCTTCCGCTTCTTGTTGCATCACCGTTGTGCCGGAAGCTGAGGCATAGCCCGATTTATCGCCGCTCGGTCGCGCAGCGATGGCTTGATTTAGTTTCTCGATATCATCCTGCGCACCAGATACATCTCCGCTTCGTGCCGCTCCCATCGCGCGCACCCAATACGTTGTATCCAGCTGCTCAGGCTTTACATCAGGAATGGGCAGCGACGCGGCCTCTTTCCATTCGTGTAGTTCGAGCGCATTACGCGATGTTAGCGTAACCGAGTTCCAAGAGAGCTCCTCTGGGGTCGCGCCGGGAACATTCTTCAATTCATCCACCACGGCGCGCGCCTTCGCCGCCTGCCCGCTTTGCAGGTACGCATAATTGAGGAAGTCCATGGCGTGAAATTGATAGGTGGCGTCCGCCTGTCCGGCTTTTGTCGCTTGCGCCGCTGCGGCAGCCGCCGCAACATTCGAGTCAATCGCCTCCTGCCACAACCCCAGCCTCACAAAAATGTGCGAAGGCATGTGCAGCGCATGCGACGAATCCGGAGCAATCTTTGCGTAAGCACGCGCCGCTTCCAGGCCCTCCGGCGCAAGCTCCGGCGTATCAGAGGCGTGAATCAAATAGTGCGCCACGCCCGGATTGTCCGGCGCCGTCCGAAACAACCCACCCAGAATCGCAATCGCCTGCTTTCGATTGGCATCCTGATCCGCTTTCTTCCCCTGTAGAGTAATCAGCGACAGCGCATAAAACGCGCCCGCATTCACGTCATCTGGATATTTCGTAAAGACCCTTCCCATCCAGTCCGAATACGCTTGGATTCGCGATGCCTTACTGAGCTTCGGATTGTCCTGAAAGAAAACACCCGCTGCAACGATGTACATCCTCTCCTTGTCCGTCTTGGCGCGCAGCTTCTGCGCCTGCATCGTGTCCGCGTGCCCTTCTTTCAGCGTGTCGTCGCTTGGCCAATCCCACAATTGGTGATAGAGCGACATCGCTTTTCCCCAATACGCCATCGCGCACGTCGGATCCTGCTGGGCCACTTGCGAAAAAGTCTGCTCCGCTTCCTGATATTGAAACGAGTGCAGCAGCGCCACGCCGGCATTGAACGTCTTCTGCGCGTCCGGCGTGCACGAGATCGGAAAGCTCACGCTCCCCAGCCGCTCTCCCTGCGCGTGCTTCGCCTTGGGTGCTGCGCTCGTCGGAGCTACGGAAAAACTCCCCAGCAAAAACGCCGCCGCCGCAATCGCCACCGCGAAAGTCCAATTTCCCCGAGTCCCTCGCATCACCCGTCACCTCGCCCGCAATTTTACTCTCTTAATGCGCTCCTGCATAACCCGGCCCGTAAATCACCTTCCCCGGCAGCGCATTCGTCATTTTCCCGTCCAAAATCACCGGCACACCATTCACCAGCACATAATCCATTCCCACAGAGAGCTGGTTCGGCTTCTCATAGGTCGCCAAATCCCGTACCTTCGCCGGATCGAACACCACCACGTCCGCCCACATTCCTTCTTTCAGCACTCCGCGATCTGCCAAATGCTCGCGCTGCGCCGGAAGCGCCGAAAACTTCCGAATCGCATCCGGAAGCGTCAACAAATGCTCCTCGCGCACATATTTCCGAATGATGCGCGGAAACGTCCCATAGGCTCGCGGGTGGTTATGCTCTTGACCCAAAATTCCGGTTGGGGAAGTCCCCGACGCATCGTTATCCACCGAGACCCACGGCTGCTTGAGCGTCAGTCGAACGTCCGGCTCGCTCATGCCAAACGTCACCGCATCCGTTCTCGCCTTATCTTTGATGATGAGGTCAAAAATTGTATTAATGGGGTCCTCATGCCACATCTTCGCGATCTCTGCGATGGTCTTCCCCTGCAAATTCATCAGATCCGGATTGTTCACCGACGCAATCAGAATTCCCTGCGGCCCCGTGACTTCCTGCCACTCGTTATCCCATGCTTTCGTCGGCGTTTCCATGTCTTTGCGAATGCGCGCGCGCGTCGCCGGGTCTTTCAATCGCGCCAGCAGTTTCTCCGTGCCGCCGTTGTGCGCCCAAGGCGGAATGTATGCCGACAGCCCATTTTCCCAAGCCGTATACGCATACGTGTCCGCCTCTATGTCCAGGCCTTCGCTGCGCTCCTTATCAATGAACGCCACCACTTGCGGCATTTTTCCCCAATTCGCTTTGCCCGAAGTCTTAAGATGAAAAATCTCCACGGGAATGTGCGCCTCTCTTCCAATTCGTGCCGTCTCCGCCAGCGCATCCATTTCGCCGTCGCCCTCGTTGCGCATGTGCGTCGCATAAATTCCGCCGTATTGCGACGCGACGGATGCCAGCGCAATCAATTCTTCCGTCGACGCGTACGGAGCCGGCGGATATTCCAGCGCCGACGAAAGCCCCATCGCGCCCTCGCGCATCGCTTCCGCCACTAGCTCTTTCATCTTGCCCAGTTGTCCGGGCGTCGCTTTCACGTCGTCGTCGCCAATCACCACGCGCCTAACCTGCGTCGCACCCACGTAGGTCCCTAGATTGATCCCCATGCCCTGCTTCTGCAATCGCGCAAAATACTCGCTCATCGTGTGCCAATCGCAGGTAATTCCATAGTGCTGGCATTCTGGCTGCATCTGCTCGAGCGTCGCATCCGTCTGAGGACCTTCCGTATCGCCCTCTCCGGTAATCTCCGTCGTGATCCCCTGAAATATCTTCGACGGCACGTGCGGATCAACCAGAATCGTATTTTCCGATTGCCCCAGCATGTCGATGAATCCCGGTGCAACCATGCGTCCGACCGCATCAATCGTTTCCTTCGCCTGCGCATGCGCCAAGCCTCCAATCGCCGCAATGCGCCCATCGCGAATTCCAATATCGCCCGCGTACCACGGCGAGCCGGTGCCGTCGATGATGTGTCCGTTGCGTATCACAATGTCATACTCAGCCGACTCGGCCGCCGCCCCTTGCGCCCGCGCCAATTTCCCGCCAACCAATGCAAATAGCAGCGCCACCGCGCTCGCCGCGAACACCACCGCCATTGCTGCAATTCGCCTCCGCATTCGTTTCCTCCAAAATGCCGCCAACCTATCATCGGCGACGTACAAAGGCTTAGTTCACGCGAAAGTATAGCGCGAGGTATTGCGCCCCGCCGCGCTTTTCAGTACCGTGAACAGCCGAATCGAAAATGCCCAATTCCCGCAAGCCGGACTCGTGGTTCATTACGAATTGCTCCCAGATTCTCACCCTACGCGGCGCCGCGCCTCGCCGGGGCCGCGCCCTTGCTGACCCTAGCATCCTTCTGGACGGCGCGCTTCTTGTCCGCGATGGACACATCGCCGCCGCCGGCCCACGCCGCCGCGTCGAACGCCTTACCGAATCGCGTCGCGCTCGCAAACTCGATCTTGCCGGCCGCGTCGTCCTTCCCGGCTTCGTCGATTCTCATACGCACCTCATCCACGCCGCTTCGCGAGCTGCCGAATACGAACAGCGCATCTCCGGCGACACCTATGAAGAAATCGCTCGCGCCGGCGGCGGCATCATCAACAGCGTTCACAAGCTGCGCAAGGCGTCCCCCGAGGATTTGAAATCCCGCGCACTCGCGCATCTCGGGCAATTCGCCGCGCACGGCACCACCACCCTCGAAGCCAAGTCCGGCTACGGCCTCGACTGGCCCAGCGAGCGCAAAATCCTTGTTGTGCTGCGGGAACTCGACCACGAGCAGCCGCTGGAAATCGTGCGTACATTTCTCGGCGCGCACGTCGTCCCGTCTGAATTTCGCGGACGCGGCGCCAAGGGCGCAGACGAATACATTGAATTGATTTGCCGAAATTGGCTGCCGCAGGTCGCCGCCGAAAATCTGGCCGAATTTTGCGATGTCTTCTGCGACTGCGGCGCTTTCACTGTCGCGCAATCGCGCAAGGTTCTTACCGCGGCGCGCGCCTGCGGGCTCGGTTTGCGCCTTCACGCCGAACAGCTTGCGCGGACCGGCGCCACACGCCTCGCCATCGAAATGCACGCTTCGAGTGCTGACCATCTTGAAAAATTATCCGCGTCCGACATTCGCGCTCTTGCACGCTCCGACGTCACTTGCACCATGCTCCCCGGCTGTTGCTTTCATCTTGGCCTCGCGCGATACGGTCCGGCTCGCCAGCTCATCGACGCTGGAGCCGTCGTGGCGCTCGCCACCGACTTCAATCCCGGCACCAGCCCCACTCTTTCCATGCCGATGATTCTGTCCCTCGCCTGCACACAAATGCGCATGACTCCCGCTGAAGCCATGGCCGCTGCCACCATCAATGCCGCGTACTCCCTCGGCCGCCACGATCGTATTGGTTCCCTCGAGGTTGGCAAGTTCGCAGACCTCGCCGTCTTCGATGTGGCCGACTACCGCGAAATTCCCTATTATTTTGGCGTGAATCATTGCGTCCTGGCCCTCAAGCGCGGCCGAATCATCTATTCACGCGAGCGCTTGTAGCTCACGTCTCGCCGCGATGCTGTGAATCATGGTTGACGTGAGGTTTTTTCGCGCAACACCGCGTCCCATTGAGTGTTTATTAAAGGAATGAAGGGCGAATCCCGAATGCCTCGACATCACATTCTCCTGTTGCCAGTCCCGCTCGCGCTCATCCTTTTCTTTCCTACACCGAGCGTGGCCCAACGCTCCTGCGAGAATCTCCGCGGCCTTAGTCTGTCGGATACCACGATCGTGTCCGCCAAGTCTGTACCGGCAGGACCGTTCATCGTGCCTTCTTCGGACCCGCAGCAACCAGCCCGTTCTATGCAACTGCCCGCCTTTTGCCGTGTGTCTGGCGTGATCAAGCCAACCGCCGACTCCGATATCAAATTCGAACTATGGATGCCACGCGATAATTGGAACGGCAAGTTTGATGGCGTGGGCAACGGCGGATTCGCCGGCTCGATTAGCTATTCGGGTCTTATCGGCGCTTTGCGCGCTGGCTTTGCCACTGCCTCCACCGATACCGGACACGAAGCCAGCGGAATCGATGCGCGTTGGGCGCTGCATCATCCCGACAGAATTGTGGACTTCGGCTATCGCGCTATTCATCTGACGAACGTGACCGGCAAAGCTTTAGTGGCGGCTTTTTATGGTTCCTCTTCGCGGTATTCCTATTTTTCTTCCTGTTCCAATGGCGGACGCCAAGGCCTCATGGAAGCACAGCGTTTCCCCGAGGATTACGACGGTATCATCGCGGGCGCACCGGCGAATTTTTGGACGCACCTGCTGACGGAAGCAATCTGGGATTTGCAGGCTACGCTTAAGAATCCAGCGAGCTACATCCCCGCAAGCAAGCTTCAGGCGATCCATGACGCGGTGCTCGCCGCGTGCGATGCGCAGGACGGCGTGAAAGATGGCATTCTCAATAATCCCCGCCAATGCCACTTCCGCCCCGAAAGCCTTCTGTGCGGTGGCGCCGAGACAGATGCTTGTCTCACCTCGCCACAAATCGTGGCGCTCAAGAAGCTCTATTCTGGATCCATAGATGGAAACGGCCGGCTGATCTTCCCCGGACACATGCCCGGCGGCGAACTTGGCCCGAACGGATGGAGCCCGTGGATTACAGGCAGCGCGCCACAAACAAGTCTCGAGTTCGATTTTGGCACGCATTTCTTCGAAGACATGGTTTTCAACAACCCCGCATGGGATTTCCGCTCATCGGATATCGATGCGGACACACAAATAGCGGATCACAAACTAGCTTCTATCTTCAATTCAACGAATCCGAATCTCCGCGCCTTCCAAGCTCGCGGCGGGAAATTGATTCTCTACCACGGCTGGAGCGACTCTGCCATCTCGCCTCTCAACACCATCAATTATTACAATAGTGTGCTCACGGCCATGGGCCGCCAGCAGGCGGAAAGCCTTATTCGTCTCTATATGGTTCCCGGAATGCAGCACTGCGGCGATGGCCCGGGACCAGACTCCTTCGGCGCACTTGCTGCGCTTAACGCTGACCCAAGCCACAGCATTTTCAGCTCGCTCGAACAATGGGTTGAGAAGGGCGTACCTCCGGGCACGATTATTGCGACGAAATATGCGACCGCTTCCGGCTCGCCTCCCGTAGTCGAGATGATTCGTCCTTTGTGCCCTTACCCGGAAGTCGCACAATATAAAGGTACCGGTGATATCCACGAGGCTGCCAGTTTTGTGTGCAGTGTGAAACAATAAAAGAGGACTTATTTTCGAATGCCTCGACTGATCGAATGCGTCCCCAACTTCTCTGAAGGCCGCGACGCCGCCAAAATCGACGCGCTCGTTGCCGCCATGCAGTCCGTCGAAGGCGTCTACGTTCTAGACCGCGAAAGCGACGCTGACCACAACCGCTGCGTCATAACCCTAGCCGGCGAACCCGAACCGGTCGCCGAAGCTGCCCTTCGCGGCGTGGGCAAGGCGCTCGAACTCATCGACCTCACCAAGCATTCCGGCGCGCATCCGCGCCTCGGCGCAACCGACGTCGTTCCCTTCATCCCCGTCGATGGCGTCAGTATTGAAGACTGCGTCGCGCTCGCCCAAAAAGTCGGCCGCGGAATCTGGGATCGCTACAAAATTCCAGTTTATTTCTATGAATCTGCTGCCGCGCGTCCAGATCGCACCAATCTCGAAAACGTCCGCAAGGGCCAGTTCGAAGGTGTGCGCGACGAAGTTCTGAAAAATCCCGACCGCGCTCCCGACGTCGGCGATCCGCGCCTGCATCCAACCGCCGGAGCCGTCATTGTCGGCGCGCGCAAATTTCTCATCGCCTACAACATCAATCTCAATACGCCCGATGTCGAAATCGCCAAGAAAATCGCCAAGTCTATTCGCTTCTCATCGGGAGGCCTGCGCTACGTGAAATCGATGGGCGTCGACTTGCGTGCGCGCCACATCGCCCAGGTCTCCATCAACATGACCGACTACGAGCAAACGCCGCTTCACCGTGTCTTCGAAATGGTTCGCAGCGAAGCCGCGCGCTACGGCGCTTCCATCGTCGGCAGCGAAATCGTCGGCTTGATTCCCAAGCGCGCCATCGAAATGACCGCCGACTTCTTTTTACAGTTTGAGAATTTCTCTCCCGCACAAGTTTTTGAAAACCGCCTTGCAGCGGCGCTCTCCGGCGCTCCGCTCGAGTCAGGCCCCGGAAAACTCGCTGCGCTCGCGCGCCCTTTTCTCGACGCGGTCGCCGAACCCACCGCCACTCCCGGCGGCGGCTCTGTCTCCGCATTCGCCGGAGCGCTCGCAGCCAGCCTCGCGCAAATGGTCGCCGGCCTTTCGCGCAAGAAAAAATCTCAGGCCGCTTACATCGACCAACTGAGCCAGGCCGTCACCGAAATGCGCGCTATCGCCGCCGAACTCGCCGCCGCCATTGATAGCGACGCTGAGTCCTACAATGCCGTTCTCGCCGCTTTTAAGCTGCCCAAGGAAACTCCCAAAGAACAGCGCCAGCGCGATGAAGCTATCCAGAAAGCCACTCGCGGCGCTGCCGAAGTGCCCATGACGGTTGCCCGTAAAAGCGCCGAAATCTTTGAGCGCCTCGGGCAACTGGAAAGCATTTCCATCGCTTCTATGTCTTCAGACCTCCGCGTCGCGCGCTTAATGGCCGCTGCGGGGGCTCGCGGCGCGCTCGCCAATGTTGCCATCAATCTTGATTCCATCACTGACGCGTCTTTTGTGGCGGCCATGCACAAGCAATCCGCCGAAATCGAATCGCGCCTCGCGGCAAACGCCGCGCGCGCATAACCAGGAAGGCAGGGCAGAAACGTGAACATGATCTCGACTCGCAAACTCCTCGCTGTGTCAGCATCTCTCGCGCTCGCCGTACTCGCGTTTGTTGCTCTGCCCGCCCGCGCCAACACCCTCGGCACCGACATCATTGGCATGTTTCCGAAGGACATGAGCGAGTTCGCCTACGCAGATATGAAACAGGCTCGCCAGCTTCCTTGGTTTTCTCAGCTCCAGCAGCAAATGCTGCCTGCGAACTTTCGCCAGTTCGAACAGTTCCTGCGCTCCGCTGGTGTCGACCCCGACACGCAAATCGATGAGCTCGCTTGGGGCGTTACCTCTCCCAACTCCCAGCATCCGTCGCAGATCGCGGGCATCGCTCTCGGATCTTTTTCTCCTAGCTCCACCGAGGCCCGCTTCGCCTCGCAGAAACTCCCGAATATCGAAGTCCATGGTTACAAGCTATGGGCCTTCGGCAGCGGCGCGGGACCGACCGACATTTTCTTCTTTTTTATCGATAGCAACACGGCCGCATTCGGTCAGCGCGCCATTCTGGAAAGCCTCATCAACGTCCGTTTTGGCGGCGCGGAAAGCCTGCTCTACAATTCCCAACTCTACCCGCTCATCAACGCCGCCAACGGCAACGGGATGATCTGGGCCGTGCTCGATAAAACCAACACGCAGCTTGCGCTTCACCAACTGCTGCCGCAGGCCAGTCAATTCCCGCAAGCCTCTGCGATTCTCAGTCGTATTCGCAACATGGAAATCCACGTTCAAGTTGGCGATGGTGCCGATGCCAAATTCGATGCCGTCTGCGACTCACCTGATGACGCCAATCAGCTCGCCGCCATGCTTCAGGGCGGAATCGTCCTCCGTCGCTACCAAATTCAGCAATCCGATCCCGATTTCGCGCAAGCTCTTTCCAACATCACCGTCAGCCCGTCCGGCAACAGCCTTAACGTCGATCTCCCCCTCACTAACGACCAAATCGCCGCTATGATTCGCAACCGCACCCTCGCCGTCCCTATGTAACACATGCCTCTTTTCCGGCTCGGAACGGAGTACCGCCGTACTGGAACGTTTTTCTACGGACGTTAACCCCCCAAGTCAACGCGCCTGCCCAGCAAATGCAAATTTATGCGCATCATCCGTTCACACGCCGAATTTGTCGCCCATAAACCCTTCTGTTTCAATAGACCACCCTCTATCCGAGATGGTCTTACACGTGCTATTTCTTAGCATGAGATTCAGATTCCTGAGGATGGAGGAACTTTGAAACGGACCCTTTTGGTTTTAGCACTAGCAACATTTGGTACTGCCCTCCCAGCCGCCGCAGGCACCGTGAACATTAAACTCACCGGTGTCGGCGGAGCAAACCAAGGGGGCGTTTACGTCGCACCGTATTATCTAAGCATCAACGGCGGCAAGCCGGTTGCCGTGATTTGTGATGACTTTAGCCACGAAGTCACGGTTGGCGAAACCTGGACCGCAACGATCCACAATTTTTCCAATCTTAACGGCACTCGCTTCGGCACTGCGGATAAGCAGGA
Organism: Candidatus Acidiferrales bacterium; assembly: GCA_049678505.1. Classification (GTDB taxonomy): domain Bacteria; phylum Acidobacteriota; class Terriglobia; order Acidiferrales; family UBA7541; genus DAHUXN01. Next base: position 47,242 of record JBAUEH010000155.1, read on the forward strand.
GTACGAAGAAGCCGCGTGGTTGTACACGAAGTACATGGACGCTCCGTCGCAAGCTGGCAATATCAATTTCGCGTTATGGGCGCTCTTCACGCCCTCCGCGAAAGATTCCAGCGGCTACACCAGCGGCGCTGCAACGTGGTATACCGATGCCATCGATTGGTATGACGGCGGTGCCAAAGGCGTCGATTTCGCAGACTTCGAGATCATCACCCCGACGAACCTAACAGGCTCAAACAGTCCGCAGGAATATCTGTATTACTGTCCCGATGGTCCCAATAGTCCCACGCCTGAGCCTTCCAGTTTGATTCTTCTCGGAACTGGGCTTCTCGGACTGGGCACGTTTGCTCGCAAGCGCTTGGGTCTGTAGCGTCTCGAAGAGCAATCCGCACCTTCGCTTTCGCGGCCCCAGCCTTGGCGGTACAAAGGCTGGGGCTTTTTTCTTTCCCACTGCAGCACTCCTCCCGGCCAGCAGTCTTGCACGCATGCTCTCAGCACCTTCGCCGGCCAATCGGCTTGGGCGAATCACCTGGGAAGGCGCGCGAGTTTGGTGACATAATCTTGCAAGGTTCCGTCCCCTCCCCTGTTCATCGCGCTTTTCGTTTTAGCCTGTCACCAGCCAATTCGCTTCAGCACTCCGTACAAATGAAGATCTCCCGTGCGGACAGTTTGCCCGTAGTCTTGTTCGTACGGCGCAAAATCTATTCGCGGAGAATTTACTTCAGGAATGCGTGGGATTTTTGTGGAAGTATCTTACCAGTGTCGCGCACATCCGGCCGTTGCCAGCCGCATGCTGTGCGCCACCCGTTGGATTTTTGGCTTCTGCATGCAATCTGTTTTCGGAAGTCTTTGCGGAGCTGCTTTCGCGTGGATTCGATTCAGCGGCGTTTGCCTCTCTTGCTGGTTCCACACTCACTTCGATCCGGTCTCCCCCCTCCTCGATAGTCACGGCGCAAATCGGTCCGTCGTGATTTTCGAGCGCATTCCCGCATTCTTTTTCTACCGCCGCTGCAAGTTCACGCTGCTCTTCTTTGGTGAAGCCGTGCCGCTCGCAGATGTGTTTGAGCGCGGAGCGCACGCCCGCGCGCACTCGCGCGTCCGACGTGATTTTCAATTCGGTTTTTCTGGATTCAGTACGCACTCTTGTCCACCACATGAATCTCGCACGCCTCGCGGCAATCGGGACAATAGTAGAGCCCGTCCTCGCAAAGACGAATCGCGTGTTGCGCCTGGCAATACGTGCAATACTTCTCGCACTCACAGTGCCTTTCTTCTTTGTCGCATTGCGCGCAAACAACCGGACCCGGCATCAGATTCCTCCTGCGGTTCGCAACCAACTGCCCTTCTACGCTGAATATTAGGTCATCGCTGCGGTACCGGCAAGTCACTTTACGCAGCCTGTTGCCAGCAAAAACAAAGATGCGGACTGGCGACTCTCGTTTGTGCAATGAGCGCTCTCCTAAGAAGAGCCTCGGCAGACCTACTAGCCGCGAGATGCGGAACGGATTGTAATCGCAGCGGAAGAAAGGCCGGGTGAGCGGGCTGTGACGCGGATTGCGCCGGGCTGAGACTCTGACTGCACAATGACTTGTGCAAAACCGTTAAACAACTTGCGAGGGGTGAGAATCTGGGGCGCGTTGAACGTGGCTCGTGCGCTCTGGTCGAGCATCGAGCCAAACATAAGAGCGCCATGGGAATCGTAGAGTTGCGAGGGCGGCTTATCGGCTTCATGGCTGGAGGGGTCGCCGTTGCCCACGCCGATGATTTTTGCGGGGCCGTCAATTTCAAAAGTGATTTCATTATCGGCGATGGGCACGATGCGATTCTGCGAATCGAAAACGGAAACGGCGATGACGGAAACATCCTGCGCATCGGCGGCGATGGAAGCGCGATCGAGAGTGAGCTTGATGAGCGCGGGTGCGCCAGTGGTTTCGCGCTTGTCTTCTGCGATTGCTTTGCCATTTCTGTAGCCGTGCGCGAGCAGAACGCCTGGCGCGTAATTTACTTGCCATTCGAGATGCGCGCGACGCGGCATGGATTTTCGACCGAGGCTCGCGCCATTGAGAAAAAGCTCGACTTCATCGCAATTGCTGTGCACCCACACGCGGATGGGCTGACCTTCCCTGCCCTGCCAATTCCAGTGTGGGAATAAATGAAGTACCGGCTTTTGCGTCCACCAAGCCTGATAATAAAAATAAGTGTCCTTGGGAAAACCGCAAGTGTCCATGACGCCGAAATGCGAATTGATGCACGGCCATTGGTAGGGCGAAGGCTCGCCGCGATAGTCGAAGCCAGTCCAGACGAAGGCGCCCGCAGCAAAGGGACGCGCGGAATAAAAAGTCCACCACTGTTCAGCAGTGGAAGCATAGTTCCCCGGCGTGTTCACGTCGTAAGACGACATATAGCCGCGCACGGGATCGTTGACGTAAATGCCGCGTGTGCTCAACGCGCTGGCGTCTTCACTCCCGATGATGGGCTTCTGTGGAAAATCGGAATGAAACTTGTCCATATCGTCATTGTGGAAATAATTGCAGCCCTGCACATCGACGACGGCGGAAGCGCCATGCCCCCAGTGACTGTTCATGGCAAGGGTGACGGGACGGCTGGCGTCGAGCTGACGCACAAGCCGCTTCATCGTCCCGCAAATGTGCGCGCCGGTGGGCGTGCCTTGCAGCGGTTCTTCGTTGCCAACGGACCAGAGAAAAACGCAGGGATGGTTGCGGTCGCGGCGGACCATGCGCTCGAGCTGGCTCAAACCCTCGGCGCTGGAGGAGAACATGCGCGTCTCGTCCATGACCAGCATGCCGAGACGGTCGCACGCATCGAGCAATTCGGGCGTGGGGGGATTGTGCGAAGTGCGGTAGGCATTCACGCCCATTTCCTTGAGTTTCGCGATGCGAAAATATTGCAAACGATCGGGAAGGGCGGAGCCGACGCCGGCGTGGTCCTGATGATTGCACATGCCTTTGATTTCAACGCGCTCGCCGTTCAAGAAGAAGCCATGGTCAGCGTCGAAATGAATGGAGCGAATGCCGAAAACTGTTTCACTGCGGTCTACGATCGTGGCGATCGCTCCGAGCCATTCCCCTGTTGTGACGAGGCGGTAGAGATGGGGATTTTCGAGCGACCAAAGCGACGGATTGTCGACGCGAAGAGTTTGCGAGATTTTCTGCGTGGCCCACGGAGAGACCGACGCGGCATCCGATTCGGCAGTGACCACTTGCTTTCCCGCGGAGTCGAAGATTGTTTGCGTGATGCGAAAAGATTTGCCTGCATCCGCTTCATTCGCAACTTCGGTGACGATGGGGACTTGTGCAAAGTTGCCGCTGACCTCCGAGGTGACGTACGTGCCCCAGTGCGCGACGTGGAGCGGATCCGTCTTCGTGAGCCAGACATGGCGGTAAATTCCCGCGCCTTCATAGAACCAGCCTTCGTGCTCCGTGGCGTCGGCCCGGACGACGAGGATGTTCTTTTCGCCGTAGCGCACGAAGTCGGTAATGTCGAAGCGGAATGGGGCGTAGCCGCTCAAATTGTGTCCGATGTAAATTCCGTTGAGGACGACCATGGCGTCGCGAAAGACGCCGTCGAATTCGAGAGCGATGCGGCGGCCGGCATCGGCTTGCGGAATTTCAAAGACGCGACGATACCAGCCGATGCTGGTCTCGGGGAAATTGCGGCCGACGGGCTTGTATCCGAAATCGTTGAGCTCGGGCGCGTTGACAAACGGCAGACCGACTACGAAATCGTGGGGCAGGTCGATGCGCTCCCAGCCGCTATCGTCAAAATCGTGGCGCGCGGGCTCGAAGATCTCGCCGGTTTTCGCGAAGATGCCGTCGCCACCGCCGCCGAAGCCAAAATCCTTCGCGGGATCGGAAGCGTTTCCGAAATGGAAACGCCAATCGAAATCGAGAAGCAACCGCTCGCGGAGGGAAGATTGGGCTTGGGCGACCAAGCCGGAGCCCGCTGAAGCTACCGGGGCTTGCACGGGGTGCAAAGCAAACGCGCGCGCAGCCGCGGGCGCGAGCGCGCCGAACTTCAGAAGATCGCGACGGGACCAATGTTTCATACGAATCGCGATGGCGATATTACCTGAATCGAGGGCGCGACAGATAATGAAGTTCAATATGCTTCGACGGTTTATTGACACGTGTGCGGGCGCGTGCTAGTTTCGATTGTTTCGAGCGGCGGCAAAATATTTTTGTGTACGCAGGCATTCCTGGATAAGCGAGCCATTTTTCGTGAGTACTCCCGCAAAAGCTGAATTGCGCAAGACATCCCTGAATTCCACGCATCGGCGCATGGGCGCGAAGATGGTGGACTTCGGCGGCTGGGACATGCCCGTGGAATATACGGGCATCCTGGCGGAGCACGAGGCGGTGCGCACGCGCGTGGGTCTGTTTGACGTCAGCCACATGGGAGAGATCGAGATACGCGGGGCGCGGGCACTGGAACTGATGCAGCATGTGTCGTGCAACGACGCTGCTAAGCTAGCCGTGGGGCAGGCGCATTATTCGGGGCTCATGACGGCGAAGGGAACGTTTGTTGACGATTTGCTGGTGCACAAATTTTCCGATACGCATTATTTTTTGTGCGTCAACGCGAGCAACCAAGACCGCGATTACGCACACATCGTGGAACACAATAAATTTGGCGCGGAAGTGGAAAACGCCGGCGGGCGTTACGCCCAGATCGCGATTCAAGGGCCGCGCGCGCTGCGGCTGTTGCAAAAATTCACGAACGTGGTACTTGATCCGATCAAATATTATTGGTTCACGCGTGGCGACGTCGACGGAGTACATTGCTTGATCGCGCGAACAGGTTACACGGGCGAAGATGGGTTCGAGATTTACTTTGCGCCGGAGTTCGCGGAAAAAATCTGGGATCGGCTGATGGATGCGGGGCGGGATTTGGGCGTGATGGCGTGCGGGTTGGGCGCGCGAAACACGCTGCGCTTGGAAGCGGGGATGGCGCTCTACGGGCACGAGATCGACGAGACGACGACGCCGTGGGAAGCGAACTTGGCATGGATTTGCAAAGTCGACAAAGGCGAATTTCTGGGGCGCGACGCTCTGGTGAAGCAGAAGGTTGCTGGCGTCACGCGGACGCTGGCAGGGTTCGAGATGGAGTCGCGACTGATCGCGCGCGACGGTTACACCGTGCTGGAAGGCGAGCGTGCGATTGGAACAGTCACGAGCGGCGGACCTGCGCCGTTTTTGAAGAAGAATATCGGATTCGCGTACGTGCCTCCGGCGATGAATAAGCCGGGAACAAGGATTGGTGTGGCTGTGCGCGCGCAAACCGCGGCAGCGAAAATCGTGAGTGTGCCGTTTTACAAGCGCGCGAAATGAACCCTATGAGCAACGAAGGAGCGGAAGATGTATCCATCGGATTTTCGATATACGAAAGACCATGAGTGGATTCAAGTCTCCGGCACGACAGGAACAGTAGGCATTACGGACTACGCGCAGCACGCGCTGGGCGACGTCGTGTTCGTCGAGCTGCCAAAAACGGGCGCAAAAGTGAATGCCGGAGATGTGCTGGGGACGGTCGAGTCGGTGAAGGCCGTGAGCGAAGTGTTCAGCCCGGTCAGCGGCGAAGTGACGGAAGTAAATACGGAATTGTCGACGGCGCCGGAGAAGATCAATCAGGACCCGCATCGCGTGGCGTGGCTGGTGAAAATAAAATTGGCTGACGCGAGCGAGGCGGCAAAGCTGATGGACGCGAAGACGTACACCGAGTACGTGGCGGAGAAGGAGAAGGAACAGACGGCCTGATGCGTTACCTCCCCAAAAGCCAATCCGAGCGCCGGGAAATGCTGGATGCCATCGGCGCGAAGTCCATTGAGACGCTGTTCGAAACGATTCCCGCAAAATACCGGCTGCGCGAGCCGCTGAAATTGCCGGGGCCGCTCTCCGAAATGGAGATCATCGACTATTTCAAGGCGCGCGCGGCGGAGAATTCGCGCGGGTACACGTCGTTTCTGGGTGCGGGAGTTTACCAGCACCTGAAATCCGTGGTAACGGACGCGCTGGTGCAGCGCGGAGAATTTCTCACGTCGTACACGCCGTATCAGGCGGAGATTTCGCAGGGCACGCTGCAGGCGATCTTCGAATTTCAGACTCTGATGTCGCAGCTCACCGGCCAGGAAGTAGCGAATGCTTCGATGTACGACGGCTCAACCGCGCTGACCGAAGCAGTGCTGATGGCGGAGCGGCTGACCCGGCGGCATCGCGTGCTGGTCGCGAGCACCGTGCATCCGGAGTACCGGCAAGTGCTGGCGACATACGCAAAACATTTGGGAATTGAAGTGGAGGAGTTTGGATTTGCCGCGAATGGCCAAGCGGACGCGGATGCGATTCGCGGCGAGGCATTGAACGAAGCTGCCGCAATAGTCGTGCAGTCGCCGAATTTTTTTGGCGTACTGGAAAAGCTAAAGCCCATTGCGGAACGGGCGCACGCGGCGGGCGCATTGCTGATCGATTGCGTGACCGAGCCAGTCTCGTTGGGAATCGTGAGGCCGCCGGAAGAAGCCGACATCGTTGCTCTCGAAGCGCAGAGCTTTGGCGTGCCGCCGAGCTATGGCGGACCGTTCGTGGGCGTGATTGCGACGCGCGAGAAGTTCGTGCGGCAAATGCCCGGGCGGCTGGCCGGCGAAGCGTTGGATGGCGAAGGGCGGCGCGGATTTTGCCTGACGCTGGCGACGCGCGAGCAGCACATTCGCCGCGAAAAGGCTACGTCGAACATCTGTACAAACGAGGCGCTCTATGCGCTCGTGGTGACGATTCATCTGTGCCTGCTCGGCAAAGAAGGGCTGCACGAACTGGCCGCCCAGAATCTGGCGAAGGCGCGGTTCACGCAAGACGAGTTGAAAAAGATTCCCGGGATTACGCTTCCCTTCTCCAGCACGACGTTCAATGAATTCGTGGTGGAGTTTCCGCGATCGATCAAACAGATCAATGAGAAATTGTTGGCGCAGAAAATCGTCGGGCCGCTGGCGCTGGAGAAATACTATCCGAAGCAGGAGCGCCGTGGACTGCTGTGCGTGACGGAAACGATGCCGCGCGCGGAAATTGAGCGCTTCGCCGCGGCGTTGCGAAGCATCCTGAAGACAAACGAACCGAACGGGAGATTCTCGGATTGAACCAGAAGAGAGCGATCACGGAAGGGGAAGCCGCGGGCATCAAGAAGGCGCGGAGGCATGTCAGTCAGAATGAAGGGTTGATCTTCGAGAAGTCCGTGCGCGGAAAGCGCGGAATGGAACTGCCGCCGCTGGATGTGCCGGCAGTGGACCCTGCGAAGACGCTCGGCGCGGATTTCGTGCGCGGCAGCGTGGAGGGCTTTCCAGAGGTCAGCGAGATTGAAGTCATCCGCCATTTCACGCGCCTCTCGACGTGGAATTACGCGATTGATTTAGGGATGTATCCGCTGGGCTCGTGCACGATGAAGTACAACCCGCGGGTGAACGAGTTCGTTGCGCGGCTGGAGGGCCTGGCGACCGAGCATCCGCTGCAGCCGGATGAGGTTTCGCAGGGCTGCCTGCGCATCATTCACGATTTGCAGAAATGCCTGCTCGAAATCACCGGCATGGACACCGCGTCGCTGGAGCCGGTTGCGGGAGCGCAAGGCGAATTGACCGGGCTGCTGCTGATTCGCGCGTATCTCGAAAGCAAGGGCAATCCGCGCAAAACAGTGCTGATTCCGGATTCCGCGCACGGGACCAATCCCGCGTCCGTGGTTATCGCCGGATATGAAGTGCAAAACATAAAGTCGAACGCGCGTGGTCAGATCGACATCGCGCATTTCCGCGAATTCGTGACCGATGAAGTGGCCGCGCTGATGATCACGAATCCTTCGACCATCGGCGTCTACGAAGAAAACATCGCGGAAATTGCGGAAATTCTGCACGCGCGCGGTGCGCTCCTCTACATGGACGGCGCCAACATGAACGCGCTGGCGGGCGTGACGCGCCCCGGCGATTTTGGCGTCGACGTGATGCACCTCAATTTGCACAAAACGTTTTCGACGCCGCATGGCGGAGGCGGACCGGGCGCAGGGCCCGTCATGGTCAAGAAGATGCTGGAGCCGTTTTTGCCGGTGCCGGTAGTGAGCGAAAACAAAGGCAGATTCGCGCTCGATTACAACAGGCCGAGGTCCATCGGTCGCGTGCGCGCCTATTGCGGGAATTTTGGCGTCCTGCTGCGCGCGTTGGCGTACACCCTGGCGTACGGCCCTGGAATTCGCCAGGCCACTGAAGACGCGGTGCTGAACGCAAATTACATTCGCAAGCACCTCGAAGACCTCTACGACTTGCCTTACAACTTGCCGTCGATGCACGAAGTGGTCTTTAGCGACGCACGCCAGAAAAAGCATGGCGTGAACACCATGGACATCGCCAAGCGGCTGATCGATTACGGGTTCCATCCCTACACCACGGCGTTTCCGCTGATCGTGCCGGGCGCGCTGATGATAGAGCCGACAGAGTCGGAATCCAAAGAAGAGTGCGACTTGTTTATCGAGGCGATGCGTTCGATTGCTGCCGAGGCGGAAACGAATCCGGAAATCGTGAAGACCGCGCCGCATGCGACGCGCGTCGGGAGGCTCGACGAAGTGGCCGCAGCGCGAAAGCCCATCCTGCGCTGGAGGCCACCGCAGAATCAGGACGAACAGAGAGCAGCCGCCAGGCCAAACGACAAAACTCCCGTCGTGCCGACGGTGTAGCAACACCGCTTATTGCGCGCTTGGCTTACGAAGAAGCGCCAGAATTCCCGCCAGAGCGGCTCCGTAGCACATTCCCGTAGCCAGGAGTTGAAGAACGTCAACGGGATGGAATGCCTGGAATCGCGGCCGCTGACTCAGGTTGAGAAATCCCACCGACCCGATAACGATGAGCACGAGAATAGATACCCAGAGCGTTCTCGTCCGTCTGGCCATGCTTCCTCCTGTGCGTTCTGGAAAAATGCGCGCGGGGAAACTATGCCAGAAGGCGAACCCTGTCAAGCATGCTCACTGGTATATACTTCTCGCTAATCGGCCACGTGACACTTCGTTTGATGTAATTCACAGCCAAGCGGGCTGAGAATTGAAGGAACACTGATGACTCCGGAAGAAGCATCCATCCTCGCGAATCACTTGCTCTCGAGAATGCAGCATGAATCACAGATCACCGCCAAAGTGATCGCGGCTTTGCCGGCAGACAAGGCCGGTTACCGCATTCACCCCAAGTCGCGCACCGCGCTGGAGCTGGCTTGGCACATGACATCAGTGGAAATGTGGTTCCTCGATTCAGTTTTTCAGGGCGAGTTCTACGCAAGCTCCAGCGGCGCCGTGCCGGACGAAATCAAAACGGGTGCTGATGCAGCCGCATGGTACACGCAGCAGTTCGAGATGAATTTCAAGAAGGCGTCGAAGTTGAGCGGCGATTATCTGGCGCAGCCCATGTCGTTTCTGCGGAAATTCGATTACCCCGGCGTGATTTATTTTCAGATGGCGCTGTCGCACACGGTGCACCATCGCGGCCAATTTGCCGCGTACCTGCGGGCAATGGGAGCGAAGGTGCCCGCGATCTACGGCGG
>JBAUEH010000156.1:0-9318 GCA_049678505.1 Candidatus Acidiferrales bacterium
GGTCGACTAAACTCAAACCGTTGTTTGAACACTGAATAGCGCGCCCTCTTCTTCCCCGGTAGCTCAACGGTAGAGCATTCGGCTGTTAACCGAAGGGTTGCTAGTTCGAATCTAGCCCGGGGAGCCAGCTTTCGTCGACCCTGCGTGCGCCGGACCAAGCTGCTCTTCTCCCTTTTTGCTTCTCAAATGCTTTTCGGGGACAATAGGTAAGTTCTTTCAGCGCCTCTTGATTCCATGAATCCGAGCACTGTACCGCTTTCTTCAATTGTCAGCCTCGAATGGGCGCATCCCCTCGTCCAGGAATGGTTTGTCGAGAAGTTTGCGACGCCGACCGAACCGCAGATTGAGGGCTGGCCACATATTCTCGCCGGCGAAGATACGCTGATCAGCGCGCCAACTGGGTCAGGCAAGACGTTCGCAGCTTTCCTGGCCTGCATCGACCGCTTGGTGCGCAAAGCCATCACCGGGGGCCTGCGCGATGAAATTGAGGTCCTCTACGTATCTCCTCTGAAAGCGCTTGGCAACGACATTCAAAAAAATCTAGAAGCACCGTTGGGAGAAATCCTGCACTTGGCAGCGGCTCGCGGCTTCCTGATGCCGGAAATTCGGACCGCTGTGCGCACGGGTGACACGCTAATGCACGAGCGCCTCGCGATGCAAAAGCGCCCTCCGCAAATCCTGGTGACCACGCCGGAGTCCCTTTACATTCTACTTACCGCAGGTAAAAGCCGTGAAATGCTACGGACTGTTCGCACGGTGATTGTCGACGAGATTCACGCCGTCGCTGACGACAAGCGCGGGTCGCATCTGGCACTTTCATTGGAGCGGCTCGAGGCACTGACCAATTGCCACCCGACGCGAATCGGCCTGTCGGCAACGCAGCAACCCATAGAGCAAATTGGCCAGTTTCTTGCGGGCAGCTCGCGTCCATTGCCGACAATCGTGGAGGTCGCGCAGCGGCGGGCATTCGATTTGGCCGTAGAAGTCCCCGCGAGCGAGCTCGGCGCGGTGGCCTCGAATGAAATGTGGGACGAGATTTATAAGCGCATTGCGGAGCTTGTCAAACAGCACCGCTCCACGCTGATCTTCGTGAATACTCGCCGGCTCGCCGAACGCGTCGCGCATCATCTGAGCTCGTTGCTTGGTGAAGACGCGGTCGCGTCGCATCACGGCAGCTTATCGCGCCTGCGACGACTGGCTGTCGAAAATAAACTGAAGGCCGGAGAGCTTCGCGCTCTGGTCGCCACGGCATCACTCGAATTAGGAATCGATATCGGGATGGTAGACCTTGTTTGCCAAATCGGTTCACCGCGCTCCATCGCCGTGGCTCTGCAGCGCGTGGGACGCGCGGGCCACTGGCGCAGCGCCATTCCAAAAGGCCGGCTGTTTGCGACAACGCGTGATGAGCTTCTGGAATGCGCGGCGCTGGTGCGCTCGATTCGCCAGGGCCTTCTCGATCACATTCTGATTCCCGATTGTCCCCTTGACGTGCTGGCACAGCAAATTGTGGCGGAATGCGCGGCGGCGGAGTGGCAGGAAGACGATCTTTTCGCCCTGGTGAAACGCGCCTATCCGTATCGCAACTTGCTACGCGAGACTTTCGAAGAGCTCATCGACATGCTCGCTGAAGGGATTTCAGCACGCCGTGGGCGTTACGGCACTTATCTGTATCACGACGCGGTTAACAAACGCTTGCGCGCGAGGCGTGGTAGCCGGCTCGCTTCGATCACCAGCGGAGGCGCGATCCCCGACAACGCGCTGTACACGGTGATTGCCGAACCGGAAGGCATGGTCGTCGGAACTCTGGACGAAGACTTCGCCGTGGAAAGCTTGAGAGGCGACATCGTGCTTCTCGGCAACACTTCCTGGCGAATTCGGCGGATTCAGGCAGGTTCCGTCTTGGTCGAAGACGCGCATGGTGCAGCGCCGAACGTCCCTTTTTGGAGAGGGGAAGCCCCCGCGCGGACTGCGGAACTTTCCGAGCAAGTGGCCGAGCTGCGCCAGCGGATAAGTTCGTTGACAGAAACCGCAGGGCCCGGCGCCACGCGCGCTGATCCTTCGCGAGTCGCCTCTGCCATCGATTGGTTAACGCAGGAGTGCGGCCTCGATCGTGCCGGCGCCGAACAGGCCGCTGAATACGTCATTGCCGGCCGGGCCGTGCTGCGCGCCGTTCCTACGCAGCACACCGTGATTGCGGAGCGCTTCTTTGACGAAAGCGGCGGCATGCAGCTCGTCATTCACGCGCCATTCGGCGGCAGAATCAACAAGGCCTGGGGCTTGGCGCTGCGAAAGCGCTTTTGCCGCTCTTTTAATTTCGAATTACAAGCGGCAGCCACTGACAACGGGCTAAATATTTCTCTCGGTGAGCAGCACAGCTTTCCGCTCGCCGATGTTTTCCATTTCCTGCAATCCGCCACAGTAGAGGATTTGGTTTCGCAGGCTGTCCTGGCCTCGCCCATTTTCACCACGCGCTGGCGATGGGCTGCCGGACGCGCTCTGGCGCTTCTCCGATTTCAGGGTGGTAAGAAAGTTCCACCACAAATCCAGCGCATGCGCTCCGACGATCTGCTGGCGGCCGTTTTCCCGCAAGCGCTCGCGTGTCAGGAAAATATTTCCGGCGACATCGCGATTCCGGATCATCCGCTGGTGCGCGAAACAATGAAGGACGCGCTCACGGAGGCCATGGATATCGATGGCCTGAAAAACATCCTGGAAGGAATCGTTTCCGGAAAGATTCAGTGCATCGCGGTCGACACGCCCGTGCCCTCGCAGTTCTCGCATGAAATCTTGAACGCAAACCCCTACGCATATCTTGACGACGCCCCGCTCGAAGAACGCCGCGCTCGCGCCGTGGAGATGCGCCGCATGCTGCCTGAGGCAGTGCTTTCCGAGGTTGGCCGCCTCGATCCGTCTGCGATTGCCGAAGTACGCGAGGAGTCATGGCCTGATGTGCGCGACGCAGATGAGCTTCACGACGTTCTGCAAACTTTGATTGCCTTTCCGGTGTTATCGCTGCTGGACATGCCGTCCGACGAAATGTCTTTTGCATCCGTGTCTCATTTGAAGGATTTCGTCCGCAACTCCGTGCTTAACTGGCGAGAATATTTTGCAGCTTTAAAGGCGGAGCGACGGGCCGCGTGCGCCATCGTTGCTAAACGGTCGTATTGGGTCGCGGCCGAAAAGAAAAAACTCTTCGCAGCCGTGTTTCCGGATGCTCACTTTGAATCAGAGCTGCCCGACGTAGGCATACCTCCATCCAGCAAGGAAGATGCGCTGCTCGCCTGCATTACCGGCTGGATGTCTCATAGCGGCCCCGTGACTGCGCAAATCTTAAGCGGCACTCTGGATATCGCCGTGCCGGACATTGATCGAGCCCTCCTGCGTTTGGAAGCAAGCGGCGCGATATTACGCGGAAACTTTACCGGCGTCTCCCGCGAGGAAATTGAGTGGTGCGACCGCCGGTTGCTCGCTCGCATTCACAGACTCACGCTGGGAACTCTGCGTAAGCAAATCGAGCCGGCGACTGCCGCGCAATTCATGCGCTGGCTGCTGCGCTGGCAGCACGTTGCCCCTGGAACACAGGTCTTTGGCGAACGCGGAACACTTGAAATTTTGCAACAGCTTCAGGGATTTGAAGCTCCCGCAAACGCCTGGGAGCGGGAAATTCTGAGCCAGCGCATCGCGAATTACGATTCAAAAGTTCTGGATCAATTGTGCTTGACCGGCGCCGTAGGTTGGGGACGCCTCTCGCCGCACCCCGCAACTCTTGAAGACCATCTCCCGGCAACTCGCCGCGTGATTCCGTCGAGCGTGGCGCCGATCACTTTTTTTGTGCGGGCCGAAGCCGACTGGATGATTCCTCGCCACGCTGAAAATGGCGATGCGGAGCCGCGCGGCCTTAGTCCAAGCGCCCACGATGTTCTTCGCTTCCTGCGCCAGCGAGGAGCTTCCTTCTTCGCCGACATTGTTCGCGGCACACAAAAGCTGAAGGCCGAAGTGGAAACAGCCCTGTGGGAACTTGTAACCGCGGGAATCATTACCGCTGATGGGTTCGACAACATTCGCGCGCTGATCGATCCTAAGCGGCGCGCCGGACAAGGCCGCGGCCAAAACGCGCGTCCGCGCCACAGCGCCGGCCGCTGGTCGCTGCTTTTCGCCCATGACGACTCTTCCGACCGAGCGCATGTTATCGAAGCTACGTGTCGCATGCTTCTGGGGCGCTACGGCGTCGTCTTCCGAGAGCTTGTCGCGCGAGAAACGATGGTCCCGCGATGGCGCGAGCTGCTCTTTGCATTTCGCAGACTCGAGGATCGCGGAGAAGTGCGCGGAGGCCGGTTCGTCAGTGGATTCATCGGCGAACAATTTGCCTTGCCCGTGGCAGTTGAGTCGCTTCGCGCTACGCGAGACGCGGCTTCGGCAAGCGAGATCGTGACCATTTCTGCGGCCGACCCTCTCAACTTGATTGGAATTGTCCTGCCCGGCGATCGCGTGCCTTCGAATTCAAGCAAGACGATCATTCTCCGTGATGGCGCGCCGCTCGATCTATCTGAATCGAAAAGACGTTTTGAAGCTGCTTTCGCCGTATAGGCGGGGCGCGCTGGCATGGCGCGTGCAGACCGCAGCCATCATGCTGGGTTATTCGAAGTTTCGCTTTCCACCAGCACCCGTCCAGCGCCTTCAGATGCTTCGCAGATGTAAATTTCCGGTCGTCGTCCAGTTTCTGCAAAATATGCCGCCGCAACGCGACTCTGGAATCGAGCAGCGAACTCGGCATCGACCATGTTTACCGTGCAGCCGCCGAAGCCCGCCCCGGTCATGCGCGCTCCGTACACACCCTCTTGCTGCATCGCAAGGCTCACCATTAGATCCAACTCGGGGCAGCTCACTTCATAATCGTCGCGAAGGCTACGATGAGATGCCTCCATCAGCTTGCCGATCAGATCTGTATTATTGCTTTCTAGCGCGGACGCCATTTGGCCGACTCGTTCGTTCTCGGTGATCGCGTGCCGGCAGCGCTTGTACACCGTGCTCGTTATCCGGCCGCCATGCTTCTCCAAGTCGGCGAGGGTAACATCCCGGAGCGCGCGCACATTTGGCAATACTTCCGAAAGCCGCCGAACACCCTCCTCACATTCCGCCCGCCGCGCATTGTACTGGCTGTCTTTTGATCCGAGCTCGCGTTGAATCATCGTATTGCAAATGACTACTCGAAATCGATCGGGCATGCGGATGGTCCGGTATTCGAGCGAACGGCAATCCAGGAATAAAGCATGGCGCGCTCGCCCGTGACACGAAACAAATTGATCCATGATGCCGCATCTGGTCCCGACAAAATCGTTCTCCGCTTTCTGGCACAACAAGGCAACGCGCGACGGTTCAATTTCATAACCGAACAGACCGAGGAACGCATATGCCGATGAAACTTCGATGGCGGCGGAAGAACTCAGTCCCGCGCCCATCGGCACTTCGCTCGAAATGTAAATATTCGCTCCGCCTAAACGATAGCCAGAATTTTGGAGCTGCTGAACAATGCCTAAAGGATAGCGGCTCCATTTGCTGGGCGCGTCGCGAGACAGTTGACCGGGCTGCGCGGTGGCGGTGTCCTGTACATTTTCCGAGAAAATCACGAAGTCATTGTCACTTCGGCGCGAAATAGCGATCCAACAGTAGAATCCGATGGCCGCAGGCAGGACAAAGCCGTCGTTATAGTCCGTGTGATCCCCGATCAGATTCACTCTCCCGGGCGCACGATAGAGTTGCGGCCAGTCGCCGAATCGGGATTTGAACTGCGTGGCTAGAACTTTCGGCTCAATCATGTGATTTCTTTCAAAAAATGCTCCCTCACTAAGTTAACTCCACTAGAACATTCTTGACAGCCGGAATTTCATCGCTGATAGTAGTTGCGCAAAATAATTAGCCGATGGAAAAGAATCTGCGTAATTCTTCACGGCGCTCTCTTCTGAAAATTTTCGGTGCAGGCGCTGGCGCGCTCGCGTTAGACCGGCTTTTCCAGCTCGAAGCCTTCGCGCAACAACAACCTGCCGCGGCGAAGCGACTTCCCACATTCACCGGCCCAGGCGTGAATCCATGCTGGAACTCCGTCGGCAAAATGGCTACGTATCCGCAAAAAGCACCCATGGTGTTGCTTACCGACCGCCCTGTGGAACTCGAAACTCCGCGCAATTATTTTTTGAACGCCATCACTCCCAACGACGCATTTTTCGTCCGCTGGCATCTGGAAAGCATTCCGAATGAAATCGATCTTTCCACTTGGCGTCTGCGCGTTGAAGGCAACGTCAATAATCCATTGGAATTGAACTTTCCCGATCTCCTGCGAAAATTCAAACCGGTCACTTTTGCCGCTGTGAACCAATGTTCCGGGAACAGCCGCAGTTTCTTTCAGCCTCGCGTCCCCGGCGGCCAATGGGGAAATGGAGCAATGGGATGCGCGCGATGGACCGGTGTGCATTTTCGCGAAATTCTCGATATGGCTGGCGTCAAGAACGGTTCTGTTCAGGTTCAGATGGAGGGACTCGAACGCGGCAAGGGCCCCGAAGGAATGCCTTCCTACGAATTCAAGAAATCTCTGGATCTGACCGACCCGGTGCTTGATGAATCGATCGTCGCCTATGCGATGAATGGCGAACCTCTGCCCATGCTCAACGGCTTTCCCGTGCGCTTGATCGTGCCGGGCTATTTCGGCACCTACTGGGTGAAATGCCTTAGCTCCGTCCGCCTGCTCGATAAGCCGGATGAAAACTTCTGGATGAATCCCGGATATCGCGTTCCCGACACTCCACGCGGCAACACCAACCCTGCTGATGTGAAAGCCGGCAAAGTGAAAATGATCCCCATCACACGCATGCCGGTGCGTTCTTTCATCATTTCTCCCGATGGCGGCACAAAGATTCCCGCTGGCCTTCCCGTCACGGTTCGCGGCATCGCCTTCAGCGGCTCCGGGCGTGTCACGAAAGTAGAATTCTCCGACTCGACCCGCGGCGCCTGGCGCACGGCAAAGCTCGGCGAGGATCTCGGCCCATACGCATTTCGCACTTGGGAAATGCCGTGGACGCCGGGAAGAACGGGAAACTATCGGCTCGCGGTGCGCGCCACGGATGAAAAGGGCAACGTCCAACCCAATGAGAGCGTGTGGAATCCGGGCGGCTATCTCTGGAACAAAATTGAACAGCAAGAAGTGACCGTGGGAGCTGCGGAATGAAGCCGTTCGTACACAGGCACCGGAGCGTTTTGATTCTCATCGTGGCGGTCGGCCTCGTCGCGGTCGGTGCTATCTACGCAGACTTGCAGATCGGCTACTACACGCCCGTAAATCTCGGAAGCCTTGCGCAACCCACGCCGGTTAAGCAGCAGCCTGATGCAGCCTACAAGGTCGATGCGTTTCCGCTATACAAACCAGAGCTGGCTCCCGGCGAAGGGCGGCAGGACGTCGAGGCCTATTGCAACACGTGCCATTCGCCCAATTACATTATTATGCAGCCGCCGCTCCCCGCCGCCACGTGGCAAGCAGAAGTGAACAAGATGGGCAAGGCATTCGGCGCGCAAATTCCATCCGAGTCGCAAGCCAGCATCCTCAAGTATCTCCAGTCGCATTACACGCCGGAAACACGCAAACGCTGAATCTCGCCTTCGCACACTGGTGTCACTCGCAGTGTTCAGCATTGACGTTATATACTTCGCATTCAGTTTTTATCCGCACGGAAAAAGGGAGCGACTCAAAGTGAGCCATCGCCGCCGTTTCTTGTTTTCTTTCATACTTTTCTTTGCAGGACTGTTGATTCTTGGCCTCGCTACAACCGCCCTACTAAACGCTCAGCAGATCGACCCCAGCCTATACAGTGACATGCGCTGGCGCCTCATTGGCCCCTATCGCGCCGGACGCGTTACCGCCGTTGCCGGCATTCCCGGAAATCCCGCTATCTATTACATTGGCACGCCCGGCGGCGGCGTTTGGAAGACCACCGATGGCGGCACCGTCTGGAAACCCATCTTTGACGCGGCGCATGTGGCTTCCATCGGCGCGGTTGCCCTGGCGCCATCGGACACGAACATTGTCTACGTTGGCACGGGCGAGCAAACCGAAGGGCAAGGCGTATTTAAATCCATTGACGCTGGCGCGACGTGGACGAACATTGGACTCGCCGAAACGCATTACATCAATTCTGTTCTCATCGACCCGCGAAATCCAAATATCGTCATCGTCGGCGCGATGGGTGATAACACTCCGAGCGACAATCGTGGCGTCTACAAGTCCACCGACAGCGGCAAAACTTGGAAGAAAACCCTCTTTCAGGACAACATGACAGGTGTCGCCAATATGGTGATGGACCCGGACAATCCACGCGTTCTTTACGCGGCGATGTGGCGTCCTGCCAGCCGCGTATTTTTTCCACCTGCGGGAAGACCTGCTGCGGGCCCCGACGCGTGGATTTACAAGTCCACGGATGAAGGCTCAACGTGGAAAAAACTCGATGCTGACGGCATGCCCTCGGAAAAATGGGGCCGCACCGGTGTCGCCGTTGCCCCGGGAAATCACGGCCGCCGCGTGTTCGCCATTGTCGACGAAGGCCTTTACCGCTCCGATGATGCGGGCGTGAACTGGCGTCAGATCACCACAGATCCTCGCGTCCTCGGCAATAGCTATTTCAGCCGCGTCTTTGTCGATCCGAAAAATCCTGATGTCGTCTACGTCGTGCAAACGTGCATGTATCGTTCTACCGACGGTGGCGTGAATTTCGAAGCCTTCAAAGGCGCTCCCAACGGCGACGATTATCACGTCCTGTGGATTGACCCCACCAACAGCGATCGTATGCTGCTCGGCGTTGACCAAGGCGCGATTATCAGCCTCGACGGCGGCAAATCATGGACGACGTGGTACAACCAACCCACCGGGCAGCTTTATCATCTTTCCGCCGGGAACGAATTCCCATACATCATTTACGCATCCGAGCAGGATAGCGGCAGCGTCGCCATTCCCAACCGCAGTGATTTCGGGCGCATTCGCGACCGCGATGTCTTCTCACCCGAAGGATATGAATTCGGCTACATCGTTGAAGATCCCGCGCATCCCTACTTCGTATACTCCGACGGGAATCCCGGAACGATCTTCCGCCTCGATCGCAGAACGAACCAAGTCGTCACCGTTTTTTCCGGCGGGGAGAAGTATCACGTGTCAAGCAACGCGCCCTTGGAATTCTCACCTCAAGACCCCAACACTCTCTACTTTGGCGCGCAGTATGTTCTGGAAACGACCGATGGCGCTGTGAGCTGGCACGAAATCAGTCCCGATCTTGCTCAACG
>JBAUEH010000157.1:0-1970 GCA_049678505.1 Candidatus Acidiferrales bacterium
GTGCCGGCGGCCTGCAAGTATCCCGGCGACATCACATACGCGAATGTCGCCAGCGCATAATTGTTCGCGGTGCGCTCGACCGTTCCCGGCCGGTAAATGGGAATATCGCGCATCCAACTGACCATCGGCGGGGGATCCACCGCACCCACGTCCGTCACGCCGGGGATGCGCTGCGCCGCCTCAATCATCGCTTTCTGTTTTTCGAGCGCTACGTCGCCTGTCTGTCCCGCATCGCTCAGGTCCATCTCGGCGAGCGTCACGCTCTGCGGCTGGATGCCCAACGGACCGTGTACCTCGCGCTCCATGCCGCGCACGGCCACCAGCGACGCCGTTACCAGCAGCGTGCAGATCGCAATTTGTGCGCCGAGCAACAGGTCGCGCACCGCAAACCGCCGCAGGTGCGTTGAACCCGCCGGTCCGCCCTTGATGATCTGCAACGGACTGCTCTGCCACGCCTGCCGCGCCGGAACGATTCCAAACAGCAGCGCGCTTCCCAGCGTCAGCGCCAAACCCGCCAGGTACACACGCGCATCCGCGCTTGCTACCACATGCCCGCCAAAGAGCCCGCGGTTCAGAGCGCCCAGTAGCAGGTCCGCGGCCACCAGCCCCGCTGCTCCGCCCATCAGCGACACAATCACAGCCTCGGTCAGCAGTTGCCTCGCCAGCCGCCATCGGCTCGATCCCAAGGCCACACGAAGCGCCAGTTCCCGGCTGCGATCCGCTACCCGCGCCGCAAACAAACTGGCCAGGTTCGCGCACGCCGCCGCCAGCACCAGCAGCGCCAGCAAGGTCACGCTGTAAAGAAATCCGCGAATGACGTCGCCGTCGTCGCCCAAGAGTCCCGGATGGATCAGCCGGAATGACGCTCCCTTGTCCGTCAGCGGATACTCCTTCGCCAGCTCGGCCGCGATGGCATTCAGATTTTCCGTGGCTTGCTGCGGCGTCACGCTCGGCTTGAGGCGGCCAATCACGGTGACGCTCGATGTGCGGCTATACAGGTCAATTCCTCTCTCCACGATGGGGATCCAGTAATCCTTCCACACAAACTTCTCCGTGCCGTGGAATTGCGGCGGCGCCACGCCCACCACGGTAAACGGCTGCTTGTTGAACTCCACGATCGCCCCCACTACGCCGCGATCGGCATGAAACGCGCTTCGCCACAGTTCATCGCTCAACACCAGATATGGCGCTGAATTTGGGCCATGCTCGTCCCCGGCGTGGAAGAACCGTCCAACCTCCGGCTGCGCGCCCAGCAGATCGAAATAATTGCCGGAAACCTCGAAGCCGGAGAGATTCATCACCGCGTTATGCCAGTTCAGTGTCGCATCAGAATATGCATAGATCGCGGCCATCCCGCTGAAGGTGCTGTTTCGCTCGCGAAAATCCTCAAACGCCGGATACGACGTAGTCAGCAGCCGTCCGCTCGCCCACGGCTTGAGGCGAAGCTGGTACAAGTTCTGCGGGTCGCTCACAGGTAGCGGTTGCAGCAGCAGCGCATTCAGCACTCCAAAAACCACGGCGTTGGCCCCAATCCCCAGCATCAGAGTGAGGACGGCGAGGGCGGTGAACGCAGGAGACTTCCGCAGCACGCGAAGCGCATAACGAACATCCAGCAGCAGGCTCTCCACGAATGGCAGTCCCGCTTCAGCGTGGTAGTTTTCTCGAACCGCCTCCACGGCCCCGAATTTCAGGCGGGCGTGCCGGCGGGCTTCCTCGGGAGTCATGCCGGCGCGAATGTTTTCTTCCGTTTGCGTCGCGATATGCGATTCCATTTCTTCTCTCAGCCGTTCGTCGTCGCGGCGCCGCGTCGTGAAGTTGCGAAGGCGCGTGAATAACCGATTCAAGGCTCTCATGCCAAATCCCTCGCCTCCTTCCGGCAAGCGCAAACTCCCTGCATTTCTTCCTATTGCGCGCTTCATCTGCGCAATGTATTCGCCGCCGTTTTGTGCAACCCGTCATTCATATCGCAG
>JBAUEH010000158.1:0-8312 GCA_049678505.1 Candidatus Acidiferrales bacterium
CCGAGACACATGGCGAAGAAAAAGAGCTTACGCTCAGCGCCCAGGATGGTCAGTGGCCGCGATAGCGACCGCTGGATCTTATTGATACGCCTTTGTTCCGGCATGTTCCGCTCCTTGTGGATTAGGCGTTGTCAGGAGCCGGGAAAGAGCCAAGTAAGAAAATTCACTGCGGCAATCGCCATGCCGACGCCGAAAAGGACTCCGGCCAAAACTCGTTTTGAACCGCCTTCGCCGAAAGCAAAAGTCAAACCGGCAACGACAATCGCAACAAGCGAGAGGCCGCGCGCAATCGTGCTAGTGAATGCCGTCTCAAGAACGTTGACAGCGTTCTCCCACGGGGAATTTCCGGCCTGTGCGAATGCCGGAGCTGCGAGGAGTAACCCAAAGACGACGGAAAGAAAAAGGCGGGAGCTAACTGCCCAGCGCCGGAGACGCGCCTGCGAAAGTGGTTTCACGAGGACACCTCACGATTTTTGGAATGCCAGCAGGAATGCCGGCGAGGGGAGATTCTTGGCGTTCTCCAGTGTGTGCGGGAACGAATTAGGGGGCGATTCGGGGGTTCGCTGTTCACGCCACGTTGTCCCTCACTCCTGAGGGCACAATTGGAGCTTTAGCTCCATAAACAGCGGTCACCCGCGATCGCGCTGGTCCGTTTCCGCAGTCCAAGCGCGAGGCAAAACGTAGGGCCGGTGAACCCGGCATCGTCTTGCCCGCGGGAGTACGTGGCGAGAACTCCCCTCACTTACATAGAGGGGTTTTTTTTGTGAATTCTGTCCAACTATTTCGGAGGCCCCGGCCTTTTCTTTCGCGGATCGCTGGTCCGCATCTGGGCAATTTCCTTGCGGAGCAGACGACTGTAGACGCGGTAGCAGGGCGAACAACTACCCACGTGTTTACTTACGGCTTCGTCCGCGCGAGCGGGGGCCCTAGCGTTCTGTTTAAGCGCTTTAATCTGTGGGCAACAGATTCGTTTGGGGTTGGGAAAACCGTTCGAGAGACGTTGCTTCAAATGTCGCAGCAGAGATTGCTCTATTGGACGTGGTGATCCCTTCTTATTTGGCCTTCTGATTCCCCTTGGCAAGGTGCGAGGACCTCCCCGGATTAGCGTCCTCTTGCCCGAACGAGCCTTCGAAGCTGCCGAATGGCCTTGCTGAATCGTAGGCTCGCAGCGTTCACTGGAACTCCGCAGCGCTTCTCGATTTCCTTCCAGTTGCAACCTTCGAGCTTGAGAAAGAAGATCTCACGAGTCAATGTATCACAGCTTTCGAGGACTTCCTTGAGCAGAATGTCGCGCTCTATATTGTTTTTGTCCGTGTGGCGTGCCTGTTTCTCCTTGTCATTCTCGTGCGGTTCGTCGAATGGGAGGTGGGACTTCCTTTTGGTTCCGACTCTCCTCATATAGACCCGAAAAAGGTAATTCCGAAGGTCGCGAATGTCCGACTTTCCTGCGGCCTTTTTTTCGGCGACAGTTTTTGAAACTGTGGCGGCCGCTTCCTCATAGAGCGAGAGGGCCAGGGCGGGATCGCCGAGCAGTCTCTCGCCGTATGCCACGGCGCGGCTTGCCATTTCTTGTGCGACGGACAACACGGAGGGGTCGACAGGCCTGCCGCGGAGATCAACCGAGTTCAGCAGGAGGGCGACAGGCCGCGTTCGTTCTCGCCGTGAAGGCATGAGCGATTGCCGCGAGCTTCGCGGTCACCTCCCACGATCGGCGGAAATCTAATTGCCGATTGTCCAAAGAGAGCCGTGCGATCTTATTCTGCCGTCTCTTAAAAGCCTCGGCCCATTTACAAGTCGGCCATAACATTCGAGGTAATTCAATGGAGCAGGAGATATATATCCGTCTTCCGGGAGCTACGCCAGGGTCAATCTGGAAGCCTTGGACTCTTTTACGTCTGAGCCGTACGATTCGGATGAGGCAACGCCGGGGACAAAACTTTCGATCTTGTCGAAGCCCGAGTAATTCAATGCTTCTGACGACGTCGCCACTTTGTTCATCAGACGACGAAACGCCCCGGGTCCCCGCTCATGTCAGTTGCCATGGTCATTTCCTCAGAGAATCGTTTCCGATAACCCGTCAGACGCGCCGCGGCAGGAGCACCAATTCGGCAGCTTCCTCAGCCTCTTTGAGGAGCGTCTTGCGCGGCGTGCCTATCCGCGCACGCATGGTCAGCCCACGCGCTAAATCCATGACTTGGATCGCGCGCACGGCTAACGGAAAGTCAGGCGGGATGTCTCCCGCACTGATCCCGTCCCGGAAACGGCGCTCCACCAGCTCCGCGCCGCCCGCGACCGTGCTCTGCAGGAACCGCTGAACCTCAGCGTCGTTCACAAGCGGCGCGACGCACACCATAAGGCAACCCCGGGCGGACCCTTTCTCGGTCGCACTTTCGACG
Source organism: Candidatus Acidiferrales bacterium (assembly GCA_049678505.1). Lineage (GTDB taxonomy): Bacteria > Acidobacteriota > Terriglobia > Acidiferrales > UBA7541 > DAHUXN01. The sequence continues at coordinate 2,397 of JBAUEH010000158.1, forward strand.
GCGTATTTCAGAAAGCCCGCGATCGAGTCGTGAAGACTCTGTGGCGAGAGGAGTGCCTTCGCGGCTGATGCGCCCTTCCGTTCTGCGTACGCCCTAAGGACGCGCAAGAATATCGCCCGCTTGTCCCCAAAGACGGCATACAGGCTCGGCCGTCCAACACCCATCCCGGCGACGAGATCGTCAATCGTCACTCCGTCGTAGCCTTTCGACCAGAACACCTGAGTCGCCTTTTCCAGCGCCCCCGTCTCGTCGAAGCTCCGCGGTCGACCCCGCGGCCTAGCAGTATTGTGAATCATTTGGTTCAAAACTCCTTGACAATTTCCATCCCAACTATTATACAACCAAATGGTTCTAAATTAGCAAGCGGGCTCTGGCCTCACGACTCGGCTTTCGCCCTTCACCACGGAGACGCCCATGGAACATTCGATCGCACTCGTCACCGGCAGCACCTCCGGGCTCGGTTATGCGGCAGCCCGCATGCTTGCCGGACAGGGCTGGCACGAGATCATTGTCACCGGACGCAGCTTGGCTCAGATGCGCGAAACGGCCACTCAACTCGCGGCTGAAACCAAAAAAAAGGTCTTCAGCCCGCTGGAGCTGGACTCGCCGTCCAGCGTCCAGTCCGCCCTCGCGGCGCTGGCGCGCCGGCTACCCTCCGGCATGGCGGTATATAATTAATAACCTAAAAAGGATAGAAAATATGAACGAAAGTATATTAATAACCGGAGCAAATGCTGGGCTTGGGAAAGAGACTGCCCGACAGTTAGCATCGAAAAAAGAAACGAAAAAGGTAATGCTTTTTTGCAGAAATCAAGCGAGAGCAGAGGCAGCAAGACAAGACCTTGAGGAGAAAACGGGGAAAAAGATTTTTGAAATTATTATTGGGGATGTTACGGATGTAAATTCTGTAAGAAGGGCCGTGGAAAAAATAAAGGAACCTATTGATGCGGTAATTTTAAATGCGGGTGGAGTAGTCGGGAAAACTGCCGCGAAAATTACGCCTTCCGGTATGAATGAATTATCCGCTACAAATATTTTAGGTAATGTCGTTTTAGTGGATGAATTAATTAAGTGCGATAAGCTAAGGAAAGCAGTTCTATCAATCAGTGCGGAAGCTGTGCCGGGTGTAAAGATGCTCGGAGTAAAACCAGTTTCAATGAAGACTTCTTCCGTAGATGAGTTTGCTGCTGTCCTTGATGGATCATATTTTGGTAAGAAGTTCGATGCATTGCAAGCATACGCATATGTCAAATATGCAGAAACCATGTGGACGTTATCCATGGCAAGGAAGTATCCCAACCTCAAGTTTGTTGTTGTGAGTCCAGGGAACACAAAAGGAACTCAGGCACCGAATGCTCTTCCCCTGCCAATGCGGATTATGTTGAAGTACGTGATGATGCCTGTCGTATTCCCATTGATGGGCGAAATGGTGCATAAGCTGGAAGTAGGCGCAAAACGCTTTGTGGATGGCATTTCGGATGAGCGATACAAAAGCGGCGTTTTTTATGCCAGTAAAGAGGGCAAGTTATCAGGGGACATGGTTGACCAGAGCACTTTTTTTACTGCTTTGAAAAATACTTCATTTCAAGATAACGCCAACGAGGCAATTCACCATTTCATAAATTAGGCGTCTCGGGCCAGTTCTTCTCCTCGCCGCCCAAGAAGTTCACCGGCCCAATCTAGGCGATGCGCCACCCACATTTTCACGATCGCGCCAGCCAGGAAGCCGCGTGGCAGGCCGTCGTCAAGGTCTCTGGCGTCGACCTGTCTCACCCAGCCTCTTAAAGCGCGGTCACCAGAATCAACAGGCAATTGCAGAGCTACGTGATCTTCCACAGGGTCTTACGGTGTTTTGAAACAAACAGTTCAAAAAGCCCTTGACCGCAGCCTCCGCGCCTGAATATGATACTAAATAGTTCAAAATAAGCAAAACAACCCTAACCTCGCAAGGAGAATACACATGGATCGGTACCAAGGCAAAAAAGCGGTAATTATCGGCGGCACGAGCGGCATGGGGCTCGCGACGGCGAAGATGCTCCTCGACGGAAGCGCGCGCGTACTGGTGACGGGCCTCTCGAAGGCCGGCCTGGAATCGGCGCAGAAAGAGATTGGCAAGCACGCCATTGTGGTCTCAAGCGACGCGCGGTCGTTGACGGCCATCGACGCCCTCGTCTCTCAGGTGAAAGCCGAGTTCGACACCTTCGATCTGCTCTCCGTCAGCGCCGGGTTCAGCATTCCGATGCCTCTCGGGAGCGTGACCGAGGCCATCTACGACGAGATGTTCAACCTCAACGCCAAGGGACCATTTTTCGCGGTACAGAAGCTCGCGCCGCTAATAAAGCAGGGAGGCGCTGTCGTCCTCACGACCTCCGTCGCCAACGTCAAGGGACTGCCAGGCCAAGCCACATACGGAGCCGCCAAGGCCGCGCTCCGATCATTCGCTCGGACGCTCGCCGTCGAGTTGCTTCCTCGCGAAATTCGCGTCAACGCGGTGACGCCCGGTCCCATCGACACGCCGATCCTCGACAAAGTGTTTCCCGATAAAAACGCGGTCGCTCAGGTTAGGGAGAAGACGATCGGCATGATCCCGATGAAGCGCTTCGGGACGTCGGAGGAAATCGCGAAGGCTGTCCTCTTCCTCGCGTTCGATGCGACCTTCACGACCGGCGCTGAACTCCCGGTCGACGGAGGATGGTCTCAACTCTGATGTCTTTATTGAAAAACAAGATCGCTGTCGTCACGGGCGGGAGCAGCGGCATCGGCCTCGCGACGGCAAAGAGGTTCGTTGAAGAGGGTGCCTATGTGTTCATCGCCGGTCGCCGTCAGGCCGAGATCGACAAGGTCGTCGCGGCGATCGGCAAGAACGTCATCGGCGTAAAGACCGACATCTCCAAGCTCGATGACCTCGACCGTTTATACGAGACCGTTGCGAAGAAGGGCAAGATCGATGTGATTTTTGCGGGCGCAGCCTTCGTCGAAAAGCAGATGACCGCCACGGCAACGCCCGAGCATTTCGACGAGACCTTCAACACCAACGCACGCGGCACCTACTTCACCGTTCAAAAGGCGCTGCCTTACTTGAACGATGGTGCTTCCATCATCCTCGTGGCGTCCGCCGGGAAAAACAAAGGCCTTCCGGGTCGCAGCACCTACAGCGCCACCAAGGCAGCGCTTCGGTCGTTTGCCCGGACGTGGACCAGCGAACTCAAGGAACAGAAGATCAGGACCAACGTGTTGAGCCCTGGCGCGGTCGACACGCCGATGTTCGACGAGCAGTTCCCGTCGAGGGAGGGCGCCGCCGAAGCCAGAAAGCAGATCACTGCGATGACGCCTCTGGCGCGATTGGGGCGCCCTGAGGAGATCGCTTTGGCAGCTTTATTCCTCGCCTCGGACCAAAGCAGCTACATCGCCGGTGTCGACCTTCCCGTCGATGGCGGCCTGACGGCAGTCTAGAGCGAAAGGGCCTGGGAGTGTGCTGCCAGGGGTCAGAGGGATACATGGCTGATGCAATCGCACTTTCTCCCGGACAAGGCGCGGAAGTCCTTGATGGTCTCGACGGTCAGCATGCGGACGAGGCGTGGAAGCCAAAGACGAATCCCTGGGTCATCGCTCTTACAGTCACGCTTGCGACATTTATGGAGGTCCTGGACACCGCGATCGCAAACGTATCCCTACCTCATATCGGGGGCGCATTAGGCGCGACGCAGAATGAAGCTACTTGGGTTCTTACCAGCTATCTCGTCGCAAACGCGATTGTGCTTCCCGCTGCGGCGTACTTAACGACATTCATTGGCCGGAAAAAGTTCTACATGATTTGTGTGGCGCTGTTCGGTTTCTCGTCGATGCTGTGTGGTCTAGCTCCCTCGCTGCCTCTTCTGATCTTCTTTCGAGTTCTGCAGGGTGCCGGTGGCGGCGGCCTAGCACCGTCCGAACAAGCTATCCTTGCTGATACCTTCCCTCCAAAACAGCTAGGCCAAGCCTTTGCGCTCTATGGTATTGCCGTCGTCATGGCACCTGCAATTGGGCCTCTGCTCGGCGGATGGATCACCGACAACTTCACCTGGCGATGGATCTTCTTGATCAACGTCCCAGTGACGCTTCTTTCGCTTTATCTTGTGAACCGGCTCATTGAGGACCCTCCGAACCTTAAACGCGAGGTTGCTAAAGCAAAGGTTTCCGGCGTTAGGCCCGACTTGTTAGGTTTTGGATTGCTCGCGTCAGGGTTTGGCTCACTCGAATTCGTGCTCGACAAGGGTCAGGAAGACGATTGGTTTGACTCGCATGTCATTCTCTTCTTCACTATTCTCTGTGTCACTTCACTGGTTACGCTTCTCGTTTGGGAACTCTACCAGTTGAAGATCAACAAACGGCCCATTATCAACCTCACTCTGTTCAAACGGAAAACTTTTACCATTCCGTTCGTCTTCATGTTTGTGCTCGGGTTCATGTTTTATTCAACCCTGGTCCTTATCCCTCAATACGTTCAGACACTACTGGGATACTCCGCTGTTCTTGCAGGAGAAGTCATCTCTCCGGGTGGCTTCGCACTCTTGCTAACCATGCCACTCGTTGGATTCCTCATTACCAAAGTCGATGCACGTTGGCTGATGTGTTTTGGCGTCTTCACGTTGTCGACCTCGTTGGTCTTGATGCACACGATATCTCTTGAATCCAGCTTCAGATACATCATGTGGATTCGGGTCTATCAGATGGCGGGGCTAAGTTTTTTCTTCATTCCGATCAACACCATTGCCTACCTTGGTGTCGCCAAGGGCGAGAATAACGACGTTTCCGGTCTCATCAATCTCTCAAGGAACATTGGCGGCTCCGTCGGTACAGCTTTTATAGGAACAATGTTGGCCCGCGCTTCGCAGCGGCACCAGACTTACATGGTAAGCCACGTTACTCCGACTAGCTCTGGATACATTGCTCAGATGGCACGACTCAAACCATTTTTCCATGGGAATGTTCAAGCCGCCCAGGCGTACATCTATAACGAAGTCCAGCGTCAGTCGGCCATGCTTGCGTACTTGGACATTATTGCGGTGATCGCCGTAATGTGTGGGCTAATTGGGCCACTTGTGTTTCTGCTCGGCAAGATGGAGCCACCGAAAGACGGCCCCGCAATGCATTGATGGCCAGGTCGCATCTACAAGGCGAATCAGACGCCGGAGACCGCGGCCCGTCGGTACCTCCAGGCGCCGGAGTTCGGAACCGACGTCTCAGGGCAATTCTTCGCCTCGGCTCAAGGGAAGTTCTCAGGCCCAATTGAGGTGCAGCGCCAGCCACACCTCTACGATCGCGCCAGCCAGGAAGCCGCGTGGCAGGCCGTTGTCAAGGTCTCTGGCGTCGATTTCGCTTCCGCACCGTCCTTGAGCTCGGCGTCCTGAAGGAGCGCCGGTCGCGGCGAAATGGTTGCGGTGACCAGAATAAGCACGCGATTGCGGAGCTACCTGGTCGGCTACGGGGTCCTACTGTATTTTGAAATAAATAGTTCAAAAATGTCTTGACCGCAGCCTGCGCGCCTGATTATCATACTAAATAGTTCACAATCAGCAAAGCAACCTAACCTCGCGAGGAGAATACATTTGGAACGGTACCAAGGTAAAAAGGTGGTGATTATCGGCGGCACGAGCGGCATGGGGCTCGCGACGGCGAAGATGCTCCTCGATGGGGGTGCGCGTGCTCTGGTGACGGGTCGCTCGCAAGCCGGCCTGGAATCGGCGCAGAAAGAGCTTGGAAAGGACGCCCTCGTGGTTTCGAGCGACGCGCGGTCGTTGGCGGAAATCGACGCCCTCGCCTCTCGGGTTAAGACCGAATTCGACACCTTCGACCTGCTCTTCGTCAACGCCGGGTTCAGCACCCGAGCGCCTCTTGAGAGCATCACCGAGGCTGTCTACGATGAGATGTTCAACT
>JBAUEH010000159.1:0-15904 GCA_049678505.1 Candidatus Acidiferrales bacterium
GCGCGTGTGGATGAATTGCCGCAGCTCTTCAATATTCTGAAGGGCGATATGTATTTTGTGGGACCTCGCCCGTTCGTGCCAAACCAGGAGGAGGAATGCCTGGAGAAAATACCTTACTATCGCCAGCGTTGGGCCGTGAAGCCGGGCGCGACCGGTTGGGCTCAAGTGAATCGTGGTTACTGTGCCACGATTGAAGACAATATCGACAAGCTCGCCTACGATCTGTTCTACATCAAGAATATTTCCATCGGGCTCGACCTCTTGATCATGTTCAAGACACTGAAGACACTGCTCCTGAGCCGGGGTTCTCGATGATTCGACTCTGGCTGATCCTCTTTTGGATAAGCGCGGCGTGGCTGGCATACGTTTACGCGGGATATCCGATTTTTCTCTGGCTGGCTGGATTGTGGCGCAGGTTTGAGCCGCAAACGAACGGTGATTATTGTCCGAAAGTGTCCGTGTTGATTTCCGCTCGAAATGAGGAAAAGGACATCGAGTGGAAGATACGGGAAACCCTTTTCTGGAATTATCCCGCGGATCGGCTTGAATTGATTGTGGCTTCGGATGCATCCGAAGACCGGACGGACCAAATCGTTCAGGGCATCCATGATTCGCGATTGAGATATGTGCGCATGGAGAGCCGAGTCGGCAAGAACGAAGCGTTAAACCGGCTTTCCAAAATTGCCACAGGCGAGTTGCTGCTGTTCTCCGACGCGAATTCCCATATCGGCAAAGATTGTTTGGGCAGCATGGTTCGTTACTTTTCTGATCCTCGTGTTGGCTGTGTTACCGGAACCGAGCATACCCAATCGGAAGACAAGGAGTTGGCGGTTGGCTCCGGCACGCGGGCCTATTTGAATTACGAGTTCATGGTCACGGGATTGGAAAGCCGCGTGGGGTCGATCATCGTGTGCGACGGTTCGCTGTTTGCCATACGCGGGTCCCTGTTTCACTCTCTTCAGCCCGACCTCGCGAATGACTTGGAGTTGCCGTTTTGGATTGGCAACCAGGGTTACGCGCTGCTCTGCGACCCGGCGGCGTGGGCGCTCGAAAAAGCCATGCGTTCTTCGCGGGAAGAGTTCAATCGCAAACGGCGGATTTGCGGCCAGGGCGTTCTGGGATTTTGGAGACTGCGACGTTGCCTCCGCGGTTTTCGGGCGTGGCAATTTGTCTCTCGAAAGGTGCTGCGCTGGCTGTCGCTGGTTCCGATGGCTGGAATTCTGCTGGCAAGCGCGATGCTCTGGCACCGTCCGTTTTTTGCTCTTCTGCTTGCTCTCCAGGTTGTGTTCTACATTTTGGCTTTGGCCGGCTGGACGCTCAACCTGCGGGACCGGCAGGGTGGCGCGATCTTCACGATGCCTTTTTACTTTCTGCTCGTCAATCTGGCGGCGGTCATCGGAGTTTTCCAGGCGTGTACCGGCAGGCGCTTTGCGGTTTGGGAGGTTGCGGTATTGTCTCGCGGCCGGCAGAACGCTTGATCCTGAGAAGCATGCGACGGTTGCGCGCTGCGATGGCCCAATCGCGAGCTGTTTCTTAGGAAGGCTTGCCGAGTCGACAAGCTGAAAGCAACTAGGAAAGTTCATCGCCATGAAATGCGTGTTTTCCGTCGATGTGGAAGATTGGTTTCACATTTTGGACTTGCCAGCCACTCCCGATGTGACCGAGTGGGACGGGCTGCCCTCACGTGTGGAACGGAATTTTCAACGCCTGCTCGAAGCGTTTGAGCAAAAAGGCGTTCGTGTAACATGCTTCTTTCTGGGGTGGGTTGCTGAGAAATTTCCTTCGCTGGTGAAAGAGGCCGTGCGGCAAGGTCACGAAATTGCGTCGCATGGCTACGCCCATCGCTTAACCTATCAAATGACTCCGGAAGCCTTTTATGAAGATGCGGTGCGTTCCAAAAGCATTCTGGAAGACGTTGCAGGCCGGCCAGTTTGGGGATATCGCTCGGCAGGATTTTCGGTTACGCGTGACACAGATTGGTTTTTCGACAAGCTGATCGAGGCGGGCTACCTCTACGATTCGTCCGTGTTCCCCGCTACGCGCGGGCACGGAGGCATGGCGAACGGGCAACGCTCGCCTTTTTGGATCGAGCGTCCATCAGGACAGCTGTTTGAATTTCCGTTGTCAGTTGCTGGAGTCATGGGCAAATCAATGTGCTTTTTTGGCGGCGGATATCTTCGCCTCTTTCCTTATCCCATAATCTGCAGGATGGCTCGCAGCGTATTGAGCGAGGGCCGGCCGGTCATTTTTTACGTTCACCCTCGCGAAATCGATCCGGATCATCCGCGGCTGCCGATGAACTGGCGGCGGAGGTTCAAATCCTACGTCAACCTGGAATCGACGATGCCGAAGATCGAGCGTCTGCTGAGCGAATTTCAGATGACAAGCTTCGAGCAACTCATTCATGAAGAGCAAATCGGAACGGCAACACGAGCGGATGTAATCGATGGGCTGCAAAAGATGGTTCCACTGCGAAACGCGCAATCTTTGGTCGAGTTTACTGCAGAAAGCATTGGGAAAATTTGATGGTTCAAATTTCACAATCCGCCAGTGCGCAGAGCGGCCTGTTGAGCGGCGCGCCGTCCAAATTCACATTCACATTTTGGAAGGGGCGCGTCGCGCTGTATGGCGCGCTTAGGGCCCTGGGCATCGGTCCAGGCGACGGCGTCATTATTCCCGGTTATACCTGCGCGATGGTTCCCGGTGCGGTTCTTTTTGCGGGAGCAAAATGCATCTACGCGGACATCGACCCGGAAACCTACAGCCCTTCCCTGGGCAGCTACTCCGATGCCTTCGAGGCAAATCCTCGGACGCGAATCAAGGCCCTGCTCTTACAGCATACCTACGGAATTCCCGGCACCTCGCCGCGAATTGCCGCCTGGGCGCGGGAACAAGGCATGGCGGTGATTGAGGATTGTGCGCATGCACTTGGAACGCGATATTGCGATGACCGCGGAGTTTGGCAAGAGGTCGGGACCGCCGGTGATCTGGCGATTTTCAGCTCGCAGTGGTCGAAGCCCGTTTCGACGGGATTGGGCGGTTGGCTGGTTACTGGGAACAAGAACCTCGCGAAGAAAATCGCTCGCTTCCACGACGAAGAATGCAGTGAGCCTTCGTTCCGCGAGCTTTCGCTCTTGGCTGGCCAGCTCGTCCTTCGGTCTGTATTTTCCTCGCCTCGCTTTTACTGGATGGCGGCCAATGCTTTCCGAAGTCTTGCCGGCCGTGGAGTCTTCGTCGGTACGAATGAAGCGGGGGAGTTCGAAGGGAAGATGCCCGAACGATATGCAAAACGAATGTCCGGCTTGCAGCAGTGGCTGCTTAGGAAACGCCTGGCAACGACGGCCTTGCTTGTGCGGCGTCGAAATCTGAAATTGGTCTATGACGAAGCCCTGGGTTCCTGCGGACTCCCTACGCTTTCCGTTCCGCACTACGCCGATCCGGTGCTTCTGCGATATCCCGTGCGCGTCCGGAATAAGGAGCAAGTCTTGGAGAAGGCGCGCCAAAAACGGATCGAACTGGGGGATTGGTTCAATCATCCTCTTCATCCGCGTGAAGCCAAAGCGGAAGTCTTTGGATACCGCGACGGCCTTTGTCCCGAAGGGGAGCGAGCCGCGCGCGAGGTGATAAATCTTCCTTTGACGGAACGGACGACGGAGAAAACGGCTCGCGAGGCAGTGGAATTCTTGCGCCAAGCGGCACGTATATGAGCGGCACTTCACAAGCTGTTTTGCCGCAAGAGCGAACGAGCGAGCGCAAGCACGTATCCGTGATTGTGCTCATCGACGCGCTTGGCTGGAAGTACGTCGAAGGCCGGAGTTTTCTTTCTGACGTGTTGCCCTACCGCCAGCCGCTGCGGACCGTGCTGGGCTTCAGCTCTGGGGCCATTCCGGCGATGCTCACCGGCGTTCCTCCGTCCGAGAACGGCCACTGGAACCTTTTCTACTACGACCCTCAAGGATCTCCCTTTCGCTGGTTCCGGCATTTCCAGTTTCTGCCGGATCGAATTTTGGAGCATAGAATCACGCGAAAACTTCTGAAGGAAATGGGGAGGCGCTTTTTGGGCCTGGGGTCACTTTTTGATTGTGCTGTTTCTCCCCGCTTGATTCCGTACTTCAACTGGGTTGAGCGGAAAAATATCTATGATCTCGGTGGCATCACCGGAGCGCCGTCGATTTTCGATCAGCTTCACAAGAGCGCCGTGCCCTATCGCGCCTATACCTATCATCACTTGACCGATGCCGAGATTCTCCGCCAGGCGGAACAGGATATCCGCAGCCACGCGGCATCGTTCTATTTTCTCTATCTCAGCGAAATGGACATGTTTCTCCATATGAATTGCGGCGAGCCGGGAAAGATCGAAGAGCGGCTGCGTTGGTATGACGAAAATCTGCGGCGCGTTTTTGCCGCCGCGCGGCAGGTCGACAGCGACGCCCTCTTCACAATCACTTCGGATCACGGCATGACGCCGGTGAGCGAGAAATACGATCTGCTCGCGCACTTCGAAGGATTGAAGCAGCGGATGCCCGAAGATTATTTGGCCGTTTTCGATTCCACTATGGCGCGGTTCTGGTTTTTCAACGATTCAGCGCGTAACGAAGTGACGCGCATTCTGCAGAACGTTCCGTGCGGCCGCGTGCTTTCCGACGTGGAGCTGAAGCAATTTGGAGTTTTCTTTCCGGATCGAAGATTCGGCGAGCTTGTTTTCCTGCTTCATCCGGGATGGCTGCTTTCTCGCAGCGATTTCAATGGCGCGGGCTGGAAGCCCGTTGGAATGCACGGCTATCATCCGGATGATCCGTATTCCGACGGAGTGTTCTTGAGCAATCGACAGCCGGAGAATCCCATTGGCTCCGTGCAAGATGTTCACGACTGGATGTGGAAGGCCGTGCAACACGAAAAGGCATGAGCGCCAGACCCATCTCGCTGATGATGTTTACAAATGCGGTCACGCGAGCCGGCGTCGAGGAACACATTCTCGAGCTGCTGCGCGGTTTGGATCGCCGCCTCTTCCGGCTGCATCTGGCCTGTCCGGATGTGCTGCTGACGCAATACAAAGACGACATTCCGAAAGACGTCCACATGACGCCGGTGATGGTCGACCATCTTTCGGATGTTCGCGGCGCGGTTTGCCTGGCGCGGATTTTGCGGCAACAGAAGATACAGATTCTTCATTCCCACATGTTTCGCGCCAGCCTGTTCGGCTCTTTCATTGGAACGATTTGCCGCGTCCCGGTGATTATCGAGACGACGCATGTGCGCGAGACGTGGCGAAAGGGCTGGATCAAGTCGCATTTTGTCGTCGATCGGGCCGTGAGCCATCTGATCGATCGCTACATCGCTGTCTCCGAGGCGAACGCGCGGTATTTGATTGAGCAAAAGCGAATCCCTGCACGAAAAGTGTCTGTTATTCAGAATGGTTGTTCGATTGAGCGGGTGGATCCCGCGAAGGCCCATCCAGAGGGAATTCGCGAAAGCCTTGGCTTTTCGAAGGACGATCTGGTGCTGATTGCGATGGCCCGCCTGGAACCGCAGAAGGGACACCGTATCCTTCTTCAGGCTCTGGCGTTGCTGCACCCGCAGTTTCCAAACATTCGGCTGATTTGTCTTGGCACCGGCGCGCTGCACGATGAGCTGACGCAAACCACTCGAGATTTGGGTTTGGAAGCAATCGTGCGTTTCGCCGGTTTCCAATCGAATGTGGCCGATTGGCTGGCTGCGGCGGACATTGGCGTGCTGCCTTCGTTTTACGAGGGCCTGCCGCTTGCAGCGGTAGAGACATTGGCCGCCGGGCTTCCGATTGTGGCAACCGCGGTGGATGGCACGCCAGAAGTTGTCATCGATGGCGAGACAGGATTGCTGGTTCCTCCGGGAGATCCTCCCGCGATGGCCGAGGCCATTTCAAAACTTGCGCGCCAGCCAGAACTGCGGCGCAAGTTCGCTGCGGCAGGGCGCGAGAGGGTTCTAAAGCAATTTACGATTCAGCGCCAGGTCGAGCAAACATCCAATCTTTACCTCTCCGAATGGAGCCGAAGGGCCAGCTCGAATGCCGAGTTATCGCGCGAGGAGGCTATACGCGCCGCGCAGACCTAGTGCAGGACGGCCCGGCTCTCGACCAATCCAGTGGCCAGCGCGATACGGCGCCAGAGGAAGCGGATTGCGGCGTCGCGCGCGAGAATCAAGATGAAGGCATGATGCAAAGAAGCGAAGCGGTTCAGAAAATCTGCGACGTCGTGACCGCCGAATGCAACAGGGCTTTCGGCGATCGCGTTGTTGCGCTCATTTTGACCGGCAGCGCGGCTCGTGGTGAAGTGACAATTCTGAATGCCGCGGATGGATGGAAACTCTCGAGCGATGCGGAATTCTTGCTAGTCGTTCAACGAACCGCAGAAAGCGCGGACGCCAGATCTGCAGATTTGGTCCGGCAAGAGAGTGCAAAGAAACTGCGCAGCCAAGGTATCGAGGTTTCGATTGACCTCGCTGTGGTGCTTCCCTCGTATCTGCAGGCGTTGCCGCCGCACATTTTTTCTTATGAGCTGCGATCTTGCGGCAAAGTCATTTTGGGCGATCCGCGTGTATTGGACCTGATTCCAAAATTTGCAACGCAGGAAATCTCTAGGGAAGACGCTTGGCGATTGCTATGCAATCGCATGATCGAGCAGTTGGAGTTCGTAGACGATCTGGAGAATTCAACGGTCCAGTTAACGTCTCGCCTGAACTATGCGAGTGTAAAACTCTATCTCGACATGGCCACGTCGTACCTGGTGTTCGCGGGGCATTATGCGCCCACCTACCGTGAACGCGCCGATCGCTTATCGGCGCTGGCCAGCCAGCGGAATGAACAGTCGCCGTTTCCGCTAACGAAATTTGCCGCGCGCGTCGCGGAGTGCACGTCATGGAAACTCTCTGGCGACGAGGAGAGCTGTGACCGCGGCGTGGAATTCTGGCATGAAGCGATTAGCTATATGCGGCGCTTGTGGCGCTGGGAAATGATTCAGTTGACGCACGCCCGCGGTGAATTGACGATCGCGAGCCTCACGAACCGGCTCGCAGAACAGCAGACGAGCCAGCAGCGGCTCCGCGGGTGGATGTCTGTTGTAAAACGGTATGGTTGGGTGAAAAGCTGCGCGCAGTGGCCCCGTTGGGCGCGACTGTCCTCCCGCTCAACTCCACGATATCTGGTGTATCAGGTTGCGGCGGAAATCGCCTTCCGGCTGCCGTGCTTAATAAAACACAAAGGCGAGCCGCCGCGATTGGATGTGAATTGGCATGAACTTCGGGGCCTTTTGCCAGCCCGGCTACCGGAAAGGGCGCCACATCCGAATTCACAACGGAATGCCGTTTGGCGAAAACTTGTAGATGATGTGCTGTGGAACTATTCGGAGTTTTTGCGGAGCACTCGAGCGTAAATCGGCAGGACGGACGTTGAAAGTAATCTAACAATTGATCGGACGGTTCTAGTGAATCAAACAGAAAAAAGCGGCGTGATTCTTCGTGGGACACAAGAACAGGGAATCGCAGCCGCTGTTCGTGAGTGCATGGAGTTTTGTGACTGGCGGCGCTGGGTGCCGCGCAACGGCACAGTCGTGCTCAAGCCCAATCTCTGCACCGCTGTGCCAGAACAGATGGAGTCCTCCAATACGAAGCTCGCGGTGATGGCGGCCGTGATCGAAGTGCTGCTGGAGCAAACGAACCGGATTTCCATCGTGGAAGCGGATCACATCCGCCAGACCACCGAGTATGTCTATGAAGCAACCGGCTTCACGGAACTCGAAAAGAAATACGGCGTGTCCCTCGTGAATCTTTCCAAGATGCCGACGGTGAACTGTCGATGCGAACCGATCGGCGAAATTCCGCTTCCGAGAATGCTTCTCGAGTGCGACACATTCATTTCGATTCCAGTGCTTAAAACACATGCGCTGACGTACTTTACAGGCGTCTTGAAAAACCAGTGGGGCTGCGTGCCCGGCGCGCTCGATCGCATCCAGCATCACGGCGCCATTCACGAAATGCTTTCTTCACTGCACCGCCTTTTTCATCCGCAGTTTTCGGTCATCGACGCCACCGTTTGCATGGAGGGCCGCGGCCCCGTAGCGGGAAAGCCTCGGCGGCTTGATCTTATCTTGGCTAGCAAAGATGGCGTGGCGCTCGACGCTACCTGTATGCGCTTGATCGGCTTCAACCCGAATCTATCGAAGCACGTCGTGTTTGCCGCAGAACAAAACCTGGGGCACATTGAAGCCCAGGATATTGTCGTAGACGGCGACTGGCAAAAACACGCGACGAAGTTTGAGCCGCCGCCGAAAGACCGGCTGAATACACTGATGTTCAAGTTCAGCAAGTATCCTTGGTTTACGAAGTACATCTTGGGAAACGATGTTGTTTATTATCCGATTCGGGCCATGGTGAAGTTTCTGCGCCGCGTCGGCGTCGTGAGTGGATGACACATGGCGCAAAATGCAGGAGAGGCCGGCTCTGAGCAAAACGGCGTGAATAATCGAAAGCTCAATGCGGATCAACCGTTAGTCAGCGTTGTGATCTTGTATTACAAGAGACGCGAGACGATTGAGGAGTCCGTGAATTCCGTGCTGACGCAGGATTATCCCAATATCGAGCTCATTGTTGTGGACAATCACTCGGAAGACGACGTGAAGACGTTGATCGAACAACGCGGCACCCTGGTGAAACTCATCCAGCTCGCTGAAAATATTGGCGCTTGCGGAGGGCGCAATGCTGGTTTGCGGGCATCGCATGGCGAAATCGTGGTGTTTCTCGAAGACGACGTGAAGCTGCTCAGTTCATTTGAGATCTCGAAAATGATGAACATGTTCGATATTCATCCGAATATTCACGTGCTGGCGTTCCAGGTCTGTGATCCGGATACGGGAAAACTTCGCCTGCGTGAATGGTGCCATCCGCGAAACTGGAAGGAACATTCCGAATCAGAATTCGAGACAACTTGGTTCGGGGAAGGCGCGTCGGCGTTTCGCCGGGAAGCTTTGGATGCCTGCGGCGGCTACTACGAGCCTCTGTTTTATGGGGCAGAGGGCGACGATTTGGTTATCAGGCTTTTCAATCGCGGATTTCACATTCTTCATGCGCCGCAGGTGCGCGTGGGGCATCGGGCATCCGAAACGGGGAGAAGCTCTTACCGGCAATATTATTATTTTACGCGCAACTATTTCTGGATGGCTTACAAGGATTTTCCGTTTTTTGCGGGAGTCCGCTACCTCATCCCTAAAATAGGCATGATGGGATTGTTTGCGTTGCGGAGCGGTGCATTTAAGACATTTCTGCGAGGCGCTTGGGATGGGATTGCAGGCCTGAAGAAAATTCGGGCGGACCGAACGCCAGCGAATCGGCCGGCGCTCGAATATCTTCGTCAATTGGAAAAGTGGCGCCCGAATGTGTTTGTCCGGCTGTCGCGGCATCGTGAGGCGCCGCAGATATAACTCTAACTATGAGCCCAGAAGGACCTCAAAAATCCAACGCAACCCGGCTCCCACAGTGGCACCGGTGGCTCCGTCGCTGTTTTGGTGCGGGCGCATACCCGACCCTGAACCGTTGGCTTGATCCCAGCCGCCAATACTCCCAGGTCGTTTACGCTGGCCTGCTTCCGGAGCTAGTTCCGAGCGGTTCTGCGTGGCTCGATGCTGGTTGTGGTCATCAGGTGTTTAAGCTCGGTTCAGCGCGCGGCGAGGCGGAGATCGTGGCGCGAACGCGGCTGGCGATCGGCTGCGACCTGAGCTGGCAATCGCTCCGAACCCACCGGACGCTTAAAATGAGAACTTGTGCCGATTTGCGCTGGTTGCCGTTTATGGCGGAAACGTTCGATATCGTAACTTTGAACTACGTCGCGGAACATCTGGAGGAGCCGGAAAAAACCTTCGGCGAGTTGGCCCGGTTGCTTCGTCCGGAAGGCACGTTGGTAGTGGTGACCCCTAATTCACTGGGATATTTTGTCCGGCTCACGTGCCTCGGTCGCAAGTTCCTGCCGGAGTCTCTGGTGCGAAAATTCATTTTGCTTCGGGAATTTCGTTCACCGGAGGACGTTTTCCCCACTTTCTATCGGGCGAATACAAGAGATGATCTTGCGCGACATATGGAACGGGCAGGCCTTAAAGAAGTGAATTTCAAGATGTTGAAAGACCCGGCCGCGTTCAATTTTATTGCCCCTTTGGCCGTGCTGGAACTCCTGTTTGGGCGCTTGTTATCATTGCTAGGATTTCGAAATCTCGTCGGAGGAACTATTATCGGAGTTTACCGCAAGGCCTGCGACTGCCTGGATTCCTCCGCGCAACGAATGGACCAGGTCAGGAGCGCCGGTACGCTCTTGCGCTCTGCCGGGGGAGCACAATGATTCTCTTCTACTTTCTAATCACCCAGTTACCCCTGGACCAAGACCCGACCTGGGGCAAATTTCTGGGTGCTGCGACTCTAATCAAGTACGTGGGCCTCGTTTGCGTCTTCTACGCTATAGTGCATCTCACCGCCCGCCATTCTGCGCCCCGTTATCTGGCTACCTTGCAGGCTCGCCTCTTCTTGGTTTTTCTGACGCTTAGCTTCTTTTCTTATTGCTTCATGGGGCCTGCGTTTTCTCTCCGCTCCAGCCCAATCATCAGCTATCTTTCAATGGCCTTCCTGTTTTTTGTTGTGTTAAGCATAGTGGATACACTCCCGCGTCTTAGATGGACGATCCTGGCAGCCGTGGGTTCGATGGGCTGGGCTTCCTTATTTGTTGTGAGGGAATGGATGAGGGATCCGATGTGGCGGCCGGGTTCCGTTGCAGGGGATGCCAACTATTTTGCGCTGGATGCTTGCCTTGCTCTTCCTCTAGCCTTTCTCTTGGTGTGGCGTTCGCGTGTTCGATGGGAGAGGCTTTTTGCCTTGGGCTGCCTTCTTATAACCCTCGGCGCCAGTCTGCTGGGCGGATCGCGAGGCGGTCTTTTTGCTCTCATAGCAACCTGTCTCTGGCTCGTGTGGCATTCACCTCACCGGCTTCGCAACACCACTGTTCTTGCTATTCTAATCATTCCGCCCCTTCTCTTCTTTCCATTTTCCCCCGTGCGACGCCTCGCCCATCCTAAGTATAGCGATATGATAGGCGAGCGAAATCGGCGTGTTGCATGGAAGGCGGGCCTGCGAATGGTGGAACATCATCCCCTTATGGGTATCGGGCTAGGAGAGTTCAAGCCGCAAATGCCAATGTACACGGATCCGGATGACGCGGGCATCGTGTCCATAGCTCACAACACTTATTTGGAGGTAGCGGCAGAGACCGGAGTTCCTAATGTCATCATTTTTATAATCATCCTCGTTCTTACATACCGCATCCTGAGCCGCGTCCGCCGGAGGGCCTCGGACTCTGGCCCGCCACTCCTTTATCTGGCAGCTACCGGTATGCAGGCCGGCTTCGTTGGCCTTCTCGTGGGAATCTTCTTTCTCTCGGCCGAGTATCTTAAGTTCTTTTGGCTATGGGTATTCTTGTCCATGGTTCTGCCTTCGTTCCTCCCGGCGCGAATTGTCGAGAAACGGAAAAAGAGTGAAATCACGGTGACATCAATCGAATCGGTGCCGGCAGGAATGGAACCATGAGTAGCCTTCACGGGTGTCCCATCCTTCGCGTCCTGTGCGAAGGGTGGGGTTTTTCGTCACGTGGCACAGGGATGGAGCGGGTTCGGGCGATGGCGCGGGCGAAAAGCACGAGCAGTGAAAAGTGAAATCTGCGCCGATTAGAACGGCATGCGGGCGTTTGTTTTCTGTGAGTTACGGGCGTTTCTAATAATTCTGTGTACCGATTAGAAAGGCGGCGGGCAGGCACGGCGCGCATAAAAAGCGAAAAGCCGCGTCGCCACGGCCTGACTCCCTGCTCTTCCACCCTTTTCCCCGTTCGGCTGGAGTACTCAGCCGAAGATATGTATACCACAGAGTTAACTAAAAGTCAAGGAAGCTCTGCCTCTGCCTGCTCGTCACTCGCCACTTAGGCGAGGAGTTTGCGGACGAGGAGGTCGATTTCGGCGAGGGTGTCCTTTAGGGCGACGCGGACGGCGGCGCGCTGGCGAGCGAGTGAGGTTCCCGCTGGGAAGCTCGGGGATTTGACGATGGCGGCTGCATCGAGGCGGGCCTTTTCGCCAAGCTCGGCCAGTTTACGATGGTCTTTGAATGCGGCACTGTAAAGCGGAATGGGATAATCGAGAAGTTTCTTCTCAATATCCCGCTCTCCTAACAAGCCTGTGGACTGAAATGGCTTAATCGCCTGATTTGCCGCCTCAGAGTTCAGCACTGCAGCGAGATAGTGCGCTTCGTCTGCGTTCCTGACGGCTATCCAGTACAACTTGTGCTCGACAAGAAGCGGCAGCGAATACATCCTTCTGTCAAAGTGCGCGGCTGAGACGTTGGTCCCTGCAGCGTTGTACAGGACGAGGTGACGCTGGGCGAGATTTTGGGCAGTCAGCTTGCCCTGATAATCGAGCCATTGTAGAAGTGTTTGTCTGCCTGATTTGTCCTCGCGTTTCTCCTTCCAAATTCCTTCTGCTTGGCGCATCCATTTCGCAAATTCGCGGTAGCCGGTGGCGTTGAGTGCCGCCGCGGTACGGACGTGAAGAACTGCCTGATGCTCCTCGATGGGCAAGACGACGGTGGCAGGAGGAAGAACGACAAAGGGAAGAAGGTGCTTTGCGAGTGCACTGGAAAAAATGAAGCGGCCTTCGACGAGACCGCTTAGGTGGACATCCTGATAGGGCGCCTTGGCTTGCCGCGCTTGCTCGGGGTCAGTTTCGGCCCAGTAGGAGGTTGCGGGGTCGGCGGCTCCATTCAAATCGGCAATACGGACAAAATAAAAGCTGCGCGGGACAATTGTCGCGCCCTGCTTGAACGATTTCTGGTACTTGCTTGGCTTTGAAGGCGAACTTTCTCCGGGCTCGGTGGAAAAGGCGCAACGCTGGCCGAGATAAATGACTTTGGCAGTTTCCGCGACGGACTCAAGCTTCGGTTTTGCGACGCTCCAAGCAACATTCCGGTCAGGGAGGTTTCCGTGCCAGACCTCCGCAGGGATGGAATCGGTGGATTTGCCATGATTGGCATCCTGCTGCGCGAAGAGGACGCACGCCGGAACGTTGAAAAGGGGAGTTACATCCCACAAATCCCAGTAGCCTTTAATGCTGAAGGGTGAATTATATTCGCGCGTGATTAGCTTTTGATGCTGGTCAGCGCTGAGGATGCTGCGGGTCATGACGAAGCCGAGCTCTGCACCGGGACGTGCGAACACGGCCATGGAATGAGCCAGGAAAACTGTGGCGAGTTCCATTTGAGTGAATAGCTTTTGGGACTTTGGAGCGATTTTGTACTGCTCGACGGCGCGCTTCTTGATTTCTTTCTGATATTCGGGATCGGCGATGTAGCGATAAGAAAGCCAGGGCGGATTGCCAATGATGATGTCGAAGCGCTGGCGGAACATCGCGGGACGATAGCTATTGCGAATGATGAAGGACCAGATGGAGTTTTTGTGCTGGCGAATTAAGTCTGCGAGGCCTTCGGTGAATTCCCAAAGGGCGTCGAGAATGCCTTTGTATTCGAGCATCTGCTGGAGATCGGGAACGGCTTGCGCGAGATGGCGTTCAAGGGCGGCTTTACTTTCGTGTTGGGTTCGGGCGTGATCTTCGGCTACAGAGGTGCAGGCTGCGATGGCTCCATCGAAGAGATCGGGAGAATGAATCAAGGTCTGCGGCATGATGACGCGGCGTTCGTCTTTGCGCTGGCCGTAGGCAATCTCGATGCCCTTCAGCTTATCGAATAAGTCTTCCTCGACTTCGCGTGGGAGGAAAAGCGAGTCGGCGAGATAAACGGGAATCTGGATGGGCTTGCGTGCGGCTTTTACAAGGGAGCCGAGTGCAAGAACATATGTGGCACGAGAGATGGTGACGGCGACGGGATGGATGTCGATTCCGTTGACGCTGGAGAGGATGGAGCGAAGGTGGTCGGCGTCGGAGCCGCTGGGATTGTGCTCGATGAAATGAGCAATGGCGGCACGAAGGAAGCTGCCAGAGCCACAGCTGGGGTCGAGAACAGTCTTGTAGCCTTCTTTCGGAAACAGTTCGGCGACGATGCGCTCGCAGAGCCAATCGGGCGTGTAGTACTCGCCGAGGTCGTGGCGGTCTTTGGGATCGATGAGTTGCTGGTAGACGCCTTTGAGAACGTCCTGATTGAGGCGGGCGAGATCGTATTCGAGTAAATGGGAAAGGATTCGCTCCCAAGCACTCGCGAGAGTTTCTTCGGCTTGGGGACGACGGACCCAGTGAAAGAAGTCGTCGTCAACTAGGTTGGCGAGGCGCTTGGATTTGAAGAAATCGCCGGAGAGCACAGTTTTTGCTACTTCGCGAAGGCTCCCGCCTGTTTTGCCTTGTGACAGCGCGGCCCAGATGAGCAGCCGCGCGATGCTGGAGAGATAGGTGTGACGCAGAAACAAATCTTCCAGTTCGGAGATTTCTACGCCGCTCTCAATTTCCGTGGTTCGCGTTGGGGATTCGGTGAGTTTCCCGTAAGTGACGGTCAGATACTTCTGCCACGTCTCAAAGGCAACGCTCGCTTCGGGCTCCTCGGAGGCCTTCGCCCAAGCCTTTTTCAGCGCGACCATGGCCTGCCGGTACAGCGGGCTCCAGGAACCAAAGTCCAACTGGAACTGCTGCGGAGTTGGCTCGACCTGCTGCGGACGAAATAGGATTCCCGTGAGCCATAGCCAAAAATCGCCCAGCTTTTCTTCGGAAAGCTTGAAGTCGCGCAGAAGATCGAGCCTGAAGTGGCCGGGCAAGGGGTCGGGCGGGGCGCCGCTCAGAAGAATGGGGCGGTAAATACGCCACTCAACGCCGTCCGAGGCAATCGCGAGCATCGACGCGGCATTTTCCTGTTTCTTTGGCCACGAGCCTGCCACGTATTCGCGCAATTGTTCTTCCGCCTCGTGCAGTGTGGCGTCGAGAGATTTTTCGAATTCGATGATGGCGTTGCCATAGTAGGCGTCGGCGTGGCCGCGCTTTTCTCCCGCCTCAGTCTTGATGCGGATCAATTTTTCTACGCCGCGCGCGAAGTCTGTTACGGCACGTGTGCCAGGGAATAGTTCGGCGATGAGGGCAGAAAAGCGCTGGCGGCGCGCTGCTTCATTGGTGAGGCTGCGGGTTTCGCGGAGATACTTGCGGAGGATTTCTTTCGTTTTCGGGTCTAACGTCTGGGGCATCGTGGGGAATTATATAGAAAAATGGATGCGCGAGCCGTAATTAGTAGCGAGTTGAGTAACAGACTACATCGCGCGGAAGGCGTGCGCGAAGAGGAAGGATGTTTCAGGAAGGCAGATTTCAAGACGGGGAAAGCAATCGTCTGGCAGACGGCGGCGCGGCCAAGGCGCGAGTCGGGGACTCGCGAGGGGCGACCCAAGGGTCGCCCCTACGAAGAGGCGAGACCCTCTCCTCTGGGGATGTGCAAAGCGGGGTCGAGCCGTCGCGCGGAAGCGTCTCGCGCGGAAGGAGTGCGCGAAAAGGAAGATAAGGAAGGCGTCGGGTTATGTCGGAGCTGGATCTCCGACCCCCTAGGGAAAACCACAGAAAAGCAAAAGCCGCAGAGCTGAAATGCACAGGTCTGCGCTACAGACAAGCAAGAAAAAGCGGCGCGCGATAGGAAACACGCCGGCAAATTTCGCAGACTGAAAAACCCCACCCTTCGCACAGGACGCGAAGGATGGGGCACCCGCCGCTACACAGGCAGAAACACACAGGCTGAAGCCCTGTCACTCCGCGATTTGCACTCGCCGCGCCAAATGCTTAGCCGGGAGTTCTTCCTATCGCGCGCCTCATCCCCGCGAAGTCTTCACGCTTTTCGAGTTTCGCTTTTCGCCGCCACGCGCAGCTCTCTTTCACGTATG
>JBAUEH010000160.1:0-14713 GCA_049678505.1 Candidatus Acidiferrales bacterium
AGTTGTTGCTGTTGGTGTGGCTGTTGCTGATGATGTTGCTGTTGCTGTTGCTGTTGCTGTTGCTGTTGCTGTTGCTGTTGCTGTTGCTGTTGCTGTTGCTGTTGCTGTTGCTGTTGCCTTGACTGGCACAGGCTCTCAGCCTGTGTGCGCCCGACCTTCGCACCTTCCGCGAAGTTCTGCGGTCTCTCGGGCCTCCCTGAAAGGCGCACTCTATCAACGCGGAATCTTACCCGCAGAACGATGATGCTAGCCTTGTCAGGGCACGCCTTTAGCCGTGCCGAAACCCATTAGCCGTAACGCTTTTTCCTTTTCGCGCACGCCTTGCGCGCGATGTAATCAATTTTATGCTTGACAATCTGTTTACAAAGTGGTACACAGAGATGTGACATCGCAATTTGTCCCGCCAAGCCACCTTCGGGTGGCTATTCGTTTTTATGGTGAGGCGCCATTACAGGCGAGAGTCCAGTGAATCTAATCGAGTTTCTATGGGAAATTAGAACTCGCTCCAAGTTGCACAAAACATGGAACGGGAGTCATTTCTAATCGAGTTTTTCGCGCTTTTTTTTCGCGAACTGTTCATTCCCGAACACCAAATGAAGGGTTAGAATCATCGTTCAGGCAATGGCGACACAGAGGGCACATTGAGCGAACTGGAGTGGCCGGGAAATAAGATTCGTGAGACGTTCCTGAAGTTTTTCGAGGAGCGCGGGCACAAGCGCGTGCGCAGCTCCTCGCTTGTCCCGGCGAACGATCCCACGCTGCTCTTCACCAACGCGGGCATGAACCAGTTCAAGGACGTTTTCCTCGGCCTCGAGCAGCGCGACTACAAACGCGCCACCACCTGCCAGAAATGCGTGCGCGCCGGCGGCAAGCACAACGACCTCGAAAATGTCGGCTTCACCAATCGCCATCACACTTTTTTCGAGATGCTAGGAAACTTTTCCTTCGGCGATTATTTCAAGAAGGACGCGATTGCCTTCGCCTGGGAACTGGTCACCTCGCCGCAGTGGTTCGCCATTCCCGTCGGGAAATTATATTTCACGGTGTTTGGCGGCTACGAAAACTTGCAGCCCGATCACGACGCGGCCAAGCTATGGGTTGAAACGGGCGCTTCAAAAGACCGCGTGATTGAAATCCCCGGCCTGAAAGAAAATTTCTGGGCCATGGGAGACACCGGGCCGTGCGGGCCATGCAGCGAAATTTTCTACGATATGGGATCCGAAGCGTCCGATGAGGGGCACGTCGATTGTAAATTTCCGTGCGAGTGCGGCCGCTACGTCGAGATTTGGAATTTGGTTTTCATGCAATTCAACCGCCTGCCGGCCGCGGCGGGGGACGCATCTGGAACGCTCAATCCCCTGCCCAAGCCCTCCGTCGATACCGGCATGGGCCTGGAGCGCGTCGCCGCCGTCCTGCAAAACAAAATCAGTAACTTCGACACCGATTTGTTTGTACCACTAATACGCGCTGCCGCGCTCTTTGCGCGCGCTAATGCGCACGATCCGCACATTCAGCCTTCGCTGCGCATCATTGCAGACCATTCTCGTGCAGCAACATTTCTCATTGCCGATGGTGTAATTCCCTCAAACGAGGGTCGCGGCTATGTGTTACGGAAAATAATTCGGCGCATGCTCAGCCATGCACGCAAGCTAGACCTTCCATCCCCTTATCTTTCGCGCATGTCTGAAGTCGTCCGCAGCGAACTGGAAGACGCATACCCTGAACTTCAAGATCATGCTCTGCGCATCACGCGTGTCCTCGATGAAGAAGAGAACCGCTTCACCCGCACCGTCGATGTCGGCTTGAAAAAACTTCATCAAGAGTTGCTCACAGGTCTGGACAAGTTGAGAGAGGATCTTACCCAAGCTGGAACACCGAACAGAGTTGAGAGGAGTCTGGCCCTGTGGGAGGGGTTGGCCGATACAGGAAAAACACAGACGATCTATTCTGGGGAGAGGGCTTTCCGACTCTACGATACCTACGGACTACCGCGGGACTTCATCGCCGATGTCGCACGTGACGCCGGCGTTCACGTTGACTGGGCCGGCTTCGACCGCGCCATGGAAGAACAGCAACAGCGATCCAAGGCCTCCTGGAAGGGCGCGCACAAAGAAACTGCCAGCCCCGTCTACAGAAAGCTCGCCGACACATTCAAGACCGAGCCCGATTTTTATTTCGGCACCACGGCGCGCGACTGCCACATCCAGGCCATCGTCACCAAGAACGGCGAAGCCAAGGAACTGAAAGCCGGCCAAGAAGCGGAAATCGTCCTCGACCGCACCACGATTTATTCCGAATCCGGCGGGCAAGTCGCCGACACCGGTGCGCTCTTCGACAACAACGTCTCGCTGCAAGTCGCCGAAGTGCGCGGCGCGTATTATCCCGTCGCAGGACTCATCGCGCATCGCATCATCGCAAAAGAAGATTTGGCCGTGGGCGACCGCGTCGCCACCGTCGCCGACGCCGCGCGTCGCGCGCGCGTGATGCGCAATCACACGGGCACGCATCTGGTTCACGCGGCGCTGCGAAACATTCTGGGCCCGCACGTCAAGCAGGCCGGCTCGCTCAACGCGCCGGATCATTTGCGTTTCGACTTCAGTCATTTCGCGCAACTCGCTCCCGAGGAGTTGCAGGAAATCGAAAATCAGGTGAACGAAGAAATCCTGCGCGATTTGCCGCTGCAAACCGACATTATGGCCATCGACGACGCGCTCGCTTCCGGCGCGCTCGCGTTTTTCGGCGACAAATATCCCGAGCAAAACGTCCGCGTGGTCACCATTGGCGACGCCGCTTACCCGCGCGACTTTTACAGCAAGGAGCTTTGCGGCGGAACGCACGTCGCGCGCACCGGCGAAATCGGCGTGTTCAAAATTTCGCTCGAGCAGTCCGTCGCGGCCGGCGTGCGCCGCATCGAGGCGCTCACCGGTGACGCCGCGCTCGAACAGTATCGCAACGCCCAATCCACTTTGCGTACGCTCGCCGCAATGCTGAACACTGGCGAGGACCGCATCCTCGAAGCC
Source organism: Candidatus Acidiferrales bacterium (assembly GCA_049678505.1). GTDB lineage: Bacteria > Acidobacteriota > Terriglobia > Acidiferrales > UBA7541 > DAHUXN01. The sequence goes on from JBAUEH010000160.1 coordinate 3,021, forward strand.
GTCGAAAAACTTGAACAAGACCGCAAGCATCTCGAAAAGCAGCTCGAAGGGCTGAAGCGGAAAACAGCGGTTTCGATGGCCGATTCCCTGCTGGCCGACGCGCGCACCGTAAAAGGCATAAAAATCGTCGCCGCCAAGGTCGAAAACGTCGACCGGGAGGCCCTGCGCCAACTCGCCGACGGCCTGCGTCAGAAAATGGGCTCCGGAGTGGTCGTTTTGGCTTGCCTGACTGGGCAGGCCACCGGGTCAGATGGTAAGGTATCTCTCATTACTGCCGTTACGAAAGACTTGACGAACCGGCTCCACGCCGGGAAGATGGTCCAGGAACTCGCCAAGCACGTAGGGGGCTCCGGAGGCGGCCGGCCTGACCTGGCCGAAGCCGGAGGCAAGGATGTTGCAGGTATCGAAACAGCTCTCGCGCAAGTCGGCCCGCTCGTCGAGCGGCTGGTATAATTCCTTACAAGCGCTAGAAACGAAGCCTGCTTACGCAGGCAAGCCGGGTACCTCTCTTTATCCGGTCGCGGATGCAGTGTCGTTTGTGAGGAAGTGGGAATGTTCTGCCTTTTCCGTAAAAGTGTGCCAAGCCCGCTGCGGTGGGCAACCCGAGCAGCCGTGCGTACCCGTGCGATGGCGAGTCTCGCGGCAATTTTGGGATTGTGTCTGGGCCTCTTTCTGGTCAGGCCAGCGCAGGCCCAAATTGCATCCTATGTAGATGCTCGTGGACGGACCGTCTACATTAACGCGAACCCTCCCGCCCAAACGGCCCGGCAACACGGCACGGACGGGAACGCGACGGCGCCGTCGGCCAAGCTGCAAGGCATTGTGAATGCGGCGGCGGCGCGAAATAACCTGGATCCTGCGCTGGTGCAGGCGGTGATCCAGGCGGAGTCGAACTGGAATCCGTACGCGGTATCCCGCAAGGGAGCTTTTGGATTGATGCAATTGATTCCATCGACGGCAGAACGTTACGGCGTGGGCGATGTCTTCGATCCTGTCCAGAACGTCAATGGCGGGACGCGATATTTGCGGGACCTGCTCGACCGGTATCACGGCGACTTGAAAAAATCGCTTGCCGCATACAATGCAGGCGAGCAAGCCGTGCAGCGGTACGGCGGCGTGCCCCAATATCCCGAGACGCGAGCCTACGTGCAAAAAGTGACAACCACCTACTTCCAGTCCGGCTCGCCGAGAGCGCCTGTAGTCAGCGCCTCTCGGCAATCTCCGATCCGTGAAGTCACGGGTCGTGGCGGCCGGACGATTTTCACAAACGAATGAAGCTGACCGGCAAACACAACACTTTCAAAATGATTTCGTGGCTTGCTCGCCTGGGCGGGCTTGCGCTGATGCTCGCAGCGCCTGCAGCATTCTTGTGCGCTCCGGCGGCGAAAGCGCAGGGATCAGCGAGCGCGCAGGCGGAAGCGCAATACCAAAAGGCCGAGCAGATGCGCGAGGCGCTCGAAGCCGAACCGCAAAACAGCCGCTCCCTCGAAGATTACAAGAAGCTCGTAGCCTCCTATCGCCGCGTGTATCTGCTTTCCGCTTCGGCAGGAGCCGTGACGCCCGCGCTGATGGAAGTGGCGCAGCTTTATCACGACATGGGCGACCAATTCGACCAGGTCTACTATCAAAATTCGGTGGTCACTTACAAATTCCTCATCGCGCAGTATCCCGGAAGCAAGTTCCGCACGGATGCCCTTTTCGATCTGGGAAAGGTCGAGAAAGAGGACTTGGGCCAAGGTCCAGAAGCTAGGGATGCCTTAACGCAGTTCGTGCAGAAGTACCCGCATTCGCCGCGCGCGGCCGAAGCGCAGGAAGCTCTGAAGGAAATCGCGGAAGGACGGATCAGCGCGCCGAAGCCGGCAGCGCAAGCCGCTGCCAAAACGGATGCGGCGGAAACGGACGAATCCTCCGCAAACGACTCCAGCAATCCGGCGCAGCAGGCTGCCGACTCGCAGACATCGAAAGCCGCGGAAACCGCCGTGCAGCCAAGCCCCGGCGATTCGCAAAACGGCCCCGCGAAAGTCACCGCGATTCGTACCTGGAATGCGGATGATTACACGCGCGTCGTCGTCGATCTCGATGGCGCGGTGAAGTACGAATCAGCGCGGATCAAGGACCCGGACAGAATTTATTTCGATTTATACAGCGCGCATTTGGGCAAGTCTCTTACAGAAAAAGATATGCCCGTGCAGAACGGATTCTTGAAGGCCGTGCGCGTCGCGCAGAACAAAGACGGCGTGGTGCGGCTGGTGCTCGACGTTCAGAGCGTCGAAGGATATTCGGCGTTTCTGCTGCCAGATCCATTTCGCCTCGTGATCGATGTGCACGGCGCAGTCAGCAGCGCGAGCAACAAAAACCCTGGCGCCGACGTTGGAGTCGGCAAGCTGGCCGGCGATTCGCCGGCCACGACAGTGATCCCGCCGATGGCTTCGGAGAAAGTGCAGGTGCCCGCTCATAGTAATACAATCGGAGACAATCCAGCGGGCACGTCGGTGGAACTTTCGCCGCAGCCCAGCCACAGCAGCCGCACGCTGCCCGTCCCCGTTATGCCGGCAATCGCCGCGCAGCCAACGCGCGATGGCGAGCGTTCGCTGACGCGTGCTCTGGGGCTGAAAATCAGCCGCATTGTCATCGACCCCGGACATGGCGGGCACGATACGGGAACGATCGGGCCGCACGGCGTGATGGAAAAAAATATCTGCCTCGACGTCGCTTTGCGGCTTGGCAAGCTGATCCAGAAAAAACTGCCGGGCGCGGAAGTGATTTATACGCGGAAGACAGACGTTTTCGTTCCGCTGGAAGAACGCACGGCCATCGCGAACCAGGCCAAGGCGGATTTGTTTATTTCCATTCACGCGAATTCCAGCCACAACGACACCGCGCGCGGGATTGAGACTTATTATCTGAATTTCACCACTTCGCAAGAGGCGCTGGAAACGGCGTCTCGCGAAAACGCGCTCTCCGACGAATCCATTCATGAATTGCAGGACTTGATCAAAAAAATCGCTAACAACGACAAAATCGAGGAATCGCGCGAACTGGCGTCCGATATTCAGAATTCCCTCACCGGACAGTTGCGGCAGGTGAGCACCGCGGAGCGGAATCGCGGCGTGAAGAAAGCACCCTTTGTGGTGCTGATCGGCGCGGACATGCCGTCGGTGCTGGCCGAGATTTCTTTCCTGAGCAACCCCACGGACGAAAAAATGCTCCAAAGACCCATGCAGCGGCAACGGATCGCGCAGGGCATTTTCCGGGGCGTTGAGAGTTATCTGTCGAGCCTGAACAGCCTGGCATTGGACCGTCAAAAGCAAAAATTGATGACGGTAGACCAGCCTGTGACCACGGGCTCCTCCCGTGAGCAGCGATAACGTTTCCGTCGTATAATCGACAAGCCACGATGCGCCGCCCTTTTCTATTTTGTTTGCCGCTATTGCTGCTGACTGCGCCGCAGTTGTTTGCGCAGGGAATTTTGCCAGCCTCGGCGGCGGGCTGGAATTCCACACCAGTATTGGTAACTGGTCCGGCTCCTCCAGAAACACCGGTACTCAAGGAAGATGGGCTGAAGACCACGGAGCGGCGAACGTACACTCGTGGCGCGGACCGGTTCGACGCGACCGTATACGTATTCGGAGATACGGAGGGCGCGTATGGCGCGTATTCGTTCTTGCGCACACCGGACATGCCTCAGGCGAATCTCACGCAGCATTCCTCGATGTCACAGAACCGCGTGCTTGCGCTGACGGGCAATCTGCTCCTCGACTTCTCCAACGTCAAGAATCGGCAAAAGGACGGCGACGCAATCGAACTGATCGTCGCACAAGCTGGAGGCCACGCGAAGTGGGGCGCTTATCCGGCGCTGCCACAGCGTTTGCCGGCTAAAAACTTCATTCCGCGCTCGGACCACTTCATCTTGGGGCCTGCAGCTCTCGCGCAATTTTTGCCCCTCGCCGGCGGCGACTGGCTCGGCTTCTCCAAAGGCGCTGAAGCCGAACTCGCGCATTACCGGCTCGCCGGCCACGATTCCACGCTGGTCGTGGTGGATTATCCGACGCCGCAGATAGCGGCAGACCAACTCAGACAATTGAAGGCGCAGCTCGGCGTCATCACCACCGGCACCCTGGCGACCACCGGGAATGCGGTGAGCGCAAACACAGGCGGTTCGCACCTGTACGCGCGCCGCGACAGCACCATGGTGGCCCTGATTGCAAACGCCCCCTCCGCGAAAGCCGCCAATTCCCTTCTGGACCAATTTAATTCCGGCATGATACTGACGTGGAATACGCAGGTCCTGGAAACGAATCAACCTTCCATGGTGACCATCGTGATTGGAACTTTCGTTGGCGCGGGTGAAATCTGCGCCTTTGCACTCTTGGGCGGTGTGCTGTTCGCGGGGTTTCGCCTGCTGATCAAACTGCTTTGGCCGGGCAGAATATTCGATCGAGCGTGGGACCTGGAAATCATTGAATTGGGACTGAGCAGCCGTCCGATCAAAGGCAGTGATTTGTATCAGATGAAACGCCTGACCTAAGCTGTGGGTCGATTGGTAACCGGATGCGCATCCGCCTGCGCCCCTATCTAGGACATTATAAATGGCTTATTCTCCAAAGGTTTCAACAGTTTTCGCGCTTGACTCAGCAAACCAGGTCTCATAAACTCCGGATTGTGGAAGAGTTTCGAGGGCCATCCGCGCATTGGCCCAGGAGCTTTTCTCCCTGGAAGGCCCACTTCGCAGTGGGCCTTCTGCTTTTTTGGGCAATTTCCCAACGCAACCCCCCTCGCGCGGCTTGAGAACGATGCGCCAGCGTATCCACCAATTTCCTCCGCGCATCTCAGTTTTCGGTAGTGACTCAGATTGATTTCGTGACGCAGTTTCCGAGAACCCGAATAACCAGAACGGCCTTTTCCAGTTGGATGCGCCTAATCTTTATGTTGCAATGACGCGCGGTTCAAAGTTATTGGTTTAATGTTCGAAGACCATGCTGCTCAATCCGAGGCGGAAATGAGAAATGTAATCTTCGCAATCAACATTACCGTAGATGGCTGCTGCGACCACACCAAAACGATTGCCGATGAAGAACTACTTGAATATTATACGCACCTCTTGCGAGATGTTGACCTGCTCGTCTTTGGGCGTAAAACCTATCAATTGATGGTTCCTTATTGGCCTGATATCGCAAAAAACCATTCCGAGACAAACGCAGAGAACGAATTTGCTGACACTTTTGATTCCATCAACAAAATTGTTTTTTCACAACCATTTGACAGCGCTGAAGGAAATACGAGAATCGTTCGTACGAAGCTTCAAGATGAAATACTTTAAATTGAAAAGGGAACAAGGCAAAAATATTTTAATCGGTGGTGTAACTGTTCCTTCACAACTTATAGAGCTTGGTCTAGTTGATGAATATCATTTTGTCGTTCAGCCAATAGTTGCAGGAGAAGGGAGACGGTTGTTGGAAGGTATTAGCCTGCCGGAGAAATTACAATTGAAACTTATTGAGTCAAAGATTTTTAAGTCAGGATGTGTGCGCTTCATTACATGAAGCAGTGACAGAAAAAATTTGCCCGACACTCGCGCCGCTCTGCGTCAATAATCCTTATATCCTTTAGGTACCCTACTTTCTGATTGTGCCTGGTAAACGGGGTTATCGGAAATTGAGTCACTACTCAGTTTTCACATACTTTAAAAAGGCATCGGACCGAATAGCGCACCCATCCGCCCGCCGATGCCCATTTGCCATATGAATCACTCCGGCGCGGTGGCCATCATCGCGTACCTGCGCTCGTTGCGTAAATCGTCCAGCACGCAAACCTCGCCGTAAAAATTCCAGCGTGTTCGAATTTGCCGCCGTCCGCTCGATTCACAACCCAAACAATTCTGTAACACTAAGCCCTCCACGCCATCTCTGACTGTGCTACCGGCTGCAAAATGCGCTTTGCAGCGGCCTCCATTTGTATTATAGAGAACGCTGCATCGAGCCACTTGTAGAACAAAAGAGCCAAAGGGGTGTGAGATGAACGCGAAGAAATCGAATTGTGTCTCGCTTAGAAATTCCTGTGTGCGCGCTGCCGCACGAGCGCGTTTGCTCATCCGAGCCAGCGCGCTCTGCGCATTTTCCTTGGGCCTCGCATTCGCATTGACGCTCTGCGCCCCTACCTTTGCGCAGCAAAAACGCACCCTCACTGTCGACGATCTCAATCGCATGCGCGACGTCCGCGATCCGCAATGCTCGCCGGACGGCAAATGGGTCGCGTACGCCGTCAGCACGATTGACGCGAAGGCCGACAAACACAATTCGCACATCTGGATGGTAAGCACCGACGGTTCGAGCGACAGGCAGGTTACGGAAAGCCAGGAATCCGAAAGCGGGCCGCAGTGGTCTCCGGATGGAAAATATTTGTCGTTCACTTCTTCGCGCCCCGGCGAAGCCAAAGGAAATCAAGTATGGATTCTCAATCGCGAAGGCGGCGAGGCCATGCAGCTCACCAATGTGAAGGGCCACCTGCAAAGCTACGAATGGTCGCCCGACTCGAAGCGCCTCGCGCTCGTGGTTGGCGATCCAGATCCCGATGAGCCGCAGGGCGATGCCGCCGAGGGAGGCAAACCGAAGCCTCCGAAGCCAATCGTCATCGATCGCTATCATTTCCGGCAGGATGTTGTCGGCTACCTCCTCAGCGGCCGCCACAGCTATATCTATATTTTCGATATCGCCACGAAAAAGTCCGAGCGCCTGACCACGGATACCGGGCACGACGAATCGGGTCCGGTATGGTCGCCCGATGGAACGCGCATCGCGTTTCTTAGCAACCACGATCCTGAACCGGACCGCGACCCCGTTCCGCAAGTCTTTGTGGCCGACGCGCAGCCTGGTTCGACGGAAAAGCAAATCACCAATTACGGAACGCGCGGCACGCGAGGCCGCCTGGCGTGGAGTTCCGACGGAAAGTGGATCGCATTTTTGGTTGGCGACGAAAAAAAATGGGACGCCTACGGCATGAGCCATCTCGCTATCGTGCCGTCGGACGGTTCCGCCGAACCAACAATTTTGACCGAAAAGCTGGACCGCTCGGTCTCGGCTCCTTATTTCAGCGACGATGGAAAGTCGATCGTCGTAGACGAAGAAGATGACCGCTCCGAATATCCCATCTCGATCAACGTGGCCGATCAAAGCGTGCAGAAATTGCTCCAGCCCCCCATCGTCATCGGCGGCATCTCGCATTCCAATGGATGTCTTGTGGGCCTCACCGGCGGCGATGACAAAGCGACGGAAGTTTACTCGTGGGATGGCGGCAATCTGCGCCAACTGACGCATCAGAATGACGCGCTTTTCGCCGAGCTCGACCTGGGCAAAACGGAAGATGTCAGTTGGAAAACCTCCGATGGAACTGATGTCCACGGCCTGCTGACTTATCCTGTCGACTACACTGCGGGCACGAAAGTACCGTTTCTGCTGCGCATTCATGGCGGCCCGAACGGCCAGGACGCGCACGCTTTCAGTTTTGAGCGCCAGATTTTCGCGGCCAATGGCTATGCCGTGCTCAACGTGAATTATCGCGGCAGCTCCGGACGCGGCCAGAAATACCAGCGCGCGATTTTCGCGGACTGGGGCGACCACGAAGTGATGGATCTGAAAGCCGGCATCGACCACGTCATTCAAATAGGCGTCGCCGATCCCGAGCACCTCGGCGTGGGCGGCTGGAGCTATGGCTGCATCCTCACTGACTACATGATCGCCAGTGATCCGCGCCTGAAGGCGGCGACGTGCGGAGCCGGAACCGGCTTCACCGTGGCTCTTTACGGCGTCGATCAGTACATCATCCAGTACGACAACGAAATCGGCCCGCCGTGGAACGCGAAATCCTGGGAAACGTACCAGAAACTTTCGTATCCGTTCCTCCATGCCGATCGCATCAAGACGCCGACCATTTATTTCAGCGGCGACAAAGATGCCAACGTTCCGATGGTCGGCAATGAGGAGATGTACGAAGCGCTGCGCAGCCTGGGAGTTCCCACGGAATTCATTGTTTATCCGAATGAATTCCACGGAATTCAGCGGCCCAGCTTCCAGCGCGACCGCTACGAGCGCTACCTCGCCTGGTACGCGAAGTACTTGAAGGGCGGCGGCACCAGCACCGCCGGCGAATAATAATTCCCCATTTCGCTTGTTTTGTAGGGGCGGGTTTTCACCCGGGGACCCGCCCTCTCATTTTCCCTACCTGCCCTGTAGTCCAGTTTCTTCGTTGCGCACGGCTGTACCGCCGTTAGCCTGCACCAAACCGCCGTCCCTCTACACTTGGATCAGCCAAGGAGCACACCATGAAAAACACATCAACCGCTCTATGTTTGCTTTTGCTGTTGTCCGTTTTCGCGGTGTCAGCCATGTCCTCCGCTAGCCCTGTAATGCCTGCGGACCAGGCTGCTGCGGTCGGCTGCCTGCGCAGCATCGTTACCGCCGAGGCGTACTACAGCAAACACTACCCGGCAGGCTTTAGCCCGACTCTCGCGTCATTGGGAGTGCCGGACAACGGCGTGCAGCCGTCCGCATCGGCGGCCGGCCTACTCGATAACTCCCTGACTAGCGGCGCCAAGGGGGACTACGTTTTCACTTACGTCCCCGTTGCCAAGGATTCGAGCGGCAAGATCACCTCGTATACCATCACGGCGCGCCCCAATACCTGGAAGACGGGCATGTGGAGCTTCTTCGCCGACGAAACGGGCGTCATCCGCTGGACCGACGAGAATCGCGTCCCAAAAGTTACCGACGGCCCGCTCTAAGCGATTAGAGATGCTCATATCGTGGGCTACTTGCGCCCGACGCTGGTGTCCGAAAGCGGGACCAATTTTTCCCTGAAAATCGCAAATTGTCGCGATTAGAAATTAGAAATGCCTGCGACTTTTGTTTTGTGCGGGTTACACCGAGTTCTAATTCTTCATAGGTGGCGCGATTAGAAATTAGAAAGCACATAAAAAGCGAAAAGCCGCGTCGCCGCGGCCCGTCTTCCTTAAATTGCGTACAGGCTGGAGGTCCGGGGCACGTCCTCTCGATTGAAGGCTTAGACCTCGGCGATGGCCGCGATGGACACTCTCATGCCGGGGATTTGAACGGGTAACTTCGCGCCTTGCCGCGCAGGCGGGTTCGTCGGAAACCACTTGACCCACTCTTCATTCATTCCGGCGAAGTCTGTTTCCTCAAGAAGGATGACAGTGACACTCGCGACCCGTTCCATGGAGGTGCCTGCAGCTTTGAGGATGGCAGACACATTCTGCAAGCACTGTCTGGTCTGCTCCTGGATCGTATCTCCAACAATCTTCCCGGTTCCTGGATCGTGCGGCCCCGTGCCTGAGACGAACACAAGACCAGCCGCCCGTACCGCTTGGCTGTATGTCGGCGGCGGCAACGGGGCGTTGAGCGTTCGAATGATGTCTCTTGCCATGAGTCTCTCCAGTGCTCACTGGGACGGCCCGGATGCGCCGTCCGAGGCCTAACTTGATTTCCAACTCGGCATTGAAGGCGAACGGCAGAATTGTTCTTCGCCGCAGGCCAACTATTTATTTGTTGGCGGAGGCCATGGCTGCATCGAGTTTCTGCTCGCCCGCTTTTTCCTCCTGATCGAGCTGCTGGAAGACGGCGTACTCCGCCGGAGTAGGCCGCGCGTAGGCGAAGTCTACGTCGGCAGCGAGATAGGCCAAGTAGCTGCGAAGCTTGGCCTCGTGGAGCAAGGTGCCTTCGCTGGAATGAATCTGCAACTGGACGAGGTTGCCGATGATGCGGCCAAGATCGGCAGCGCCTGATTGCTGGCCGCTGGACGCGAGTTTGTCGCGCAGAGCGATGGCCTGATTGAGTTTTTTGTTGAGCGAATCGAGGTCCGCGTGGATTTTCAAGCCCAGCGCGAGGCGAGCGGCAAGATCGTCGGCAGTCGCGTGGATGCGCGGATCGAGAGCCACGTCGAAATTCTGCTTGGTTTGCGAGCCACCGTAATCGAGCACGACGGAATAATTGCCGGGCACCACGAGCGGGCCGTCGACAGAATCATCGAGTCCACCCGCGGCCACCGGCGGATAGAAACCGGTCACTTCGGTAGCTTCGGAATAGCGGAGATCCCACTGGAAGCGGTTCATGCCTGGCTCGACAGCGGTGAGTTTTTCCTCCGCGTCGCGTTTTTGCTGCTCGGGAGTTTTCTGGCTTTCCTCCTCGGGCGTGGGCTGCTTGGCCTGTTTATTTTTCAAATGAAGATCGAAGCTGCGGACGAGCTGGCCCTGTGAATCCATGAATTCGAGCTTCACGGGCGTGCTGCCATTGTAGTTTGCCGGGATATTGAAAAAGACCGCGGCGCCGAACGGAGGATTCTGGCCGGCGTCGGCTGGCATGAAATCCGGATTGCCGCCGCCGTAGGCATGGCTGATCCAGGCTTCTTGCGGAGCAAAAAGCGATGGGCTATCGGAATCCATGGACGGATTGTGAGTCATTTGCTCGAGAACGGAAAGATTGTCGAGGACCCAAAACGAGCGGCCATGTGTGGCGATGGCGACTTGGTCCTGACGCGTGTTGAAGGCGATATCGCGGACCTGAACGGGCGGCAAGTTGAGCGAGAGCGGCTGCCAGTGCGCGCCGGCGTCGAAACTCACGTCGATGCCCTTCTTCGTGCCAAGGAGCAGCAGGTCAGGGTCATTCGGGTCTTGGCGAAGGTCGAAGACGTAGGTGTCGTCGGCAAGGCCGTCGGTAATGGACGTCCAATGCTTGCCATAGTCGTCGGTCTTAAAGACGCAGGGCTTGAAATCGTCCCACATATAACGGCGCGCGGAGAGAAAGGCAGTGCCTGCGGCGGCGTATGACGGCTGAATGGAGTTAATCCAGGAATGCTCGGGCAAATCGGGAGGATTCACGGCTTGCCAACTTGAGCCGCCGTCGGTGGTGACGTGGACAAGCCCATCGTCGGAGCCAGCCCAAATCACGTTGTTGTCGCGCGGCGAAACGGCGAGGGCTGAAATGCCCGGGTAGACTTCGGCGCTGGAATGGTCGAGATCAATGGGACCGCCGCTGGGAAGTTCGGTGACAGGCTCATTGCGCGTGAGATCAGGGCTGATTTGGCGCCAGGTCTGACCGTAATCGTCGCTGCGAAGAACACATTGCGCGCCGATGAGCAGTTCCCTGGGATCGTTAGGCGAGAAAAGTATGGGATGCGTCCAGCCGAAACGGTATTTAAGTTCGTTGGACGCGGCACCTTCCTGATAATCCGGCCACGGACTGACTTCTTCATACTGACCAGTTTCCAGATTGTAGCGAAAGAAGATGCTGTAGTAGCCGCTGCCGAAAGTGATGTTGGGATCGCCGGGCTGCGGCACGGAATATGTGCTCTCGCCGTAGGCAACGCGCTGCCAGGCTTCGAGCGGAACGGAACCGCCCGGGTCGGCGCTGGGGCCTTCGAATGAACCTTCGTCCTGCTGCGCGCCGTAGATGTGGAATGGGAATTGGTCGTCGATATTCACGTGATAGAACTGGCCGGTGGGCTGATTGTGGACGCTGCTCCAAGTCTTGCCACCGTCGGTGGAGACAGTCGCGCCGCCATCGTTGCCTTCGAAAATAATTTTGGTGTTGTTGGGATTGACCCAGACGACGTGGTTGTCACCGTGGGGCGGGCGCATTGGCAGGAAAGTTTTTCCGCCGTCGCGCGAGACGTACACAGCGTCGACT
>JBAUEH010000161.1:0-2230 GCA_049678505.1 Candidatus Acidiferrales bacterium
CGTTATGCGTAAACGGCCGGTCACGCACCCCACTTGCTTGTCGGCGAACGGCCGAACCAACTCACGCAGGTATTCGCGCGCCGGCATGCAATCGGCGTCCGTGAAAGCGATGATCTCGCCGTGAGCCTGCCGAATCGCCTGGTTCTGCGCTTCCGATTTTCCGAGCCGCTCGAAGGCGAGCAATCGCACCGAAGCGTGTGCGGCATGATGTTCGACGATCTGATTCGTACGATCGGTCGAGCCGTCCGAGGCAACCAGAATCTCCAATCGGTCACGGTCGTAGTCGAGCGCCAGCAGATTGGTAAGACAATGATCGACCCGCTCCTGCTCGTTATGAACGGTCAAAAGGAGGCTGACAGACGGCAGCGGACCTTCCGCTTGATCGGACGTCGGTCTTCCGCAGACCCAGGCGGCGACGCGCAGAACAAGAAAATAGCCGTGATAGACGTAGCATAACATTCCGAGCGAAATCAGCCAGATAGCGAATAAAAGATAAGCTCGCGTCATGATTTTGCCGCTGCGCTTCGCGGTCTCTCGGTCGCGGCGTCAACCGGACCGAGCGCCGAGGGCCCAATCCGTCCTGTCATCCCTGACAGCGACTGAGAGAAGGTTGGCCCGGATCAATATTTGCCCGAGCAGGATGGCGCTCAACATCGCTGCAGCCAGTGCAAGGAGGTTGAGGGGTATCACCCCCAAACCAGACACCATTTTGGTTTCGCCGATCCGCACGCGAGGGAATGCACCGGTGGCCGTGCACGTGGTGAAAGACGAAATGGGCGCCACCAGTTCGCGCAAATAGGCCCCGAGCCTCCCCCCATAGGGTAGAATCAGATCGATGCGCGCTGGGGTGTCCGCGACTAAGCTACTTTTGACCGCTCGCCCGGACGCGGCCAGGGTCGCGTCCACCCGTTCGGTCAGGTCCCCGATTTTCGTGAAGTCGAACGTGCAGCTCGTTCCCGGCAAGAAGGATATCCGCACCAGATCGGCGCGGCCTGACGCGTCAACACTTGTCCACGCCTGCGCCGCCGTGGCTGCCGCTACCAGAATCAACAGCAGCCCCACGGCAAGGCGGGAGGCCATCGCGCCCTTCAACCATGCGGCTCTGTCCCAGTTGGCGCAACGAGTTAGGATGAACAGAACCGCAACCTGCAGCACGAGCGCCGGCAGCACCGTGATCAAGCCGGCAAAGCTGCTGCGCCACAACGCGATGCCCAAAACCGCGCTCGCTTCCAATCGCACTTTCACCAATGCCAGCCACGCAATGACAAACGCCAGGGGTGCGCCGAGTGCCCAGATCAGCCCTGCTTTGCCGAAATATGCCGCCCCTTCGCCATAGTACAGAGACGTTGTTTCCCCGACGCTCGCATCGCCGGGATAAATCATCTTATAAACAAACTCATTGAGATTCGGCACGTTACTGAGCCGAAACTTGCGCCTCAATTCGTCGAGAATCGACGGCAACGCCGCGGTCTTCGACAGGTGATCGACAATGGCCGCTTGATAAAGCGGATAGGCGAGGCGCTGGCGAAAGCGGGCAAGCGTGCTTAATTCACCGGCCTTTTGTTTCTCGTCCGTCACCCTCGTACCGCTCGCACTGGTACCGTTCGTAATGGCACTGATCAGGCGCCCCGTCAGCGCTCGTGCTTGCGAATCGACGAATCCGTTGCAGAGAAACGCTGTGCCGACCAACGCGGCGAGGACCGTCCAGGCGGCGACCGGTCGCAGCGCGTTGTGGGACCATTTGGTGCAATGCGCATCCCAGAATGAATAAGCAAGCGGCAACAAAATGCCGAACATGAAAATGGCGAGATCGACGGAGCGATAGGGCGTCAATGTGACGATCAACAGCAACGCCGTTATTGCGGCGCCGCGAATGCGCCATTCCCGCTCCAGCAGAAGAAACTGGATCAGTAAGGGCCATGTGAGATTCTCAAGCGAGATGAAATTGGAAAAACGTTCTAATTCAGCAATGCGCGAGCCGTAGGCGGGGGCCCATTCACGTTCAATAAGATGAACCGCAATCAGCGCGAAGCAAAAGACGAGGAAAAGTATCGTCAGCAGCGACCGCGCCGGCAAAGGCGCTCCAGTCGCCGCGCGATCGCGGCGCATGATCCAGAGGGCCAAAATCAGGACGAAAGCAAAAGCAACAAATGTGGAAATGCCGGCGACAAACGCACCCGCTACGCAGTCAGGGGCGGCAAGATGCGTGATTAGACAGGCGTGCTTGATC
>JBAUEH010000162.1:0-42667 GCA_049678505.1 Candidatus Acidiferrales bacterium
GCGAGAACGCTGGCTAGCATAGCGGCGCGATGCCGCTGGCTACCGAACACATCCGACGAATGCGCGGCGGCGCGCAGTCCCATCTGATGCGCTGCGAGGACGAAAACTTCTATATCGTCAAATTCCAAAACAATCCACAGGGGACGCGCATTCTGGCGAATGAATTGCTGGGCACACGATTAGCGGCGCGAATCGGAGTGGCGGTGGCGGGCGCAGCGGTCGTCGAGGTGCGCCCGGAAATGGTGGAGTTGACCGAGGATTTGGTGGTGCAGCTTGGCCGGGGCAGAGCGCCGTGCACACCAGGTCTGGAATTCGGCTCGCAGTATCCAGGCCATCCGGCAACAACGGCCGTATACGATTTTCTGCCAGATGAGCAATTGCGCCAGGTTGAGAATCTGGCCGACTTTTGCGGTATTTTCGTCTTCGACAAATGGACCTGCAACACCAACGGGCGGCAGGCGATCTTTTTGCGCGCGCGGGATTCGGAGCGTTATCGCGCCGTGATGATCGATCACGGCTTTTGCTTTAATGCCTCGGAATGGAATTTTCCGGACGCGCCGCTGCGCGGAATTTACGCCCGCTCGCGGGTCTACGAAACGGTGCGCGGCTGGGAAGTATTCGAGCCTTGGATCGAGCGCGTGGAGAAACGGATGGATGAAAACGTGCTGGACGAGGTTGCGCGGGAGATTCCGCCCGAATGGTATAATTTCGATCAGGACGCCCTCTACCGCTTGCTGGAGCAGTTGCTTCGCCGGCGCAAGCTCGTGCGGGAGATGATTCTGAGCGCGAAGAACTCTTCGCGAGTGCCTTTTCCCAACTGGACGTGAACCATGAATGAATCGAATCGAATCATGCTGACCTATCGCGTTCTGCGCTACACACCGAATCTGATCCGCGACGAGTGGGTGAACGTCGGGATTCTCCTGGAAGACCCGCGGAAGCAAGTGGCCCGTGCGCGGCTCATTGAGGACGATGCGGAAATTCTGCGCGTACGCAGACTGCATCCGAACGCCGACGACGCGCTGCTGCGCGCTCTTCCGGCTGCCTTCCAAGCGGAACTTGCCGCCACCGGCGCGAGCGCCGTGTGGATCGAAAAAATGGAGCAGACACTCTCCGATACGCTGCAACTCAGCCCGCGCAAGGCGGTGATGAGCGAAGATTTTGACGCGGAACTGGAGCGGCTCTATCACAACCACGTGGCTGCGCCGGCGCGCACCGGACGCGGCGCGATGATTCTTGAAAACACCCGTGCATGGATTCGCCTGAAACTGAATGATGTTTTCCGCAGGCATCGCATCCTCGCGAAAATGGAGAAAAGCGTGCGGGCGGAACAATTCACGCAACCCGGCGACCCCTTGCGCATCGACTATGGCTATCGCTACAACGGTACGCGCGGATATGTGCAAGCGTTGTCGCTGGCGCGAGACCCGGCACAGGCGAAAGTGCTCGGCTACACGGCGGAATGCATTCGCGCGCGCCACGCCCATTCGGAGATTTCGGCCATCACCGAGGTTGCGCCCGCGCGGGAGAATCCTAGGCACCAGTTCATCGTGCGGCTGTTCGAGGAGCAGAAGATCAGCGTGGTTCCGCTGCCGCAAGTGGAAATGTTCGCCGAGCGCCTGCGCTTGCGCCTGCAATAGAACTTGCCGTCCGCAAAGTCCGCGGCTGTCCGCCAACACTTGAAAATAGGAACGGGGCGAGAGAGCGATCCCGCCCCGTTGGAGAGACTGGCTGGGGAACCCTAGAGGACGCTTTCGGTCCAGTTCTCGAGGAAGTGCTTGACCTTGCCCATGAACTGGTGCGCGATGGCGCCATCCACCACGCGATGGTCGTAGCTCAGCGTCAAGTACACCATCGAGCGAATGGCAATCGCGTCGTCCACAACCACAGGCCTTTTCTCAATCGTGCCAAGGCCAAGAATCGCGACGTTGGGCTGGCTGATCACTGGCAATCCCATCAAACCGCCGAATACGCCGGGATTGGTGATTGAGAAAGTGCCTTCCTGGACTTCTTCGGGCTTGAGGCGCTTCGAGCGAGCCCGCTCCGCCAAGTCGTTGATGGCGCGCTGCAGACCGAGGAAATTCTTCTCCTCGGCGTTTTTCACCACCGGGACGATCAGGCCCCAATCGAGCGCGACGGCGATGCCGATATTGCATTCGCGATGCAGCACAATGTTCGTGCCGTCCACGGAGGAATTCACCGTGGGAAAAGCACGCAGGCCCTCCACAGCGGCACGAATGAAGAACGGCATGAAAGTTAGCTTTGAACCCGTGGTGCGCTCGAACTCATCTTTTTTCTGATTACGCAGCTTGACCAACCCGGTGACGTCGGCTTCGTCGATGGAATAGACGTGCGGGGACACGCGCTTGGACATGACCATGTGCTCGGCAATCTTCTGCCGCATGACACTCATGGGTTCCACGCTGTAATTGCCAAAGTACATGCGTTCGCGCGGCACGGCCGTTTCCAGAACTGCATGCACCTGCTCACCTGGGCGAGCCTGGCCGCCTGAAGGCGGGGGAGGCGGAGCCGCCGCAGGGCGATGAGCCGGAGGCGCATACGATGGTACCGGCGCTTGCTGGCTGGCCGCGCCGCCTTCCATCGCGGACAAAATGTCTTTCTTACTGACTCTGCCGCCAGCTCCGGTGCCGGGAATTTGCGTCAAGTCGATGTCGTTTTCCTTTGCGAGACGGCGCACCAGCGGTGAGCTGCGCACTTTTTCAGTCCCCGGCCGCTGGGGAGGAGCCGTCGCGCCCGTTGCAGCAACGGGTCTTGGCACAGCTTGGGGCGCAGGCTGTGGCGCTGGAGCAGGCTGCTGAGCCGAGACTGTCTTTGAGGCGTCTGCCTTCGCCGCCTCCGGTTTGGTCGGAGCGGAAGCTGGCGCCGGTTTCTCATCTTCGCGCTGGCGCGCTCCCTGTTGCCGTGCCGGCTCTGGTTTTGCCGGCGCAGGCGCGGATGCCGTGGCGCCACTGGCGCCGTCAATCACGCCAACAACGGTCTGAATGGGAACGGTCTGTCCCTCGGAGACTTTGATTTCTTTCAGCACGCCCGCCGCCGGAGAAGGAATCTCCGCGTCGACTTTGTCCGTTGAAATCTCGAAGAGCGGCTCGTCGCGCTCGACTTTCTCGCCGGGTTTCTTGAGCCATTTGGTGATAGTGCCTTCAAAAATGCTTTCGCCCATCTGGGGCATGATGATGTCAGTGGCCATTGCTCTTTCTCCTTAGGCTCCCTTGAGAGTTCAATACCTTGCCAGTTCGCGCGCTGTGGAAAGAATGTCGTTCTTGTTCGGCAGAAAGCGCTCCTCAAGCGGCGGTGAAAATGGCACCGGCGAGTCCTTCGCGGTCACGCGCAGGATAGGGCCGTCCAAATCCTCGAACGCGTTTTCGCAGGCAACCGCGGCAATTTCTCCGGCGATACCGCCCGTGCGCGTGTCTTCGTGCACGATGAGAAGCTTGTTGGTCTTTTTCACCGACTGCAAAATGGTCTCTTTGTCCAGAGGAAGCAGCGTGCGCAGATCGACCACTTCCGCTTCAATGCCCTCTTTCGCCAATTCCTCGGCAGCCTCGAGCGAGGTGTGCATCATGGCCGCGTAAGTCACAATCGTGAGGTCGCGCCCCTCGCGGCGAACGATAGCTTTTCCGATCGGCACAGTGTAATCATCGGCGGGCAGCTCTTCCTTGATGCGGCGATACAGAAATTTGTGCTCGAGGAAGAGCACCGGATTGTTGTCACGAATCGCCGACTTCAAAAGGCCTTTGGCATCGTAGGCCGTCGAGGGATAAATCACTTTCAACCCGGGCGTGTGCACGAAATACATTTCCGGATTCGCGGAGTGGAAGGGCCCGCCGTGCACTCCTCCGCCGGAGGGCCCACGCATTACCATCGGCACGGGCGCGCCCCAACGATAGTGAGATTTTGCGACGAAGTTCGTGATCTGGTTGAAACAGCAGGCGATGAAATCGATGAATTGCAGCTCAGCGATCGGCCGCAAACCCTGATAGCTCATGCCCACCGCGGCGCCGATGATCGCGGTCTCACTGATCGGGGTATCGATCACACGCTCCCAACCGAAGCGCTCAAGCAGGCCCGCGGTGACTTTGAATGCTCCGCCGTAAACACCGATGTCTTCACCGATGGCTACCACCGAAGGATCGCGCTCCATCTCCTCGAAGATCGCCTGGCGAATCGCTTCCAGCATCGTGACCGGCGCCATTACTTCCTCCCTGTTTTGCCCTTAGGGCCGCGGCCGAAGGGGATTCTCTCCACCTCTGCGATTCTTGACCTTTCAGGACGTCCATTTGGCTTTTGTCCGGCTGCCTTCTGCCCATTGGATTTGGGCTCAGACGAATTATGCATCGATTTCCCCATCTGCGGGGGCGCGGAGGTTGCTGGCTTTTCCCCGTTGCCGGCCGCGGCAACAGCCTTTTTCGAAATCGTCGACGCTAGATCAAAGCCACCGAAATCGGCGACTTCCCACTCCGGCTTTACGCTGGATTGCGGCGGCGTCACTTCCTTCTTTGAGCGTTTCCATTCGGCTTCCACCGTGTGACATCCTTCGCAGTAGACTCCTTGCTCCGCGAGCTCGGGCGGAGGCAGCGGAGATTTCTCCGCAAATTCCAGTTCTTCTTTCAATTCCTTGTCGATGCGCGCGTCGAGAGCCGCTTTGGCCTTCGAATCCCAAATATTGTTTTCGGTGAGATATTTTTCATAACGCACGATGGGGTCGCGCGCTTCCCAATATTTGAACATTTTCTTGGGCACATATTCGGCTGGGTCATGCTGCGCATGGCCCTTCATGCGCATCGTTTTTGCCTCGATGAGCACCGGCCCCTTGCCCGCGCGGCAGCGCTCGACGGCCTCTTTCGCGGTCTGGTACACGGCCGTGACGTCGTTGCCGTCGACGATGGAGCTTGCGATTCCGTACGCTTTGGCGCGATCCGCCAAATCGTGAATCGGCACTTGCTTTGCGACTGGAGTTGAATACGCCCATTGATTATTTTCGACGACGAGCACCAGCGGGGCATGTTGCGTTGCGGCAAAGTTCAAGCCTTCATGAAAAGCACCCGTTGATGTGGCGCCGTCGCCTACCCAGGTCATCGCGACAATGTTCTGGCCCAGATATCGGCCTGCAATCGCAACGCCGGCCATTACCGGGACCAAATCACCCAACATGGAAATCGGCGAAACGACATGGCGAACCTTCAAATCGCCGAAGTGGCTGGTGCCGTCCTTGCCCATGGTCGGAGAATCGCGACGCGCCATGTATTGCATCAAAATGTCGCGAGGCTTGAAGCCTTTGACGAGCAAACCGCCAACGTTGCGAATCATTGGCGCAATCCAATCGCGCTTTTCGAGAGCGTACGCTGTCCCTACCGAAGTCGCTTCCTGCCCGAGATTCGAGTACAGTCCGCCCACGACGACGTTCTGGCGGAACAACCGCACGAGCTGCTCATCGAGCGCGCGGTTCAACTTCATGTAGTAATAAAGTTCGAGGTGCTGATCCCTCGTGAGCGGATAGCTCATACGTTGCTCCCTGCGCGAGACGCCACCATTCTACGGCAAATCGTTGCGCGAAGCTGCGGCCTTCTCGCCGCTCCGCATTGCCCATCAAACCGCTGCATGCGCGGGAGCCTCCTGTGCTTGTTCCTGTTCACGCAAAGTTTCTTCGAGCGCGTCGCGCGAAACAGTCCGCACGTCACGGCCAAAAATCTCAGCGAAATGCCGCACGATGCGCGGAAGAACTTCCCCACGATGAACGGCCCGGCCCAACAGAGCTTCGAGCGACGTGGCGCGTTTGCCTTGAATCCCGCACGGAACAATCAAATCGAAGTAGCGCAAATCGGTCGAGACATTGTACGCAAATCCATGCGAAGTGACCCAACGGCTTAAGTGCACGCCGATAGCGGCGAGCTTTTCCGCTACTTCAGTCCCATAAGCCGCACGTTCCACCCAAACTCCAGTCATGCCCGTCTTGCGTCCCGCTTCAATTCCGAACTCCGCTGTGGCGCGAATCATTACTTCTTCCAGCTGTCGCATGTACCAGGCGACGTCACGGCGAATCGCCGCGAGATTCAAGATCGGATAGCCGACAATTTGACCAGGCCCATGATAGGTGATGTCTCCGCCGCGATCCGCCGAATGGAATTCGACGTTCATCTGCCGCAGCAAATGCTCCGATGCGAGCAGATGCTTCGGATGGCCGTTGCGTCCCAGGGTGATCACGTTCGGATGCTCGCAGAAAAGCAGCACGTCCGGCATCGCGCCAGCCTTGCGCGCGGCGACCAAGCGCCGTTGCAGCTCGAACGCCGGCTCGTAAGCCATAAAACCGGCATCGACAACCCAGCAAGTGTTATCGGTGATTGCCAAAGGTTCCATCTACGCGTTGATTGTCAGGCCCATCACGGAGTTGAACGCGTCGCCCATGGCTTCCCAGACGGTCGGATGGGCATGAATCATGGCCATCATGTCGTCGATGGTGCCTTCGAGTTGAAGCGCGGTAGTCGCTTCGGCAATGATCTCCGTCGAAAGCGAGCCGATCGAATGCACTCCCAGTATTTCATTGTACTTCTCATCGGCCACGACTTTGATGAATCCTTCGTGATGACCGAGAATCGACGACTTACTGTTGCCGGCAAATGGAAACTTGCCCGTTTTCACCTTGTGACCGGCGTCGCGCGCCTGCTTCTCCGTCAATCCAACCGAGCCAATCTGGGGATCGCAGAAGGTGCAATTCGGACAGCGATTGCGGTCAAACGGCTGCACTGGCTTTCCGGCGATGCGCCCAACCGCGATGATTCCCTGCATGGACGCGGCATGTGCAAGCTGTGGCTGTCCGGCCACAATGTCGCCGATGGCATACAGATGCGGCTCGGCTGTCTCCATATACGCCGAGGTGTGAACGAATCCGCGCTCCACCTTGGCCGCGGTTTTTTCGAGTCCCACATTCTCGGTCATCGGCCTGCGTCCCACGGCAATCAACACCCGTTCCGCCGAGATCGTTTGTGCTTTGCCCGACTTGTCCTTGAACGCGACGCTGACTCCCTTGGCGTCTTTCTTCACCGATTCCACGCCGGCTTCGAGCTCGAAACGAATGCTGCGTTTCCGAAAAGCCTTCGCAAGCTCGGCGGAGATTTCTTCGTCCTCCAACGGCACCATGCGAGGCAGCTTTTCGAGGATGGTAACGTCTGTGCCAAACGTCTTATAAATCGAAGCGAACTCGACGCCGACCGCTCCCGCGCCCACAATGACCAGCGATTTCGGTATCGCCGGCATGTCCAGCATGCCGCGATTATCGAGGATGCTCTTGTTATCGATTTCCACTCCGGGCAGGGAGCGTGCATCCGAGCCTGACGCAAGCATGATGTTGGCCGCTTCGATCTCGGTCTTCTTGCCGTTTTGTTCGACGGAAACTTTTCCCGGGCCGGCGATGCGGCCCCAGCCCTGCATGGACTCAACCTTATTTTTCTTGAAAAGAAATTCGATTCCTTTCGCGTGCTTGTTCACGATTTTCGTCTTGCGCTCGATCATTGCGGGCCAGTTTACCTTGACGTCTTTGACCTCGAAGCCGAACTCCGCGGCTCTCTTGAAGTCCTCGTAAAGGTCGGCGTGATGGAGCAGCACCTTGGTGGGAATGCAGCCCACGTGCAGGCACGTCCCGCCCAGGAAAGGATCCTTCTCAATGACAACGGTCTTTAAGCCCCACTGTCCGGCGCGGATTGCCGCCACATACCCGCCCGGCCCGCTTCCAATAATCGCAAGATCGTATTTGGCCAACTTGCTCTCCTCACCGGGCGTCCAGCCCGGTCTTCCCCAGGAAATACGGAAGGTTCGCGCACAGCGGTCTCGTTCCGCGTCGCGCAAATTCCTGATTCTATCAGCCGCGCCAGGGCGTCGCAACCTCGCAAACAAATGCGAAAGTTTGTTGGTCCGCTGCGATTCGCGTATGATGCGCAGTCGCAGGCACTTAACTAACGCCAGACCTTCAAAACGAAGGGGGCCGAAATAAAATTAAAATAAAGGTTGTGAGCAATGAATCCGACGCCAAACGAAAATCCGACCCCCGCTGAACAACCGCCGCCCGCGAAAATCGAGGATATCGAGGACCGCATTGTGCGGGTCTTCGCGGGTCCGCAGGGAATCCGTGCCGGTTGGCGTTGGCTGATTTTCGTCGCGATTCTGATTGGGTGCGCAACTCCGCTGGTGCTTGCCAGCGTTTCCGTAGGGCTCCTGAACTTGCATTCCGGGGCTTCGATGTTCACCGTATCGAATGTCCTTGCGCAGGAAGCCATCTTCGTCATTTCGATGTTTATTGCCGCGGCCATCATGTCGAAGATCGAGAGGCGGCCGATGGGGCAATACGGCCTCCCAATGCGCCAGGCGTTCGGGCGCCTTTTCTGGCAGGGGATCGTTTGGGGATTCGTAGCCATCACGGCAACGCTTGCGCTGATCGCAGCGCTGCACGGATTCAGTTTCGGCAAATTGGCGCTGGCTGGCCGCCCGCTGGCTCACTATGCGGTGATGTGGGGAATCGCGTTTCTGTTGACGGGCTTCTTCGAAGAATTTGTCTTTCGCGGATACAGCCAGTTCACTCTGGCCACGGGCATGGGATTTTGGCCCGCCGCGATTCTGCTTTCGATTCTCTTCGGCGCTGGGCACCTGAACAACGTGGGCGAGGCATTGCCGGGCGCGCTGTGCGCGGCGCTGATCGCATTCTTTTTCTGCTTCACGCTGCGCAGAACCGGCAGTATATGGTTCGCGGTCGGACTGCACGCCGCTTGGGATTATGGCGAGACTTTCATTTACGGGGTCCCCGACAGCGGTCTAGCCGCGCCGGGGCATTTACTGAATTCTTCGTTTCATGGCCCACGGTGGCTCACCGGCGGGTCGGTTGGACCGGAAGCAAGTGTGGCGGCTTTCGTCGTTATCGGCTTGCTGTTTGTGACGGTCCACTTCTCTTATCCCGCTCGTTTTTCGAATGAAAACGACGGGTAACTTTTCCGAGACAACCTACATCTAATGGACGCTTGCAAGGCGGCCCGCGTGCGGTGAATTGACAATCGCAAAACGCACCGCTACAATCATTCGATTTTGTGGACACGAAAAGCCCTCTGAGGACCATGACCGTGGATAAGAAAAGGTTGGATTACTACAAGAAGAAGCTGCAGGCCCGCCACGACGAATTGGTGAAGGCCATCGTTCGCACCGGTCAGGAAGGCCGGGAAGCGGACGAGGACCCTACAGTCGACCTCGCGGATAAAGCCGCGAATTCCTACACCAAGGAATTTCTCTTCGGGCAGACGCATAACGACCGGGCTTTGCTGCAACTGGTTGACGAAGGCATCGAGCGCATTCGCGAAGGAACCTTCGGGTTGTGCTTGCAGTGCCAGCAGGAACTGCAACAGAAGCGCCTCGAAGCTGTGCCGTGGACCCGCTACTGCATCAACTGCCAGGAAAAGCAGGAACAAGGGCTTCTGTAGTAGCCGTACCCGGCCCCGAGAAATCTCCGCGATAACTCTGCCGGCTCCTCGGCCTTGATATTCCGGTACGGACTCTCCATAAGCTTTCTCCAAGACCCGAAATAGTATAGATTATTGGCCGTCCCTGTTCGGTAAATGACTATCTCCATCGTTCGCGGAGTTGCCGATGCGCTGGCCTCGGTGCTGTTCCCGGCACCGTGCCAAATCTGCGGCGCTGTGCTCACGAATGCCAGCACGCTTCCCATTTGTGCAGCATGCTTCGCATCTCTCCAATCGCTGCAGGGTCCCTTATGCGTGTGTTGCGGACGGCCATTCGTTTCCGAGGTAACTCTGGACGCCAAAGTCCCCAAGTGCTTTGCCTGCCGGCGGGAAGTGTACGCGTTCGAGTGTGCCCGGAGCTACGGCGCTTACACCGACCAGATGGTGCGCGCCATCGGCTTGCTCAAGTATGAAAAGCTGACGCGCTTGGGCCAATGGTTCGCTGAGCGGCTGCACCAGGTGATTCAGACAGATCCAGCTCTGCGCCCCGTCGACGTCGTAGTGCCGGTTCCTCTTCATCCTGCGCGCCTGCGCGAGCGTGGTTACAACCAGGCCGAACTGATCGCCAAGCCGCTCGCTCGCAAGCTGCGTCTGCCGCTCGGACCTTACCTTCTGGTGCGCACCAAACCTCGGCCCCCGCGGCTTCTCCTGTCGCGCCGCGAGCGCTGGCTAACTGTACGTGGCGCTTACGAAATCCGAAAAGGGGCCCGAGTTGACAACCTCCGTGTGTTGCTGATAGATGATGTATTTACGACTGGCGCGACTCTCGACGCGTGCGCTCGTGCATTGCAGAAAGCCGGCGCCAAGAGCGTGATCGGTCTGACGGTTGCAAGGGCGATTTTACAGGCCGGTCCGGACGCTACCAACCTTACGCGAAAGACTACGACCCTCCGGGCGCAATCCGCATCTAAGGGAGAGAACGGCTAGGGTTCACGGCCAGCATCGGCAACTGGATTCGATCTCAATATGGACAGCCGTCACAAATCGAATGTTCTACGGCCCCGGCCGAAGATTTCCATCGCAGGGAATCGTCCTGCAAACGAAACGGGGGCCACGCTCGAGTGCACACCACGTCGTCCGTCCCTGATGCAGGCGCCCGTTCTAGTGCTCAATGCTACGTTTGAACCGATCAACGTCACCGCGGTTCGGCGAGCTTTGGTGCTCATGCTCAAGGGCGTTGCTCAGGCGGAAGAAACCCAAACCTCACAGGTCCACTCGACGAGCAAAGCCGTCCCCGTACCCTCGGTGATCCGCCTGCTAAGCTATCGCCACATTCCGCAGCAGAGCCGCGCGCTTTCGCGGAAGAACATCCTCCTTCGGGACCGCAATATCTGCCAGTTTTGCGGACGCACGTTTTCTACTTCCGAGCTTACCCTCGATCACGTCCTGCCCCGTTCGCGCGGTGGCCGGTCATCTTGGGAGAATTTGGTAGCTTGCTGCTATGAGTGCAACAACCGCAAGGGCGATCGCACTCCAGAAGAAGCAGGGCTCCAGCTGGCGCGAAGACCCAGACCCTTTACTCTGCACACTTCACGGCAGCTTATGCGCCTGATTGGCCATAAAGACGAGAAGTGGCGCAAGTACCTCTTTTACTGACCAGATAGTCCGGCTTTTCCCCTCTCCGCGTCCGTGATTTCTTTCATTGCAACCTTTGCCCAGATATGGCATCTATTTAAGTAATCACATCTAGGACACACCCCGGGAAGTGGCATAGGGAAACCTAAGCTGCTTCCCTTCTTTTTTGGGACCCCACGCAAGTTTATTGTCTGAAAACGACCCGCAGACCGCGACGCCAGCTCTCGTTCAATCCGATTCTGCTGAATTTTAGATCTGCTGAGAGGTAGCGCAACTGTACTTCGTTTGCCGCGTGAAAACGCAGACTCGGCGCCACCAGCCAGATCAGCGGTGGATCGGGCTTGATCTCGACACCTTGGAAATAGCCGTAGCGATGGAAATCGCCTTCCACTAGGTGCCGGCGAACCCGCAGCCAGTAATCGACAGCCTGCAGCGGCAATTGCAAGTCTTCTGAAGCTTTCAGTTCGATGACCACCAGCCGGCCGTCACGCGTGACACCGAGGAGGTCGATGATGCCGCGCTCGCCAGCCGCTAGCGCAGGCACCTGCGAGTAAAGGTGTTCTGGGTTTAAGTGAGCATCCAGCCTGGTTGGATCGGAGCGCACCATCGTCTCAAGCCAACGTTCTGGCGCTGCGCGGTAAAGCGGGTCATTCGTTTGGGAACTGATGCAGCTCCGTCTCTGCGCGAGTCTCGCGAGCAGTTGCGCGAGTTCCGGAGACTCTGGGTCACGAACAGGTCTGCGCTCATCGCCGAGGCCGCAATACATTTG
Organism: Candidatus Acidiferrales bacterium; assembly: GCA_049678505.1. GTDB lineage: Bacteria > Acidobacteriota > Terriglobia > Acidiferrales > UBA7541 > DAHUXN01. Next base: position 11,860 of record JBAUEH010000162.1, read on the forward strand.
GCCTTCACTCCGCCGCGCGAACTCAAGGCCCCGAAAGCGGAAGCAAACCTCTCGCGTCCCAGGCAGCATGGAAGCTTCGATGGCGTCCGCATCCTGCGGCAGCAATGCTCGAACACGACGAATAGTTTCACTGGCTGCGGCGAGAGCAAGTTCTGTGTCGCGGTGCTGCGCGAGCGAGCTTTCCACGTTTCCGCGACCGGAAGCTTCCACGCGCTGAACCCGCAGGTGGCGTTCGCTTAACTCGTAGACTTCCAGACCCACCGTGGAGTTCAACACGCGAGCGCGCTCCATCGTCACCCGTGTTTGGCCTTCTGGAAGGAACAGCCGCAGTCCCTCAACTGCGCGGCGAGCCGCATGTTGCCGCGCCCAATCAAGCCACAAAAGCCCCGAACTCAGAATTCCATCCAGTGCGACTGAGTTTTCCGACGGCGCTGCGGCCATCACCGCCCACGAGGAACGGCCTTCGCTCATCACTCCGCGCGTGTACAGTGCGGAAAAAGAACGCTTCAAATCCGCGGCGGTGGTCAGAGATTCGACTTGTCCATCCGGAAACTGCTCGGCAAGCATGCGCCCAAATCGCGCCTTGAACTGTTCCCGCCCAATGCGTGCTGCTGTTCGGGGACGCGCGGCACCCAGAAACTCCAGGCGCGCCGATTTTGCAAGACCGAACTTCTGCACTTCGAGCTGAATGCGATTGGACTCGCAAGCCGAGACTCGCAAAATCCTGCGGACAAAACTGGTTTCAGGGGACCACAGATGAATGAGAGTTTGCTTCCCCTGCGTTCGAATTTCACTGCGGAAACCGGCAAGTGAAGCTAGCCATTCACCGTCTTCGTGGACCTCGACAGCCCCGGTTGAGACGAGCTGCCCAAGAGCCTGCTCCAGATTTTTCCATTGATCCATGGAGACCGGAGAAACTCAAACTGCCAGCAAATCTATTCGAGATCGAGACCCGTTATACGAATCGCCGGGAACTTGTGGTTCCACCTATCCGGTATCGCCTCGAACCCGATCTGGAAATCGCGCGTCTCGCCGCTTTGGAGCGGCTGGGTGTTGTTTCCAATAATCCGGCGCGTATCTCGCAACGCCACTTTATTGTCTTGGTCGTAGAACTCCACGGTGACCTCGGCGGCGCGAATCGTGCGCGCGCCCTTATTGGAAATATCTCCGTTCAAGTAGGTCACCTGCTGATGCAGCATGTTCTCGAAAGCTGACAGGCTCAAATTGTCAAAGCTGATTTCCGCCACGTAGGCCTGCTCCGCAGCTCCAAAAGGAAGCGGCTTTTGAACCGTTGATGTCGAACCTCCCGAAAATCGCATCGCCAAATAAAAGGCCCCAAAAACAAGAACCACGACAACAGCGCCCACCACGAAAGGACCGCCCATCCGGCTTCGATCATCTCGCTCCAAGTTGCTCTCCCGGTGCTAAACGAATGATGCCAAACAAATGGGACCGTACGTCGCCGCTAACGCCCGAACGAAAGGCGCAGAATCAACGACTCCGGCAGACCGGCCTTTTCCATGCGCTCCTGCACCGATTTTACTTCGTACGCAACGCGCCAGAACTGCACTTCGCCGTGAGCAACATCCGCGATGGCAAATGCGGCTCGCGGATCGCCGTCGCGCGGCTGGCCAATCGACCCAGGATTCAGCAGGTAATTCGTGCCCTTCTTGATTTCCAGCTTGGTGAATTCTTCACCATTGGCGGGCCGCAGACGCAGCGCCGATATGGCGTTATCGGGTCCGAGAGAGAAGCCGCCCTGCAGGTGCGTGTGTCCAAAAAATGTCACTTGCGACGGCGCTTCCAGTAGCGATTCGAGCGCTTGCGCAGGCGCGACCACATATTCGTCCTCATCGCGAAGCGCGCCGTGCACCAGCGAAAATCCGTCGACCGAAAGGGGACCAAGCGGCAAGGTTTCAAGATACTCGCGGTTTTCCGGATGGAGCTGCCCACGTGTCCACATGGCTGCGGCGCGAGCCACCGGATTGAAATCTTCCGCGCTCTCGAGCCCGCTGCCGACCTTATCGTGATTTCCTCGAATCGTTACCGCGCCCAGAGCTCGCACGCGGTCGATCACTTCATTCGGATCCGGTCCGTAGCCGACCACGTCCCCGAGGCAAACGACCTTGTCCCACTTCCCTTCTGATTCCGCGAGCGACGTCTGTAGCGCCGTCAAGTTCGCGTGAATGTCGCTGAGAATCAGAAATCGCACGAAGCGCACTCCTCAGTAATGGCCCAGATTATAGACGATGGCCTGCCGCCTTGCACGGCCTGGAATGTTACGGTAGTGACTCAGGTTGATTTGGTGGCGTAGTTTCCGATAATCCGACTACTCAGGACTCTGCAGGACTAACGGTATATACTCTTGCCAGCTTGGGCCGCGAAGGCCTGCGTCATGCCGGCGGGGGAAGCTTATGAAGCGATCCACTTTGTCCCATGTACTCGTTGCCACGGCTTTTTCTGTGCTGCTCATCTGTCCGGCGCTCGCGCGTCAAGGTACTAAGATGGCACCCGGCGCGAAGACGATGACGATCGAGGGCACCGTTCGGGACCTCGCTTGTCCCATCCAAAATCCGGCTGGGACCGCCACCAGCTTCAGTTTGCAGTGCACCCTGGATTGCGTTAAGCACGGCTCACCGATCATCATCCTCACCAAGGCCGGGGTGATCTATTTCCCAATCTCAGAGTACATGCCCGATTCCGACCAGCGTGAAAAGATGATGCCGTTTGTAGGAAAGTATGTGCAGGCAACCGGCCCGGTGTTCACGCGAAACGGAACTCACGCGATCGCAATCACACAAATCAAGGAACTGAAGAGCGTTCACTTGGACACGGATGCTCGCTGAGCCTCCAAGTACCGCCGCCCAGCCCTCTCGGCAATCACCTGCACCATTCGCCAATCAGGTCGCCGTCCACACTCCTTCCCAGCGCCCCCTCGGTCCCTTCGAATTGTAGGGCGGAAGCCCGAGTCTCAGGGTCTGTATTTGCAGACCCTGCCATCAAGTCTAACGTAGTGTCATAACTTGCAGAATCATCCCCACCTGTAAGCAAGTGGACGTATAACGCGGTTATCGAAAACTGAGTCACTACCTTCTTAATGTTAGACACCGGCGCCGCGAAGTTCGCCTCAGCGAATCCACATGCAATCGCCATAACTGTAGAAACGATAGTTCGCTTCGACGGCGTGCCGGTACGCTCGGAGCACATTTTCCCTCCCCGCAAAGGCGGCCACCAGTGCCAGCAGGCTCGAACGAGGCAGATGAAAGTTTGTCAGCAGTTGAGTTACAACGCGAAAGGGCTTGCCGGGAAAAAGGAAAATTCCCGCTTCCAATCGCCCCGGCACAAGCGGTCCATCTTGTCTGCCGCTACCTCTGCAAGCCGCGAACTTCTCGGCTGCGTCCTCAAGGGCTCTGACAACCGTCGTGCCAACCGCGAGAACCGGTCGCTCTTCCTTGTGAGCGCGGACAATTGCGGCCGCCGTAACCTCGGGGATCTCATATGACTCCCTATGGATCCCGTGGTCCTCAAGCTGTTCGGTGCGAATCGGTTCAAATGTGCCGAGGCCAACATCAAGCGTGATTTCACGAATCTCGACTCCTCTCTTCGTCAAATGCGAAAGAATCTCCGGAGTGAAGTGCAACCCCGCGGTCGGAGCGGCAACAGCAGTTCCCTGCCGCGCAAAGACGGTTTGATAGCGCTCCCGATCCAGAGGTTCATCGTCGCGCTTGATGTAGGGAGGCAGTGGAATGTGGCCCAGCCGCTCGATGGACTTGGTCAGGTCACCCTCGGCTGAAAACTTCAGTCTTCGCTGGCCATAGCTGCCTCGACCGACCACTCTGGCTTCCAGCTCTCCGCTGCCGAAAACAATCGTCTCGTTCACCGCAATTTTGCGACCTGGGCGGACCAACGCCTCCCATTCATCTGCGCTTATCGCTCGCAGGAGCAGCACTTCGATTGGCGACGTCAGATTTTCGTGGTAAATAGGGCTATTCTTGCCGACAGGCTGAGCGTTGAGCCCCTTGCGACGGCCCCAAAGACGCGCGGGAAGCACGCGCGCATTGTTCACGATGATCAGCTCGTCGCCCCGCAAAAGCTCCTCAAACTCTCTAAACATCCGATCTTCAAGAGAACCCATCCCGCGCTCCATGACGAGCATGCGGGAAGCATCACGGGCCCTCAGGGGCCATTGCGCGATGCGTTCGGCGGGCAATTCGTAATCGAATTCGCTGACGTTCAAATTTCAGGCTTTCCGCCGCGCACGGATCGCGACAGCATGGCGCTTCGGTGAAAACTATGTTATGACAACATCCAAATTCAACCGGCTGCGTACCTTATCGCCAGATGGCCGTCATGCGCAGCCGCGACAGCCCTATTGTAGCGAAGCTTCCGGCCTGATGCTTCTCTCGAGGACTAACTATGGCTGAAGGGAAGGTTAAAATCAGCCAGCGCGGAGCGGATCGAATTCGCTCCGGGCATTTATGGGTGTATCGCAGCGACATTCACACCGCGGAAGCCCAGAGCGGCGAAGCCGTCCGTGTCACCGATGAGCACGATAACTTCGTGGGACGCGCATTCTTTAGCAGCCGCTCACAGATTACCATTCGCCTTCTCACACGCGAAGATGTCCCCATTGATCGCGAATTCTTCCGTTCCCGCATCCGCGCAGCAGCCGAATACCGCAAGCTTATCGTTACGGAAAGAGAGGCTTATCGCCTCATCTACGGCGAATCCGACCTGATTCCGTCCCTCATCGTGGATCGTTATGCCGACTGGCTAGTCCTGCAAACGCTCAGCCAAGGCACAGAATCCCGCAAAGAAGAGATCGTCTCCATCCTTGTCGAAATGTTCTCGCCACGGGGCATTCTCGAGCGAAACGATCCTCGCGTGCGCGAGCTTGAAGGCCTTGAGCGTCGCAATTCCGTTCTTTATGGAGAAGTCCCTGACAAGATAATCGCCGCGCAAAATAGCATCCGCTTCATCCACGATTTGCATGCCGGCCAGAAAACCGGCAGCTTTCTGGACCAGCGCGAAAATTACCGCGCAGCCGCTGAATACGCCTCCGGAGAAGTGCTCGACTGTTTCACCTATCACGGCGGATTTGCGCTTACTATCGCCGCGAAGGCTGCGCACGTCGAGGCCACTGATCTTTCCGGTGCCGCGATCGCCATTGCGCGGGAAAATCAGCAGTTAAATAACCTCTCCAATGTAACCTTCACCGAAGCGAACTCATTCGATACGCTCAAAGCCCATGACGCGTCAGGACATAAATTCGACATGGTCATTCTGGATCCACCTGCGTTTGCCAAGAATCGCGAAAGCGTGGCCGCTGCCGTCCGTGGGTACAAAGAAATCAATTTGCGCGCCCTCAAAATCTTGAGGCCGGGAGGAATTCTGGTCACCTGTTCCTGCTCCTATCACATTCCGGAGCCGCTCTTTCTCAACGTAATCGCCGAAGCCGCAAACGACGCTCGCCATTCAACCCAGGTCGTTGAACGACGGACTCAAGCTCGCGATCATCCAATTCTCCTTACTATGCCTGAGACACACTATCTTAAGTGCTTCATTATAAGAGCAATATAGAGGAAATGACCCAATTTTCCACATCAGGGAGAAGGCCCACGAAAACACTTGACATTAATACGCTCATATTATATAAGTGCGTAGTATTATATAAAAGATCCTAGGAGGCTGAACAATGAACAGCATTACCCGTGGGGCCCGTTTCACAACTCTACCTTGCAGGAGCAGGTAAAGAGGCTTTTTGAAGGCAATTTCTCTCCGAGCGGAGACCATTCGACTTTGACCGCCTGGGCGCCATCTGTGACGTCTATGAGACCGAGAATGAGCTCGTGATGAAGGCCGATCTGCCAGCAGTCTCGGAGAAGGATATCGACCTCCGAGTCGAGAACAACATGCTGACGATTCGCGGAGAGCGGAAATTCGAACAGAACGTAAAGGAAGAGAATTACCTCCGCGTGGAGCGCTCTTATGGATCGTTCAGCCGCAGCTTCTCGCTGCCCAATACCGTGGACACACAGGCAATCAAGGCCGAGTACACGGATGGAGTGCTGACCGTCACCCTGCCGAAGCGCGCCGAATCAAAGCCGAAGCAGGTGAAGATTAACGTCACAAGCGGAAAGAACTAACTTGGCTCTGGCAGAGGGGCCGCGGAATTTCGGCCCCTCTGCCGCCTCTGCCAGGCCTACAATGGAATTTAAGGGGATGGCATGCTGCGCTACGACAAACTCACTGTAAAGGCTCAGGAAGCGCTGCAGGCGGCCCAGGAAGTCGCTGCGCGGGCCAGCCAGCAGCAGGTCGAGCCCGTACACCTATTGGCCGCTCTTCTAACCCAGGGCGATGGCTTAGTCGCACCCTTGCTTTCCAAACTGGGGATTTCTCCCGAGAAGATTGACGCTGAGGTTCGCCGCGAAATTGACCGTTTGCCGAAGGTTTCTAGTGCCGCGCAGCAATTCCTCAGTCCCGCCTCGAATGAGGTTTTGTCCAACGCCTTCGACGAAGCCGCGTATTTCAAGGATGAATATGTCTCTACCGAACATATCCTCCTGGCCATCGCGAACCTGCAACGCGATCCTGCTGGCGCACTGCTTGCGCGAAACGGGGCCAGCCGCGACGCCATCCTCCAGGCGCTCCTCAGTGTGCGCGGGAGCCATCGCGTAACCAGCCAAAATCCCGAAACGACTTATCGTGCTCTGGAACAGTACTCCCGCGACCTGACGGAACTGGCGCGCAGGGGAAAGCTCGACCCGGTGATCGGCCGCGATGAGGAAATCCGCCGCGTGATGCAGATTCTTGCGCGCCGCACCAAGAACAATCCGGTGCTCATTGGCGAGCCAGGAGTCGGCAAAACCGCGATTGTCGAAGGGCTGGCGCAGCGCATCGTCGCTGGCGACGTGCCCGAAGTGTTGAAGCCAAAAAGAATTGTGGCGCTGGACCTAGCGTCGCTCGTTGCCGGCGCGAAATACCGAGGCGAGTTTGAAGATCGCTTGAAAGCTGTACTGAAAGAAGTCACCGAATCCGAAGGCCAAATCATCCTGTTTATCGATGAACTCCACACCGTCGTTGGCGCTGGCGCCGCCGAAGGCTCAATGGACGCCTCCAACATGCTTAAGCCGGCGCTCGCCCGCGGAGAACTTCGCACCATTGGCGCTACAACCCTTAACGAATACCGCAAGTACATCGAAAAGGATCCGGCACTCGAACGCCGCTTCCAGCCGGTAATGATTCCTGAGCCTTCGGTGGAAGACGCCATCGCCATTCTGCGCGGCCTGAAAGAGCGCTACGAAGTCCATCACGGCGTGCGCATTCAGGACGCAGCCATCGTCGCCGCCGCCATGCTTTCGCATCGCTATATTTCCGACCGTTTCTTGCCTGACAAAGCAATCGACCTCATCGACGAGGCCGCTGCCGGTTTGCGCATGGAGCTGGATTCCATGCCTGCCGAAATCGATGAAGTCGAGCGCCGCGTTTTGCAGCTCGAAATCGAGCGCCAGGCGCTCTCCAAAGAATCTGACGCCCATTCGCGCGAACGTTTGCGCGAGATTGAAAAAGAACTTTCCTCGTTGCGCGAGAAATCAAGCGCGCTGAAGGCCCAATGGCAGGTGGAGAAAGACGCCATCGCGCGCATTCGCAAAATCAAAGGGGAAATCGACCAGCTCAAAACCGAAGAGCAGCGCATGGAGCGCACCGGTGAGCTGGCGAAAGTGGCTGAGATTCGCTATGGAAAGCTCTCCGCCGCCGAGCGCGAATTGCAGAAAGCCCAAGAGGCGTTGGGGCAACTTCAAAAAGACCGCGCCATGCTCAAGGAAGAAGTGGGCGAGGAAGATATCGCGCGCATTGTCAGCAAATGGACGGGCATTCCTGTGGGCCGGCTGCTCGAAGGGGAAGTGCAAAAGCTTGTGCACATGGAAGAGCGCCTGCGCCAACGCATCGTGGGACAGGATGACGCGCTCAGCCGCGTGGCCAATGCCGTTCGGCGCAGCCGGTCTGGCCTGGCCGATCCGCGGAGGCCTATCGGGTCATTCCTTTTCATGGGTCCAACCGGCGTCGGAAAAACCGAATTGGCCCGCGCCCTCGCCGAATTCCTTTTCGACGATGAGCGCGCCATGATTCGCCTCGACATGTCCGAGTACATGGAGAAGCATTCTGTCGCACGCATGCTAGGCGCGCCTCCGGGATATGTCGGTTATGAAGAGGGCGGCCAGCTGACCGAGCAGGTCCGCCGGCATCCCTATTCTGTTGTGCTCTTGGACGAGATCGAAAAGGCCCACCCGGACGTTTTCAACGTCTTGCTGCAAATCCTGGAAGACGGAAGGTTGACCGACGGCAAAGGGCGCACAGTCGATTTTCGCAATACCGTCATCGTAATGACCTCGAATGCGGGCTCATCGGCTATCTTCGAACTGGCCGCGAAAGATCCCAAGCGCGCGCGCGCCGAGGCCATGGACACTCTGCGCCACATTTTCCGGCCGGAGTTCCTCAATCGCGTCGACGATATTGTCATCTTCCTGCCGTTGGGAAAAGAGCAACTCGAACACATCGTGGATTTGCAGCTTGCACAAGTGTCCAAGCTGCTCGAGAGCAAGCACGTAACCTTAAGCCTCTCGCCCGCCGCGCGCGAACTGCTGCTTCGCGAAGGATATGATGCTGCCTATGGCGCCCGGCCATTGCGCCGCGCGATTCAGCGCCTGGTACAGGATCCGCTGGCCATGGATATTCTCGACGGCAAGATTCTGCCAGGCGATAACGTATTCGTTGACGCCGATCCGAAAACAGGCGAGATGCGCTTCGAGCGGCAAAAGCCGAAGGCGAGCGCCGTGCAGCGGGCCTAATTTGACGCTGGAAGACAGTCACTCTAGACTGTTTGTCTCTGGACTTACGGGGAAACAATGAAAACAATCAAGACAACATTCTTGCTCACGGCTCTCACACTCCTCCTGGTTCTCGGCGGCCGGGCTATCGCTGGGCCCCGAGGCATGACCTTTGGCCTTATCGTTGCCGTAGTCATGAATGCGGTTGCGTATTTTTTCTCCGACAAAATTGCTTTGCGCTCTGCTGGCGCCCAGCCGGTGACGCGTGAACAAGCGCCGCGCCTGTACGCCGTTATGGAACGCCTGGCAGGAAAAGCCGGTCTGCCCATGCCGAGGCTTTACGTCAGCCCACAACCTGCTCCCAACGCCTTCGCCACAGGCCGAAATCCGCATCACGCCGCCGTGTGCGTCACAGCCGGGCTGATGCAAATCATGAACGACGACGAGCTCGAAGGGGTAATCGCGCACGAGCTATCCCACGTCCGCAATTACGACATCCTGACGTCCTCCATTGCCGCCACTCTGGCTGGCGCTATTACTTGGGCTGCCGAAATGGGCCGCTGGGGGCTTATCTTTGGCGGGTATGGTGGCTCTCGTGATGGAGAAGGCGAAGGCAATGCCATCACCGCGATTTTGATGCTGATCCTCGCCCCCATCGCAGCCCTACTCTTGCAACTCGGCATTTCCCGCCAGCGCGAATATCAAGCCGACGCTTCCGGTGTGAAGATGGTTGGGCATCCCTTTGGCCTGATTAGCGCCCTCCAGAAACTCGAGGGTTACAACAAAAAGATCCCCATGAACATTTCGCCGTCAACTGCCGCACTGTGCATCGTTGCACCACTGCAGGGGCGCCAAATGCTGGCCAATTTGTTTAGTACCCATCCGCCGCTCGACGACCGCATCGAGGTTCTCAAGAACATGCAAATCACCCGGTAACCGCCTTTCAAAAACCAGGGGGTTTCCACTCTTAGAGCAGAAACAACCGTGTACAGGTAAAGATTTCAGAGTAGGATCGACCTGGCAAAACCTGTACGCGCGGCCAGGGTGTTGTAACTGATTGACTAACCGTCTACTTAGCCTGAGAATCTCCTAAGCCAGAGATTTGGCATGGACCGTGCTTCTCAGGGTACTTCGCAGGGGGAATTCAGGTTCAAGGAGAGACACGAAAATGACTTTCGAAGAGCGAAATGAAGCGCCGCCCGACGCGGCCACTCCCCGTTGGGTTGGAATTGTGGTGGTTTTGATTGCGGTAGTTTCTTTGGTAGCCCTCGGCATTGGTTGGAGCGCCGAGCGCACTTCCAAGAACAACGAAACGGCTCTGGCCTCGCAGGTTCAGACGGCCAAGCAGGCGCAAACTGTGCTTGAGCAAAGATTGCAGCAGAGCGAAGAAACCAATGCGCAAGTACAGGGCGAACTGAACGTGATAACGGATCGCCTTAAACTGACCCAGGGCGAATTGGCGCGCGCCCGCAGTCAGGCTAAGGCCATCAAGGCAGACGACGAAAAGGAATTCGCCGCCGTGCAACAAACCGAAAGCCAGATGAACACACAACTGGCGACCAAGGCCAGCGCCGATGACCTCAATAAGGTGAGCGGCGACGTGAACGGCGTGAAGACCGACCTCGACTCGACCAAGCAGAATCTGCAAATGGCCCGCGACCAGTTCGGCAACTTGATTGCGCGCAATCACGACGAAATCGAGACGCTGCGCCGCATGGGTGAGCGCAACATTTACGAGTTCACCGTGGATAAGAAGGGCGAGAAAAAGCGCGTGGGCGACCTGACCGTCGAGCTGCGTGGAACAAATCCGAAAAAGCAACAGTTCACTGTCTATCTGCTTATCGATGACAAGCGCTTTGATAAGAACAACCGCTCCGTCGACGAGCCGATTTACTTCTACACTCACGAGTACCAGGTTCCTCTCGAGATGGTTATCAACCAAGTCGGGAAAAACAAGGTAAGCGGTTACCTGAGCGTGCCGAAGTCAGCGGCCCCGTCGCAGAGTGCGACCGGCTCAACCGGCTCTGGCTCAGGCCAGTAAGACCGCGCTAGCAAACGCTAAAGTCCCAAACGGGACGAGGCGGTAAAGAGGGAGGCGTTCTGAGGGCGCCTCCCTTATTTTTGCATCTTGAGGATTTATTCTGCTTTTGACAGAGAACGCAGCTTGCGTCGCAGGAACACCTTGGCCAGGGCGGGCAGTTTGTCATGCGGCAATTTCCCCTGCTCATAGAGCTTCATCTTGGCCTTCGCTGACTTCCGTTTGCGGTGGTGACGCTTCCACGCCATGAACCGCTTGTCATTTGCCATCTCTGGCCTCCGGTCGCTTAAGAGTCCATCAATTGTAACTGAGCGTGCCATTCTTGCAACTGCGCATCACGATTTTCCTCGTGGCCGCATGGCCATCGAGTAGGATTGTCCGCGATGAGTTCTGTAATCATCCATGCTGCGCGCGCGCTCACACCGCACCAGGAAATTACTGACGCCGCCATAATCTTGGAGGACGGCCGCATCTCCGCCGTTGGGCCGCGAGCGGGAATTGTCGCACCGGCCGGCGCGAAGGAAATTTCTGCGCGTGATGCCACCATTGTGCCGGGATTCGTCGACGTGCACGTGCACGGCGCGGGTGGCCATGACGTGATGTCCTCCACCGAAGAGGCTCTCACCACGATCGCCAGTACAGTGGCGCGCCGCGGCACCACTTCCATTGTTGCCACCACGGTGACCGCGCCGCCCGACGAAACGCGCCGCTGCCTCGAAGGCATCTCGCGTTACATCCTCAGTCCCGCCAATCGCAGCGCGAATGTCGCGGCAGAAATCATCGGCATTCATCTCGAAGGCCCTTTCATCAGCCCCGCGCGGCGTGGAGTGCATCCCGCGGGAGCAATTGCCAAACCCTCCATTACTCTTCTCGATCGCTATTTGGAAGCTGCAGCAGGTACCGTGAGGATTCTCACTCTCGCGCCCGAAATTCCCGGCGCATTGGAACTTGTCGAGCGCGGCTATGCGAAAGGCCTGGTCGTCGCGCTGGGCCACACAGACGCCACCTATGAGCAAGCCCGCACGGCGATTTTCCGTGGTGCGCGGCATGCCGTGCACGTCTTCAATGCCATGCGCCCATTCTCGCATCGTGAGACCGGAGTCCTCGGAGCCGTCCTCACGGACCCTTCGGTCACCGCGGAACTCATCGCTGACGGCGTCCACGTGGACGACCCGGCGATTCGCCTCCTGCTCGCGGCAAAGGGCACGGACTTGATCTTACTGGTCAGCGACGGCACCGCCGCAACGGGCATGCGCGACGGCTCCTATCGGCTCGGCACTTTCGATGTGACCGTCTCGGACGGCGTATGCCGCAATCGTGAAGGGAAACTCGCGGGTAGCACGCTGACTCTCGATCGCGCCGTGCAACACATGGTGCGTCTCGGCGTGCCGCTCATCGAAGCGATACGCATGACCACCTACAATCCGGCTCGCCGCGTCGGAATGGAAGCGCGGAAAGGCATCCTCGCCCCTGGCGCGGACGCCGACCTGATCCTCTTGACCCCTGAATTGAAAATTGCCAACGTCTTCGCGCGCGGCACCCCGCTCTCGTAACGAGATATGTTGCAGACAGGTTTTCGTAACTCTGACGCCGGTTGACGCCGCAAAAAAGGGATGCGATAATTGCTGGCTTTCTGGTGCGTAAAGAAGTGCCTTGTGGCGGCGACGAACCGTCAAGCAGCAAGAAAATCCACGGAGGACATTCGGCAGTCGCGATAAGTGTGCGATGCAGATTCTACAACAGCTCGGTTGGCTGTTCCTCAAGTCTGTTCCTACGATTATTCTTTTTCTCCTATTTTATTGGTTCTTGCGCGCCAATTTCTTCAAGCCTTTGGAGCACACATTAGCCGAGCGTAACGCTCGCATCACAAAAGCGCGCGCCGAAGCGGAAGCCGTTCAAGCCGCCGCAAAAGATAAAATCCATTCCTACGAAGACGCGCTGCGCAAGGCCCGCGCCGGCGTTTTTGCCGAACAGGAAACCGCTCGCCAGGCCGCTCTCGATGAACGCGCGAAAGTCCTTCGCGATGCGCGCAGCGCCGCACAGGATGACGTACGCGCCCAGAAAGAACGTATCAGCCGCGAATTTGCCGCGGTCCGCGCGCAGCTCGAAAACGAAACAGCCGCGCTCGCCGGCCGCATTGCGCAGCGAATTTTAGAGTCGTCCGCCGCGCCACTGGGAGATACGCAATGATTCCCCGCATTTCCCGCTGGCTGCGTAGCGCCTGCGCTATAACTTTTGCGCTTGCCATTTTTGCCGCGCCTGTTCTCGCCGCTGCAAATCCTCAGGAACAAGCCGACACGACCACCGGCTGGATTTATCGCTGGATTAACTTCCTGATTTTCGTCGGCGTCCTGGTGTGGGTTTTCGCCAAGAAGACCCCTGCATATTTTCGCAGCCGCCAGAAAGCGATAGCCGACGCCATTGCCGAAAGCGCGCGTGCTCGCGAAGAAGCCGAACGGCAGGAGCGCGCCGCCGAACAAAAAATGGCCTCGCTCGACCGCGAAGTCGGCGACCTACGCGCTCGCGCAACGCGGGAAAGCGCCGCGGAAGCGCAGCGCATCCTCGCGCTCGCGCGAGAAGAAGCCAAGCGCATCGACCAGTCCGCGCAAATGGAGATTCGCGCCGCCGAACGCGCCGCGCAAACCGAACTCAAAGCCATCGCCGCGCGCCGCGCAATCGACCGCACCGAGGCTCTCCTTCGCGACCAAGTCAATTCCCAAGCCGAGTCGAATCTATTCCGCGGTTTCGTCTCGGCTCTCCAAGGAGCCTCGAATTGAGCGCCATCGCGCAACGCTACGCCGCCGCGCTCGCCGACGTAGCCTTCGAGCACAAAGACGCGGCCACGATCCGCAAGAACCTTTCTGATTTCGTCCAGGCCTTTGCCGCCTCCGCCGATTTGCGCAATCTCCTGGCCAATCCGGTCGTCAGCGCCGCCGCGAAGAAGTCCGTCGCCGGCGAAATCGCCGCCAAAATGGACACGCACACCGAAGTGCGCAATTTCATTTTTCTCTTGATCGATAACGGCCGTACCAGCATCGTCGGCGAAATTCAGCAGTCCTTTGAATCAGAGATGAACCGTCGCGCCGGAATTGTCGACGCACTGATCGCCTCCGCGCACGAGCTTTCCGTGCCGGAAAAATCGCAGTTGATCCAGGTGCTCGAGCGCGTCACCGGCAAAAAAGTGCAGGCGCAGTATCAATTGAATCCCCAGCTAATCGGCGGTGCGACCGTTCGGATCGGCTCTACCATTTACGATGGATCCGTGCGCGAGCAGCTCAACCGGCTACGCGCTGAGTTGGAATCGCAATAGGAGCGGGAATGGCCACAATCAAGGCTGACGAGATTACAAAAATCATTCGCGAACAGATCGAAAACTACCAGCAGGTCATGGCCGTCGAGGAAGTCGGCTCGGTCATTTCCGTCGGCGACGGCATCGCGCGCATCTATGGTCTCGACAAAGTCATGGCTGGCGAGATGATCTCCTTTCCCCACGATGTTGTCGGTATCGCCCTCAACCTCGAAGAAGATCAGGTCGGCGCCGTCCTGCTCGGCGACTACACAAAAATCGAAGAAGGCGATACCGTTCAGCGCACCAAGAAAATCATGTCCGTCCCCGTGGGCGAAGCGCTCATTGGCCGCGTCGTGAATCCATTGGGACAGCCCCTCGACGACAAGGGTCCGATCGCCGGGGACCAGCGCAGCCCCATCGAACGTCTCGCGCCGGGCGTGATCGACCGCCAGCCCGTTCGCGAGCCAGTGCAAACCGGCATCAAGGCAATCGACGCCATGATTCCCATCGGCCGGGGCCAGCGCGAACTCATTATCGGAGACCGCCAGACCGGCAAGACCGCCATCATCCTCGACACGATCATCAATCAGCGCAGCGGCGACCTCATCTGCATCTATTGCGCCATCGGCCAGAAGCGCTCGACGGTCGCGCAAGTTATCAAGACGCTCACGGACAGCGGCGCCATGGAGCACAGTATCGTCGTCACTGCAACCGCCTCCGAGCCTGCCACCATGCAATACATCGCGCCATTCGCAGCGTGCGCCATGGGCGAATTTTTCCGCGACAACGGCAAGCACGCCATCTGCTTCTACGACGATCTTTCCAAGCACGCGCAGGCGTATCGTGAAATCTCGCTGCTTCTCCGCCGCCCGCCGGGCCGCGAAGCTTATCCCGGCGACGTTTTCTTCCTGCATTCGCGTTTGCTCGAGCGCGCCGCGAAAATGAGCAAGGAGCTCGGCGGCGGCTCGCTTTCCGCGCTTCCTGTCATCGAGACGCAAGCCGGCGACGTCTCTGCCTACATTCCCACGAACGTCATCTCCATCACCGACGGCCAGATCTATCTCGAGTCCGACCTTTTCAATATCGGCGTTCGCCCTGCCATCAACGCGGGCATTTCCGTCAGCCGCGTCGGTGGAAACGCGCAAATCAAGGCCATGCGGCAAGTCGCCGGGTCTCTCCGATTGGACATGGCGCAATTCCGCGAACTCGCTGCTTTCGCGCAGTTCGGCTCCGAATTGGACAAAGCCACTCAAGCGCAACTCGGCCGTGGCCGGCGCCTCACCGAACTACTTAAGCAAGACCAGTTCCAGCCGCTTCCCGTTGAAAAGCAGGTCCTCGGCATTTTCGCTGGCACCAATGGTTACGTGGACGACATTCCCGTCGAAGATGTGCGCCGCTTCGAGAAGGAGCTGTACAACTTCGTCGAGACGAATTACGGCGGCATACTGAAAACTATTGCCGACAAAAAGGCCCTTGACGACGGGATCCGCGCCGAAATCAAGAAGGCTCTCGACAACTTCAAGAAACAGTTCGTTGCGGACCGGAAGACCGCGGAGGCCGCAAGCTGAGCGCCGATTAGACCTTCCTATGCCGACTCTGCTCGATTATCGCCGCCGCATCCGATCTGTTAAGAACACCCAGCAGATCACGCGCGCCATGAAGTTCGTCTCTGCCGCGAAACTGCGCCGCGCGCAGGAAGGCGTCTTCCGCGCCCGTCCCTATGCCAAGGAAATTCGCCGCGTGCTGCAATCAGCGATGCAGCGCATCCCCGAGCCGCAAAATCCGCTTCTCGAGCGCAGACCGGAAGAGCGCATCCTTGTCCTGGTCGTCAGTTCAGACAAAGGCCTTTGTGGCCCGTTCAGCACAAATATCGTGCGGCGGACCACCGAATACCGTCGCAGCCGGCAAGGAAAAGAAGTGCAAGCCATTGGCGTTGGCCGCAAAGGCGTCGAGGCCCTGAAGCGGCGCAAATGGAAACTTGCCGCCGAGTATCTGAACGTCTCCATGCACGTTGAATTTCACCACGCCGAGGAAATCTCCAAACGTATCTCCGAATTGTATATCTCAAAGGAAGTGGACGCCGTTTACGCGATTTACAACGAATTCAAAAACGTTATGGTCCAGCGGCTCCGGCTGGAAAAACTGCTTCCTCTCAACCCCGAATCGCTTGCCGCTGATTCTGTGGGGGAAACGGCGGCCCAGAAACAGCAGGAAGCGAGCGACGAAAAATCGGACTCGAATAAGCTCGCCGAGACGGTCGATTACATCTACGAGGAGCCGCCCGAGGAAATCTTCGCGAAGCTGGTGCCGCGCTATTTGGAAACCGAGATATTTCGCATTCTGCTCGAATCCGCCGCTGCCGAGCATGCCGCGCGCATGACTGCGATGGATGCCGCTACCACCAATGCCGGGGAGCTCATCGGTTCTTTAACCCTCGACATGAATAAGATTCGTCAGGCCAGCATAACCAAGGAAATTATTGAAATCGTAAGCGGCGCTTCTTTCGCGGCGTCCTCATAGGCAAGGGAGCTTTTCGATGGCACAGGATCAGGCAACGGAAAAGAAAGACTTGAAGACGGGCCACGTTGTGCAGGTTATCGGCCCGGTCGTCGACGTGCAATTCGAGGAGGGCCATCTTCCGCTGATTTACGGCGCGGTTCGCATCACCAGCGAGGGCTTCGGCGTAGCCGAAGCGATTGACCTCATCACCGAAGTGCAGCAGCACCTCGGCGAGGGCCGCGTTCGCTGCGTCGCCATGAAGCCCACCGAAGGCATTGTGCGCGGCATGAACGCGATTGATCTCGGCGAGGAGATCTCCGTCCCTGTTGGGCGCGGTACGCTTGGCCGCATCCTCAATGTGCTTGGCGAGCCTGTGGACAAGCTCGGTGAGGTAACAGCAAAAGAGCGCTGGCCGATTCATCGTCCTGCGCCGCTGCTCGACCAACAGTCCACTTCTCTCGAAATGTTCGAGACCGGCATTAAAGTCGTCGACTTGATGGAACCATATCTCAAGGGCGGCAAGATCGGCTTGTTCGGCGGCGCCGGTGTTGGCAAGACCGTACTCATCATGGAGCTTATCCACAACGTAGCCATGAAACACGGCGGCGTGTCCGTCTTTGCTGGCGTAGGCGAGCGAACCCGCGAAGGCAACGACCTGTGGCTCGAAATGACCGAATCCGGCGTCGTCGTCCCCGGCAATTCGGAAAAGTCGCGCGCAGCCCTGATTTACGGTCAGATGACCGAACCACCTGGCGCCCGTCTCCGCGTCGGTTTAACCGGCTTGACCGTTGCCGAATATTTCCGCGATGCCGAAGGGCTGGACGTGTTGCTCTTCATCGACAATATTTTCCGCTTCGTTCAGGCTGGCTCGGAAGTTTCTGCGCTCCTGGGCCGCATGCCTTCGGCGGTCGGCTATCAGCCGAACTTGAACACGGAAATCGGCGAACTTGAGGAACGCATCACATCCACGAAGAAAGGCTCCATCACTTCCGTGCAGGCCATTTACGTTCCTGCCGACGATTACACGGATCCCGCTCCGGCCGCGACGTTTGCGCATTTGGACGCAACCACCAACCTTAGCCGCCAGATCGTGGAGCTGGGGCTTTATCCCGCCGTCGACCCGCTCGCCAGCTTTTCACGTATTCTCGACGCGCGTATTGTTGGCGAGGAGCATTACAACGTCGCCCGCTCCGTGAAATCGACCCTCCAGCGCTATAAAGACTTGCAGGACATCATTGCCATCCTCGGCATCGAGGAATTGCCTGAAGAAGACAAGCTGACCGTGGCGCGCGCGCGGAAAATTCAGCGATTCATGTCGCAGCCCATGTTCGTGGCGGCGCAGTTCACCGGCCTCGAAGGAAAGTACGTCAAAGTCGAAGACGGCATTCGCGGCTTCAAGGAAATCGTCGAAGGCAAGCACGACGACATCCCTGAGCAGGCTTTTTACATGGTGGGCACAATCGAAGAAGCGCAAGAGAAGGCTGAGAAAATGGCGGCTACGGCCTAACGCCAACGGAAGCGAGCGATCGTCGGAAGATGCTGCCGGAAAATCTAGAACTGGAAATCGTCACTCCCGAGAAGCACATGCTCGCCGAAACGGTCGACTACGTCGAGCTGCCCGGCCAGGAAGGGTACATGGGCATTCTTCCCGGCCATGCGCCACTCTTGAGCGAGCTCGGCATGGGCACGCTTTTCTATCGCAAGGGCAGCGACGTCCGGTATTTCGCCGCGCTTGGCGGTTTCGTCGAAGTGCTTCCCGGCCGCGTCATCGTGTTGGCGGATGCTTGCGAGCGAGCCGCCGAAATCGATGTCGAGCGCGCTCGCGCCGCTCTGGAAAAAGCTAGGAACGAATTGACCAAGGGCGGATCCGCCGATAAAAATACGGCTGAGATCACCCTCGCTATGGACCGAGCTCAGGCGCGCATTGAAGCTGCCTCTAAAGCCGACACCGTTTCGGCTGCAGTCAGCCATTGATTTTCGACCTGCAGTGATTCTTTCGATCCTCAATCCGATCCAGCCAGTTGAATCCGTGCCAATTCTCAAGCATCTTTGAAGAGGGAAGCAAGCACGTGGAGGAACTTTGACAGCGCCTGTGATTACGATGTACACCACTCCATCGTGCGGCGATTGCCGCCGGGCGAAACTCTTTCTGCAGGAACGCGGTGTGGCGTTCCGTGAGGTAAATATCGATCAGTCCCCGGAGACCGAGGCCCTGATCCTCCGCGTCAATGATGGCCGGAGAAAAGTGCCTACCTTTGAAGTGGATGGGCGCTACTTCGCCAACAGCCCGTTTGACCCTTACAAGCTTGCCGAAGAACTCAAAATTCCTCTGAACGTGTAATTCCGCACCTCAGCTCTCTTGCTGGCGTGGCAAATCGCTGTCTCAAGACGTGGGTTTCGCCAAATTCTAATCGCAACATCGATTTGTTAGAAATGCCTGTAAGCTATTGAAAATACGGAGCCGAACCCATTCCTAATCGCAACTTTTCAGGGCTTTAGCGATTTGCGTTTTTCTCCTCCACATCGTTTCCCACAGCCCGCAGGAATGTTATTCTTGTTCGCCTGTTTTTCGGCTCTGTGTTGCTACCAAAGGAGAGGCCGCATGCCCGCTTTTTCCGGAGTCGATTTTCTCGACTTCGATTCCCTACTGACCGATGAAGAGAAGCTCGCCCGCCAGACTGCTCGCAAATTCGTCGATGACCAAGTCCTTCCCATCATCGAGCAGTGTAATCGCGATGCCAAGTTTCCGATGCAACTCTTGCCCCAGATTGCGGATCTCGGATTTTTCGGCGCGAACCTGAAAGGTTATGGCTGCGCAGGAATGTCCAATGTCGAGTATGGGCTGGTAATGCAGGAGCTCGAGCGCGGAGATTCCGGCTTGCGCAGCTTCGCTTCGGTACAATCCGCGCTGGTGATGTATCCCATTTACACTTTCGGCTCCGATGCGCAGAAAGATAAATGGCTGCCGCAATTGGCGTCTGGAAAAGCGATTGGCTGCTTCGGCCTCACCGAGCCGCAATTCGGCTCCAATCCCAACGGCATGCTTACGCGAGCCGTGCGCAAAGGCGATAGCTACATCTTAAATGGCGAGAAAATGTGGATCACCAATGGCTCGCTTTCCACGGTCGCGCTGATTTGGGCGAAGTGCGAAGACGAAAAAATTCGCGGTTTCCTGGTCGAAAAAAATACGCCGGGATTCAAGGCCTGGGACGTCCACGGCAAATGGTCCTTGCGTGCCTCCGTTACTTCGGGGCTCTCCATGACCGACTGCAAGATTCCCGCGGAAAATATTCTTCCCAACGTCGAAGGGCTGCGCGGCCCGCTTTCCTGCCTCAATCAAGCGCGCTACGGAATCGGATGGGGAGGAATCGGCGCCGCGATGGCTTGCTATGATACGGCGCTGCGCTACTCCAAGGAACGCAAGCAGTTCGGCAACAAGCCCATCGCTTCGCATCAGCTCGTGCAGGAAAAACTCGTGTGGATGATTACCGAGATCACCAAGGCGCAGTTTTTAGCCCTACAAGTGGGCCGCCTGAAAGATAAATCGCGCGTTCATCCTTCGCACATTTCCATGATGAAGATGAATAACGTTGCGATCGCGCTGGAAACGGCGCGCAAGGCGCGCGAAATTCTCGGCGCCAATGGCATCGTAGATGATTACTGCATTATGCGACACATGAACAACCTCGAATCCGTTTACACCTATGAAGGCACGCACGACATCCACAAATTGATTATCGGTGAGCGTATCACCGGAATTGCAGCGTTCGAATGATTGGCTTGGAACGGATCGAGCGAACCTACCGGAGCCAACATGGAAGATAAACTTAGCCTCGAATTCCTGCGCGTGGTCGAGCAGGCGGCCATCGCCTCGGCGCATACCATGGGCTTGGGTGACCGCCACAAAGCAGACGCGGTCGCCGTCGAAGCCATGCGCCGTGAAATGGACACCGTCGGCATGGACGGCACCATAGTCATTGGCGAGGGCGAACGCGACGAAGCGCCCATGTTGTTTATCGGCGAAAAAGTTGGCCTGGCGTCAAAACACAAAGACAACTATCCAGCGGTGGACATTGCCGTTGACCCGCTCGAAGGGACGAATCTGTGCGCGACGGGCGAGCCCAACGCCATCACCGTTCTGGCCGCGAGCGAGCGGGGCGGATTGCTTCACGCTCCGGATTTGTACATGGAGAAAATCGTCGTTGGACCCACGTGCAAGGGTGCCGTCGAACTCGATGCGCCGGTGAAAGATAATTTGAAGGCCATTGCTCATCGGCTCGACCGCCTTGTGGAAGACCTGGTCGTCATTGTTCTCGACCGCCCGCGGCACGAAAAACTGATCCGCGAAATTCGCAGTGTCGGCGCACGCATCCGGCTGATCGGCGATGGCGATCTTTCCGCTGGAATCGCCGCAGCGGTTTTGGGTTCCGGCGTTCACGCGGTGATGGGAACAGGAGGCGCGCCCGAAGGAGTTCTGACAGCCGCGGCCTTGAAGTGCCTGAACGGCGAAATCATTGCGCGGCTGGTCGTCTCCAAGCCGGAACAGCAGGAGCGGCTCGCAAAGATGGGCGTAACGAACCCGAAGAAAATCTATAAGACGGACGAGCTCGCGCCCGGGGAAAATATCATTTTTGCATGCACAGGAGTTACGGAAGGCAATCTGTTACGTGGCGTACGCTTCTTCGGTGAAGGCATCCGCACGCATTCGCTTGTTCTCACCTACAACAACCGCCAGGTACGCTTTATCGACAGTGTTCATTTGAACAAGCGTCCCGACGCAAAAGTTCGTTTCTTTTAACATCGACGGTACCCTAGGCTCATCGCAATTTTGCCAGGCCATGCTCGTCCAATTGAGAAACGTCAGGGGGCTGCGAAGATGCCGGAGCTTTCCAATCCGCAATCCACGCCGAGTGGCGGCCGGTCAAACAAGCGGCTAATCGTTTTGGGGGCAATTCTTGTGTGTGCTTTCGTGGCCTGGATCGTAACCATGATCGCAGGGCCAAGCTTTGGATACCGACCCTAGAGGCCATGCTTTCCGAACACGACGTTGATGTCGTTCCAGACCAGCCAGTGCGGGTTCAAGTCCTCGGCGCCGCAGCGCGCATAGAAACGGCGTGCCGCGATATTCGTTGGCTGAACATTCACACAAATCCGTAAAGCATTCTGCGCAACAAACCACCCTGCCAGCAACCGAAGCAATTCCGCTGCGATCCCGCTTCCTCGCCGCTCTGGGATGACGTTAATCCACTGCAGTTCTCCATTGCAGGCGTGGCGGCGCGTAAGGTGTCCCGCGATGAAGCCCACAAGCGAATCACCCTCGCAAGAAACGTAGCTGATACGCGGCTTTAGCGCCCGCTGTTAGGTGAGCTCACCGTCCAAATAGGCGTGATCCGATTGCCCCAATATTCCTCACTCTCCCGTTCAGCCGCGCGGATTCGCGCCATCGAGGATATATCGGGCTTTTCTGCTTCTCGGTAGGTCGCAGTAGGCATTGCGGCACTCGACGGCGCCATCCAGCGCCGCCGAGCCAGTTCTAATTTGAAAATCGTTCAGCGATGCGCTGAAGCCATTGACGGCGTGTGCCGTCGCGGCGACATGTGCGGCATTTTCGGCTCATGCATGGGTTGCACCGGCGGCCGCATCACGCTGCTGCTCACATGATCGCTGATCGCCTGCAGGCGCTTGAGGATGGATTGCCACTGCGCCCAATCCAACTGGCGCAGAAATGGCCGCAATCCCTGAATAAAAGGATCCTCGAGCAGCGTCTGGCCCGTGGACTCGGGAACGAAGAAACGATTCAACCCGACTCCTAGGGCTTCGGCAATTTTCTCGAGCGTACCGAGGCTGGGCGTCATCTGCCCACTTTCGATACGCGAGAGATACGACCGCGAGACGCGCGAGCGCGCCTGAAGCTGGCTCTGCGTCATTCCGCGGGATTCGCGCAACTGGCGAATCCGCTGGCCGATATTCTCGACGGTTTCGCGGTTTGGCCACTCATCTGCCGACTGCGAATCGGCGCCAGCGGCCCCTTCCGGCGAAGGCGTCGGGATTACGAAAGTCACCTTCGGAGGCAGCAAGCGCAAGCAACGACGGCAATTATCAGTTCGCGTACGGTATTGCACTAGGCCGCATACACCACAACGGATTACTTCTCGGTCGATGTCCGAAATGACTTCCTCAGCTTTCTTTTCTACCACCGGTCATCCTCACAGACTTTTCCGGCGATGCGGAGGGGAGGAACGTTTCACAGAGGGAAGGCAGAAACAGGCGCGACGGGCATTCTCTCCAGCGCACTAACCCAAGTCAAGTCTTTTTTTCCTATTTCCGAGTTCCTGGAATGCAAGCAAGATTCTAGCCCCAGTAGGACCAGGAAATCAATGTTCGAGGTACTGAAGAAGCCGTCACGGGAAAAAGCGATTCTTTGATACGCTAATGGGCTCAAGAAACGGGGGATAGCTATGGGTAACCTGCCAAGCCGCGAAGAGGCCTGGAAATTGCTGTGCGAGTACACGCAAAGCGAGAACCTGCGCAAACACGCACTGGCCGTCGAGGCTTGCGTTCGCGCATACGCCCGAAAAAACGGTGCGGATGAAGAACTCTGGGGCCGTGCCGCTTTGCTTCACGACTTCGATTACGAGCGCTGGCCTAACGCCGAGCACCATGCCGACAAAGAGCATCCCGCGCAGGGTTCGAGCGTGCTTCGTGAGCATGGCTATCCCGAAGAAATGATCCATGCAATCCTGGCGCATGCCGATTACACCGGCGTGAAGCGCGAATCGGCGCTCGATCGGACGCTTTTTGCGTGCGACGAGCTCGCCGGATTTTTGACCGCATGCGCGCTGATCAAACCCAGCAAGAAAATCGCGGACGTTGAAGCCGCATCGGTAAAAAAGAAATTGAAAGACAAGGCGTTCGCGCGCGGCGTCAACCGCGACGATGTCCGCCGCGGGGCCGAAGAGCTTGGCATTTCTCTCGATGAGCACATTTCAACTTGCATCGAAGCGATGCGCGGAATCGCGAACGAACTGGGCTTGGCGTGATTTTCGTCGAGCGTCGCTCGCGGTGAGATCAAGCCTGGTTCCAGTGGTGTGTTAGAATGGGAAATTCCATGGAACGAGCAGGCGATTTCCTGGGTGTTGCGCTGCGAAGGATGCGAGATCCAAGCGCTGCGGCAGCGTGGCTGCAAGCACGGTGGCCAGCGCTGATCGGCCAGACGATGGCGGCGCATCTTCGGCCGGCGAGTTGCACAATGGGCGTTTTGCGCGTGGAAGCGGATTCGCGTGAATGGAAGAACCAAGCCGAAGCAATGGAGCAGCAATTGCGCGAGCGAGTCAATCGCTCCTGGGGCAGGACGCTCGTTCGAGAAGTGCGCGTCGAGTTGACGCGGCAGGGTGCCCGTTTGGCATACGAAGTCGACAACAATCACCTGCCCTTCCTGCGCAAGCGCGCAAAACCGAAACCATGAAAATCAGCCGCGAAGACGTGCTGCATGTTGCCGAGTTGGCGCACCTGGAACTCACGGAACCGGAAGTGGAAAAGTTCCGCCAGCAGCTCGACGGCATTCTGAGCTACATCGATAAGCTGAAGGAATTGGAGGTGTCGGGCGTGGAGCCCATGGCGCAAGTTCTTGAAGCGCATGCCGCGCCGGAAGCGACGTTGCGCGATGATGTCGTGCGCAGGTCCGACGTTTCGAAGGCCATTCTGGAACAGGCGCCCCACGCCAAAGCTCCTTATTTCCGCGTCCCTAAGGTTATTGAGCGGTGAACGCCGTCAAGAAGTGGACGGTTTCTTCCATCCGTGCGGCGCTCGAAGCAAAGACGATTTCCGCGCACGAACTGACCTCCGAGTTTTACTCGCGCATCGAAAAACGCAATCCCGAATTGAATGCATTCCTGACGCTTTCGCCGGAGCGCGCCTACACACAAGCCGACCGCGTCGACGCAATGCGCGCAGGCGGAAAAGAATTGCCGCCGCTCGCGGGCGTTCCCGTCGCCATCAAGGACGTCATTAGTACACGAGGAATACGTACTACGTGTGCGTCGTGCATCCTCGAAAATTACATTCCTCCTTACGATGCTACCGCAGTAGCGCGACTGGAAGAGGCCGGCGCGGTGATTCTCGGAAAGACGAACTGCGACGAGTTCGCCATGGGCAGTTCCAATGAAAATTCTGCGTTTGGCCCGGTTCGCAATCCGGCGGCATTGGATCGCGTGCCTGGGGGTTCGAGCGGAGGTTCCGCAGCGGCCGTCGCGGCGCAATTGGCCGTGGGTGCGCTGGGAACGGACACGGGCGGCTCCATTCGGCAGCCAGGTGCGCTCTGTGGCGTTCCGGCAATGATGCCAACCTATGGCCGCGTGTCGCGTTATGGGCTCATCGCGTTTGCTTCTTCTCTCGATCGCATCGGACCATTTGCCACCACTGTAAGCGACATCGCGGCCTTATTGGCGGTGATTTCCGGACACGATGAGAACGACTCGACGTCAGCCAGCATTCCCGTGCCGCGTTTTTCCGCAGAGATGCAAAAGCCTGTCGAAGGAATGCGCATCGGAATTCCGGCGGAGTATTTCCGCGAAGGAATGGACGCCGAGGTGCAGCAGAAAGTGGAAAACGGAATCGAAGTCCTGAAAAAAATCGGGTGCCGCACGGTGAACCTGAGCATGCCGCACACCGATTACGCAATCGCAACTTACTACATCGTCGCGAACGCAGAGGCAAGCTCAAACTTGGCCCGTTTCGATGGCGTTCGTTACGGACTGCGCGTGGACGGAAGCAATCTGCGCGAAATGTACCGGAAGACGCGCGGCCACGGATTTGGCGCCGAAGTGAAACGCCGTATCATGCTTGGAACATATGCGCTGTCTTCAGGATACTACGACGCTTACTACTTGCGCGCCCAGAAGGTGCGATCACTGATCACGCGGGACTTTACAGCAGCGTTTGAAAAAGTGGACGCGATCGTCACGCCCACGTCGCCTTCACCAGCCTTCCGCATCGGCGAACGCGTAGACGATCCGCTGGCCATGTATCTATCTGATATTTATACAGTTACAGGAGACCTCGCGGGCGTTCCCGCGATTTCCATTCCCTGTGGCGCCACTTCGGACGGACTGCCGATAGGGCTGCAAATCTTCGGGCCGCCCTTTGCGGAAGCCCGCATCTTACACTTGGCGCAGGCATTTGAGACCAACTACAGCGTTTAGCCTAATCTCCTACCAAAAACTGTAGAGACCTCCGCAAAGCTGGGCAAAATATTTCCTACGGTTTTGCCAGAGCGTGGCCGCCTCGCGTGATGCGCCCCTTACGCGATTGCTGTAAGTCATTGTTCACGAGATGTTTAACATACGGGTTTTACCTTGGCAGCCGACACCAAGGATTGGCACGAGACGTGCTCACACACTTCCGTGGTTTCCGATAACTCAGAAAGAGTAATCGGGAGGAATCGAAGAATTGTCTCACATTCCATCTAGCCAAAAGCTATTCACCGAAGACGAAGTTTCTCGCGTGACGGGAATTTGCCTTGAACACCTCCGAAAATTGGCCCAACTGAAGCATCTCGGCTCACTGGTCCGCGCAGCCGAAGCGGCCGGAGCAGAAGCAGAAAAGTGGCTTTTTACGAATTCGGAGTTGATGATCCTCAACGTGCTTTCCCCTCGCTGCGACCATTAGGCCAGTCCGCGACCTCTTCGCTTAGCGGCGCGTGGGTGACTGTCGAGAAGAGAATCGCTCCCTTCGGGCAAATGTTCCGGTGATTGCCGTTGCCAGCTTAGCGATATAGACTGGTCTGGCTTGGCAAACTGCCCCGTTGAGACAGCATCTTAAACTCAGGCGGCAGTTAGCGAAACCCACTTCCACCATGCAGAACCGCGGCCTCTTCGGATTCTTAGTCTTTACCGCGTCCGTCCTCCTTGCGGCGCTGTTTACCATACCCAATGCGCCGGCTGCGCAGCGACCCTGCCTTTTCGCCGTTGCAATGCAGCAAGACGCTTCGAGCCCCACGGTTCCTCGCGGCAAGAAGCTGGTAATGAAGGATGGCACTTTCCAAATCGTAAGCAGTTATCAGCTCAACGGAGACCGTGTCCGCTACTTCAGCGTGGAACGCTCCGAGTGGGAAGAAATTCCCGCTTCTCTGGTCGATTGGCCGGCCACGAAGCAAGCCGAAGCGGACGAGGAGAAGGCCGGCGTAGCCTTAACCAACAAGATCAAGGCTGGAGAAGAGGCCGCAAAGGTGCCGCTCGAAGTCGACGCGAGTTTCGAAGTCGTTCCCGGCATTTTCCTGCCGCCGGGCCAGGGCTTTTTCATTCTCGATGGCCAAGCCATTTCTCCTCTCAAGCAATCGCCCGCGTCCACGAAGCTGAACAAGCGTCACTTCGTGGAACAAGTCGTAGTTCCCTTACCCGTGATACCGTTGCGCACCAGCGTAGATCTGCCGGGCCGGCACGCGAGTTTCCGGATCACAAATCCCACGCCGGAGTTTTACTTCCGTACGACCGACCTTAGCGAACCGCAGATCGAACTGCTCCTGGCCCCCGTGCGGGGCGACAAGAGACACATCGAGAACATCGATACGCTTTTCGGGCAGCAAAACCATAAGGGCAAAACCATCTCCATGCAAGAATGGCGAGTGGCGAAAGGCTTGTATCGTTTCACGCTGGGGCAATCGCTCGCTCCGGGAGAATATACCCTTGCGCAGTTTTCTCCCAAGGAAGGCATTAACCTTCTGCTGTGGGATTTCGGCGTGGATGCACGCCGGAAACAGACGAACACGAAAAAGTAGCGCGAGCTCTAGCGCTCGATGGATTTTAATTCCGGGGCGGGAGCCGAAAGGAGTCCTCCGAGCACGGCCACAAGCTCAGAAATCTGAAATGGTTTCTGCAGCACGCGCGCGCCCTTCTTCTCCCAGGATGATACCTGATTCGCGTCCAGCAGCTCGCCGGTCATAAGCACAAATCGCGGTGACTGAGAGCCTTTGCTGCTCGTGATTCTCTGCAACAGTCCAGATCCACTCTCCCCTCCCAAGTTACAGTCACATAACACCAGGTCATACGGCCGAGACATCAGGCGATCCCATGCTTCATTTCCCGTTTCAACGGTGTCCACAACGGCTCCTCGTGCCGTCAGGCCCTGCTCAACCAATTCTCGAATGCCTTTCTCATCATCGACCACGAGGATCGACCGGCCCTTCAGGTCGCCAGGACTAGAGCGGCTTGACGTTTTCGCAGGTGTTGCCGCGCCCTTTGCCGATGGCAGCAGAATGCGAAACCGACCACCGCCCGCCGGGGATGTTTGCGCTTCAATCGTCCCGCCGTGTTCCTTGACAATGACCAGGCAAATGGTCAGCCCCAGCCCGGCCCCCCCGCTGGTGCGATGCGTGGTAAAGAAGGGATCGAAGATCTTCGCGCGAATTTCCGCGCGAATCCCAGGCCCGTCATCGTCGATCAAGATTTCTTGTTCTCCGTTCAGGGCGGTTACGTGAACGGAAATTCGGCCGTGATCGCTTACCGACGCGATCGCTTGCACCGCATTCGAGAGCAGATTGACGAAGACCTGCGTCATGTGCTGCGGGTCCGCATCAATCAAAGGCAGATCTGCCGTTACGTCCACACTCACCGTAATACACCGAGATTCCAATTCCGTTTTTTGCAATTCGATTGCGCGAGCGATCAAGTCGGCGATGCGAACATGCAGGCTGTGATGCCGGGACGGGCGCGAAAACATCAGCAATCCTTGGACGAGCTCCGCTGCCTTACGCGCCTGCTTGTGGATCAACTGAACCTGGCGGCGCGAGGCCTCATCTGCGGTCCGCTCCTGCACCTGCAGCAAGTCGCTGACACCAAGTATGGCCGTAAGAGGGTTATTCAATTCATGCGCCACGCCGGAAACCATTTGCCCAATGGCCGCCAGTTTTTCCGACTGCATCAATTGTTGTTCCAGACGCTTCGATTCGGTGACGTCCCTGGCTGAGGCGACCACGCCGATAATTTGCCCTTCAGCGTTGGTCAGGGGACTGGCATTGGCGCGCACGGTTCGCCAGCCGCCGTCCTTGTGAGCCGTGCGATATTCCACGGTGCCAAAGCTGATTTCGCCGTTTGTGAGGCTGCGAAAGAAATCGAGAAGCGTATTGCGATCGTCCGGGTGCGGACGTGCCTCGAGGCTGGCTCCCAGATAGTCATCCGGTGTGTAGCCTAGGAATTCCTGAACACGAGGGCTCACAAACGTATAGCGCCCGTTGTTGTCGAGCACCACGATGATGTCCGGAAAGCATGCGACCAGCCGACGTACAAACTCCTGCTCCTCGCGCAGCCGGCGTTCCATCTGGCGCCGCTCCGTGATATCCACCAGAGAGCCCTGAAAGCGGACAAATTCGCCTGCAGCGTCGCGTATGGCCACACCGGAATTGAGCACGCGGATAAACGCGCCGTCCCTGCGCCGCAAGGTCAGCTCGCGATCGCGGACAGAACCCGATCTTCGCAACTCCTCCCAGAGAGCGGCGCTCTCTGCGGCGCCGACGAAGTGCTGGCCGACCGGCTGTTTGAGTAATTCCTCCTTGCTTTCATATCCCAGCA
Source organism: Candidatus Acidiferrales bacterium (assembly GCA_049678505.1). Lineage (GTDB taxonomy): Bacteria > Acidobacteriota > Terriglobia > Acidiferrales > UBA7541 > DAHUXN01. The sequence continues at coordinate 41,077 of JBAUEH010000162.1, forward strand.
TGCGGACCGCGGCCGGGTTTACGTCGATGAGCTCTCCGCTGGGAGCGGCAAAGTAAACTCCTTCATGTAGCGTTTCGAAGAGATCGGTGAAACGCGACTCCGCTTCGCGCTGCAGGGAAATATCGCGCGCCAAGCCGCTGACGCCGGTCACGTTGCCATTTTTTACAACGGCGTACAACGCACAATCGTAAAATCGCACCTCCGATTTGGACTTCCAACGCACCGGGACAACGCCGGCCCAGAAGTGCTTTTCAAGAAAATGCGGCAACCCCCGCGCGAGCTCTTCCGAGCTGGGTTCGGCAATGAACTCCTCCAGCGGATGGCCCACGATAGCGGCGAAGGAAAGGCCCACCACATCTGCGAATCGGCGATTGATGACCTGGATGCGGCCGTCCAGGGACAGGTTGAAAGCGATGCGGTCGAAACTGTCGATCAGCTCGCGGAAACCGCGTTGCGAGCGGGCGATCACATCAAAGAGCTCTTCGCGTCGGACATCATCCGGCGCCCCAGGATAAGCGCTGGATTCGACTTGCGGAGAACCGCTACCGTTGGCTTTCTTCGTTCTTGCCATGTGTGAGCCGACGCTTGCCCTCGAACTGCCAGATCGGCGGGACATCTGAACTGATTCAACCATTGTAGCGGCTGCGCGATTGCGGCGACAAATCGTAAAGAAGCCAAGTTTCCACAGATTCAATGAAGGATGGCGCGACGGGAGGACCCACGAGACAACAGACAAAGTGGCCAAAAGAAAAACGGCGCGCTTGCCTTCGCGCGCCGCTCATCTGTTTGCAGTATGTCTGAGTCTGAGCCTAACCCTCCGCGACGGTATCGCTATCCTTTCGCAGAAAGTCCAGTGCTGCGGCTTCCTCCGCAGTGAGCTGAGGCTCTTCCGCCTCCGGCTCTTCCTTGGGAAGCTCCGTGAGCAACTGAACTGCGCGGTAGCGATCCAGGCCTGTTCCGGCGGGGATCAGCCGGCCCATAATCACGTTCTCCTTCAGGCCGCGCAGATAATCCACCTTGCCGGAGATGGCTGCTTCGGTAAGGACGCGCGTCGTTTCCTGGAAGCTTGCGGCGGAGATGAACGAATCCGTCGAAAGCGAAGCCTTTGTGATTCCGAGCAGCAGAGGCCGCCCCGTCGCGGGACGGTTGCCATCGTGAATCACATGGTCGTTTTCTTCGCGGAAACGGAACTTATCCACCTGCTCTTCCAGAAGGAACGGCGTATCGCCCACGTCTTCCACCTTCACCCAGCGCATCATCTGCCGGACGATAGTTTCGATGTGTTTGTCGTTGATGTTCACGCCCTGCAGGCGGTAGACCTCCTGAACCGAATTGACCAGGTAGGCCTGCGTGAACTTTTCGCCCAGCACCGCCAGCAAATCGTGCGGATTGAGCGGACCGTCAATGAGCGGCTCCCCGGCGCGAACATGTTCGCCTTCCTGCACGTTAATGTGCACGCCACGCGGAATCGAGTATTCCTTGATGGTCTTGGTGTCCTCGCTCTCCACGTAAATGCGGCGCATGCCCTTGACGATCTCGCCGTACTTGACCACTCCGTCGATTTCGCTGATGACCGCCGGATCCTTCGGCT
>JBAUEH010000163.1:0-5585 GCA_049678505.1 Candidatus Acidiferrales bacterium
CCGCCCACAAAGCCTACTGTGGCGTTGGACAGCAGGGTCTGCTCAATTGACTCTCCGACTGCGGGGATCGGCTGCAGCATCAATCCATTTACCTCAGTGAACGGGCTCAGATACTCATAGCGCAAGCCGTAAGTGATTGTGAGATTCGGGCGGAAGCGCCATGCATCGTTAGCATAGAACGCCCAGTCATTCTGAGCATAGTTCCGCTCATCGGTGGCGCCGGGAACGAAGCCAGACGACTGGCTGGTGACATTAAACGTCTGGGCAGTTGTGCCCACGAAACCGCCCAAAGTGGCCAATAAACTGTTGGCGTTATTCAGAGCGGTCGCCGAAATGGGTGCAGAGAAATCACTGTTAAGAAGCGTATCAGGATTGGCTGGGCTGAACCCGATCTCCAAATCCGTCGAGGTTCCGCCATCGTTCACCGCATCGATCGTTACGCGCTGCAGTTGCATACCGAAGGAAAGCGAATGATTTCCGTGAAGCAGGTTAGCGTTGTCCTCGTAGCCCCACGTATGCGTGTCGCGGCCCTGGAAAAAGAAGTTCGGGTCGGGCGTTGTGAAAGCCGTACCCGTAATGTACGAAGGCCCGAACGTTTGTGTGGTGTTAAAGGTGGCCGGAGCGAGGTCGTAACCGAATCGCACTTCATTGGTAAAGTTCGCTGTCGGGCTCCATCTCCACGCCGTCGAGAAGAAGTTGCTGGCATCGTTGTTGCTGACAATGGGAATCACATCGTACGACGTGTCGATGTCCGGCCGGTCAAAAAGTTCCTTGTTCCAGTAGTAGGTCGCGGAAAAACTCTGGTGCGCCGTAGGCGTATAATCCATGCGCAAACCCGTGTTCTTGAGCGTGGAATCGTCGCGCGCGTTGAACGAGTATCCGGTGGTATTCAGCCCGTCGCCGACGAGAGTATTGTTGCCAACAGTCGTCGGAATCCGGGCCATCAGAGCAGCAATTGCTGGGTCAATTGCAAATGCGGGGGTACCGCGGCTGCTGTTCTCCAGTGTAAGCAGGTTTACCGATTCGATTTGCCCCGGAGCGACTCCTGAAGGGCAAGGAGTCCCTGCATTCGGAGGGGTCACGCAGTCGGCCGCATACCGAAATATGCCCTTCGTTGCGTCAGCCGTCAGGATCGTCGAATTTTGGAGTAGTGATTGGAGGTCCTTGAGTTCCTCAAAAGAGCCGTAGACGAACAGTTTATTTTTGATGATGGGACCGCCGACGGTGCCGCCATACTGATTTTGGTTGAGGGCAGCGTTCGGAATTCCAAATGCGTTGTTGAACCACGGATTTGCCGACCACTTATTGCTCTGGTAATACCAGAAGCCCGAGCCATGCCAAGCGTTTGTTCCGCGCGGTGTAACGATGCTGATGGCCGAGGAACCGCCGCCAACCGATGCGTCGCCATTCTGCGTGGTTATCGCGAACTCACCGGTTTGGCTCAGAAACAGCTGATTGGGCGAGAACTCGGTGTCATTGATGCGGATGAAGTTATCCTGAATATTGATGCCATCCAGCGTAACGTTCGTGAACGACGTGCGCTGACCGTCGATCACGGCACCGTCACCCGTCTTCATGTTATCTACCACCCCAGGTTCCATCAGGATCATGCCTGCCGGCTGGCGGTTGTCAACTGGCAGGTCGGTTAGCTGCTCCTGATCGATGTGGGTAGTTACCGAGGCGTCGGTTGTCTGCACCTGAGCGGCAGCGTTCGCTTCCACAGTAACCGTCTCGCTCCGTGCGCCGATCTCCAGCACGATGGGAGGAACTGAAAGTTGCGAGGATGCGTCCAGCTTAAGATCCTTCACCGAGCCGACCTTGAATCCCTCTTTGTTGACGTCCACTCGGTAAAGGCCGAAGGCCAAGCTTTGCACTGCGTATCCACCGTTGGAAGCCGTCTGGGTTTTGTACTGCACCCCCGTATCCTGGCTCGTGATCGTTACGTCGGCCCCTTGCACGGCCGCTTTCTGAGCGTCCACAACGGTCCCTACGATCGACCCAGTGGGTACCTGCGCCAATACTGAAGTGGCGCCCAGCGCAAAAGTCAGTAACGCAAGCACGCAAGCTCTCCGTGCAAATTGAAAATTCATGGCTCCTCCTGGCGGAGTCTGTTCAAAGTCTCTTGGAGTAGGGTAAAGCCCCCACAACTGCAGTTGCCAAGGGCACGAATCGTGCCAAGTGTTCGTATATTTTCTGGTCATGTTTTAACTTCTTGATAATAGATAAAATGAAAGCAGGCGCGTGGTAAAGCGTGGTAAAGCGATGGTCGTTCTTATTTCGATCTATTCGAATTATGGGAGGTCTGTATTTTCAGTATCCGAATTATTGTATTCTCTCGCGGGGGCGCTCCGAACCAAAAGCCCTTCAGCTGACGCCCTTCTCGCACTGGAATCCGGGGCGGGTTCGTTAGAATCCGTACTTGCGGCAGTTGACAAAGGCGCAAAAGAAAACTATGCATGCATGAGGCCTTAAGCGTCGCTCGGAGCGAGACAGCACTTTGCCATACAGGACCATACAGCAGCAGCGGCTGAGCGCGGTACTTTTCTATCTGGTCATCGCGCTGCTCCTGTATTTCACCTATTTGGTTTTTGAGCCCTTCCTTGTGCCGTTGTGCTGGGCCGCTGTTCTCGTGGTGGTCTTTGACCCGCTGAACAAGCGCCTGGAACGGCAGTGGGGACGCACCCGCGCGGCCGCCGCGTGCACCATTCTCGTCACCCTCCTGCTCATCGTCCCATCCATCGGTGTGGGAATCGCTTTCATCCATCAAGGCCTGCAGGCCAGTGCGGCCGTACAACACGAATTCAACAACGGCGGCCTCAGCCGCCTGGACCGCTGGTGGGAATGGCTGGGCGCGCACGTTCCCGGCCAGACACCCGAGAGCTTGGCGCAACTCTTGCATCGCGCCATCGAAGCCACCGCGACTTTTCTCGCCTCCAAAATCGGCGTCGTCTTGCGCAACGTTGCCATTTTCATTTTTGATCTCGCCGTCACGATCATTGCCATGTTTTATTTCTTCCGCGACAGCGCGGAAATCATGGCCCGGCTCCATCAGGTTTTGCCCTTTGACCGCGAATCGCGCGAGGAAATCGTCGGCAAATCGCGCGACCTGATTTTCGCCAGCGTCACCATGACTCTCGCGGCTGCCGTAATTCACGGCTTGGCCGGAGGTTTCGGGTTCGCGATTGTAGGCATCACTGCGCCGGTTTTCTGGGGCGTGGCCATTGCATTTTTTTCGCTGCTGCCGGTCGTCGGAGACCTGGTCATCTGGATTCCCGCAATGATCGATCTGATTGTCACCGGCCACTGGGGCAAGGCCATTCTTTTAGCCGTTATCCTGACCGTCGTTGCAGGCATTGTGGACAACCTCATGCGTCCGTTGTTTCTCAGTGGACGCGCGCGCATGAACGGCCTCATCGTTTTCATTGCCGTCATCGGAGGCATCGCCGTCTTTGGTTTGCTGGGAATTGTGCTGGGCCCGATCATTGTCGCCACGGCGGCCAGCGTTCTCGACTTGCACGCCAAGACCAGCCATCGCGCGGAAAGTTCTTGAGCGCATCGTGTCCTTGTCGCTCCCCCTGCGTGCGGATTCGCTATTCGCTACAGCCCTCACACTTTCATCTCCGTTTGCCGGTGACGCACGTATAATGCACAGGCGCCAAAGGGAAACTCGGCGCGCTTGGGCCGGTTTCAGAGAAACGCGATGACTCCAAAAACTCCTCAAAGCAAAGAGCTTTCTCCTGAGCAACTGCGCTGGCGCTGCGATCCGGCGAAAGTGCCTTACGCCACGTCCGCGGAAGCGCCATCGATAGGTGGCGAAATCGGCCAAGAGCGCGCCTTGCGTGCTCTCCGCATGGGCGTGGACATGACCGCGCAGGGCTACAACGTCTTCGTCTGCGGCCTCACCGGAACCAGCCGTGGCGGCATGATCGTCCGCATGATCGAAGGCATCGGCCCGAAGACGCAGCTTTCTCCGGATCGCTGCTACGTCAACAATTTCAAAAATCAAGACCGCCCGCGCCTGCTCACCTTGCCTCCCGGTCACGCCAACGCCTTTCGCAAGGAAGTGCAGTCTGGAATCGAATTTCTGCGCCGGCGCATCCCGCAAGTTTTCGAAGGCGAGCCTTTTCAGCGCCAGAAAGCCCGCATCGTCGACCGTTACACGCAGCGCGAAAAGGAGTTGATGGACGATTTCACGCACCGCATCGCCCGCGAACAGTTCGCGCTCGGCCGCATGCAAGTCGGCGCCGTCGCGCTCCCGGAAATTTTCCCGGTCCTCGAAGGTGCCATGGTGCCCATCGAGGAAGTTCCCAAGCTTGTCCAGGAAGGGAAAATCGAAACCGCCGCCGCCGAGGAACTCGAGCGCAAGTACGATCAATTCCGCCAGGAATTCACCGTCGTCTACCGCAAGACGCTCACTCTTTCGCGCGAACTCGCCAGTGAGATGAGCTACCTCGAACAGGAAGCCGCTTCCGTTCTTGTCGACGGCGTGATCGAGGAATTAAAGGAAAAATACGCCGACTCCCACGTCGCCGAATACCTCGAGGAAGTTCGCCATCACATCCTCGATAATCTCGAGCCTTTCAAGGAGCGCGAAGGCGAGGAGGACCAGCCGCAATCCGAAGCCGCCGCGGCTTTGCGTCCCGAACGCTCCGACCGCGATCCCTTCCGCGTCTATGGCGTCAACGTCATTCTCTCTCACGGCGATCACGAAGGCTGCCCGGTCATTTTCGAAACCATTCCCACCTACGCCAATCTTTTCGGCACCATTCACCGCAGCTACGACGCTCGCGGCGGCTGGAACTCCGATTTCATGGACCTGCGCGCCGGCTCGCTCCTGCGCGCCGATGGCGGCTTCCTCATCATGTACGCGCTCGACACACTCACCGAACCAGGCGTCTGGCGCACTCTGAAGCGCACTCTGAATCACAGCAAACTCGAAATTCAGCCCGTCGACGTCTTTTTTCCGTTCAGCACCGCCGCCATGAAGCCCGAGCCCATCGACATTCGCGTCAAAATCGTCCTCATCGGCGATCGTGACATGTACGAGCTGCTTTTCAACTACGAGGACGACTTCAAGAAAATTTTCAAATTGCGCGTCGAATTCGACGAGGAAATGAAGTGGAGCGATGAAGTCATCGCTCACTATTGCGGGCGCCTTCGTAAGCTCTGCGACGACGAAAATCTTCTGCCCTTCCATCGCGAAGCCATCGCCGCGCTCATGGAACACGGCGTGCGCCAGGCCGGCCGCCGCGGAAAAGTCACCGCGCGATTTTTCGACATTGCCGACGTCGCCCGTGAATCGAGCTACCTCGCGCAACAGGAACACCAAACTCTGGTCACTGCGAGGCACGTCCGCCAGTCGCTCGAAGCCAAAACCGACCGCCACAATCTGATTGAAATGAAAATTCAGGAGATGATCGAAAAGGGCCTGCTGCTCATCGACGTTTCCGGCGAACGCATCGGCCAGGTCAATGGCTTGAGCGTCATGGAGCTGGGCGGCTATGCCTTTGGCAAGCCGGTGAGGATCACCGCTTCGGCGGCCCTCGGCAAATCCGGCGTCATCAATATCGAGCGTGAATCAAACT
>JBAUEH010000164.1:0-1799 GCA_049678505.1 Candidatus Acidiferrales bacterium
GTCGTAAAAGCCTCGCCCATGTTGGCGGTCGGGACTGCCAAACTGAGCACGATCCCAAGAAGATTTAATCCAAAGTTCCCGACAATGAATTCGGCGGCTGTGGTTATATAGACTGCGCCCGACCCCTTGGCGAACCGTGTTATGTCTGGTGAGACCGTGGCGCCTTGAATCCATTTAGCGGTTCCCAGCGCAATCATTGCGACGATCGATGCCTTGCCGGCTTGGGCCGGAACCGCATTAAGAATGGCATTGACTCCGCCGGCGTGCACGATGGCCGCGCCTGCGGCAATCAATATAACTATTGTCATCAGGGGAATGCTGATACGGCCAACCCACGTGAGGCCTTTACTGAATCCGACCAGTGACAGGGCGGTGTAGACGGTACTCAATATGATGACGTACGCCAAATGGATGCCGTTCGAACTGCCTGGCAGAACGCTAGCGGTGATTGCGGTGCTATATCCGACGAAACCAATGGCGATGATCGCCAAGACCAACGCTGGAATCCGGTTCCCCTCGCGTCCAAACGCCAAGCGCGTAATCAACGCGGTCGTGAGGCCTTCCCGCTGGCCGATCAAGCCGCAAAAAATGGACACCACGCAGATTGCGATCGATGAAAGAAGGGCGACAGACAGAGCAAGCCAAAAGCTAAAGTAAAGCCCGAGCGACATCCCAAACAGCAAGTCAGTCGCGGAAACCGTATAACCCATGCGTACGAGTGTGATGTTCAAGGTCGAGTGCTGCTGGGACTTCGGCACTTCGCTTGCGCCGTAGTCCTCCGTGGCGCTGACCGCATCAGTGCGGGCGAGAGCCGTCTCGCGGGCTGCAATTGACATGAATAATCCTCCCCATTATCGGCAGGCGGCGTGTTTTTTGTTTTGCCGCCCGCCCTGAGATTGCGCTGCCGAGCGCCTACGCTGACTGGCTTAGCAGGCTAATAGACTTGTTCGACAAGGCTGACTTTTCCGTCTTTTGTTCGCCCCTCTTCCCTGTACATTCCAAGAGCCCTGACCATCGGTTGATCGTTGACGGTCAACAGCGTGGCGTCGCTGGAGGGCTGCAAATTTACATGCTCGTGCCAAACCCACGGTGGAATTGCGAAGACATCGTTCTTTTCCCAATCGATACGTGTGTCGCCGGCCAACGTGTATCCACGGCCGCCGTGAACAACGTAAATGGCGGACGACGTTTGTCGATGAGAGCTTGTATGCTCGTTCGGCCGCAGCAGTTGCATGTTGAAGGACATGGTCGGAATCACGGGCCCGCCGGTCTGCGGGTTCACGTATTCCACGAGAAGTCCGTCGTAAGGACTTCCATCGTACTTCTTCATCTCCTCCAGATGCTGCCTGGTTTGCTTCCAAGGATAAAGATACTGGGATGTAAATGACCGCCGCTTGGACGATTGATTTACAAATTTGGGCATTACCCCGCCTGCGCCGTAGAGTGTCTCGGACCGATGCAGCGGCTCCTTCACGCTTTGATAATCCGCTTCCTGGTCGCCCATTTTCTTGTAGTCCAGGTCGTTGAAAACAGAGCCGAGAATGGTCACCATCGGGATATCGAGGATGTTCAGATAGATAATATCGGTGTCACTTTCGTTTCCGTGGTGATGCCAAGTCCAGTTCGGCGTGATGACCAAATCCCCGGGAAGGAAGTCTAGCCGCTCGCCGTCAATCACCGTATAGCCGCCACTGCCTTCCATGATGAATCGACTGGCGCTCGAAGTGTGCCTGTGCGCGGTACATCGCTCTCCCGGGCGCAGCAACTGGATGTCGCTATAGAGCGTGTTGGTCATGTAC
>JBAUEH010000165.1:0-66905 GCA_049678505.1 Candidatus Acidiferrales bacterium
CGTTGGGATGCATGTACCATTCGCGAAGAAACAAAATGAGCTGTTCCTTGGCGAAATCCGGATCGATGGTGGCCATGGCCACGCAGTGGAACGCTAAATCCCAAGACGCGTACCACGGATATTCCCACTTGTCGGGCATGGAAATTACATCGGCGTTATAGAGATGAACCCACTGATGATTGCGGCCATTGAGGCGTTCGGGAGGCGGAGCAGGCTGCGTGGGATCGCCTTTGAGCCAGTTCGTTACATCGTAGTGGTATGACTGCTTGCCCCAAAGCAAGCCCGCGAAAGCCTGGCGTTGCGCTTGGCGCGCGTCGTCGCCCATGTTTTGAGAGGCGCGCTCGGAATAAAACTCGTCCGCTTCCTTGATGCGGTCCGCGAACGTGGATTCGAATTCCGAGCCGAAGACGTCGCCGGCCGAAAATTGCTTCTTCCCCGATTGCTCCAAAGGAGAGCGGTCGGTAAACCTCAGGCGAACCGAAAAACTCGCGCCGGGCTTGAGCGACACGGGATAATGCGCGGCGACCTTGGTGCCGTTTTGCGCAGGATTCACGGCATCCTTGCGGCCGCTTACAATGTAATCGTTGATTCCATCCTTCACGTACAGCGTCGCGTTCTTGGAACCGTGAAGCGCCTGATGATTGGTTTCATTCCCGGTGAAAAGCAGTTCCGGCGAGCCTTCGGCGAGCAACCAGCGTTCTCCGTAATCGGACTGTTGCGCTTCGATGATGACAAGCCCCGCCGGCGAAGGAATACGGTGCGCTTCACCGCTACGAATGACGCCGCCCCAGGACCAGGTGTTGCGAAACCATAATGTCGGTAGCAGATGGAGAGGCGCCGATTCCGGACCGCGGTTGACGGCGGTGATGCGAATGAGGATGTCCTCGGCCGTGGCCTTCGCGTATTCGACAAACACGTCGAAGTAGCGGTTTTCGTGAAAGACGCCAGTGTCAATCAACTCGAATTCCGGATCGTCTCGCGTGCGGCGGTGATTTTCGGCGACGAGCTGCTCATACGGGAACGCGGCTTGCGGGTATTTATAGAGGCATTTCAAATAAGAGCTGGTGGGCGTGGCGTCGAGATAGAAATAATATTCTTTTACGTCTTCGCCGTGATTGCCTTGCGTGTTGGTGAGGCCAAAGAGGCGCTCTTTGAGTATGGGGTCGCGCTCATTCCACAAGGCCAGCGCAAAACAGAAGCGCTGATGGCGGTCGCTGAATCCGGCAATGCCGTCTTCGCCCCAACGGTAGGCGCGCGAGCGAGCGTGTTCGTGTGGGAAATAGTTCCAGGCGTCGCCGTTGGCGCTGTAGTCTTCGCGGACGGTGCCCCACTGGCGCTCGGAGAGATAGGGCCCCCAGCGCTTCCAGTGCACCTTGCGCTGGCGGGAGTCTTCAATCCTTTGCTCTTCACGCGTCATCGATAGTTTTCCCCGAAGTTTGGGCGCACCATGGTATCGCAATCCGGGCGAATTGGAGGGGGGGCGAAGGGTTGGAGTGTCTATGAAAAATTGGAGATGATGGGAAAACGGGCGTCGGAAAAACCGTGTTTTTGTCCCGATTAGAAAAAATTAAGCCGTTGGTTTTACATGTAGTTAGGGAAAAATGACTTGTGTTTTGTGTACCGATTAAAAAAATCATATATTGGAACAAAAGATTACCGGAAGATGGTGAAAAGAGCTCTAGGCGGCGAGGAAAGCCCAACGAGAGACCCTCGAGGAACTGCGCGGCACAAAGCTAGATGCCATAACCATAAAGAGCACATATACCATGAGTTAACACGTTTGTCAACAGCATTTTGCGGCGAAAATGGCGTGAATCAGGGGCGGGAGACGATTTCGACGGGGACTTCGACCTTGTCGGTGCGGGGAGGCAGACATAGGCGATTGTTGCAAGCCTGGTAGCGAATATCGACTTCGAGGCTTTGTTTTCCTGCGCGGGCTTTCTTGCTGACCACCTTCAGAGGAAGATCGAAGGTGACGGAATTCTCATAGAGGTCGGTCTCTTTTCCCACGGTGGGATCCACTTGCGATATGGCTTTAGGCGGCTTGATTTCGCCGGAAAGCGTCAGTGCCTGACCATCCGGGACTGTGACCTCCGTGGGGATTACGGGCGAACCGGGAGGCTGAGGAAAGGCGTAGACGTGCCAGCCGGAGTCGATGTCGGCGGTGAGCGCGAGGCTGACTTTCTGGCCGGACTGGAGGAGATGTTGTGGCGACGGGAAGGTCGCGGTCCAGTGAATGGGCATGGGAGCCTGATCCTGGGCCTGGGCGACAAGAAGACCAGCGAATCCTACAAATATCAGAAGCAAGACCAACTGCGAGGCTCGCGACGCGTGCTTGAACATTACGGTTGGACCTTTGCGGCGGCAGGAGCGGTAGGGACGCTGGCGGACCATTTCAGCAGACCGGCGACTTCTTGGTCGCAGAGTTTCGCGGAATCTATAGACTCGAGGCCCGGGACGTCAAACACAATTTTGCCGTCGGGGTCGAGGAGAAAGCTCGTGGGCGTGCCGCGGACTCCGTAGGTCTTGGTGGCCCAAGAGAACCCGCCGCCGGGATTCTTCAAGGACGTAAAACTATAGTTGCTCATGATCTTGACGGCGCCTTCCTCCTGATTGCTGAGCACATTAATGGTCACGATATGGAAATTCTGCGCCTTGTACTTATCGAGAACCTGCTGCAAGCGCGGAAACTCCGCGCGGCACCACTCTCAACCCGGGAACCAGAAATTGACGAGCACCACCTGGCCGCGATAATCGGCGAGCTTGACCTCGTTGCCGGTGACATATTGCTTGAGAGCAAAGGGCGTCATGGGCTTGGCTTTCGATTCGCGGGCTTGCCAGACGTCCTGATCGACTTGCTCGGGCGTCTTGCCGAGCTTCGCGCCGTAGGCGAGTAAAGCGCCGTGCAGCGCTTCATCGGGCTGCGGCAGGAGCGCGGTTTTTACGCTTTCATAGGCTTTCTGCGTATCTCCGTTTCCGGCGAGGGCTTGTGCTGTGGCGAGCTGGTAAGGAGTTTGGTCGACGCCGGAGAGCGAATCGAAATCGTTCTTGGGTTTCAAGGCATTCTTCGCGAGCAAGGCCTGGGCATCAGCGTATTTCTTTTGCGCGATCAGGGCGTGAGCGTCAACGATGCTCTTCTGAAAATCGGTGATGGATTGCCAGAGGGGTTTGGGCGGTGTGGCGTCAGTTTTTTTTGCCGTTTTGCCGTTGGACTTGTCCGCGGCGGCCTTCTTGACTAATTCCTCGGCCTGATCCTTTTGCATCTGCTGCGCGAAGCTGAGGGCCCTGGATGGGTCCGTATTTGCGTACACATTGAAAGCCTCGACCATTACGTCGCTGATGTCGCCGGAAGGGTCGGCAGACTTTGGGCTGTAGAGTTGGTAGAACTTCTGATAGGCGGCCTCTTCGTCCGTTGGAGAAGGAGCGTTCTGAGCCACGAGAACGAGCAGGTATTCGAGGCCGTCGGGGTATTTTGCGACGCGGTCCAAGACGACCTGACGGAATTTGGGCGGATCGGTGGAGAGATAGGTGAGGGCGTAATTGAAAAACACGCCGGCGGAACCCTTGGGATCGAGTGCGAGCGCTTTTTCGGCGTACTGGCGCTGCGCGGCTACATCGCCGTCGGTTGCGGCGAAATCGGACAGATCCTCGTAAGCGGGAGCGCAGGAGGGATCGATGGCAATAGCCTGGTGGAGTAAAGACTTTGCTTCCGCATTCTTGTCTTGGTCCTCGAGGATTTGGGCCTTGCCCCAGTAGAACATCGGCTGCCGCGGATTCTTCTTGATCCACTTATCGTAGGTGACGAGAAGCGAGTTCTTGAGCTTTGCCTCCAGCTTCTTTTGCCTGGCCTGGGCTTCTTCCTGCTTGGCCTGTTGCTGCGCCTTTGTGGGCTTCTTCTTCGCGGCCTTGATTTTCTTGGGAGTGAGAAACGCGTAGGCCTTTTGTCGATAGGCTTGGAAAAACTTCTGGTGGGCATCGCGAATGCCGGGATCCGCCTCGATGGCTGCTTTGTAATCGGCAATGGCCTCGTCCTCATTGCCGTTCTCGTTGGCAAGGTCGCCGATTTTGATGTCGGCTTCGGCCCTTTGCTGCGCTGACGTTGGGGCAACACTCGAAGATTTGGCATCCTGGCCGGCCCAAGCCCGATGAATGGCCGCCATCGTTCCGAAACACAGGAGGGCTGTGGCGAGAGCCAGGGACAGATTTTTCATGGGAGTTCAGCACGCATCGGAGAAGTGACCGCTTCACTCATGACCGTGCTTTTAACGATTATACGCCGAAGAACCGAAATCGATGGGCTTTTGCCGGGCCTGGGGAGCACCTGCTAAGGCATGAGCGTTACGCTCTGCGTGGCGACTATCTGGCCGTCGAGCGAGGCTTGCACGGTCCAGGAGCCCGTCAGAGAACGCTGGACAATCCACGTCCCAGCGACGGGAAGCGCATTGGAGGTGGAGAAGGATCCACCGGCTTCCGAACTGACCAAGAAGCCCTTGTGAAACGATTGATAAAGGCCACCTGCGGTATGCAGGACAGCGAGCATTTGTGCGTGGTTGCCAACAGATAGATTGCTCCAGTTGACGACGATGTTCAAATCGCGCAGCTTGGAAACGGAGAAGCTGCTGGCGGGTGAGCAAGAGGTTCCCGGCACATCGCAGAAAAGAATTTGCGCCGACGGCTGCGCGACGTTGCTAGAGGGCGAATTGGGGGGATCGCTGCTCTGAGACTGTGGCATGGCCGCGCAGCCGCATAGCCCAGCAAAGAGCAACAATGCCGTCAAGAACGAGCCTTGCGTTCGCCGGGAATCGGTGTGTCGAAGGCGCATGGTCTTCACCTCAATAGGGGAACGTGAAGGAATACATTCGCTGATCGTTTGTCGAAACGTAAATGTGCATCAGGCTCAAATCCAAACCGGGATCGCCGACAACGCCGGGCTGACCAGTGTTCGCGACAATATCGCGGATCTCGGCGCCGGTGTTGAGGTTGAGTTCGTGGATCTTGCCATCGCCCGAGCCGACGTAGACATCCGTAAGCCCAAAGACGGCAATCGGCGCGGAGGGCGCGGTGATGGGTGTCTTCCAATTGGCAGTAAAGGTTTGCGTGGACGAATTGTAAGTGAGGCCGTGCACGTCAGCGGTTCCTGAGAAAATGACGGTATAGGGCGAAGAGGAACCAACAATGAGCGGGTAGTCCACGATCTCGCCGTCGCCGGTGGCGACGGACGTTATCACCGTGGCAGTGGCCGTATTTATGGCGTATAGCGTGCCGGCATCCGTTCCAACAAAGAGGGTGCTCCCGTCCGGCGTGAGTATGGGAGAGCTGTCGATATCGCCTAAGGAAAGCGTGGCGAGCACCTTGCCAGTGTTGGCATTGAGTTCCCACAAGCTAGGTTGCGTGCCGCCATTGCTCTCGCTGGTGACCCAGATGGTGTTTGCGGTGTATGAAATGGTTGGAGTGGCGGTGATGATGTCCATTTTGGGGATCGTTCCCACGCCGCCGACATCCGACCAGACGGTAGCGCCAGTGTTTCCGTCGACAGCTACGATTGCATTGCCGGTGAGCGTGGGCGAGTTGCGGGTTCCCAAGACGAAAAGATCATCGGGGAGCGTGTAAGAGGAAGTCGTGTAACTTTTGACGAGCAAGGCTCCAGCGGCAAGAAAAGGAGTGCCGCCCGCGTTCAAAGGATCGACGACCCACACGGTTTGGCCGGTATCGGCGGCAATGCCATAGGCCAAGCCGCTCTGGTCGGCGACGTAGACCATATCCTCACCGAGCGACGAATCGGCGGCATCGATGATAGGAGGCGCGCCGGTGATGGCGCCGCCAAGAGAAAGAGGGGGATACGGGCGCATTCCGGTATTGGCATTAATGGCGAACAGAAAATTTGTGCCCGTACCAACCATGGCGACCAGTCCGGGGAATAACGACGGCGGCGCTAAAGTCGTCGAATAGGTTGCGGTCATCCAGTTCGAGCTGTACGGCGTGGAGGCGCTGGGGGTGGCGGAAATTTCCGGCACAGAGATGGAGCCGCCAGTCGTGCCGCTGGCGCTGTAATTATGCATGGAATCCTGCGTGAACACTTTGTAGTAGTAGGTGGTGCCGTTCGCGGGGGCTCCGCAGGTGTCGGAATTCTTGTCTGTGAACGTTGTTGCCAGGGCGGTATTGTTGAACACAACTGTTCCAGTACCGACGGTCGCACAGAGGGCATAGGTGGTGCCATCGGCAGGCACGGAGCCCTTATCAACCGGTTCGCCGGCGCGGCGCAAAATCAAGACGCCTGTAGTTTTGTCAACTACCGTGCCAATTGCTGCGGGGAACGCCCAACTGAGCGCCACCTGGGCATTACCGGCGGTTGCGGCCAGGTTGGCCACATTCTGGACGAAAGTTACGGTGAGGGACGGAGCATCCGCGAGAGTCGTTGCGCTATTCGAGTAGAACACTGTCTGATAAGCGGTCGCGCTGCTTTCGGCACTGTCCATGATGAGCGTGCCGTAATTTGGCACCGGTGCGCCGCCTGCATTGCCGGAATACCACGATTGCACGTCCGGCGTGATGGTCCAGCTTGCCCGCGCAGTACGATTGCCGACCGTCGTGGAGGTTGTCGCCGTCTTGGGAATGTCGCCGCCTGCCGTGTCCCAGGCGAGATCCGCGATGCGCGTTTTCCAGGTGGCGGCAGACTGAGCAAAAAGGCTGTCTAAAGGAAAGGCATCATATGTTCGAGTCGCCGTTGGCGCTGTCTGCACGGTCAGCGTTAATACGGCGGTCTTAATGCCGACATTCGGCAACAACGAAAAATCAAAGAGAATCAGCGCACGTTGATTCGCGTTTCTCGAAGACTTAACCTGGAGCGCGTCCGCATTCACGGTGCTCTGATTCGCTTCGTCCAGGTAGTTTTCGGCGGCGCGCGTTTGGGGGTTCGTCCCGGATTTTTGCAGAACGAGTTGTTCGGTAGCGGTTGAAGAAACGGCGAACGCCAGGGTCAAAAAGCCAACCAGCAAAACTGCGAGCAGTGGATGCGAGTAAGGGCTTCTTTTGCGTTGCATCATTGACGATTTCCCTCGGCGGTGATGCGCGGACTACCTTGCACTAAGAGCGTTTGGGCGCATGATTGCATAGAGTGCTCTGTCCCGGCACTTTTCCGCACGCCAGGGCCATGGTTTCGTAAATCGGCTCCGAGATGCATTCGGGCTTCACGTAGGGCTTTTTCGCCGGAGAGGCGCGATCCAGACCCTGCGAGCCTTGCTGTTCCGCCATGAAACCTCCGGTTAAATGCGCACAAACGAGGCGTCTCCGTGAACGCGAACCGGCGCGTGCTGAGATCGAAGCGTGTGGACGACCCCGTCCGCCTGCTATCGTATGAAGGGAATCGATTGAAAAGAAGGGAGTTTCGCCTTTGGCTTGTGCAATCGGTCAACAGCTTGGGAAACCAAGCAGACCGCAGGTATTGGATTCACCAGTTGGGAAGCGCCCTGCGGCCTAGGGTAGCTTCCGCAGCCCAGCGGCCCAAGTAGACTGAAAGAGCGACACCATGGCCGGAATAGGCCCCGAGGACGATAGTGTTTGGCAGGCTGAGATGTAGCTCGAAAACTGGTTTCCCTTCCCAGTTATGGCCAAAGAGGACGGGCCCTCCCCAACAATGAGAAAAATCGATTGAGCAGAGCGCGGGATGGAGTCCGCGCACACGGCGCTCGATTTTTGCGATCAGCTCTGCGCCGTTGCCCGTAGAAATATCTAGAATTTCGAGGTCGCGCCAATTCTTTACTTCGATTATGCCGCCGCCGAAGATGAGGGCGTTTGTATAAAGAATCCGGCCCCAGAGATAGGGCCAGTCAATCGTGTAAAACGGACGGCCAGAAGCGAGGCCGAGAACCTCAAGTTGGGCAGGCTCAAGGGGCTCAGTTGCCACTACAAGGGTCAGTTTCGGTTCGGCGCGTTTGGCCAAGCCAGTCATCTCCAGAGCAAAGGCGTTGGTGGCAAGGATGACATGAGAGGCGCGCACTTCCCGTTCACGCACACGTAAGCGGAGTGAACCTTCAAAACGAACGTCGTCAACGGGAGCGTTCTCGACAATCAGCACACCAAGGCGATCTGCGGCGTGGGCAAGTCCAGAGACAAGTTTGCCAGGGTCGATCGTGCCGCCGGGAAGTTCGCTGGTGGCGCGCAGGTCACCCGAATCTTGCCAAACGATGGGCGAGTTCGGGAGAGGGTTGCTGCGGCCAATCTCCCACGCGCCGGGTAATGCCAAATCGCAATCGATCGCGAGAGCGCGCAGCGCAGAGGAAAAACCTGCCAAGACGTCACCAAGACCCGGAAGATCGCCTGCGGCGGTTTCCGCGAGAACCATTCCACCGGTGCGGCCGCTGGCGCCGGAGCCGATGGATCCAGCTTCAAAAATGGCGACGGTTTTCGCGGGGTCAATGCGCCGCAACCAAGCCGCAGCGGCAAGGCCAGTGAAGCCCCCGCCGACAATGGCAACGTCGACTTGTTCCGGGACGAGAAGCGGGGGAGACTTAAAATCAATTTTCCAGGGCGGCTGGCCCCATCCTGAGCGGCCAGCGCCAGATTGAACGAGAGAAGACAAAATCAGTTTCCTTTCGGTGCTGAGAGTTTCGATGCAAGTTTCAACTTATGCGTCGCAGAAGCGCCCCACGGACTCGCCTAAAGCGGATTGCGCAGAGAGTGTATCTGTGACATAACAATCGGCCACGAAACAATTGGCCAGGAACGAATGGCTGCAAAATGAAATTCACCCTCCTCGATTGGTCGGCGATCCTCGGCTACCTGCTCATCACACTTCTGCTGGGAATCTATTTTCGGCGCCGCGCCAGCGCCAGCACAGAAGAATACTTCGTGTCGGGGCGCGACGTGCAGTGGTGGCTGGCGGGAACGTCGATGGTAGCGACAACGTTTGCCGCGGACACGCCCTTGCTGGTGGCAGGTTTGGTCTACACGCAAGGAATCGCGGGCAATTGGCTGTGGTGGGCGTTCCTGCTGTCGGGAATGATGACGGTGTTTCTGTTCGCGCGGCTGTGGCGGCGCTCCGGGCTGATGACCGACGTGCAGTTCGCGGAGATTCGCTACGCGGGCAAACCGGCGGCGTTTTTGCGCGGCTTCCGCGCCGTCTACCTGGGCCTGTTGATGAACTGCCTGATTCTTGGCTGGGTCACAAAGGCGATGATTGGGATTGTGGCAACGACGATGGGGCCGACGATGCAGGGCTGGCGTTTCTTGAACGGATTTGCGCGCGTGATGATTGCGATTTTCGGGCAGATATTTTCGGGAGTTAACGGACAGGCTTTGATTTTGTGCATTTTCTTCCTGATTCCCTTCACGGGGATCTATGTTTCGCTGGGCGGCCTGCGCGGCGTGCTTTGGACGGACATGTTCCAATTCGCGCTGAAGATGGGGATCGTGATCCTGGTGGCTTATTTCGGCGTCGAGGGCGCGGGCGGAATGACGCACATGATGTCGCGGATCGAAGCGATGCGCGCGACGAATGGAGGCGCGGATCCGCTCTCGTTTCTGCCGGACTTCTCGCGCGGATTTTCGAGCGAGGCGCTGTGGACGCTGCCGGTGATCACCTTTGTGACCTATCTCGGAATTCAATGGTGGGCGTTTTGGTATCCAGGCGCGGAACCGGGCGGCGGCGGATACATTGCGCAGCGAATCTTCAGCGCGCGCGACGAGAAGCAGGGCCTCTATTCGGTGCTGTGGTTCAACATTGCGCATTACGCAGTGCGGCCATGGCCATGGATTCTGACGGCGCTGGCGACGATTGTCCTCTATCCGGGGCTGGCGCATCCGGAAACCAGTTACATGATGATTGTGAATGACTATGTGCCGCATGCGTTGCGCGGCATTGTCCTTGCAGGATTTCTCGCGGCGTTTATGTCAACGATCGCGACGCAGCTCAACTGGGGCACTTCGTATCTGGTGGAGGATTTTTACCGCCGCTTTATCAAGACCAATGCAACGGAGCGGCACTACGTTCATGTGTCGCAGGTGGTGACGCTGCTGCTGGTGGTATGCACGGGCTATGTCGCGGCGCATTTGGGCTCGATCCGCTCGGGATGGGAAGACGTGCTGCAATTGGGCGCAGGCACGGGAGCTGTTTACATCCTGCGATGGTTTTGGTGGCGAATTAATGCGTGGAGCGAAATTTCGGCAATGGCGTCGTCACTGGTGATGACTGGCGCGCTGGACTGGAAGGGTCCGTGGATTTGGCTGCTGCACAGGCCGGGACCGTTCACGGGAGACGCTACGGTGCTGTTTGCCAAGAATGCGCTGACTACGACGCTGATTACAACGATCGTGTGGCTGGTGGTGACTTGGTTCACGCAAGCGGAGCCGAACGAGATTCTGGTGTCGTTCTACCGCAAAGTTAGGCCGCAAGTGACTGGATGGAAACCAATTGCCGCGCTCGCGCCGGAAGTTCCGAAGACGCGCGAACTGGCGCGGAACCTGCGGTGCTGGGTGCTGGGCTGCGCGATGGTTTACGGCGCGCTTTTCGGCGCCGGGAAGCTGCTGCTGCACGTCTGGGCAGCCGGTGTTGCACTGTGCGCGCTGGCCATCGTGTGCGCGTGGCTCATTTCACGCGAACTGAACCAAGCTACGAAACTGGAGGCGGAGACTCCGAAACAGAGCGTTGCTTCCCCGCGAAGTTAAAGCGGATTCGCGAGCATTTTCGATCGAGCGCCGATGAGGTGGCGCGCTGGAATGCAAAAGGCCAAAAGCGTGATTCTGGCAGTGGACATTGGCGGGACGAAAGTCGCCGCCGGCTTGGTGACGTCCACGGGAGAAATCCTCTCCGCTGCGCGCGCGCGCATGGTGGCGAATAAGGGCGCCGCCGAAGGTTTTGCCGCGGTGCAGGAGACAATCGACAGCGTCCTGAAGAAACGGCGCACGCGGAAAGCGCGGGCGATCGGCGTCAGCGTTCCAGGATGGGTGGATTCGAAAGCAAGCACGCTTTTGAACGCAGCGAATTTGCCGTGCTGGAAGAATTTCCATCTCGCAGCAGAAATCAAAAAACATTACGGGTTGCCGGCGCGCGTGGCGAACGACGCGAAAGCGGCGGCACTGGCGGAGGCCGCTTGGGGCGCAGGCCGGGAGTATCGCAACGTGTTTTATGCGACGTTGGGCACAGGCGTGGGCACGGGACTCGTGATTGACGGCAACATCTACTCCGGACGGCGCGGAGCGGCAGGAGAAGGCGGGCACACGACGATTGATTTCCGCGGGCCGCTGTGCGGATGCGGAAAACGCGGCTGCGCGGAGATGTACATTTCAGGGCCAGCGATCGCGCGCAACGCGAGGGAGCGCATCGGCAAAAAGACAGGCAGCGGCTCGCTGATGCTTAAATTGGCAGGCGGCGACGCGGCGGCAGTGACCGCAGAGCACGTTGCAGACGCCGCAGCCACGGGAGACCCACTCGCTCAAGAGGTGCTCGCCGATGCGGCAGAGCATCTGGCGATTTGGCTCGGAAACATCATGGACCTGCTTGAGCCCGGAGTGATTGTCATCGGCGGAGGGCTAGCGGATCTCGTGATGTCTTTGTTGCCAGATATTCGGAAAAATTTGGATCGCTGGGCCTGCAGCCCCGAACATCAGCAAACGCCCATCGTGAAAGCGTTCTACGGAGCCGAGTCGGCGCTGGTGGGCGCAGGGGCGTTGTGGCTTTCTCGCGCGGAAATATGGAAAGAGTCGGGCGCAAGAAAATCGCGGCGCGCCAGCCGCTAAGGAATTTGATATTTCGCCGTTCGATATTTCACCAAGGAGCGAATCATGCGAATTGCAAAATGCATCATGGGCATCGGGTGCCTGCTTCTTGCGACGCTCGCTTGCGCGCAGCAACAGGCGCAATCATCGAGCACCACTCGTGAGCTGACCGCGATGCTGAATCAGTTCATGCGCGACGCAAGCAGTAACAACGCCGCGGGGTTCGACCGTTTCTTCGCGGACGACGTGATTTACACGGGATCGAACAGCATGGTGCACACGAAAACGGAAATCATGCGCAGCCTGAATGCTCCGAAGGGGGCTACAGCAACGAAAAATAAGGAAACTTACTCGGCCGATCACGTGGTTGTGCACGATTTTGGCAATGTGGCGATTGTCGCGTTTCAGTTGGTCGCTCGCACGGAGCACCCAGACGGCAAAATTGAAATTTCAAATTACCGGGATACCGGGACGTTTCTGCGACGCAATGGCCGGTGGCAGGTGATTGCGTGGCAAGCAACGAAGATTCCGACAAAATGACGAACGGAGTACTACGCAGAGAATGCTGGCGCAACCGTGAACAAGTTTTGCTGGAAGGCCTTGGCCTTGAACGAGGATCATCAGATCCAAGAAACGGATAAAATAGGCCTATAAAATCAATCGATTAGAGGAAAACTTCCCGTAAACTTCCGTTGGTTGGGGAAAAATTGGCTGCGGGGCCTGGACTCGAACCAGGATAACCTGCTCCAGAGGCAGGCGGACTACCAATTGTCCGACCCCGCACCAGCGTAAAATCCTACACGACCTGCTACACCTTGTCGAGAATGTTGGTAATGGTTCAGTTTGAATTTTGACTCTTTGTGTCACGATCAAGAAAATTCAAACTGACCCACCACTAGAATGTTGCGGGGCATCCAAACGCTTCGCTTCTTCGGAAATGAAGATAAACGGGAAGCCACTGGTTCACGCGAGCGTGAGGATGGAAGCGTGAGTGGAACATTCGTACAGGAGCACCTGTTCTTCGGTACAGCACCGAAAAAATAAAGTCCAGTACTATTGCGCTGGCGTTCCCGGCAGTCGAAAATTTCATATAAGAGGGTAGAGCGCAATGGGGACCTTTACTACCGAAGTGCCCACTTCCGCCGCGGGGGCCAAATCCAAGCGTAGCGGGACGGATACGCTCGAAAATGAAGCGATCGGTCTCGACATTCCGGTACGGATTCATGGTTCACAGGTAGCCGCGGTCGTTCTGGATACCACAGAGCACGTCGAACCGTTCGAAGAAGACACTTCGACCATGATCGTGTTTCCTCGCGGCGCCGTGGTGAAATTACGGGCGCGCGTGCGCACCGGCCACGCCGTGGTCCTGACCAATCTAACAACCAAACAAACGGCCCTCTGCCGCATCATTCAGGTAAACAGCGCGGTGAACGTCTCGCATTACGTCAAGCTTGAGTTTGTTCAGCCGGCGCCCGGATTCTGGAACGTCCATTTCCCTTCCGAAGCCAATGCTCCCGCCGCGGCGCGCGAAGAACAGGCGACGCTCGGGAAAGAGATGGAAAAGCCCGTGGCACCTACAGCGCAGACGCCTGTGACGCCCGTTCAGAGCGTTTCGCCAGCAAATGCGCCCCTTGCAACTGCAACGCAGGCCTTGCCACACGTGGATGCGCCGCCTCCGCCAGCGAAACCGTTCGCGCGCGAAGCAGTGAAGGAGACTGTGAAACCGGCTCTGGCGCCGCCGGTGAGGTATGGAATTTCCGAGGATCCGAGCACGAACGAAGTGGTTCCTTTAGCGACTACTCCGCCGAAGAGAGCAACCATCGCGCCCAAGGCTCCGGCGGCAATCCCTGCGCCTCCTCGCGCGGCAGCCAGTTCGTCCAATGAGGCGCCGCCGATCTTCGATTCGTTGTCGACGGACGAAGAAGTATTCGGCAAGCAAGCAGCGGCGACCACGGCGGAAGAAACAGCAATCCTGAAATCGGATCAAAGAGCAGCGCAGGCGTTTATGCGCTCGCTCGATCCTTCTTCGCTGTTGCAATCAGGAGAAACTCCCAAACGGCATACGGGCGTGAAAGTGTTTCTCAGCGTGGCGGCTGCGGCGATCCTCGCCGGCGGCGCTGTGTTCTATGTGCGGCAGTATCGCGGGAACGCGCGCCAAAGCTCGAATATAGCTGCTCCGGCAAGCATTCCGCAGACATCTTCGGCCGCTCCCAGCACAACTCCAGCACAAACTGCGGCGGAATCGCCGGCGACATCCGCTCCGCAAAGCCAATCAACGAGCGGAGCACGGCCAGCCGCAAAACGCGGGACCGTTGTTCAGGCGGCTGCAGAGAAAACCACCATCACGGAAACGCCCGCGCATAATAGTGCAAAGAGCCCCACTCCGGAGAATCATCCTACGATTTCCAATGGAATGGCCACCATCTATGCCGGCGACTTAACCGCTCGTCCACAAGCAACGCAGCAAAATAACGCGACCGTGGATGCACCACTCCCGACAATCAACAGCACTCCGAAAGATTTGGTGGGAGCTTCCACAAATGCGCGGCTCAGTTCTCTGGTAGGCGGCGCAGCATCGAGTCTTCCGGCCCCGCCCAAGCCTGCCCAGCCGAAGCCGGTCGTTCGTGGCGGCCAAGTGACTGCGCCGCGATTGATTCATGGCGTGCAGCCTTCTTATCCGTCACTGGCGACTTCCAACCATATTGAGGGCGACGTTCAAATCGAGGCGGTCATCGATCAAACCGGCAAGGTGACATCGACCAAAGTCATCTCCGGCCCCTCCCTCCTGAGAGGCGCAGCGATGGACGCCGTGCGCCAGCAGAGATATTCGCCTGCAACTCTCGACGGGAAACCGATCACCATGCAATACAGAGTGACGATCCGCTTCCGTCTCGGCCAGTGACGGAATCGCGCGCGGATTCGCGCATGGCACGCCAAGCTACGCGGCATCCACTTATTAAAAATTGTTAAGGACAGATTTTGTTTCGCGGCGTCGACTACTTCGCGGGCACCAAACGTTTGTTTACAATGTAATATTCCGCGCCGCGCCATTCGATGCGACGCTTAAAGAAGCTCGTCAGCCACACGGTAAAGGCGAAGGCGTCTCGTAGCGGCACCAGATACATCTTCCTGCGCAGTATCGGGTCCCCCACGCCCCAGACGCCAACGGTCCAAGCCATCAGCCCGCGCAACACGACGTATCCGGCGAGGTAAAACGCCGCGATTGGCCAGGACGGAGCAATGGCCGCCGCAAGAATCGCCCATGGCAAGCCATGCGTGAAGATAAGCGAAAAATGGCCCCACGGCTGAGAATGCTTCATGGTGAGAGTCCAGCGGACCTGATGGCGAAAGCATTGGGCAAGAGTCTGCGAGGGGAAAACCGTGAAGACAGGAAACGTGGTCACCTCAACGCGATAGCCAAGCGCGGCGATGCGATGGCCCAGCTCGTAGTCGTCTGAAAAGTGATCGACGAGCGCTTCGAAGCCTCCGATTTGCGCCAGGCGCGTCTTGGTGGTCGCCATCGTAGCGCCCAGAGTGAAGTCCACGCCGCCCAACTGCCACGCCGAGAGCACGCCCGCGTCAAAATCCGAGGTATTGCCGAGCGCCTCCATTTCGGAAACCAGCGAGCCATCGGTGATGCCGCGGTATAAGCATGTCACGGCGCCCACTTTGGGGTCCGCAAAGGGCGCGGCCACCGCGTACAGGTAGCCGGGCGCTACGCGAATGTCGCTGTCACTGATGATCAAAATCTCGTGCTTCGCCTCGCGAACCATGCGGCAAAGCTTGTTCACTTTATCGCCTGTGCCCAACGGCTCGGCGCCAATCAACAGGCGAATCTTGCATTGGGGAAAATCACGAATGAGCTTCTCGATGACGGGCACGGCAGGGTCGGCGCTTTCGGTGACACCGAAAATGATTTCGAACTGGGGATATTCCTGGCGACAGAAACTCGCGTAATTCTCATAGGCTTCGCGGTCGAGTCCGCGCACGGGCTTAAGCACGCTGACCGGTGGCGCAAAGTCTTTTCGAACAGGAGGCCTGTTACGGAAAAACCGGAGCGCGGCGGTGATGGCGAGTAGATAATAGGCAAAGGGAGCGAGCGCGAGCACAAGCAGCGTCCACCGCACGATTTCATGCCACACGGCTGGTCCTTAAATGAAAATGAAATTCACGGCTTTTCCGTCGAGGTATTTTCAGCTCACGCAGACCAGCAAAACGCCGAGACAAACCAGCACAACGCCAATCCAGCGCCGCGCTTCAATGTGCTCACCCAGGAGGAATTTCCCGCCGAACGCACCCACGACGTAGCTGAGCGCGGTCAATGGCACCACGAAGCTGACATTCTCCCAGGAGAGCAGCATCAGAAGCGCAAAAAACGACACGGCCATCAGGAATAGACCCAACCACATCCATCCGACGCGAAACGCGCGGCCGATTACGCGGAGCAGATTGGCAGGCGCGAAGCTTTGCACTTCGCCAATTTGCTTCATCGTGTGCGTCACTGCCAATTCCCCGCCCGTGCCGGCGAAGATGATCACAGCAAGAGAAATGGCGTCCGGCGAGCTCATCCCTCCTCCGTGGTGCGCGGCGGAGTTCCACCAACGAGGAGCACGCCGATACAAATGACTAGGACGCCGATCCAGCGCATCCGCGGGATCACTTCGCCCAAGAGCAAATAGCCGAGCACAGCCACGAATAAATATCCCGTTGCCGACGCCGGCTGTACGTAACTGTAATCCGCCCAGGACAGCACCAGCAGGTACGCCATAAAGAAAAGTAGCAAAGACGTGATCCCCAGCCATATCGGGCCGGAGCGAAACGTTCTTTCAAACGCGGAAAGCAGAGCGGAAGGATGCCAGTTGGATATCGCACCGATCTGTTTCATCCCCTTGCGCAGCAGCACATCCCCCAGTGCCCCGAACACCGCCATCAGGGCGATGAGAAAAATGGTTTTGCCGTGCAGCCGGTGCGAAAACCTCATGCGCCCTGTGTTTCTGTGGGAAGTTCCGCGCTCGTCCGGGTGGGGATCGTCTTCACGCCGACGGATGGAGGTTGCTTCGCAGGAGTTTTTCCGCTCTTTGCATACTTCAAGCGCTCGGCGCGCAGGCGGAGGAACGAAACTGCTTCGTGATAGAGGCGCTTGCGTTCGTGCGCATCCCACAAAGCGTCACGCACGATCCGCCAGGCCACTCGCGGACGGAAATAATACGAATCGTAGAAATGATTTACCGCGTCCATCATTTGCTCGCGGTTTAGTCCCGGATACTCGAGATGCGGAAGCTGATGACCGCCCGAATCGGCGAGCGCTTCGGTAGCCAAAAACCCGTTCGCGGAAGCCAAATTGTATAGTTCCGTTCCGGGGTAGGCATGGGCCATGGAAACTTGAATCGTTTCGCAATCGAGTTCCCGCGCAAAATCCATGGTCTTCTGAATCGTTTCTTTGGTCTCGCCGGGCAAGCCAATGATGAAGTCGCCGTGAACGCGGATGCCGACCTTCTTGCAGTTGGCGGCGAAGGTGCGGGCCATCTCGACCGTCGCGCCTTTCTTGATGTTCTTCAGGATTTGCGGATCGCCCGATTCGAAGCCCACGATGAAAAGCCGGGCGCCCGCGTCGGCCATTCCTTTCAATGTTTCATAGTCGCTGTGCACGCGAGCGGTGCAGGACCATTGAAAGCCCACAGGCTTGAAGCGTTTGCACAACTCCAGCACACGGTCTTTGCGAATGTTAAACGTGTCATCATCGAAGAAAAATTCCTTGGCCTGCGGGAACATGCGGTGCGCTTGCTCGAATTCCCGCGCCACGCTATCCACCGAGCGAACGCGCCAGGTATGGCCCGAAAGCGTCTGCGGCCACAGGCAGAACGTGCACTGCGCGGGACAGCCGCGCGAAGTGTAAAAAGAGACAAACGGATGGAGTAGGAACGGAACGTTGTAGCGCTCAATTGTCAAATCCCGCTTGTAGATATCCGTGGCGAACGGCAGCTCATCCAGCTCCGCCGTATGCAGCGGCGAACGCGTCGCGTTATGCACAACCTTTCCGTCTTTGATGTAACTGGCGTTGGCAATTTCGCTGAGCGGTTTGCCCTGAGCAAATTCCGTGACGGCATAATCGAATTCGCCGCGCACCACAAAATCGATATCCGAGCTGGCCAGCAGGCTTTCCGCCGGCTTGATTTGGACGTGCGGACCAACAAAGGCGATCTTGAGGCCAGGCTTTGCGTCCTTCATGGCTCGGACCATCTTCAGGTCGCTTTGGAAGCCCACGGTGGACGTGAACAGGACTAGGAATTCATAGTCTTTGGCGATGTCGATGGTCTGTTGCGGCGTGATTTTGTGCGGCGGCGCATCTAGCAGCCGGCTTCCCGGCAGCATTCCCGCAGGATACGTAAGCCACACCGGATACCAATAGGATTCGATCTCACGAGTTGCGGGCCAGCGGGAACCGGCGCCCCCATCGAAGTTCTCAAAACTCGGGGGGTTAAGCAAAAGAGTTTTCATCACCGACGCCATTCAACATCCTCCTCAGTCTTAGTGGGACGGCCTGATCGACACCGGCCAGCAATACCCAATTCTACTTGAATTCGCAGCGCGACAATAGCGAAGCTTTTCCAATGTTCTCAGGGAAATACTTTCGCCAATTGCCCCGTTGCCTGAAGCAAATCCAACTGCGCGCGCTCGTGGGAAAGACCCGCATCCAAGAACGCCAGCCATTTCTCATTTTCCAGGACGCGCGCCTTCTCTAAATCGCGCAGGGTTACGTGACCCTGATTGAATTTGGCCTCGGCATCCTGCAACTGTTCCTGGGCAAGCTGCAAATCGAGCCGCGCCACTTCCCTTGCCGCGTCGGCTTCCTTGAGCGCCTGGATCTTTTGCTCCGCTCCCTGCTGCACGGAGCGCTTCGCCGCGGCTAATTCGAGAGTCGCTTCGTCGAAGTCACTCCTCGCCAGCGCCACGTCGGCCGAAGTCTTGGCGGCGAAGACGGGAATCGTGATCTGGATTCCGGCAGTGACGTTGTTGCGCTGAAATTTCGAGAAAAATTCCTGGTAGTTATTGATCTTGCTCAGCACGCTGTATTCCCCAATGATGCCGATCGTCGGCCAGTAGGACCCCTTGGCACCCTTCAGCAACTGTTGCCGTGCAAGGCGGTAGTTCTCGGCTTCCCGCAAACCAGCGCTATGGTCGGTCACATCCGCCATCAAGTTGGATGCAGGTTCGGCGGATTCGGAAGCCAGCGTTTCCTCGGAAGAAACCTGTAAGGGTTCATCCGCGGGGAGGCCGGTCATATTCCGAAGCTGCTCCGTAAGCAGTTGCTCACGGTCCTGATACTGAACAATCCGCTGGGCGATCCGGGCGGCTTGCAACTGGTCCTCTGTCGCCGTGACGGGAAGCTCCAATCCGGCCGCTTCGCGCTGTTGCGTCAGGTCGAGAATTTGCTGCGCGCTGTCGCGCTCGCTTTGCAGCAATTCCAGGGAGCGTTGCACGTCGGCCAATTCCAGGTAGGAAGTGGCCGCGCTCACGATTACGGCTTCGCGCGCGTTCTGAAATTCGATCTCCTGATTTTTCGCCAGGTCTTCGTCGAAGTGCAATTGTCCCCGCTGCTGCTTATCGAAGAGTGCTTGCGTGTACGACATTTCAAAAACCGCCGGTGCCGAACCTCCCGGCGTTTGCGGGAAGCCATTCGTATAAGCTGCTCCGGATCCTGTATACAAGTTGGGCAGAAAATTCGCGCGGTCTATGCCGGCCCTATTTTTCGCCACCGTGTACCGAACGCGCGCCAGAGCTAAGTCTGGGCTATGCGCGAGAGCAAGCCTTACGACCTCGGCGAGGCTCAAGACCCGTCCCGCGGGCGCCGCTTGCACTTTCACGGCGCTTTGGTCAGACGGATTCTGTGACAACGCGCCTGGTTGTGTTTGCTGTGCCATCGCGGAAACACAAAGCAACAAGGTGCAAATCGTGACTGTGCATACGGTCTTCATTTTCGTCCTATTCGTCTTACTCGTAGTGTAATGATTCGACCGGCTGAAGCGCCGCCGCCTTGCTCGCCGGAAGGTATCCAAAAAGAACTCCCGTGGCGCATGAGACGATGAACGCCAGAACGACCGAAGGCCATGAAATTGGAATTTCGATGCCTCCCGGCACGGGGAAAAGCCGGACAATCGTCGTGACAATGAAAGGAATCAGGACGGCCACCATGATCCCAACAAGCGCACCGACGCCGCTGATAATCCCCGCTTCGGTTAGAAATTGATACAGGATTTCGTCGCGCCGCGCGCCGATGGCCTTGCGAATGCCAATTTCCCGCGTCCTTTCCGTAACGCTCACAAGCATGATGTTCATGATGCCGATTCCGCTGACCACCAGCGCGATCATGGCAATCAGCAACAGCAAAATGGTGAGCGCCAACGAAATATGGCGCGCGGTTTCCAAGATCGAAGAGAGATTGTCGACGCTATAGCCAGCGTCAGGCCGATGACGCAATTTCAGGATTTCGCCGACCTCGCGCGTCACCAATGGGACATCCTCGGGATTATCCGCCTGCGCGTAGAAAGTCTTGATGTAGCTCTCGCCGGTGTAGTAGCGAATCAGTGGAAAGGGAACCAAAACGGAGTCTGTTGTGATTTCCGTCTGGCCGAATGTCTGCACGCGCTCCCGAAAAACCCCGATCACGGTGAAATCCAAGTCGCCTACATGAATATCCCGCCCCACCGGATCGTCGTCGGGAAACCCCACCTTGGCAAGATGCTCGGTGAGCAGGCACACCTTGCTGCTGGTCACGAAATCTCCGTCGTCGAAGTATCGTCCATGAACGACGATTAGATTACGGATTTGCTGAAAACCCGGAGTGACACCCACAAGGCCCACGGGCCGTGTCACGCTTGCCGTTGTAACGGTCATGTGAATGTCATAGGTGCCCGCAACGTGAACGGCTTGAGGAATCCCCCGCCGTATCGCGTCGAGATCACCCATCGAAATCTGGTCGGCCATCGACACGCTCTGTCCCACGTTCGTGCTGACGAGCGAGGCATATACGATGTTCGAACCGACCGCCTCGATCTGTCCGATAATGAACCGCTTGCCCGCCAGGGCCACCGTGACCACGAGCACGATGCAAGCGCTGCCGATCACGACGCCCAGCATCGTCAGGCCGGCGCGCAGTTTATTCGCGCGCAGCGAATCCAGCGCCAAATTCCAGGTTTCCCCCCAGACCATTGCCCGGCTACCTTTCGAATCGCGCCACTATAGCAAATCCAAGTTGCCGCCAACCCAATAATTCTTGACGCCCCGGCTACTGGTCGTTACGATGCTCCCAGCGAGGGCTTGGGACGCCTTAAAGACGCTTTTTTTCGACCGTTCCAGCCTAGTCACCAGGAATACTGGCGAAAGGCATAAGAAGGATGATAGAAGGCAAACGCGTCGCGGTGGTCCTGCCGGCCTACAATGCAGAAAAAACTCTAGAAGCTACGGTTCGGGAGCTTTCCCCCCTCGTAGATATCAAAATTCTGGTCGACGATTCGAGCACCGATGGCACGGCGAAGCTCGCGCAACGGCTCGGCCTCCAGGTTTTCGTCCACGACAGGAACTATGGATATGGGCGCAACCAGCAAACTTGCTATCGCGAAGCGCTCGCGTCAGGCGCTGACATCGTCGTTATGCTGCATCCTGACTATCAATATAATCCCGCGCTGGTTCCGTCGCTCGCGGGACTGATTGCATGCGGCAGTTGCGATGTCGCCCTTGGCTCGCGCATTCTGGGCGGCGGCGCGCTGCGCGGCGGCATGCCGCTCTACAAGTACATTTCCAACCGCCTGCTCACTGCGTTTGAAAACTTGCTGCTGGGTGCAAAACTCTCGGAGTATCACACCGGCTACCGCGCATTTAGCCGCGAAGTTCTGCTGGCCCTGCCGCTGCTTGAAAACTCGGACGATTTTATCTTCGACAACGAAGTCCTGGCGCAGGTCCTGTTTTTTGGCTTTCGCATCGGAGAAATATCCTGCCCGGCGCGGTACTTCGAGGAAGCCTCCTCGATTAATTTCCGACACAGTGTTCGCTACGGCTTTGGCGTACTCGGCACATCGTTGAAATTCTTTCTGCAGAAATCCAGCATCCTGCACTTCCGCATATTCAAAGAGACAGGCCGCAAGCTCGACCTGAACTACTACTCTCTCGGCGTTCGCGAAGCCGCCGCCACACGTGTATAGAAATCGGCCGACTAAGAAATTCCCTCCAGCGTTCACAGGCCAGCACAGGGAATTCGCGTGAGGCGAAAGGAATTCGCGCTTCTATTGCTCCTCACCTTCGGCGCTCTGTTTATTCACGGCTACCATCCGGCGGCGGAAGACGCCGAAATTTATATCCCGAGCATCGTCAAGATTCTTCATCCTTCGTACTATCCCTTCGGCCAGGAATTCTTTGAGGCCAACGCGCGGCTGACGCTTTTCCCTCACCTCATCGCCGGGCTCGTTCGTTTCACTCGCGTGCCTCTCGATTGGCTGCTCTTCTGCGGATACATCGCATCGGTTTTCTTGCTGCTGCTTGCCTGCTTGCGTCTTGCGACCAAGTGCTTTTCGACGCAAGCGGGCCGATGGAGCGCTGTGACGATGGTTGCTTGCCTCCTCACTCTGCCCGTCGCAGGTACGTCCCTTTACATTTTCGATCAGTATCTGAATCCACGCTCGATCTCGGCATTTGCGGTCGTATTTGCTATCGACGCCGCCATCGAAAACAGGCGTTGGCGCACAATTCTCTGGCTGTTGTTCACGGCGGTAATCCATCCCTTCATGACCGCATTTGCCGTCGTTTTTATTGCCTTATGGCTGATTCGGAACCGTGAGCTGTCCCGCGTTCCTACAATGGCCGCTACCTGCATTCTTTCCGTCGCTGGATTTGCCCTAAAGCCGCCTTCTGCCATCTATTGGCGATGCTTGCAGGATCATCGCTATTACTTTCTGCTCCGCTGGACATGGTATGAATGGCTGGGAATTCTCGCTCCATTTGCGATCCTGTGGTGGTGCAAGAAAGTCGCAGAGCGGCGCGGACATTCGATTCTTGCGCGCCTTGCATGGACAGTGTTTCTCTTTGAATTGATCTGCTTTGCCGCGGGTCTGATTGTGACAATTCCCCGTCCACTCGAGATACTTGCGCCGTACCAGCCGATGCGGAGCTTGCAACTGGTGTACTTGCTTATGTTCGTGATCATCGGAGGACTGCTGGGCGAGTACGTTCTGAAGAACCATTCGCTTCGCTGGACGGCGTTGTTCCTTCCGATCGCCGCAGGGCTGTGCATCGGCCAAATCCAACTTTTCCCGGCCACACGCCATGTGGAATGGCCCGGCGCGGCACCCATCAATCCGTGGCTCCAGGCGTTCGTTTGGATTCGCGGAAACACGCCCACCGATGCCATTTTCGCGCTTGATCCGAATTACATGGCCCTGCCGGTGGAAAACTACCAAGGATTTCGCGCCACCGCGGAGCGTAGCCGCCTGGCCGATGCGAAAAAAGATTGGAGCGACGCCGTTCTTTACCCGTGGCTCCCCTTAGCCGACGACGTTTTTGCGCAAACCGAAGCTGCCGCAGGCTGGAAGAACTTCGGCCCTGCCGATTTTGCCCGCTTGAGAAAAAGCTATGGCGTAAGCTGGGTCGTGCTCCAGAAATCCGATGCCAGCGGTCTAAGCTGCCCGTACGAAAACGCCGCTGTAAGAGTTTGTCGAGTCGAGTAACTGCCGAAAATAGGGTTTTTCCTTCCGGCGACCCTTGTTCTATACTCCGCCGCGGCAAGCGGCACAAATCCTCAAAACATCATCAAACTTTTTAGCGCGATTCGGGTTAGCGGGTTATGAAAGGCGGCGAACCTTACGATGACGACTGTTTCTCCGGCGACCGAAAGCCTCCGGCTATTTCCACGCTATCGCTGGACGGCACAACTCCCCGAGCTCGCGCAGCGTTACCAGCATGCTGAGCCGTTTCCGCACATACATCTGGCTGATTTTCTTGACACTGACACAGCGCGCTCTGCCGCCGACGAATTTCCCGAGTCCTCCAGCGACAGGTGGATCCAATACAAGCATTTCAACGAAAACAAAGCCGGCCTAGCCAAACGCGAGTTATTTCCGGAGGCGCTCGGCCGGATCGTCGATGAGCTGAACGGACCGGAATTCCTTGATTGGCTCGCGAAGCTCACGGGCATTCCGAACCTTGTCGCTGATCCCAGTCTGGAAGGTGGAGGATTGCATCAATCCGCGCGCGGCGGCTTCCTGAATCTTCATGCTGATTTCACCATGCACCATCGCAATAAGAACTGGAAGCGCAGAATCAACCTGATCGTGTATCTGAATCCACAGTGGGAACTCGACTGGGGGGGAGCCATTGAACTCTGGGATAAACAGATGAGCCAGTGTTGTGCTAGCGTCCCGCCGTTCCTGAATCATGCGCTGATTTTCAGCACCACAGACCACTCCTACCACGGTTTCCCAGAAAAGCTTCGTTGTCCGGAGGGCGTTTCGCGCAAGAGCCTGGCCCTCTACTACTATACGATCGAGCTCGACTCGAACGCCGCGGGCCGCTCCACGAATTATCAAGCGCGTCCCACGGATGGCAAAGCCAAGTCGGCGCTCATTTGGCTGGATAAAAAAGCGGTCCACCTGTATTCGCGAGCGAAAGAGAAATTTGGCATCAGCGACGACGCCGCCAGCAAAGTGCTCGGCTTCTTTTCCAGAAAAAAATGAAGGCCGCGATCCGTCGTTACGAATTCCCGGCGGGCAATTGACCCAAGTATCGCCGCACCGCATCCTCCCACGCAGGCAGCAGTCCGAGTCCTTCCCGCTTCAGGCGCGCGTTTTCGAGCTGAGAATTCCGCGGACGCGGCGCCGACCGCTTTGTTTCCTCGCTGGAAATGGGGATCACTTGTGCTTTGTCGAATCCCGCTTGCCGCAGAATTTCACGAGTGAAGTCAATGCGTGACGTGAATCCCTGATTGGTCAGATGGTATAGTCCGTACGGCCCGCGCCGCAGAATTTGTCCAATCCCCACAGCGGCGTCAAACGTGTAGGTCGGCGCCAGCCGCTGATCCTTCACGATTCTGATCGGTTGCCCTTTCTTCCCTAGCTCGGCGACCAACGAAACGAAATTATTCCGGTAAGGGCCGAAAACGCCGCACACTCGCACAATCCAGGAGCGATCCAAGCGCTCCTGCACTTCCCTTTCGCCTTCGAGTTTGCTTCGCCCGTAGACGCTGAGCGGCCGTGGCGCGTCTTCCTCGACGTACGGTTCGTCTTTCTCGCCATCGAAGACGTAGTCCGTGCTGATGTGCATCAGCGGAATATCCAAATCCCTGCAGATGTTTGCCAGGTTGCGCGGCCCTTCCGCATTGACGCGAAAAGCTAATTCTTTTTGCGCTTCGCACGCGTCCACGTCCGTAAACGCGGCAGCATTCACCACCGCATCGGGCTGCGCGGCTTCCACAATTTTGCGCATCGCGCTTTCATCAGCGATGTCTGCTTCGGCATGGCTTTTCGCGGTGAGCTGGTGGCGCGACGAAAGCACTTCCGCAATCGCGCGTGCGAGCATTCCTTTTTTGCCGGTGAGAAATATCTTCAAGGGGAACTTCAGAGTTGCGCCAGAGTCGCGCGGCGCTTCACATAGAATTTTTCGTAGTAGGCCTGATATTCACCGCTGGTCGCTTCGCGCACCCAATCGGCATTCGCGCGATACCAATCCACGGTGTGCTGCAATCCGGCGTCGAGGTCCACTTGCGGCTCCCATCCGAGTTTGTGGCGAATCTTCGAATCATCGAGGGCGTAACGCCGATCGTGTCCGGGCCGGTCCTGCACGAATTCAATCAGGCCATCGGGGGCGGAGAGCAGCTTCAGCAGGCTGCGAACAATTCCGATATTGGGAACAGGCCGCCCCGAGCCGATATTATAGATTTCTCCGATGCGGCCTTTCTGTAGCACGACGTCGAGAGCGCGGCAGTGGTCTTCCACGAAAATCCAGTCCCGCTCGTTCAATCCATCACCGTAGACCGGCAGTTTTTTCCCAGCGAGCGCATTGGCAATCATCAGCGGAATCAACTTTTCCGGGAATTGATACGGGCCATAGTTGTTGGTGCAGCGCGTAATGATCGCCGGGAATTTGTGGGTCTGCACGTAACTGCGCACCATCAGGTCGGATGCGGCTTTGCTCGCGGCATAAGGGCTGTTCGGCGCCAGCTCGGATTTTTCCGACGCCGTTTCCTTCGGCGCCATGCTGCCGTACACTTCATCGGTGCTGACGTGCAAGAAGCGCGGGATTTTGCGTTTCCGCGCCGCCTCCAGCATCACCCATGCGCCTTCCACATTCGTGCGAATGAACTCGCGCGCGCCAGCGATGCTGCGATCGACGTGGCTCTCCGCGGCGAAGTTCGTTACGGCGTCGAATCCTTCCGCCAGCACGCCATCGACAACATCCGCATCGCAGATATCGCCGCGCACAAACCGGTAATTTGGCTGTGAATCGATGTCCGCCAAATTGCGCAAGTTTCCCGCGTAGGTGAGCTTGTCAAAATTTACGACTTCCGCGCCGGGATACTTGCTTAGAAAATATCGAATGAAATTCGAGCCAATGAAACCTGCTCCGCCGGTAACCAGGATTTTCATCGGCGTCGTCCCATGGGGTTAGCCGAGCCGGATATCCCAATTATAAGGAATGCTTGGATCGTTGTACGGGACGCGAAATTCGTCCGGCTTGCCGTGATTATAAGCCTCGGTGGGACAGTTGATGACAATCGCTTCCGTCTCGCTGATGCATTTGAACCCGTGATACACGAAATTAGGAATCTGCACCAGGATGGTGTGATGCTCGCCTTGAAAAAACTCATTCACTTCACCGTGCGTCGGGGACTTCTCGCGCGCATCATACAGCACAAGCTTGATCATTCCTCGCACCGTGCAAAAACTGTCGATTTGCAGCTTATGGTAGTGCCAACCCTTCACCACGCCCGGATAGGCCGTCGTCATGTAAAGCTGGCCGAACTTGATAAACTCCTTGTCGTCGTGGCGCAGGATTTCCATGAGCCTGCCGCGCTCGTCGGGAATCATTTTGAGCTGCTTGACGCGCACGCCTTCAATCATGATTTCCCGCTCGCTTCCCGCGGTCTCACCGTGGCCTTGACCGCATCGAGTTTGTTCGCGCCGCCCTTCGCTACGAGATTATTGGCCAGCAGCAGCGATTCAAAAGTTCCCGCGTCAGTCCACCACCCATCGATCACGCTGTGGCGCAACCGGCCCCCCGCAAGATACTGGTTGTTCAGGTCGGTGATTTCCAGTTCTCCGCGTCCTGAGGGCTTTAGCGCCTGAATTTTTTGAAACACCGTCGCATCGTAGAGATAGAAACCGGTCACTGCGTAATTCGATTGCGGGTGTTCCGGCTTCTCTTCAATGCGCACAATGCGTCCGGACTCAAACACCGGAACGCCAAAACGCTCCGGATGCGGCACTTCCTTCAGAAAAATATGCGCTCCCGTTCCTGTGCGTCGAAATTCTTCGCAGCCGGCGATGATGTTCGTCTCGAGGATGTTGTCGCCCAGGACCACGCAAATGGGATGCTCATCGGCAAAATGTTCGGCCAGCCGCAGCGCATCGGCGATGCCGCCCTCCCCTTCCTGATACGCATAGGAAAGGTGGCGCAAGCCAAAGTCTTTGCCGTTGCCCAGCAATCGCAGAAAATCGCCGGCGCTGTGCCCGCCAGTGACCAGAAGAATGTCTGTGATTCCAGCATCCACGAGGGTCTGAATCGGATAGAACACCATGGGCCGGTCGTAAATGGGCAGCAGGTGCTTGTTGGTCACGCGCGTCAAGGGGAATAGGCGCGAACCGGTTCCTCCCGCCAGCACCACACCTTTCATTGTCGTCACCGTCGAAGCCCCCTTTGGGATGGATCTTCAGTGCAACGACTTTTCCAATTGAGTTAGCGCGCGCTTAGCGTCCCGATTGTCGGGATCGAGGCCCACTGCGTCGCGATACTGTTCCGCCGCCGCCATTTTGTTTCCCTGCTTTTCGTAAAGCTGGCCGAGCCAATACCGGGCGATGGAATGCGACGGCCAGTCGCTTCGCTCCGGCGAGCTGGCAAGATACGACTTCAAATTCTCTTCGGCCAGCGGAAAGTTGGTCCCGCTCAAGATGTGAGCCACGCCGCGATAAAAGGGCAATCGCGGATCCTTCGGGCTCACCTGCGCGGCTTGCTCCACCAGTTCGGTCAATTCGGAACTCTTCCCTTGCAGGCCATAATAATTCGCGACTTCCAGATACGGCTCAATCGACTGCGGCTTCAGTGACAGCGCGGCATTGTATTCCGCGACCGCCAAATCGGCTTGACCGATGGCAGCTTCATATTCCGCCTTTGCCAGGTGGCCGTCCACCGGATTGACTTGCGCGATAGCGTTCGCCTGCGCGAGTGCGTCATCCTTGCTTCCGCCCACAATCCAAGGCGCCTGAAGCAGGTATTCTTCCAAGTCCCGGCGGGCATCGATGTTCGACGAATCGAATTGCACGGCCGCCTGGAATTCCTTTTTCACGCGCCGTGCCAGCAGGAAGCTTTTTTCGCGCGCGGCCACTTCGCCGTACCCTCGCCCCAGCCAGTCATGATAAACGGATGAATTCGGATCAAGCTGCGTCGCCTTCTCCAGTTCGGAAACCGCGTTCGAATAATCCCGCACCTCGTAATAGCAACGTCCCAGCCAAAAATGATCCGCTGCATTCGCCGGACTCTGTGAGACCAAAGCGCGAAGAGTGTTCATCGCGCTGGCATAATTTCCCGCATCAAATTGCTGTTGCACTTCCGCCAAATCATCAGCCCCGGCTGTTTGCGCCCCAGGCAAGAGCAAAAGAATCGCCGCCGCAGAAAAAACAAGCCGGTTCATTATTGATTTGCCTCCACGGGATGCACCGTCATTCCGTCGCGCAATGTAATTTCTCCGGCGAGCGCTACGCGATCCCCTTCGTTCAAGCCGGACACAACCTCAAATACTGTGGGATCTGCGATTCCCAGTTGGACAGCCCGGCGGTGCAGCGTGTCGTCGTTCAGCACAAAGACAAAATGCTGCGAGCCGTCAGACTGAACTGCGCCCCGCGGAACAACCAGCGCATTTTGCCGCCCACTCCATTCGATTCTTACGTCAACGCTCAAATTCGGAATGAGCTCGAGATTGCTGTTCTGCACCGAACAAAGCACTTCGCCCACGCTGCGCACCCCTTGCGTGGTCACTTGTTTCGGAATCGTCTCCGTCCGGCCGCTCCAGACGCGTCCCGGTAGGCCGTCCCAGGTAACCTGCACCGGCTGGTTTGACGCAAGCATCCCCAAATCCGGCTCGTCGATGAAAGCTCGCACCCTCACATTGTGCAAGTCTGCTGCCGCCGCGACTGGTTGCCCCACTTGCACGTACTCACCCAAATGAACGGGAAGCGAATAAAGCGTGCCGTTGACTGGCGATTTCACTGTGGCTGTCACGACTTGGTTTCCAAACGTTGCAATTTGCGCACGCGCTTGCTGCTCGGCCAGCTCCGCACTCTGCACGTTAGCCTGCGCTTGCGTCGCGAGCGCGGCCTTTTGTTGTTCCAGTGTCTGGACAGTGGACTGGGCTTCCGCGATCTTGACTTGATTTTGCTCGAATTCCTCTTGCGTCGCGGC
This sequence comes from Candidatus Acidiferrales bacterium, assembly GCA_049678505.1. Lineage (GTDB taxonomy): Bacteria > Acidobacteriota > Terriglobia > Acidiferrales > UBA7541 > DAHUXN01. Next base: position 29,371 of record JBAUEH010000165.1, read on the forward strand.
TTTTTGGGCAACCAGTTTTTTCAGCGCTTCCTGATTCTTTTCAAGATTTGCCAAATCGATTTTCGCTATTTGCAGATGGCCATCTGTCTGCGCCACTTGCCCGGGAGGGCCCCCAGCACGGGCGTTGCGAAGTTGCTCGTTGGCCGCCAGCAAATCGGCGCGCGCCTTGTCCAACTGCTGTTGCGGAGCGTAGGAATCCAAGACGAGAATCACTTGGCCTCTGCGCACCGCCTGGCCTGCGGTGGCCTCAATGCGATCCACCCTGGTGAGGTACTGCGCCACCGCGACAAAGGGCTGAACCGGCTCGACTTTGCCATTGCTGGTGATGAAGGCGGAAAGGTTTTCGTGCTTAACTTCGGCAATCTGCACTTCGGGAGCCTGGTCGCGATTGGCGAGAACCAATACCACGGCGACCAGAACCGCAGCCCCGGCTACCCACGCAATCCATCGTTTTTTTGGCGGCACAGAGGCTGCTCGCTCCGGCGGCAAAAGAAGACTCCCTCAAGATTCGTCGAATTGTAACAGAGGCCCTCGCCGATTGCCTACGCCACTGAGTCATTCGCATGATAAAGCGCCACCTAGCGGAGATGCTACACTCAAAGGACGAGGATGCCAGTCGTGTTCGTGATCAGCGAAGAGTGGATGCTCCGCGCCGGAGTCCGCGCGGAACTGCGCGAGCGCGGCCTCAAGGCGCTCGGGATGGAGAGCGCGGCGGACGTCGGCCAAGCGATTGCCGCGGGAGAAATGCCAGCCGCCGTGGTTATCGATGGTAACGCGAAAGCAGCATCGGATCCGGCGGTACAGCAGCTTGTTGGGCGCGTTCCCGCCATAGTGATCGCGCCGCGCACCACGAGTATTGCGCTTGGCTCGGCTGCGAAGGTGCTGTTTCGGCCTGTCCAAATCCGCGAGATTGTCGCCGCGGTGGTGGAGCTGGTGAAAGGCCGCAGCGCATGAAAATAGTGCGTTTGGCTACGATTAGAATTTAGAGTCACTCTGTATTTCCATCGAGTTGCGCGAGATTCTAATAATGGCCGTTGCGATTAAAAAACGTGCAGATCGCAGCGGAAGGAACGGCCGCTCCAGGGGCAGCCAGGGCCGTTCTAGAAGGGAAAGCCCTTCATTTGATGTAACATTCCGTCACGCAATCCGTATGGATATGGCGAATAGCGGCGCGCGCAGGTTTCCTGCCCCCCGGGCGGATGTGCAAACGCGCTGCTGCGTGAGAAGAGGCTACCGTGATTGAAGCGCGAGAACTGAGCAAAGTTTTTAGCGATAAGAAACGCGGCGATGTACGCGCGGTGGATCGGGTCAGCTTCACGTGCGTTCCCGGCGAAATTTACGGCTTGCTGGGCGCGAACGGAGCAGGCAAAACAACCACGTTGCGCATGCTGGCCACGATTCTGGCGCCGACTTCGGGAACAGCGATGGTGGCGGGATACGACGTGGTGCGCGAACCGGCAAAAGTGCGCGCGAATATCGGGTTTCTTTCCACCGCGACGGCGCTCTACGACCGGCTGACCGCGTTTGAGACGGTGGAATACTTCGGGCAGCTCTACGGCCTGGATTCAGCGACGATCAAGCAGCGCGCCGACGAGCTTTTCAAAGCGCTGGACATGCAGGAATTCCGCGACCGGCGTTGCGCCAAGCTCTCCACGGGCATGAAGCAGAAAGTGTCCATCGCGCGAACGCTGATTCACAATCCCTCGGTGATGATTTTCGACGAACCCACCAGCGGACTCGATGTAATGACGGCGCGCTCGATTATCGACTTCATCCGGCAATGCCGCGACCGCGGAAAGACGGTGATTTTCTCGACCCACGTGATGACCGAAGTGGAAAAACTCTGCAATCGAATCGGAATCATCCACGGCGGACAATTGCGCACGGAAGGAACATTGGAAGAGATGCGGGGACGATACCGAAAAGACAGCCTCGAGGAAGTTTTCGTCGAAGTCTCAGGAGACGGACGATGAGCCTGCACAATTCGTGGATCGTATACCGCAAGGAACTGCGCGACACCCTGCGGGACAAACGCACCATCCGCTCGATGATCATCATTCCGATGATCGCGTTCCCGCTGCTGTACGCGGGCATTATCTATTTCGTATCGAAGACCGAGGGTCAGACGAAGAGTGAGAAATCGGCGGTAATGGTTCAAGGGGGTGGAGACTCTCCCCAGGTATTGGCGGCGCTGCGCGCATTTTCGGAGATCGATATCCAGCCGTATCAAGGCGATGCCAAACAGGAAGTGGATGACAAGAAGATTCGTGCGCTGGTGGTGATCCCGGCCGGATTCGATACGGCGGTCGCCTCGGGCAAGATTGAGCAGGTTTCCATCAATTACTACGAAGATGACGAGAAATCAGAAATGGCGAAGGAGCGCCTGCAGAAATTCTTCGACGATTACAAGAATCGCGTTGCGCGCGCCGATTTGCAAGCGCATGGCCTGTCGCCGAGCCTGCTCGAACCATTCACTGTGGATGCCAGCAACATCGCGCCGCCCGCCAAAGTGGGAGCGGCGGTTTTGGGCGGGTGGATTCCGTATCTGATCATCATTTTGTCGTTCCAGGGAGCGATGTACCCAGCGATGGATTTGACCGCAGGCGAAAAAGAGCGCGGCACGATGGAAACGATCCTTACCAGCCCGGTGTCGCGCACGGACCTGGTGATCGGGAAATTCCTGATGGTTTTTACCGCGGCTGTGGTCACGGCGGTTCTGTCGCTGGTTTCGATGGGAGTGCTATGGTCGCAGCGCGGGAAATTGGGCATGGGAAGCGAGGCCTTGCAAATCACGATTGACCCCAGCTCCGTGCTGGCGGTCATCGTGCTGCTGCTGCCTTTGGCCGTTTTGTTCGCTGCGGTGCTGCTGGCCGTGGCGCTTTTTGCGAAAAGTTATCGCGAAGCGCAAAGCTACGTTTCGCCGCTGATTTTCGTGGTGATTGCGCCAGCGATTCTCGGCGCGCTGCCGGGAGTCGAACTGAACTGGAAAACAGCGCTAGTTCCGATCCTAAACACAAGCCTGATCAGCAAGGAAATCATCGGCGGCTCCTATCCGTGGCTTATGATTGCCGCGATTTTTGGAATGACCAGCGTGTACGCCGCGATTGCCATTGCATGGGCCGTGCGCATGTTCAACCGCGAAGACGTCTTGTTTCGAACGTAGAGGTCTGCGGTCAAAGTTTTGAAGTCGGACGGTCAAGGCCGATGCAAATCCGCGGAGGCCTCCTGTGGCGTACCTCAGGCGAGAATGCCTCCCATGTTAGAATCGCGTACGAAATGATGGATGCGCCGCTGATCGACGTACGCGACCTTTCGAAGGACTTCCGCACATTCAAACGGCGCGAAGGGGTCTGGGGATCAATCCAGAACCTCTTTGTACGCGACTACACGACCGTGAGAGCCGTGGATCGCGTGAGTTTTGCGGTCGCGCGCGGAGAAATGGTCGGATATATCGGCCCCAACGGCGCGGGAAAATCCACCAGCATCAAGATGCTGACGGGAATTCTAATGCCCAGCTCTGGCGAGGCGCGCGTCAACGGATTCTTGCCGTACAAACAGCGGCGGCAATACGTGAAAAGCATCGGCGTGGTGTTCGGACAGCGCACACAGCTCTGGTGGGACATTGCGGTAGTGGAATCGTTCAAACTGCTGCGACGGATTTACGAAGTATCGGAAAAGGATTTCCGCGAACGGATGGAAAAATTCGACGAGATTCTGGGGATCCAGGATTATCTATTCACGCCGGTGCGGAAGCTTTCGCTGGGCGAGAGGATGCGATGCGATTTGGCCGCGGCGCTGCTGCACAATCCCCCGCTGCTCTTTCTGGACGAGCCGACGATTGGCCTGGACGTAGTGGCCAAGGACCAAATTCGCAAGTTTCTGCGGGCCATCAACCGCGAATTTCAAACAACCGTGCTGCTAACGACGCACGATTTGGATGATATTGAAGAACTCTGCCGGCGGATCATGATTATCGACCATGGACGGCTGCTCTATGATGGCCCGCTCGATCTGCTGAAGCAGAAATTGCTGCGGACCAAACAAATCAAATTCGCAGTGAAAGATTCGGCGCAGGGCGCAGGCGTGCAGTCTTTTGCGCGCGAGGGGTTGGAGCTGGAACAGGTTGATCCGCTGACCTACCGTATTCGATTCGACCGCACCAAGGTTGCCACAGCGGACCTGATACGCCAAATTTTGAACACCGTGGAAGTGCGCGACCTGCTGATCGAGGACGAACCTATCGAAGAAGTTGTAAAGCGCATTTACGCGGGTGAAGCGCTGCAAGAAGTGGCACTGTAGCTGATCCGCAGAGCGGCTTCGATGAAACAGAAGGCAGAAAAAATCGGATTCCACATGACGGCGGAGGAGTTCCGGCGGCACGGCAAAGCCGTGGTGGATTGGATCGCGGATTATTACGAGAAAGTGGAATCGCTTCCAGTGATGTCGCAGGTCAAACCAGGCGCAATACGTGCCTCGCTGCCGAAAAGCGCGCCGCAGCGAGGCGAGCCTTTTGAAGCCATGCTGCGGGATGTCGAAAAGCTGATTCTGCCGGGAATTACGCACTGGCAATCGCCGAATTTCTTCGGGTTCTTCCCGTCGAATACTTCATTTCCGTCGATTATGGGAGAAATGCTCTCGGCCGGACTTGGCGTGCAGGGGATGCTTTGGGCCACCAGCCCCGCGTGCACGGAGCTCGAAACGCACATGCTCGACTGGTTGGTGGAGATGCTCGATTTGCCCGGGAAATTCTTGTCAACAAGCGCGGGCGGCGGCGTGATCCAGGATACAGCTTCGAATTCCTCGCTGTGCGCGCTGCTCGCAGCGCGTGAACGCGCAACTCACTATGCGTCGAGCGAGCGAGGCTGCGACGGAAAACTTGTCGCGTACACGTCGTCGCAAGCGCACTCCTCAATCGAAAAAGGGGTGAAGATCACGGGCATCGGGCGCGAAAACCTTCGGCTCATCGATGCGGACAAAAAGTTTGCGATGCAGCCGGAGGCGCTGGCCGCGCAAATCCAGAGTGACATCACCGCCGGGCGCACGCCGTTTTTTGTGTGCGCTACCGTGGGGACGACTTCGTCGAATGGGATGGATCCGATGCGGGCCATCGGAAAAATCTGCCGGGAGCACAAGATTTGGCTGCACGCGGACGCGGCGATGTCCGGCACGGCGGCGTTATGTCCGGAGTTCCGGTGGATTCACGACGGCCTCGAACTGACGGACAGCTACTGCTTCAATCCGCACAAGTGGATGTTCACGAATTTCGACTGCGATTGCTTTTATGTGGCGGATCGCAATGGGCTGATCCGCACGATGAGCGTGCTGCCCGAATATTTGCGCAATCAGGCCACGGAATCGGGCGCGGTGATCGACTATCGCGACTGGCAGGTGCAGCTCGGCCGACGGTTCCGCGCGCTGAAATTGTGGTTTGTGATTCGCCATTATGGAACCGAAGGGTTGCAGCATCATATTCGGCGCCATGTCGAGCTGGCACAGCAATTTGCGTCGTGGGTACAAGCGGATAAGGACTTCGAGCTGGCCGCGCCGGCTCCACTCAATCTCGTTTGCTTCCGGCATCGTGACGGCGACGAAATCAATCAGCGCATACTGGATCGCGTGAATCAAAGCGGCAAGATGTACCTGACGCACACGCGATTGCACGGCAAGCTCGTGTTGCGGATGAGCATCGGCCAAACGAATACGGAATTGCGGCACGTCGAGCGGGCGTGGAAGTGCATTCGAGAAGCGGCCGCTGCGGCAGCCTGATTTATGCCAGGCAAAAAATAACAAATGGCATCGCGGAGCCAATCGGCGCTGGTACCGTACGCGGAATTCACGCGCATCGGATTCGTGAATATTCTGGCCTTCCGGCTGCGCTATTTTGCGGGCATTATCACCTACCTCCTCAACGTCACCGTCTATTACTTCATCTGGAGCGCGGTATTTCGCAATGCCTCCGGGCCCATCGCAGGATTCAGCCTGCCACAGATGATTACCTATGTGAGCGTGGGATGGATGATTCGGTCGTTTTACTGGAACACCATCGACCAGGAGATGGCCTACGAAGTGATTGACGGCAAGATTGCTATGGACTTGATCAAGCCCGTCTCTGTGCAATGGATGTGGATTTTCCGAGCGATGGGCGAGTCGGCGTTTCGTTTGGTATTGCTGACGCTGCCGACGGCGGTGGTGATCTCGCTGATATTTCCGGTACAAAGGCCTGCCTCGAGCCTGGATTTCACGCTGTTCGCGATTGGCGTGCTGGGCTCTTTTTTTCTGATGGGTGCGATCAACTTCATGATCGGCACCTGTGCGATTCCGCTGAAGTCCATTCTGGCGATGATTCGCGCGAAATACTGGCTGATCGAATTGCTCTCCGGCCTGTTGATTCCGATGACTTACTTCCCGAAAACCGTGGCAGCAGTCCTGGCTTGGCTGCCATTCGAGCACATCGCCTATACGCCGCTCTCGATTTACCTGGGAAGATTTCCGACGCACAAGGCGATTGAACTGCTTTGCGTGCAGTGGACTTGGGTGGCGATTTTGCTTGTCGCGGCGCATTGGTGGTGGGAACGCGCAACGAAGAAAATCACCATTCACGGAGGATAGAAATGCCAGTAGCGGACAATTCGCTGCAAGGTGAACCGCGCGAGACTCTCGCTCGCCGCTTGCTGCACGAGTTCACGCGGCACTGCGTTTTGTTCGGCGAGTATTTCTCGCAGTACGTCAAAATGCGCCTGGCGTATCGCGGAGATTTTATTGTCTCCACCGCGACGAGCTTAGCAGCCACGATTTTCGCGCTGTGTTTCGTCCTCGTGCTATTCAAGAAAGTGCCGACTCTGGCGGGCTGGACACTGCCGGAGGAAATTTTCCTCTACGGCTTCTCGCTGCTTCCGGCTGGAATCTTCAATATCATCAGCCTGAACATGTACGATTTCGGGAACAATTACATTATCGAAGGAAAATTCGACCGCGTGATGCTGCGCCCGATTTCCACGCTGTTTCAAGTGCTCTTCGAGCAGTTTCGCGTCGAATCCATGCAGGAAATCGCCACCGGGCTTTTCTGCATTTGGTGGGCATCGCACAACTTGCACGTTCACTGGACCACGGGAAAACTCTTATTGCTGATTTTTTGGGGCTCGTGCGCGGGAGTGATTTACGTTTCCGTTTTCCTGCTGCTGACGACGATTTCGTTTTGGTTCGAGGACCGCGTCGGCGTGCATCCACCGGTGTGGAACATGATCAATTTCGGACGCTACCCGCTCACGATTTACTCTGGCGCGGTACAGTTTTTCCTGTGCTGGATCGTTCCTTTCGGGCTGGCGTCATTTTATCCCAGCGTGCGCTTGCTGGGCCATTCCGTCACTCCGGAGTATTTGCCTTTCGTTCCAGTGGTCGCCCTGGGATTTTTGATCTTTGCGATCTTGATGTGGAACCTGGGAACGCGCCACTACTCGTCGACCGGCTCGTGAGGCGTTTGGCGGTCAGCCTTTGTATTGGATGACCACCATGGTGATGTCGTCAGCTTGCGGAGCGCCGCCGGTGAAATTGCGCACGCCGGTGCGGATGGCCTCGGCAAGCTGCTCGACCGTCGTACCGGAAAAATCGCGCATCAGAGAACTCAAACGCTCCTGCTCGAACATCTCATCGCTCAGATTACGCGCCTCCGAAACGCCGTCGCTGTAAATGACGACGTAATCGCCCGCAGAGAGCGAGACGCGCTCCGACGTAAATTCCGCCTCTTTGAACATGCCTACTGGAAAATTGGATGAGGACAGCTCAATGAGCTCATTGGAGGCACGGCGAACAAGCGGCGGCACATGGCCGGCATTGATGTATTCGAGAGTGCCAGCGGGATCGAGAACGCCGTAGAAGAGAGTAGCGTAACGATCATCGCTTGAGCGCTCACACAAGAACTGGTTTACACGCTTGGTGGCTTCGGCAAGAGGGATATCCAGAGCGGCGGTAGTATAAAAAACACCCTGCAGAAGCGTGGCAAGCAACGAAGCGGCAATTCCCTTCCCGGCCACGTCGCCGACAAAAAATCCGTAACGGCCGCCGCCTAGCGCAACGACGTCAAAACAATCGCCGCCGACGGAATGGCATGCCAGAGTTGACGCGGTTACGGCAACGTACGGCATTTGAGGAAAAGTCTTCGGCAGCAATTCGCGCTGAATCTGGCTGGCAATTTCAATTTCATGGTCGAGGCGCACTTTGGCTCGCGAAGCGGCAAACAAACGGGCGTTTTCAATGACGTTCGCTGCTTCGCGAGCCAGGGTGCGCAGCACTTCGCGGTCAATTTCCGTGAACGCAGTGGAAGGCGAACGGCTGTCCAGATATAAGACGCCGAGTAACTCGGCTTCCTCGGAGGTAATCGTGAGGTCTACGGAAGCGATCACCGGAAGCTTCTCGATGGGAATGGCGACAATGGTCAGCAAGGAAAGAGAAGCCACGCTGGCTTGCTGCCCTACGCCAACTTCGTCGCCGGTATCGCTGACAATTAACTCGCGGCGAGAAGTAGCAACGCGTTTGAGAACGCCGGAAGAAATTTTCAATTGGTCTATGGGAAGCAATTCGCCCTTGGAATCGCGCGCGACGGCAGGCTTGAGCTCGCCCGCATCATCGGCCAGCAGAAGAACGCCGCGCTCGGTGCGCGTGATGCGAATGGCTGCGTCCACCACAGCAGAAAGCACGTCTTCGAGAGACAGGCCGGAACCGAGTGTGCGCGCCACCTCCAGCAGGACGCCCAGATGGTAGAGGCCCTGCGCCCCGGGAGTGGCGGGTGCGGGCTTTTCCACCTGCTCGATGAGCTCTTCGAGCGTGGCTTCGTCGCCGAGATAAACGAGCTTGAAAGAATCCGGCATACCGAAATCAACGGTGTCTTTCGCGGAGAGAGGATGCAGGCCGGGTATGCGTTCGCCATTGACGAAAGTACCGTGACGGCTGCCGAGATCCTCGAGAAAGCAGGCGCCATTCGCCATAGTGAGTTGCGCTTGCTGGCGGCTGATGCGGCTATCGCGCAGCACGAGCTCGTTGCCGGTCTGCCGCCCAATGCGAAACGGAAATGAGGTGACAGAGACTTCGCGGCGGACTCCAGCGGGATCGAGTATGAGCAATCGAGGAGGTCGCGGCATCGTCAGCTCTATCGGGCGCACTCTCCGGTGCAGGAGACCGATTCCAACGGGTGCACACGGAAGAATGCAGGCCAATGGTAGGGGAAGTTGGCAGCGATGGCAACCAGATTGGCTACGTCCAGAACGACGCGGCGGCGAACGATTGAATATTGGCTCTTGCGTTGCCAGCGCCGGGTTTCGGTGGATTCATGTTAACCTTCGGCGACTTACATGATTCGAGTTTGATGCGAGCGAGGCGGATGTTTGCGGAACGCACGAATTGGAACTTTGCGACGAATCGCTTGAGCGCGGCTCTCTCCGCACACAGGACGGCCGGAAAGTTCCTGTTGGACCTGACGATTTCGAATCCGACAGAGTGCGGGTTCGCATACGAAGAGCGGGAGATATGCCAGGCGCTTGCGAATGCCGCCGCGTTACACTATGAACCCGATCCGAGAGGAATTCGCAGCGCGCGCGCGGCCGTGGCGGGCTACTATGCCGGACGCGGCGCTCAAATCGGTCTTGACGATATTTTCCTCACCACCAGCACCAGCGAAGCGTATTCGTTTGCTTTTCGCGTGCTGTGCAATCCGGGCGACGATATACTCATTCCCGCGCCAAGCTATCCTCTGTTTGATTTTCTCGCGGACATTCATGACGTCCAGCTAGTCCGTTATCCCCTGCTCTACGATCATGGCTGGCAAATCGATTTTCACGCTCTGGAGAAGGCCATCGGCACACGCACGCGCGCAGTAATCGTCGTGCATCCCAATAATCCCACCGGGCATTTCGCCAAGAGGGCGGAAGCAAAGCGGTTGAACGAAATTTGCGCCGCGCATGAAATGGCGCTCATCGCGGACGAAGTGTTTCTGGACTTCGCTTTGGTGAACGAAACACCGGAAAGCTTCGCGGCAAATGCCGATGCGTTGACGTTCACGACGAGCGGCCTCTCGAAAATTTCCGGCCTGCCGCAAATGAAAGCGGCGTGGCTGATCGCGAACGGGCCGCCGGAACCGAAAGCGCGGGCGCTTGCCCGTTTGGAAGTGATCGCCGATACCTATCTTTCGATGAATGCCCCGATCCAACTGGCCCAGCCGGTTTTCATGGAGCAACGGCACGGATTCCAAAAGCAATTGATGGATCGCGTGCGGAAGAACCTGGCGGAGCTGGATCGCCAACTGGCCGCGCAGCATGCGTGCTGCAGATTAGAGGTCGAAGGTGGATGGTACGCGGTAGTTCGCTTGCCCGCGACCTGCGACGACGAAGAATTTGCCATTCATCTGCTGAGGGCAAAAAACGTTTACGTCCATCCCGGGCACTTCTACGATTTTTCTGGCACGGGCTACCTGGTGCTTAGTCTGATCACCCCCGAAAAACAATTCGCAGAGGGCGCGAGTCTGCTGCTTGCTCAAGCGAATGAGTAAGCTCGCGTTCGCGGAAGCTCAAGCAGAACGCACGCTTGATTCCCGGCGGCGAGGCTCGGCAGCGAGGCGGCGAACTTTCTCGCGCAAACGCACGGCAAGATGGACCACGGTCTCGAGCCGCTGCACAGACAAGGGCGGAAGGTTGCCGCGAAGCTGCGAGAGCAATAGCTCTGCATTTCCAAGGATTCCGGTGAGCGGATTATTGATTTCGTGGCGAAGGAGTTCGGCAAAATCGGAAGGAACATCGGCCGTCCACGCGGAGCGAAATTCACGCGCATAGCCCTGGGGCGAGTTCAGCCGCCGCTCGACGAATACAGCAGCGACAGAAGCAAATTCCCCGGAAAGGGCGACGAAATCAACTTCGCCGGAAACCACCAAGCCGACGATCTCCGATTGGCGTGCCGATGACGCGAGCACGACGACCGGAGCAAAAGCGGTCAACCGATGCGCCGCCTCTGCCAGAAGTGTTCCCGCACATAGAACCTTCTCGCTGAACACAATCACGCCCGGCAGGTCGCGGGCGGCGCGAGCTTCCAGCTCCGTGAAAACTGACGCGGTTCCGATTTCTTGAATCGAGCTGGCATCTCTCACCGAGCGCACCAGTTCCTGGCGTTCCTCGCCTTCCGGCATGCCGATAAGGACCTCCCTCTTTTTGTTCTTTACTGGCGTTTCTTCAAAGACTTCGGTGCTCCTCTTCATCCGTGCGCCTCCAAGCGAGCCAGCCCGGCCGAAACGGCAGAAGTGCGCTCCAGAGCGCGGTACACAGCGAGCTTCAACTCTTCGACCAGAAACGGCTTGGCAAGAAACGGCAGTTGGTGCGACTGCAAGAATTCGACGGTATGAGGGCCGAGCGTGTCGCCCGTAACAAACAGAATGCGATGCTGGGCAGTGTTCTGGGCGCGAACGAGAGCGTCGTAGAATGCCGGGCCGTCGAGACGAGGCATCCGCAGGTCGCAGATGATCAGGTCATAACGCCGGCGGGAAACACGGACCAGACCCTCCTGACTATCAATCACGGCTTCCACATTGTGCCCGTCTTCGCGAAGAACGTCGCCGACCAACCGGGCGACGGTTGGCTCGTCCTCGACGACCAAGATATGCGCGGCCGGCACTTTCCTTTTCGTTGCAGGCGCAAGAGCAACCACCGAAGCAGATTCGCGCGCAGGCGCAGGCACCGGCAGGAGTGGCAGTTCAATGGTGAACTTCGCGCCACTGGCAGGGATGTTCTCAAAAACCACTTTGCCTTCCAGTTGTTCCATAATGCGATACACGATGGCGAGTCCCAGGCCGGTGCCAAGTCCGGCAGGCTTGGTGGTGAAAAAGGGATCGAAGACGCGCGGAGAGATTTCCGGCGGTATGCCTGGGCCATCGTCGGAAATCTCAATAGCCAGGCGAGAGTCCGAAATTTTCCTGGTGCGCACCTGAATGCGGCCGTGGCCCCGGCTGCCAAGTATGGCCTGCTCGGCATTGATCAGCAGATTCAGAACGGCCTGTTGGAGCTGGTGCGGATCCGCAAGAGTATCCGGCAGCTTGGGCTCGAGATCGCAGCGCACGGTAATGTTTTGTATCTTCAATTCATAGTCGCGAAGCGCAACGGTGCGCTCGACGATCTGATTGACGTTGGTGCGCGTACGCTCCGGCTCCGCTTGGCGGGCGTATGACAGAAGATTCTTGACGATGCGGCTGGCGCGTTCGGCTTCTTCGAAAATCATACGCGCTTCTCCGCTGCGGACTTCGGGAACACGCTGATTGAGCAGCAGTTGCGCGTAACCCATGATGGACGTGAGGGGATTATTGAGCTCATGCGCGATTCCCGAGACGAGCTGGCCGACGGCGGCCATTTTTTCCATCTGCTGGACCTTCGACTGGATTTGGCGCTGACTGGTAATGTCCCAAAATGCTTCCAGCCAGCCTAAGCACAGCCCTTCTTCGTCCAACACCGGCCGGGCATAGCGTTCGAGGATGCGCGTCGCGGGCGTTGCCATTTCCAATTCGTCGTGAACCGCATCGCCGGACCCAGCGAGAAACGAGTCCCACGGGGCGCGATAAGAAGAAGGAACGTGAAACCGCAGCTCGATCAGGCGAGCCAAATCGTCGAAGGTTTCAAGGGCGCTGATCGCGTATGCATCCAAGCCAAAAAGCATGCCGAAGCGAGCATTGGTCAGGCGAACTCGCCCGTCGGAGGCGACCAGCAGAATACCGGCATGGACAGCATCGAGAACACTGCAAAGCTCGGCCTTTATTTGCTTCCAGCGGTTTTCCGTGCGTTGCACGACGGAGCTTTCCTCAAGCGACAGCAGCAGGCGATGATTACCGCCGAGGGCCTGCCGCAGCACGAGGCGCACCTCCAGCCCGCTTTCCAGCCGAGCTTCCAGAAGGGGCGCTCGCGCCGTCGATGCAGCGCGGCTCAACCAAAGATCGAATTCGCTCGCGTCGGGCCGCACAAAGAATTCGGTAAGGCCAGTTTTTGAGCCGAGGTCACTCTTCCAACGGAGCAGTTCTCGCGCCTGACGGTTTGCCTCGAGAATTCGGCCCGCCGAATCCGCGACAATCAGCCCTTCGGACGTGGACTCAAAGAGTGAGCGATAGGCGAAGTGAGTTTCACGAGCGGCGGCGGCGAAGCGCGCGCTTGCGGCCATCGCGCGAAATCCGTCGAGCGTTTCGACGGGAATCCTGTCGCCAGAGCGATAGCCGGCGAGCAAGAGCAACGATTCTTCGCGCGAAAAATCCAAAGGCAGCCCCGCGATAGATAATCCCGGCGATGAACCGTTCGGGAAGTCGCGAACCGCCGAATCCCGGTCGAGAAAAACCGCGGTGGCCACGGTGAAAAGCGCCTGCCCCAAAGACTGAGGAGGCGGATTCGGACCGGAGAGCGCCTCCCAATGCAAACCTAATTGCATCCGCCGGGCGACTCCCACAAATTGAGCGTCCGTCTGCAGCGCCGCAGCCGTGGTGATGCGGCCCAGGATCTCTTCCACGGCAGTGCCGGCAAAGATCAAATTGTCAATCTCCCCGCGAAGCTGCAGCGAACGCTGCGTGCCTTCGTGTTGTTCGCGGACGCGATTTGCGAAAAGGGATACGGCGATTTCCGCGGAAAGATTTTCCAGAATGTCGCGGCCAGCGAGTTTACCCAAGCGAACGCTGCCGACGATCAGCGCGCCAAGAATGCGATCCTCGACCTTCAGCGGCATTCCCACCGCGGTGGAGAGGCCCTCGAAAAAATCACGCGGCCCTGCCGGAAACACCGGAGCGAAGAATTCCACCGGGAAATTCGCGTCGCTGAATTCGACCGGGAAGACTTCGAATGCGTTAACTCTGCACGGCTCCGAGGGCGGACCCATCGCGTCGACTTGGACGAGGTGACCCGGCCAAACAGGATCTCCGGGTATCTCCTCGGCCCACACGCCGGCACGGTCCGCATGGGTGTTTTTCAGAAGAGACGCAGCGCTCGTGCGGAGGAGCGCCTCGAACGGCTCACAACGGGCGGCGGCTCTTGCAACGCTCTCCGCCGAGACCACCGGCTTTTCGCTCAGGCGCAACGACCGCAGCCAGAAAGGACGCGACATGAGTTCTCAACGTCCCGTGCGCAATATGCCGTAACAGATAAGCAGCGCGCCGCCCACCCACAGCGTGACATTCCGCGCGCGACGAAAAAATCTGCGGACTTGGTATTCTTCAATGTAGTTCAATTTTTCCCCTCGCGATGCTCTATGCAAAGCGCCTACCAAGAGGCAAAATCAGCAAAACGTTGAAGAATTAAGCATTTGCGCCGGAAGGAAAAATGCCCACGTGGCTGCAAATTCCCAGTCCGACAACATAGCCGTCCCGTATAGGAATTGTGCAGAGATTGGAAAGGAAGAATCGAAGGACGCAACTTACGTGAAGCGAAGCCGCTTCACGTTGCGGAGTTTTCTCTGGCCTGAGATTGGTACTGTTTCAACTTTCGATAGAGGGTGGTCTTACCGATGTGCAGCAGACGCGCCGCCACAAGCTTGTCGCCTCCTGCTTCATTTAAGGCGCGCAGAATAGCGCGGCGCTCCATCTCTTCGAGCGACACGATTTCATCGGAGGCGGGCGCATGCTCTGTAACACTCCCATACTGGAGATTCGAGGGAAGGTCGCCGGATTGCAGAATCGGACCGGAGCCTAGCGCCACAGCGCGCTCGATGGCATTTTCGAGTTCCCGGATATTTCCAGGCCAGTCGTAGGCGGTCAAGCGTGCCATGGCATCTTCCGCCAGCATCGGTACGGGACGTCCAGCATCGGCAAACTTTTCTAAAAAGGTCTGAACGAGCAAAGGGATGTCGCTCTTGCGTTCGCGCAGCGGCGGAAGTTTGATTTGCACTACATTTAAGCGGAAAAACAAATCCTTACGGAAGCCATTGTCGCGCACGGCAGCTTCCAGATCGGTGTTGGTTGCAGCAATGATGCGCACGTTCACAGCCACGCGATCGTTGGAGCCGACCGGCTTGACCTCGCGCTCCTGGAGAACTCGGAGCAGTTTCGCTTGCATGTCCGTCGGCAGATTGCCAATCTCGTCCAGGAAAAGCGTGCCGTTATCGGCGCTTTCGAACACACCCTGCTTAGTGTGTATGGCGCCCGTGAATGCACCCTTCACGTATCCGAAAAGTTCCGATTCGATGAGCGTGGGAACCAGCGCGGAACAATCCAGCGGAACAAAAGGCTTGTGGCACCGCGCGCCGGAAAAATGAATCGAGCGCGCCACCAGCTCTTTGCCTGTCCCACTCTCGCCGAGGATCAGCACCGGATAACTATGCTGGCTCACTTTCTCGATGAGCTTGTAAACGCGCTGCATCTTGGGAGAAGTCCCGATCAGTTCCTTATAGCCGGGGCGCGTGCGAAGTTGCTCGCGAAGAACGCGATTTTCCTGATCGAGCTCCTGCTCGTGGATCAGCCGCTGCAGTTTGCGGCGTAACTCATCGATGTGGAATGGCTTGGTAACGTAGTCGGCAGCCCCCAGCCGGGTGGCCTCGACCGCGGTTTGAATCGTGCCGTATTGAGTCAGCACCAGGGCCGCGATTTCGGGGTAGTGTTCGTGGATGCGTCGCAATAATTCCAAGCCGCCTAGCTCCGGAATGCGCAGGTCGGTGATGACGATGTCGATGGGGTACTCATCGAGGATTTCGAGCGCCTGCTCCGTCGTAACTGCGGTACGGACGCGCAGGCCAGCCTCCGTGGCGATGTCCGCGCAGAGGCGCACCGCCGACTCTTCGTCATCGACGATCAGGACTGTAGCAACCTCCGATCGTTCGGCCGCGAGCGGCTTATTCATGGCTGGTGTTTCAATCCCCGTTTTCATGTGCGCCTCGCTCAGTTCGCCCGTCCATTCCCGTTCCGGGTGAACTTTCTCGATTCAGGAGCAAGTCGCAAACCAAGTTCGGGAAAATCCTAATTGGTGCCTGGCGCACAGTTTGCGGCTTCGCATCCGGCGCCGGGGAAATAGTCCCAGTGCCACGATGGGAATCGCATGCTACGCCATTCGATTTAACTAATCAAGTAACTAGTTTTATCTGCAATAAAGTGCCGCAATGAAACCGGCCAATTGTCATTTTGGGAGGGTTGTCGGGCCATTTCGCCAAGAATAGGCCGTATCAAGAAAAAGTGCCATCGGCCGAGTAATCTGACTTACAGAGAAAGTGAACCGGAAAAACGCAAGCGCTTGGCTTTCCGGAGCTTGACTGGTAGATTGAATGAAATGTCCGGCCAGACGACATTCTTACATCGCGTTCTCATTGTTGAGGACGAAGAAAACGCCCGCAAGGGCTATGAAGCGCTCTTGCGCAAATGGGGCTGCGAAGTTCTGGGCGTCGGCACCGGCGAAGACGGCATTACGAAGTTCTCCGAATTTCAGCCCGCGGTAGTCCTCGCGGACGTGGAATTGCCCGGCATCAACGGCCTCGACCTCCTGCGTCAGCTCCAAGAAAGCGCGCCCGATACGCCGGTGATCATTATCACCGGCCGGGGCAGCGACGAGCGCGCCGTGCAAGCGATTGAAGCCGGCGCCTTCTGGTACATCGAGAAACCGCTCAAGCCGCCCGTTCTGCGCTCCTTGCTCGACCGGGCCATGGGGAAAATTCGTGACCGCAAGGAAGTCGCTGCGCTCACGCGTGAACTGCGCGACGCGGGACGATTGGGCAAGATGGTCGGCACTTCGAAGACCATGCTCGACGTCATGAGGCAAGTCGAAACCGCCGCTCCTTCCACGGCATCCGTGCTGATTACCGGCGAGACAGGAACCGGCAAGGAAATCGTCGCGCGTACCCTGCACCAGCTCTCACCGCGCGCGAACCAGCCTTTTGTGGCCATTAATTGCGCGGCGATTCCGGAATCCTTGATGGAAAGCGAAATCTTCGGCCACGAAAAAGGCGCCTTCACCGGTGCGGCGGAGCGGCGGCTTGGATGTTTCGAGCTGGCCGATGGCGGCACGCTGTTGCTGGACGAAATCGGCGAAATGCCTGCGCCGACCCAATCCAAGCTGTTGCGTGTGCTGGAAGATCACAAAGTGCGTAGAATCGGAAGCAAAGTGGAAACGCCGATCGATGTGCGCGTGCTCGCGGCAACCAACAAGGATCCGCAGCAGGCCGTAGCACAGGGGCATTTGCGCCAGGACCTTTATTTCCGCCTCAACGTCTTTCAAATTCATTTGCCTCCTCTGCGCGAACACAGAGACGATTTGCCCGCGCTGGTTGACCAATTGCTCCGCGAAATGAACCAAAAGCACGGACGGCAAGCGCTCGGAATAAATTCCGAAGTGATGGATTTGTTCAAGTCTTACACATGGCCGGGAAACGTGCGCGAGCTTCGCAACGTGCTTGAGCGCGCTGCCATCGCCTCTGGCCATGGCTCGATTGGACGGCAGCATCTCCCGGAGGGCTTCGCGCGAGGACCTATGGCGCAAACGGACGAACTTGCCGACCTTCGCTTCCCTCCCGGCACTACCGTCGAGGCGGCGGAGCGGGAACTGATCCTTCAAACGCTCAACGCCACCAATCAAAACAAGACTCGCGCGGCCGAATTGCTGGGCATCAGTTTGAAGACGCTGCACAATAAGCTGAAGGAGTACGAGGCTTCCCGAACCAATGTCGTTAAGCCTGAAAAATAAGTTTACGTTGGCGACCGCCTCGCTGGTTCTGTTGGTCGTGGCGCTCATCTCAGGCTTGTATGTGGCGCAGCTCACGCGCCAGGTGATTGCACAAGCGAACGACCGTTCGCAATTCGTCTTGCAACAGGTTTTCGTCGCGGCTCAGGAAGCCCTGCGCGAAGCCGCCGACCGCGGCGCAACGCCTGCGTCATCCAGTCCGGACGATATTCACGAATACATCCAGCAAACGCTGAATACGAGTCCCGGCCTATCCGCGCTGATCGAATCGGACATGAGCTTTTCCAAGTCGCTTTATGAAATCACCCTGACCGACAGCACCGGTGCCGCTCTGGTATCGAGCGATCCTTCGCTGCCAGGCAAGAACATCGCGCCTCGCCCCAATCTTTCGGAACTGGTTCATGCTCCCTTCGCCCAGCAAATCCGCATTCTGAATGGCCCCGCGCGCGTCTACGAAGTAACCCTGCCATTCAATATCAGCGCGCAGCCCTTTGGCGAGATTCATGTCGCCCTTTCTTCCGCGCTTCTTCGCGACGAAATTTGGCCCGGCCTGCGTTCCGCCGCATGGGTCGGACTCGCCGCTGTGATTCTCTCCACCCTGTTCACGGCATTCGTAAGCCAGATCGCGCTGGCCCCGTTGTCGCGAATCTCCGCCCAACTGGACCGCATCTCCGCGGGAGAGTTTGACCTCGAGCCGGTGACCAAGGCCGGCGAACTGGGCCAGGTCTCCAACAAGATCAGCCGCATCGGCCAGCAATTGAGGGACGTCCGAGAAATTTTCAGCACCTTGCGCGAAAACATGAATCAAATCATGTCCGGACTCGAGGACGGACTTCTTCTTTTCAACGGAGAAGGCCGCGCCGTGCTGGTGAGCCCCTCCGCTGAAAAATTCCTGGACATCGGCTCGGAGAATTTACTCGGGCGGAAAATCGAGGAAATTTTCCCATCCGACCATCCGCTGGCCCAGGCATTGCACATCGAATGTGCGGGCGATGCAGGACACGCCATCGAGCAGGTCGAAGTTGAGATTTCCGGGGACCGCGGAACCCGCCGCGTGGGAGCGAGCATCCAGGCCATTCAGGAAAATGGCGCGCGCATGGGCATGCTGGTCACGCTGCGCGATCTCGAATCCATGGAGCGAATCGGCTCCCAGTTGCAAGTGTCCGAGCGGCTCGCGGCCCTGGGGCGTGTCACCGCAGGCGTAGCTCACGAAGTGAAAAATCCGCTGAACTCGATGCGTGTTTGGCTCGAAGTCTTGAAAGGCAACCTGCCCGCTGATGCCGAGACGCAACAAGCCGCAAAGATGCTAGACTCGGAAATCGACCGCCTGGACCGCGTCGTCAAGACATTTCTTGAGTTCAGCCGTCCCGTGGAATTGGAGTGCGAGGAAGTTGACCTGCCAAAGCTCATCGAGGGCGTCCTGGCGGCGGCAAAACCGGCAATCGAGCGCGCGCGTATCGAGCTACAAAAGGAAATTCCGGCGTCCTTTCCCCCAATGGAAATGGACCAACGCCTGATTGAACAAGCCGTGCTCAACTTGGTTCTGAACGCGTGCCAATCGATGAGCCCTGGCGGCCATCTTTTCGTCAGCTTGCGCCGCCTGGCCGACACAGCGGAAATCCGCGTGGGCGATACCGGCCCCGGAATCACGCCGGAAAATCGCGCCAAGATTTTTCAGCTTTTCTTCACCACCCGCAAAGGTGGCACGGGCTTGGGACTCGCGAACACATTTCGATTTGTGCAGTTGCACAGTGGTTCGATAGAATTCGATACGGAGGTTGGGCGCGGCACCACGTTTCGGATTGAGCTGCCGTTGGTCCGGGTGACACCGGTTCCGGCATCCTACCGGGACTACGGGGAACCATTCGCAAAGCGCGCATAATCGAAAAAAGGGAATCGAAGTATTTATTTCATGGCGAGACCAGACTCAACCCATCCTCGGATCTGGCCCATGCGACGAATGCTGAAGCGAGCCACCACGGCTATCGGCATGTGCGTCGTCGCGGCGTCGTTGTCCCTCTTCTGCTCAGGCTGCACGCATAACAAAGTTCACGCTGCCGCGCCCGTAACTGTTCCGCCCGTTCCGCCGTCGCCGGTTCCGGCGCAGGACACCACCAAATCGCCAGCTTCGATTCCCGCCCCCACCACGCCTGCTCCGGCGAATCCAGTCTCGGCAACATCCCCACCGCCTCTCAATCCCAAACCCGACAACCCCAAGCGGCCCGTAACCACGCCGCCACCTTCCGAGCCCGAGCGCCCGGCTGCTCCGCAAATCTCTCCACAGATCTCGCCATCGGATCAATCGCAGCTTCAACAACAGGCTGGCCAGTATGCCGCGACGGCGCAGCAAAACCTGCATCACGCCGACGGCCGCGATCTCAACGATGCACAGAAGGACATGGTCGATAAAATTCGCGGCTTTCTCGACCAGGCGCAGCAAGCCATACAAACGTCCGATTGGGAGCGCGCGAAGAACCTTTCTCAGAAAGCCTACTTGCTGTCCCTCGACCTGCTCAAAACCCTCTAACCGGCTCGCGTTTCCCGTGCACGATTTACTGGTAAAATCGCGGCATGAAGAGTTATGACACGCTCATCGCCGGCGGCGGAATTATCGGCGCGGCGCTGGCGTTCGAGCTCGCCCGGCTGCGCCAGTCGGTGCTCCTGCTCGACCGCCAAGAGCCCGGCAGCGAAGCTTCTTGGGCCGCCGCCGGCACCATCTCGCCCGCTCCGGATCAGGAAGCCGTCGGCATAGTGGCTCTCGGTCGCGAAAGTTATCGTCTGTATCCCGGCTTTGTCTCGGCCATTGAAGCAGCGGCCGGCCAATCCGCGGGTTTCCATCCCAATGGCGCCATCGAGCTTTTCTTTGAACCGGATGCCGAAGCGGAGCGCGACCAACGCTTAAAGCAAGTCTGCGAAGCCGGCCTCGCCGCCGAGGCGCTTCCCCTGGCCGAAGCCAGACGCCGGGAGCCCGCGATTGGCCCTTCCACGCGCGCGGCGCTTTGGATTGCCGACGAAGCCTACCTTGACCCGCGCGTGCTTACGCGCGTCACGCTCGCCGCGGCGGAGCGCATCGGTGCGGAAATTCGCGGCCATACCGAAGTCATCTCCGTCATCACCCGCGACGGCCGCTGCGATGGCGTTCTCGCCGCAAGGACTGAGACGCATCACGCCGGCGAATCACGAGTGCGCACTGCCGAAAAGATCGAAGCGCGAAATGTAGTCATTGCAGCGGGCTGGCGCTCGAAAGAAATCGGCGGAGCAGAATGCTGGGCTCCTGCAGCCCCCGTGCGAGGTCAAATGGTGGCATTCGGCCGCGTCGCGGGCGTGCCACGAACGATTCTTCGCTGCGAGCGCGGCTACATGGCTCCGCGCGAAGATGGTCGTGTTGTTGCGGGAAGCACTCTGGAACCCGGCGCCCTGGATAAACACCCGACTGCGGCTGGCTTGCGAAAAATCCTCGCTGCCGCGATCGACATGGCTCCCGCGCTCGCCGATGCGCCTGTGCTGGAAACTTGGGTCGGCATTCGCCCGGATTCGCCTGATCATCTGCCCATCATCGGTACCACGGACATCGAGGGACTTTTTATCGCTACAGGACACTATCGCAACGGCATGCTTCTCGCGCCAGCCACGGCAAAATATCTCGCAGAATGGATCGTAGAGGGACGCGCATCGAAGTATTTGGGGCCGTTCAGCCCCATGCGATTTGCTGCCGCGTCGCGCGGCGTCAATCCGTAACGACTGCGAAGAATTAGTGCGGGATAATTCCGCTCTGCGTTGGCCGCATGGGCGGACCTGCCAGCGTTTACGCCTGACCGGGGCTGGTGAAATTAATCTTCGCGGAAAGTAGATAAAGCGGACGATTGAGTATCACGTCCAAAGTCGTCCCGCGAGGAAGCTCGACGTCTGGGCGGTTAAGGTGCGCCGTGATCAATCCCGCCACCGCGCCAAGGCCCTCGCCAACTCCGGCCCCCGTCGCGCTTCGGGTTGCGATTCCGCCAACGCCCGCTCCAACCGCTGTGTCTTGTACAATCGTGTTCGCATCGCCGGCCTTGTTCTTGTCGCCCTCGATCGTGCCCTCTCTGTCCACCGTCTCTTTGCCGCCCGTGCCAGCGTCGGTAGGCACGGCGTTGAACTGCGCTTCGTAGCCGTTCGGTAGGATCAGGTTGTCAAGCTTGATCACAATCTCGGCTTGCCCGGGGCCCCTTCCACGCTTCGATTCCGTAACTTCTCCGCTGACATACGAGCCTGCCGGAATCACAATCCGCTCGCTGATCAAAATCGGAAAAAGCGTCTCCAGATAGACGGAGTCGCCAGCGCGTGCGCTGCGCGTGGAAATCGCGTTGTGCAGCACCAACGGAAGGCGCGTTCCCGTCGGAACTTGAATGTATTTGCCGGACTGAACTGCCGTCGCGGGCGGCGCGCTCTTTGCGTCAGGAGCTGCCGTGGTTGCCGTCGGCTGCGCAGGCGTCGAAGCAGCGCTCGCGGATGATTGCTGCGCAGGAAGAGTCGCCGATTGCGCGCGCGCAAACGGAGCCGCCGCCAAGACCACGACCCAACCTACGATGTAAGCGACAGCAAACCTCGAGGCCACGTAGAATTTCATGCGGCACCTCGCAAGACCACGGCTAATCCCATATTCCAGGCTACGCCAAGGATGCTCCGCCCAAGCAACCCTGTCAATAAAAGCCACAGTCGCTCAGGCGCGCGCGGTTTGACTCGCGCCGCAGCCGCGCATACTCTGTCATTATGGGCCGCCGCAGATTTGACGCGGCTCCGCAGGAGGATTTTGGATGGCGAATCTTGCCCTCGTGTACGGAATGCGGTTGTTTCCCGCCACGGACTTGGCATCTGTCGGCGAAGCCACCGTTCAACTCAAAGATGGCCGCAACGGCCGTGTGACCATGCATCTGATCGAAGGCAGCAAAGAGCAAATCGAGCAAGCCCTCAAGCAGTCGCTCGACGCCTTCTTCGATCTGTATCCGGAGATTTGATTCCGAAAAAATGCGACGGTTTTGCCGCGCTAGACCAAAATCACCGTCTGTCCTGTCAAGTCGAAACGCTTGCGGCAGCGAATGTTCCGGCAGGCCACCATGTCGTCGACGCGAACCATGTACGAGCGAGCCTTCGCAAACTGCTTGCGATCCTCTTCATTGGCGCCGCCCGGTAGTTGCGCTTTCTTAGTGCGCATTTTCCAGCGCACTGGGTAAGTATTTTCCTGGCGGCAATGCGGACACGTCAGCGGAATTTGTTTGATTTCATCTTTCTCGTCGTAAAATCTTCTATCGTCCAATGTATTCCTGCCTTGTCAGCTTGCCTTCTGGCCGGCAGCATCCCCTAACCTGGCAAGCGATGGATCTATGCCATCCACGGTTACAAATTTCAGCCCAGCGTCCTTCCACCGCGGCAGCCAATGGGCGAGCGCTGCAACGGTGTGGTGCCGATCGCCTTCGAGCAATCGATGGTCGCCGTCGTGCATCAGCACAATATCGCCGCCACTGGCGCGCCGCAAGCGGCGAATCACCGGCTCGGCGGCTTGCGGACGCCAGTCGCGCACGAGTTTTGACCACATCGCGATGCCCGAATACCCCAGCCGCCGAACCACGCCGCTGAGCCCCGGCCCGCGAAAACCAAATGGCGGCCTTATCCAGCGCGGCCGATAAGCCGCGGCGGATTCAATCGCTTCGCGGCAACGATCGAGCTCGTCCTGCAATCTCCTTGCGGACATGAAGATCAGACTCGGATGCGTCTCGGTGTGATTTCCAATCGCGTGCCCGCGCTCTGCAATTTCCCGCGTCAGCGCCGGAAAAGCGCGCACGTGACTCCCCATCAAGAAAAATGTCGCGCGCGCATCGTAACGCTCCAGCAAATTGAGCAAAGCCGGCGTCACGGACGGATTAGGCCCGTCATCGAAGGTCAGCGCCAGCGTCAAGGGATCGCCGGTGATTCGCAATGTGCGCCCGAATACCTGCGCTCCGGGGTACACCGCGCCCCACG
The DNA here is from genome assembly GCA_049678505.1 of Candidatus Acidiferrales bacterium. Classification (GTDB taxonomy): domain Bacteria; phylum Acidobacteriota; class Terriglobia; order Acidiferrales; family UBA7541; genus DAHUXN01. Next base: position 53,025 of record JBAUEH010000165.1, read on the forward strand.
CCGCGACCGCAGCGCCTCCCAGCACCAACCCTCCGGCGATCGTCACCGAACCCATGGCTTTATTTTCGCATGGCCGCGCAGCCAGTGTCGAAATTTCTGTGCCTCCGTCCGCAAACGCTCAGGAGCACTCATGTCTGATACGATACGCTCCGGCGCAAAGATGTCCGAACCCATCCATACATTGAAATTCCCGCCGTGGGTGCGTTGGGCCAGCCTGATCTGGATAGTCGTATGGTTCCCCGCCTATTGGCGCACCTGGGGTGTGCAGAATTTTCTTCACGTTTGCGACATCGCCGTAATCCTCACTTGCGCCGGACTCTGGTGGAGCAATCCTCTGCTTCTTTCGAGCCAGGCTGTCTCATCCATCGTCGCCGATTTACTGTGGGACCTCGACGCAGCCTGGCGGCTCTTTGCAGGCCACAACTTGACGGGTGGCACCGGATACATGTGGGACGCGCACTACACGTTATGGGTGCGCCTATTATCGCTGTTTCACGTGGTCTGGCCGATCTTGCTTCTTTGGTTGCTCAAGCGTACGGGATACGACCGGCGCGGATGGCTGCTGCAGTCGGCGATCGCGGCTGCCGCCATGATCGCCGCGCGGTTCGCCAATCCCGCCATGAACATCAATTATGCGTTTCGCGATCCCTTCGCGCACGTCGCGTGGGGGCCTGCGCCAGTTCACGTCGCGCTCATGTGGATAGGCCTCGTAATTCTGATTTACCTGCCAACTCATCTTGCACTCGCTAAGCTCTTCCCCGCGCCTGCCGCTGAAAAAATCCAGCCTCGTTTCTAACCCCCGCGCGACGCGTCCTTCCTGCCCGTGAAACTCCGTACCGTGCTGCGGAGTCTTCGTTATAATTGCACTTGAGGAATTTGCGCGCGATGGCAACGCAACCACAACCAACGGGACTCCGCATCGGCCGCATCTTTGGCATTCCCCTCTATCTGCATGCCAGTTGGTTCATCATGTTCGCGCTCATTACGTTTTGGTTTGCGGCAGTTGTCAAGACACAGCACGCAGGCTGGAATCCGGCACAATACTGGCTGCTGGGCGTTGCAATCAGCGCCATTTATTTTGCCTCTATCATCTTCCACGAACTGAGCCATAGCATCGTGGCTATGCACTACAAAATTCCTGTGACTTCGATCACTCTTTTCGTCTTCGGTGGGCTCTCCAGAATCTCTCGCGAAGCGGAAAGCGCCAAACAGGAATTCAATATCGCTATCGCCGGCCCGCTTTCCAGTTTTTTCCTCGGCGGCGTTTTTCTCTTGATTTATGCCTACAGCCCTCCCAGCGGAGTAGTTCAAACCATATCCGGATGGATGAGCGTTCTAAACTTCATTTTGGGCGCCTTCAATCTCGTGCCCGGATTTCCCATGGACGGCGGCCGCGTTCTTCGCTCCATCATCTGGGGGATCACCAAAAATTACGACAAAGCAAGCCGCATCGCCTCGCGCAGCGGGCAATTCATCGCTTATCTGATGATCATGCTGGGAATTTGGGCCGTCGTGCAACAAGGCAGCGCCGTCTCCCGCTTTTTGGGTGGCTGGCTGGGAGGAATTTGGCTCGCATTCATCGGTTGGTTTCTTCTCTCGGCCGCCCAGGAAACCTACACGCAAGTTGCGGTCCGCACTACTCTCGCCGGCCTCAGCGCCGCGGATGTCATGTCGCCGGACGTCCCCACCGTCGCGCGCGATATTTCGCTCGAGAATTACGTTCAAGAAGTACTGCGCACGGGCCGCCGCTGCCACGTCGTCACCGGCAACGGCATGGCCGTGGGCCTGGTCACCCTGCACCGTGTGCAACTTTTCCCCCGCGATGAATGGGCCAACACCTCCGTTCAGGCCGCCATGGTCCCGCAGCAGGGAATTCATTGGGTATCTCCGAGTGAGCCGGTCATGGGCGTTCTCGAACGCATGCAGAGCGAGGATGTCAATCAGATGCCCGTGCTCCAGGAAAGCCACATCATCGGCATGATTTCGCGCGATTCCATACTGCGCGTGATCCAGACGCGCCTGCATGCCACCCGTTTCGCGGAAAAATGAACGCTGTCTCGGCCACAACGCTCAGCAGCGCCGTCGTGGCCGTCCTGCCGTATAATTTCGGGAACGAATCCCATGCGCATCCTGCTTGTTGAAGACGAACGCAAGGTAGCGAGCTTTGTCGCCCGCGCACTGCGCGAAAATGCCTACGCTGTCGACGTCGCTTCCACGGGCGAAGACGGATTCCGCCTGGCCTCCGAAAATTCCTACGACGCCATTCTTCTCGATGTGCGTTTGCCCGGAATCACCGGCATCGAACTGTGCCGCAAACTACGGCGCGAGGAAATTCAATCTCCGATTCTCATGCTCACCGCGCGCGGCCTTGTCGAACAGCGCGTCGAGGGCCTCGACGCCGGAGCTGACGATTACCTGACCAAGCCCTTCGCTCTCGCCGAGCTACAAGCGCGCGTGCGTGCGCTGGTGCGCCGCGGATTCCGCCGCGGCGAAACCAAATTGCGCTGCGGCGATCTCGAGCTCGACCGCCATCGCCGCAGCGTCAGCCGCGGTTCCGGCAAAGTGCCACTTACCTCCAAGGAATTCTCTCTGCTTGAGCTGTTGCTGTTGCGCGCGCCCGAGAGCGTTACGCGCAGCGAAATCATCGAGCACGTTTGGGACAGCCATTTCGATAGCGAAACGAATCTGGTCGACGTTTACATCAACCGTTTGCGCCAAAAAATCGATCACGGCCACGCCGTAAAGCTCGTGCACACCCTGCGCGGCGTCGGCTACCGCTTGGGTACGGAATCATGAAGCACGCTCTTTCCTTGCGCTGGCGCATGATGCTGCTCTTCTGCATCGTCGTCGGCGTGCTGCTGCTCGCCTCGTATGCCACGTTTTATTTCGCCGCGCGCAGAGTTGTCCGCACCCAGCTCGACCATCGCATGGCGGAATCAGCCACCCTGCTGGCCGCGGATTTAAACTCCGATCCCGACGACGCCGACATCGTCGTCATGGACATTCCCGGAGAATTCTTCGAAACAGTCGGGCCCTCCGGCAACGTCATCGCGCTCTCCAAAAACCTAAACGGCCATGCCATTCCCTGGACAGCAATCTCTCGAAATCCTGTGACGATTCACGATCCCGCGCTCGGACGCCTGCGCGTCCACTCTGAGCCCGTTCACCACGGGAACGCGCAGGAAGCTCTGCTCGTCGCCATGCCCACGCTCGACACCGACCGAATCCTCGCGCGCTTTCGCAACTTGCTCTTTGTGCTCTTCCCGTGCAGCTTGCTGATCGTCGGCGCTGTCGCTGCGTGGTATGTAGGCCGCAGCCTCGAGCCCATCACCGAATTGACGCGCGAAGCATCCCAAATGGCCGACCGCGTAAAGCTCGCCGGACCCGGAGCCCTGCCCGCGCGCGCTCCGCGCGATGGCTCGCCGCTGGCGGCTGCCAATCGTGGCGACGAGCTTGGCCGCCTCGCCGACGCCTTCAACAAGCTTTTCGTCTGCATGGAAGGAGCCGTCGGCCAGCTCCGCCAATTCGTCTCCGACGCGTCGCACGAGCTGCGCACGCCGCTTTCCGTTCTTCAGGGCGAAACAGAGCTGCTCCTGAAAGAGCTGCGTGCGCCTGCGGAATATCAGAAAGCCCTCGAAGTCATCGACAGCGAGCTGAAGAAGCTCAGCCGCATCGTCGAGGGGCTCTTTACCTTGGCGATCGCCGACGCCGGCCAGCTCCGCCTGGCCCGCGAGCCCCTCTATTTGAACGAGACTCTCGAAGAGGCCTGCGCGCTGGTCACGCCTCGCGCCCGCAAGAAAGGCATCCGCATCGATCGGCGGCTCTCTGAAGAGGTTCCCTACACCGGCGATGAAGCTTTCTTGCGCCAGCTTTTTCTGATCTTCCTTGATAATTCACTGAAGTACTCGACTCGCGCCGGCTCCATCCGCGTCGGAATGGCCGTCTCAAACGGAAACATACGCGTGCAATTCGCGGATGAAGGCGTCGGCATTTCCCCCGAACATTTGCCGCATATCTTCGAGCGCTTTTATCGCGTGCCGCAAATGGACTCGACCGAAGCGCAAAGCGGCGGCTTGGGCCTCGCCATCGCGCAGGCGATTGTTCGCGCGCAGGACGGCTCCATCGAGTGCGTCAGCCGGCCCGGCGCAGGATCCATCTTCACCGTTTCCCTCCCTCGCACCGCTGAATCATCGCCGGCACGAAACTAAACAAAAATTAATTCTCGCTTCAGGTTTGCCAGGCGCGCCGCGAATAAACTTGGACTTGCATGATTGCGCCTCGCGCTTCACAAAAAAGCGCCATTTCGCACGTCTGCGCCGCCGGAAAGATCGCCGCCGACCTCACGTGCCTGGTGTTTTTTCTGCTCATCTGCAGCGCAGCGCCCGCCTTTGCGCAACAACCCCAGAAATTGACTCTCGCGGATGCCTTACAGATGGCCGAACGCCAAAACCTCGACCTGATTGCTGCGCGCGCGCAACACGCTGTCGCCACCACGGGAGTTCGCATCGCGAGCGAGCGCCCCAATCCCACCGGCAATTTTACGGCGCTGCGCGATGATCCCCACGAAGGCTGGTGGTTCGATCAGCCAATTGAATTAGGCTCGAAGCGCAAACGCCGCATGGAACTCGCGCAAACGCAAGGCGCCTTGACCGATGACGATATCGCTGCTCTCGAGCGCCTGACTCGCCAGAACGTTCGCGACGCTTTTTTTGCTCTGGCCCTGGCGCGAAGCGCCACGGCAGAGAAAAACGATGCGCTGAAACTCGCGCAACGTCTCCATGACATCGCGCAGGCGCGTTTCCAGGCCGGCGACGTCCCGCAACTCGAAGTCTTTCAGGCTGAGCTGGTCGTCTCGCAGGCGCAAGCGGATTACCAGGTGGCCCAGCAAGAGGAAAAAGTTGCCCGGAGCGATCTAAACACTCTGCTCAATGAACCTCCCTCGGCAGATTGGGATTTACTCACGCCCCTCGACGCCTTGCCGGGCGAGCTCGCGCTCAACGACTTGCTGGCGCGTGCCGCCAATTCAAACGCCGACCTGCAGAAAATTTCGCAGCAGGAAAAGGTCGAGCAAAGCCAGCGAGCTTTGCTTCAGGCCGAGCGCATTCCCAATCTGACCCTGTCCCTCGGCACGGATTACTCCTCGCCCCACAATTTTCGCTATGGCCCGCGGAGCCAGGCCAGCATGGAAGTACCCATCTTTTCGCGCTTCCAGGGTGAAATTGCCGAGTCCTCTGCCAGCCTTGTTGCGCTCGACGATCAAGCGCAGGCGGCTCGCCGCGCCGTCGAGGGTCACGTTGAATCCGGCTATCTGGACCTGCAGACGCGCGAACAGCAGGCCCGCCTCTACAAAGAGTCCCTTGTACCGGCTGCGGACAATCTCGAAGGCCTCGCCGAGGAAAGCTATCGCGCTGGAAAAGCGAACATTCTTTCCGTCCTCGACGCGCAAAAAAATGTCCAAGCCGTAAAACAGGAATATTTGCTCAGCCTGTTCGCCGTTCACCAGGCGTTTGCTCAATTGGAAGAGATCGTCGGGGCGCCTCTCGACTGAATGGTCATGGGAATCAACGCCGAAATCCGCATGAAAACGACGCGACAAAAACGGCCGTGTGCATCGAAAACGCGAAGTATTGTATCGGACTGTATCTGGATCGCGATCCTTGCCATCGCATCGGCTGCGTTGGTATGCGGATGCGCAAAAGAACCCAGCAACGAAGACTCCGAACAAGTCGTCGCCGAAGTTACCGTCGCCGAAGTGGCTCGCGCCAGCGTGCAACAAACGGCCACCGTAAGCGGCAACGTGGTGGCCCCTCCGAACCAAGACGTCAAGCTCAGCGCGCTCGTCGCGGGACGAATCACCAGCCTCAGCGCCGCCGAAGGCGATCGCGTGCACGCGGGTGAAGTTCTCGCAACAATTGACAGTCACACCTACGACGACCAGCTCCGCCAGGTGCAAGCCGCATCTGCCCAAGCCGAAGCGACGCTGCAAAATGCGCAGCAGAATCTCCAGCGCAATCAGACGCTTTTCCAGCGTGGCATCGTTGCCGGAAAGGACTTGGAGGACGCCAAAACGCAAGTGAGCGTTGCCGAAGCGGCGCAACTCCAGGCAAAAGCAGCGGAAGAAACAGCTAACCTGCAATTCGAGCGCACAAAAATAGTTTCTCCGCTGAACGGCGCCGTCGCCAAGCGCTACGTCAGCATCGGCGAACAAGTGGACGGAACGGGCGCGCAACCCATCATCGAAGTGGCGAATATTAACGAAGTCGAGCTTTCCGGCAGCCTTTCCGCCGCCTATCTCAGCAAAATTCACATTGGCGAGCCGCTCCCGATTACCAGTGAAGCTTTCCCCGGCAAAACGTTCAACGGAAAGATCATCGCCATCTCTCCCATGGTTGACCCTGCCACAAACGTGGGCAGCGTTCGCATTCGCATCGCAAATCCCGGAGGCCCTCTGAAGCTCGGAATGTACTTGAACGCCCAAGTGCCGGTGCAAACGCACGCCAATGCCCTGACTGTCCCGCCGCAATCGATTTACCACGACGAATCCGGCCAGACGCAGGTCTACGAAGTTCAGGGCGATACCGCGAAGGCCGTTGACGTAAAAGTGGGAATTGAAACCGGCGACCGCGTCGAGATTCTCTCCGGCGTCAAGGACGGCGACACCGTGATCCTCACCGGCGGCTATGGCCTCGGCGACACCGCAAAAATCAAAATCAAACCATGAACATCGTCCGAGTCTGCTGGAAAAACCGATATGCAGTCTATCTGCTTACCGCTTTTCTCACCATCGCCGGGGTTTATTCCTTTTTCGTATTGCCCAGCAGCATCTACCCGAATCTCGATTTTCCTCGCGTCATGATTCTGGCGCATTCCGCCGACCTCGCGCCGCAGACCATGCTGCTCGACGTCACGCGTCCTCTCGAGGAATCCGTCAGCACCGTGCAAGGCGTAAGCCGCGTGCGCTCGGAAACGATTCGCGGCGCGGCCTCCGTCGGCGTGCTCTTCAATCCCGGCATGGACATGAAGTACGCGTTGCAGCTCGTGCAGGGCCGTGTCAGCGAAGTGCAATCCTCGCTACCGTCCGGCACGGACGTTTCCGTCGAATGGGAATCGCCCACCGTCTATCCCGTCCTCAGCCTGATTCTGAACGGCAACGTCCCCGACGCCGATCTCTACGACTACGCCTACTACAATCTGCGTCCCATGTTCACGCGCGTCCCCGGCGTCGGCCAAGTCGAAGTGCAAGCCACCGACCAGCGCGAAGTCTCCGTGGTCGTCGACCCGCAAAAACTGCTCTCGCATCGCCTCACCCTCGACGACGTGGCCGCGCAACTCGCCGCAACCAATCAAGTCGTCGCCGTCGGCCGCTTGCCGAAAAATTATTTGCAGTACCAAATCTTGACCGACGATCAGTTCCACGGCCTCGACGACATTCGCGATGCCATCGTCGCTGTTCAGGACGAATCCCCCGTGCGCGTCGGAGACATCGCCGCCGTGCGCGATGGCGTCGCCGATCCCACCATGCTCGCTACCGGAAATGGCAAGCCCGCCGCGCTCATCAACATCTCGCGTCAGATCGACGGCAACATCCTGCAAATCGCCAAACAAATCAGGGCGATGACTCGGAACCTCGGCTCCGCGATCCCCAAAACCTTGCATCTCTCCGTCGATTACGACCTCGCCGAATTCGTTTCCGAATCCATCAAGAGCGTTCGCGACGCCATCCTCATCGGCGCCTTTCTGGCCATCGTAATCCTCTACCTTTTTCTGCGCGACTGGCGCACCACGCTGGTCGCTGCCACTTCACTGCCGCTTTCCGTGATCGGCACATTTTTCTTCCTCAAAATCACCGGCGGCACGCTCAATCTGATGTCCCTCGGCGGCATGGCCATCGCCATCGGCCTCATCATCGACGACGCCGTCGTCATCATCGAGAACATCTATCGCCATCTAGGCCTCGGCGAACCGCCCCAGGAGGCCGCGGAAAAAGGCGTGCGCGAACTCCTCGGAGCTGTCATCGGCTCGACCGCGACCACTGAAGTTGTTTTTCTTCCGTTGACGCTCCTGCAAGGCATCGTTGGCGAATTCTTCAAGGCCCTTTGCCTCACGCTCGGCATTTCCGTTCTGCTGTCTCTCGTCTATGCCCTGACCATCATTCCGCTTTTCTCTGTGAGCTTTCTGTCGTCTCGCACGCACCGTGCCAGCTCCGAAAAACTCATTGGCCCGGTCAACCGCGGCTACGAAAAAGTCGTTCGCTGGGCGCTGCGCCGCCGCCTCATCGTGGTACTCGCGGCCGCAGCTTGCGTCGCGCTCGCCGTAATCTGTTACACCCAGCTCGAAACCGGCTTCCTGCCCGAAATGGATGAAGGCGGCTACATCCTCGACTACATCACTCCGCCCGGCACCTCGCTCGCGGAAACCAATCGCATCCTGCAAAAAATCGAAGAGCGCGTCGCCGCCATGCCCGCGACCGCTTCTTTTTCGCGCCGCACCGGCGCCGAGAACGGCCTCTTCGTCACGCAGCAGAACACCGGCGACATGACCGTAAAATTGAAGCCGCGCTCCCAGCGCCGCGACATCAACGACGTCATCGACGATCTGCGCCGCCAAATCGAAACCAACATTCCAGGTGTCGATGTCGAGTTCTCGCAAATCCTCCAGGACATGCTCGGCGATCTCGAAGGCACGCCCGAACCCGTCGAAGTCAAGATCTTCGGCAGCGACATCACTGAGTTGGAAAATCTCGCCGGTGCCATCGGCCCCAAACTGCAAGCCGTTCCCGGCCTCGCCGATTTCAAGTCCATCGAAAAAGGCAATCCGCAAATCGTTTTCGACATCAACCCCACCGCTGCTGGCCGCGTGGGTATGACTCCCACCGGCATCTCGCAACAAGTCAGCGACGGTTTGCTTGGCGACACCAAGACTGAACTCCGCGAATCCGACCGCACCATTCCCGTCCGCGTGCGTTTCCCCGATTCGTTTCGCATGAATTACAACGACGTGCTGCAATTCCCCATCCTCACCCCGAGCAAGCAAATGGTTCCTCTCTCCGCGCTCGCCAACGTTCATCAAGTCCAGGGCGAAAGCACGCTCGAACGCGAAAATCAGCGCCTGATGATTTCCATGACCGGCGAACTCGAAAATCGCGACCTCGGGAGCGTCGTCAACGACGTAAAAAAAGTAATGAGCGCCGTCGAGCTTCCCGTCGGCTACACCTACGAAATCGGCGGCCAGTATGAAAGCCAGCAAGCCGCTTTCCACGATTTGCTTTTCGTGCTTTTCCTCGCGCTCGGAGCCATCTTCATCGTGCTCGTCATCCAGTTTCGCGCCTTCGCGCCATCGCTCATTATCATTTCCGCCGCGCCTTTGTCGCTCCTCGGCGTTTTCGCCATGCTCCTCGTCACCGGCACCGCGCTCAATGTTTCTTCTTTCATGGGAATCATTCTGATGGTCGGCCTCGTAGTGAAAAACGGAATCATTCTCTTCGAATATGTTCACAAACTTTGGGAAGAAGAAAAAATGCCGCTCTTCGACGCGCTCGTCGAAGCCGGCAAAATCCGCATCCGTCCCATCCTGATGACCACCCTTGCCACGCTCTTCGGCCTGCTCCCGCTCGCCCTCGGCCTCGGCTCCGGAGCCGAATTGCAAAAGCCTCTGGCTCTCGCCGTCATCGGCGGCCTGCTCCTTTCCACCTTCATCACGCTTCTGCTCATGCCCGTTTGTTACTCCCTCCTCCAACGCAAATCCGCCGCGTAGAATGCACGCGATGTCTCGGCTGCCCTCTGGGAAGTGGAACGCCGTGTTGTCCGCCGCTGATATCACCACCCCAGTCATAAGCAAAAGGAAAAAGCCGAACCCGCACTGTCTGGTTCCCGGTCGCAAAGCCACCGAAGCTCCCGGTGACGACCCTACTACCTAATGTTTCAATGTCCCGCCCCACGCCGTCGAAACCCTGACTGTTTCTGCGCCTATCCTCACAACGATTTTCCTTGACTTATAGTTAACTCTATGATACATATGCCTTTGCAGTCTGGAACTTCCAGCTTACCCGCTTGTCCTGAGGGACGAAGGGTCCATGGCGGGGCTGCGCGTAACTGAACGGAGGCAAGCCGCGGCGACGCGGCTTTTCGCTTTTTATGCGCTTTCTAAATTCTAATCGAGGAAATATGGAAAATTAGAACTCGATGCAACTCACACAAAACAAACGATCGGAGTCATTTCTAATCGCGGAAATTTCTGCTTTTAGAGAAATTAGCTGCCCGTTTCCGGACACGCGACGACAGTCCTGCTTGACACCCGCCGTCGCCGGAACTATAAGCAGCGCGAACCCTTGGCCGCTCTTGGCCGCTCATATAGCGCGCCAGAGCCAGCCCAAGAGGGTCATTCATGACGAACGCCGCCCAAGCCGCTGAAGTTGTCGGGATCGGCAGTTGCACCGTGGATTTCTTCGCCCTGGTGCCACGCCTGCTCGGTCCTGAGGAAAAAACGAACGCCAAACGCCTGGAAATTCACGCCGGCGGCGTCACCGCAAACAATTTGATGCAAGTCGCGCGCTTGGGCGCCAAAGCGGGATGGCTGGGCCTTCTCGGCGACGACGACAATGGCCGCATCATCCAGAAGGCATTCCTCGACGACGGCATGGACATCTCCGGAATCGAAGTCCTCAAAGGCGAGCGCTCCTCGCTCACGTGGATTCCCGTCGACATGGAAGGCGAGCGCTGCATTTACATGTTCCCGAACGTCACCGGAAAAATCAGCATTCATCAGGTGCTCACGCGATTCGCGCCGCACATCCGAAGCGCCAAACATTTCCATACCGAAGCGTCGCAACTGCCGCTCACGCCGGTGCGCCAAGCCATGGAAGTGGCGCGCGATGCGGGTGTGCGCGTTCTCTTCGATCTGGACGTTTCGCCGAACTTTTTTTGCCAGTGCAATCTGGGCACGCAGGAAGAACTCGTCGCCGCTCTTAAATTCGCCGACGTGCTGAAACCCTGCAAAGCCGCCGCGCGCGAATTGACCGGCGAAGACGACCATGAACGCATGGCGCGCAAACTTCTGCAGATGGGACCAAGCGTCGTGGCGATAACTCTGGGCGCAAACGGCTGCCTTCTCGCCAGCAAAGACCAAACCGTTCACGTCCCGGCATTCACGGTAAAGCCCGTCGACACTACCGGCGCGGGCGACGCTTTTATGGGCGGCCTTTCCTACGGCCTCTTGCAAAAATGGGATCTCGAGCGCGTCGGCGCATTCGCGAACGCCTGCGCGGCGTTGTGCTGCACAAAAGTTGGCGCGCGCGCTATGTCGAAATACAACGAAGTGGTTTCCTTCATTCGCGAATAGCGGGCCGCCGTCGCCGCAGCCATGTGATGCCGTGCTAACAAAAAAATGCTTACCCCGCATAGTCTTACGTCTCGGGAAGCGAGGGCGCAGGGGGCATGAACGCACCGGTGGCATCCCGTATCAAATAGTAAAAACTGGACTTATGCTACGCATCCTTGATTCGGCGCCGGGAATAATGATACTTTCAAAGTCTCTGAAGCCCTCTCTCGTTCCATGAGCCTGCCATCAAAACCCCAACATTCCTTGGATTTTGAGAGCGTTGCGCACTCAACAAAACCCAACTTCGCAAATGCTACTTTCTGGCGCATCGAAGGCAGCCTAGTGAATCTGACCGCCGTCCGGCCCGTTGCGTTCTTTGCATGGAACGCGCAGAGCTTCCTGGAACGGTGGGGGCGCCGCGGCACGATGCTCGCGCTGGCGATTGCCCGGCCTGTTCTTTACCTGACAAACAGAGCCGTCGCCACGCGCCTCTTGCATGCGGTTCTGCGCGGAGTGAGCCGCGACCGCCTAGACTTGCTCGGCGAAGAGCACTTCGAATACCAACTGAAACCATCTCTCAAACAAGCGGGAGTGAATGAACTGAGAAGAGCGCAGGAGCGCGGAGAAGAAATCGTGCTGGTGAGTCAGGGTCTGGATCATGTGATGATTCCGCTGGCCCAGCATCTTGGCGTTAAGTTTCTGGTCTGCAATCGGCTGGACTTTCGCGACGGCATCGCGACAGGGCGTTTGCTCGAGCCGGTGATTCGGCCGCGCGGCCCACTGGCGCGTTTCATTGGAAGCAATCCCGATGGACGCGTGCCGCGCGCGCGGCTGGCCACGAACTTGGGATTTGCTGAACATCCGGAAATTTTGGATAGAGCGATTCGGCCGGCCGAGCGGCGTCCGGTTCCGAATAAACTTCAAATCGTTCAGTTTTACGCGCAAACAGAAAATCGGCGTCTTTCCGTGCGGGAGGCTCTGCGTGGCAAAAGCATTTTGCTGGCCGGCGCCACGGGCTTCATCGGAAAAGTTTGGCTCGCGAGCCTGCTCGGAGACGTTCCAGACATCGGAAAGATTTATTTGTTGATCCGCCATCATCGCTCCACAGGTTCAGCGGCGCGTTTCCGCAGAGTTCTTGATGAATCGCCGGTCTTCAAAAATTTAGCGAAGCAGCATGGGCCGCGTTTCCATGAATTTTTGGCGGAGCATATTGAGGTCCTTGACGGCGATTTGAGCAAGTCAATGCTGGGTTTCGATGAGGCAACTTGCGCGAAGCTCGCACGCGAACTGGACTTGATTGTGAACAGCTCCGGTTTAACGGATTTCAATCCGGATCTGCGCGATGCGCTCAGCGCGAATGTCGATTCGGTTGCCAACGTTTTGGACTTCTTGCGCAAGACGGACCATGCGGCGCTTCTGCATCTTTCTACGTGCTATGCGGCCGGCAATCGCGACGGCCGGGTCATCGAGACCCTGACGCCAGACTACGTTCCGGCCGGCATTGCGGGCTTCGATGCGGAGCAGGAATTGCTTTCCCTGCGATCCATGATCCAGGACGCGGAAGCCAGCGCGGAGAGCTCTGCCGTCGCCAGCGAATTGCGCCGCGCGGCGCTCGAAAAGCCCGAGGCCGCAAAAAAACTGGAAGGCGTTGCGCTGGACAATCAGATCCGTAAGAATCGGACGCGATGGCTGCGGCAGACGCTGATGGATGCGGGAACGCGGCGCGCGCGCGAGCTTGGCTGGCCGAACACGTATACATTTACAAAAGGCCTCGCGGAATCGCTCCTCGTAAAGCGCGGAGCCGGGCTGCCGATCGCGATTGCCAGGCCGTCGATCGTTGAATCCTCGCTCGAAAAACCGTTTCGCGGGTGGAATGAAGGCATCAACACATCGGCGTCGCTCTCTTATCTTCTGGGAACTTATTTCCGGCAACTTCCGACCAACGCCCGCAAGTGCCTGGACATTATTCCCGTGGACGAAGTGACGCGCGGAATGACGCTGATGAGCGCCGCGCTGCTGGAACGCAGGCATGAACCGCTCTATCAGCTTGCGACTTCCGTGACCAATCCGTGCAACATGCGGCGCTCGATTGAATTGACCAGCTTGGCGCACCGGAAGTTCTACCGCACGCAGGACGGCTTTCATCACTGGCTGCGCTCGCGCTTCGACGCGATTCCGGTGTCAAAAGAGCGCTACGAAAAATTTTCCGCACCGGCGCAGAAGACCATTGTGCAAGCGATCAGCCGCGGCGCATCCAGTTTCGGGCTCAAGACAGCGCCGCTCGCGCGACGCGAAAGAGAGCTGGAACGCGTCATCAAGCTGATCAATTTGTTCGAGCCTTTTATTCTGCATAACAATTACACTTTCGAAGCCATGAACATCGAGCGATTGTCCGCCGCGCTGCCGTCACAGGAAAAAGAGAGGTTCGGCTATGATTGCCGGTCGATCGATTGGTGGGATTATTGGATCAATCTGCACATCCCGGCGCTGCGGAAGTGGTGTTATCCTCTCATCGAAGGCCGGGCCGGAGAAACGCGCAGCCCCGGGGGAATGGCGCCGGCCGGC
>JBAUEH010000166.1:0-1607 GCA_049678505.1 Candidatus Acidiferrales bacterium
GTGATCGGAGCGCTTTGCCGCGCGCGCGACGCGGGAGATTCGGTTGCGGAAGACTTAGCGGAAGAAGAACGCGATTGCGCGGCCATCGCAGCGAGCGTAGCAGAGACCACCGCGCTTCGCCAAGCGCTCCAGGCTGATGGTAAGCCTTGGCAGTGAGTTAGCCCAGTTATGCGGCTGACCGTGCACTTAGCGTTACTTCCGGGTTGCCCGTCACTTGTCGGGAACCGCACATGCCAGGAATGAGCCGAACCACACCAACCATAGACTCACGCTCGAACAAAGGGAGAATCACCGCCGCATGGAGTCTAGTTCGTCAAAGCCATACCGCGAAGAAGGTTTTGGAAGCGCGGATCAGGACGCAGGCTATCGAGCAGAAAGTCAGATTTGATGAACGAAGGAATGTCGAAAGACTTCTCTGAGTACGCTTTCTCGAGGAACTCGAAAGCTTTGTCGTTTTCGCCGAGGCCAGCATATACAGTAGCCATCGTGTACGGCGCAACAGAAGTCTCTTCCGATTTGCGCTCCAAATCGCGAAGGATCTTCTCCGCTTCGGCTCTTCTGCCTACTGCTGAATAAGCGTGTGCGAGCGCCACAGTAGGGACGGGAGAACCGTCTGACATCTCAATCGCCTTCTGGTACTCAGAGATCGCTTCCTGAAGCTTGCCGGTGCCTTCGTAACCGATCCCAAGATCGTAGTGGCGAGACCAAACCTTGGGATCCAGAAGCAGCGCTCTCTTGCTTGCTTCAATGAGGTCCGGGTAATCCCTTAGCTGATAATAGGTCGCTAATTCCGTCTCGGCCGCGCTGAAACCATAGTCCAGTTGATCGATCTTTGCGATTTCGGCCAGAGCTTCGCTGCGTCGGCCAGTAATGGCCAGAAAAATGGCGCGGTCCTCATGCGCGCAACTGTAGCTCGGTGCCAGGGCGATGGCGCGGTTGAACTCGCGATCGGCAGTGCCCCAATCCCAGTCAAACTCCGAACTCAGCAGACCAAGCGTGTCATGGGCTTCGCCGATGCTGTCGTCGAGTTGCAGTGCTTTGTCCAGCGCCTGCTTGGCAGAACGGTACGCGGAATCCTTTTGCAGGCCTCCTGTGAAGGCTAGATACACATAAGTGTCAGCGAGGCCGGCGTAAGCAAGAGCGAAGTTGGGGTCTTCCTGGATGGATTTTTCGAAGTCGTGCTGCGCCTTCCTAAGCGAATCGGCTTTCGTGTACTCATTGACAAAGTAAAGACGACCCTTGAGGTACTCATCATATGCTGCCGGTTTGACGGTGTGGGCTAAGCGAAGCTGAGCCTGCTCGTGCAGAGTTAGTTCTGCGCGGACTTGCCGTGCTATGGCATCCGCCACTTCCCTCTGTAGTTTCAGGGCATCGCCGAGATCGCGGTCGTAAGTCTCCGCCCAGCGCTGCTGGTCCGTGGATGCCTGAAGAAGTCGCGCGGTGACGCGGACTCGCTGACCAGACCGAACGACCGATCCTTCCACAATACCGTCCACCTTCAATTCCCGTGCAATTTCAGGGAGGTTCTCTTTTGTACCCTTATATCGCATGACGGAAGTTCGCGAGACGACGCGCAACGTGCCGACTGTGCCGAGGTCGGTGATCAA
>JBAUEH010000167.1:0-3166 GCA_049678505.1 Candidatus Acidiferrales bacterium
CCATGCTGCCTTGACGCGGCAGCTCGATTACAAATTCCGATCCCTGTCCCTGTTCCGATTCCACGCGGATCCGCCCCCCGTGTGCCTGCACCACTTGATACACAATCGCCAGCCCCAGGCCGGTCCCTTTTGGAAACCCTGACTGGAACGGCTCGAAGAGCTTCCCTGCCTGCCTGGCATCCAGGCCTACACCGGTGTCGCGGATGCCGATGCGCACCCATTCCCCATCGGCATCCAGCTTCACCGTAAGCGTGCCGCCCGCAGGCATGGCCTGCAGTGCGTTATTGCAAAGATTCCAGATCACCTGCTTGATGCGGTCCCGGTCCACGCGCGCAAGGGTGTGCTCCACCCCAAATTGGCGCTCAATCCGGTATTTCCCTTCCGCACTATGCTCCCGCTCGATCAGCGTCAAGGCTTCGTCAATCAGCACGTTCATGTCGCCTTCCGAAAACGAATACGCTTTGTCGCGTGAGTAATCCAAAAAATCCGTGATGATTTGATTCAGACGTTCCGATTCCCGGCTCACGATTTGCACCAGCTTCTTGTCATCTTCATCGAGCGGCGCTAGCCGCGCCAATTCTTTCAACGCTCCGGTCATCGCCGTAAGCGGCTGCCTGATCTCATGCGCGATGGCCGCTGAGAGCCGGCCGACCGCTGCCATCCGGTTCTTGGTTTCTACCTCGCGCTCCAATCGCTTCAGCTCCGTCAAATCCTGGAAGCTGAAGACGTATCCGTTCACGCCATGCTGCCCCGTTTGCAACGGAGAAACCGACACACCCAGAAAACGTTTTTCGCCCGATGGCGTATGAATCTCGATTTCCTTCCGCGACGCCATGAACCCCGATTCTGTGTCTACGTCCGTCAGCCAGAATCCCGGCAAGACTTCCCGGATTTGCTTTCCTAGAAATGCCGCGCCGGAGATCCCCGCAATTTCCCCGCCCGCGCGATTCACTAGCAAAATCTTCCCTTCGAGATCCGTCGTAATCAACCCCCCGCGCATTGAGTCGATGATGTTCTCGTTAAACGCCTGCAGATCGCGCAGCTCCTCCCGCTTTTCTTCAAGCTCGACTCCCTTGCTGCGCAGCATTTGCGCCAGCAAGCTCACGAGATACGCGACTGCCAGGAAGGCCAGCAGATTGATAAGGACGCGAAGTTCCAAGGCGCGGGCCGTTGGAGTGGTCAGGGAAGTTCGCGGAAACCATCCATATTGCGTGAACTCGACGACCATTCCGAGCAGCACAAATGCTCCGCCGGCCACCAGAAAAACCCCGCGCCGCTCGAACAGCACGCTGGCCATCCAGATCGCCAGCAAGTAAAGCCAAATGAAATAACTGTCGATTCCCCCCGTCGAGTACACCAGTCCGGTAATCAAAAGTAAGTCCGCGGCAATCTGCAAGGAAGCGTGCCAGCGCGCCTGCGGAATCCACCGCAGCAAAATCACGAAGCAGGTTGCCAGGAAATACCAAAGGAGAATAACCGGAACGAAGTATTTCGCCGTCAGTGGTAGCGGCGTCAGTTGGTGCACCGCCAGCACCACCGCCAGCAAAAAGGAGATGACCAGGAACCGTACTCGCCCCAGCCATTCCAGCCATTGCGTTGTGTTCTGTGTGAGCTCCATTCCCGATTATCCGTGACGCCCACTGCCGCTGGAGTCGGGATCCCAGTTGTGTCCTTACTGAGGAACCGGAAACTCCGCGGCCTTCGATTCAATCGCTGACCGGAGGCCGCGCCATCCCGAAGCCCTGCTACCCCCACTCCCCGAGAGTTCCCTCTAGCCGCCGCCCGTCGCCAGTTTTCCGATCAGCGAGAACAACGGCAAGTACATCGATATGACGATGCCGCCGACCACGATTCCTAGAAACATAATCATGACCGGCTCCATCAGCGTCAGCAAATCCTTCACCGCTGCGTCCACTTCTTCTTCATAGAAGTCTGCGATCTTCTGTAGCATCGCATCCATCGCGCCGGTCTGTTCGCCCACCGCGATCATTTGCGTCACCATCCCCGGAAACACTTCCGTTTCCTTCAACGGATCCACCAGTGACCGTCCAGCTTCCACCGCCTTCCGAGTCTTTTGGATCGCGCGCTCCACCACCGCGTTGCCGGACGTCTTCGCCGTAATGTCCAGTCCCTCCAGAATCGGCACGCCGCTCGAAATCAATGTCCCGAGTGTCCGCGTGAACCGCGCTACGGCTATCTTCCGCAACAACATCCCGAGTATCGGAAGCTTCAGCAGCGTAGAATCAATCACCAGCCGCCCCTGCGGGGTTCCATACCACACTTTCAATGCGACGGCCCCGACGGCGGCGAACACCACAATCAGCAGCCCATAAATGCTGCCCACGAAATTGCTCAGCCCGATCACGATTCGCGTCGGCAGCGGCAAATTCGCTCCTAATCCCGCAAACAGTGTCACGAAGATGGGCACCACTTTCCACAACAGCAGCGCGATCACGCCGCCCGCGATGCTCAGCACCGCCACCGGGTAAATCATCGCCGACTTCACCGCGCGCTTCAGTTTCACGCTCTTCTCGATGTACGTCGATAGGCGCTGCAGAATGGTGTCGAGAATACCGCCCGTCTCGCCCGCCTCCACCATGTTGTAATACAGCGGGTCAAACACCTTTTCGTACAGCTTCATCGAAGACGACAGCGTTGCGCCACCTTCCACCGACCCGCGCACGCCGGTCAGTATCTTCTGGAAAGTCTTGTTCTCTTGCTGCTGCGCAAGAATTTCCAGGCACTGCACCAGCGGCAAGCCGGCGTCAATCATCACCGAGAACTGTCGCGTGAAAATCGCCAGTTCCTTGTTCTTCACGCCGCTGCCAAAGGACGGAATCGAGAATTCCTTCCCCTTTTCCGACACTTTGCTGACGTTGATCTGCTCCCGCCGCAGCACGTTCTGCAGCTCGCTCTTCGTCGTCGCCGAGCGCTCCCCCGTGACCTTGGTTCCCGCTCGATTCACTCCGGTGTATGTGTAGACCGGCATCTGCGTTGCCTCCTATTTCCTTTTCCTCGATCTGCCTTAGCGCCGACCCTGCGTTTTCACGGTCATCGTAGGAGAAGTAACTCCGCGATTGATGATGTCCTGCAACTCGTCCGCGTTCGATGACCGCAAAAGCGCCGTTTCCATGCTGATGGCCTTCTGGTAATACGCGTTCGCCAA